>CABRRA010000001.1:0-118750 GCA_902473205.1 uncultured Collinsella sp.
TATCTTTGGCGTTGGAGCACGGGCGGCGCACCGACTACGGGCGCTCCATATTGGGGACGATGCTGCCTTCGGTCACCGCATGCACGGCAAGGCGCATGATGTTGTCGTAGCCGGTCTTGCTTAGGATCTCCGAGATGCGGCGCTTGATGGTGCCCTCGCTCATAAACAGCTCGGCCGCGATCTCGCGGCGGCTCTTGCCCTCGCAGGCAAGGCGCAAAATCGACAGCTCAACATCGTCGAGTGCCGCCGTGCCCGAAAAAATGCTCTCGGGCGGCTTGGGAAACGTGCAATAGCCCGCCAGCGTGGAGCGCATCACGGCGAACAGCTCGTCGATACCGACGTTCTTGTACACAAAGCTATCGACGCCCGCCTCGCGGGCCTGATCGACAAAGGTGATCTCGGGCATGCCGGTCATGATAATGATGCGACACTCGGGCAGTTGCTCCTTGATGCGCGCCGCCACGATGCCGTTTGAATCGTGTTCGGTGCACACGTCCATCAGTATCATGTCAGGGCGCTCCCTGAGCGCGACACCCAAGGCCTCGGAGGCATCGGCGATGGCTGAAACAACGGTCATATCGGGCTGGTCGCCAACGGAGCGTGCCAGGCTCTCGCGCAGAATGGCCTGGTCTTCGACAATTAACACGCGGATCATGAGCTTCTCCTTTGGACCGTGGCGCTGGAGGCGAGCGGAATGGATACCGTAAGCGTAAAGGGTGGGGCGGCATGGACCTCAAGGCTGCCGCCCAGATTCTGTGCGACATGCCTCATACCAGGGATACCCGTTCCCTCGCGATACGATACGGGGGCTGGGGAGCCGTCGTTAGAAATCGTCATGCGCGCGACGGCTCCAGCATCCGCCCCCTCCTGCCACAGACGCACGTGGACCCGATGCGCCTGCGCATGCTTGGTGGCATTGGTCGAGGCCTCACGGATAATCTGCAAAAATGCGGCGGCGACACGCACGTCCTCAGGCAGCGCACCCTCAACATCGATCTGCACACTCACCAGGCCAAAAGCATGGACGATATCGCCCAGCTGCTCTGCAGGCTCGCTGGCACCGTCACTACGCAAATCGGCGGCGATTGAGCGCAGCAACGGGTCAATCTGCTCGAGTGACTCGTCATCCAGGCGCCCCTCCTCCAAATAGCGATGAAGAATGGACAGGCGCTGGCCAATCACGTCGTGCACGCGAGCGCGCATACGCAGATAGGCCGCATTGTCAGCAACTTTTTTGACTTCTTCGATCTGGGCTTGGAGCTCTTGGCCCGCAAGCTCAAGCAGGTGGTTGGCTTGCGCCAGGCGATCATGGGCATGCGCATACTCTGTTACATCCAGACCGATAATGCGCTCGAAGAGGCGGCCCGAAACCATAACGTCATCGTGCACAAACAAGCGAATCTCGGCGGGAGAAACCTCGACCACAACGCGCGCCTCACCAAAGCGGTCCAGATTAATGCGCACGCGGTTCTTGCTGCTTTCGGGCATTTGCATGCTAAGTTTGCGCAGGTCGTTCCATGTGCTGCTCATGTCACACAGATCAGTGGGCATATGAAGTTCCACTAGGTTTTTGCGCATGCAGCGGTTCATGAGCAGCGGACGGCCCCTCGGGTCCAGATACAGGATGCCCACGGGAATCACGTTGATGGTCTCGATCGTCGAGAACGCGGTGATATCCTCCTGGCGGTTACGGACGTCCATCAAGAGCGCCGCGATGGAACGGAACAGGAAGAACGCTCCCTCTGCGATAAGGACAACGGTCCACGCCGAGTCCATAACAACAACCATTGGCGGCGTTACGGCGGCAACGAGCAGCAGCTCAGTCAGCATGACGAGGCGACGATAGTGCACCATAAGTACCACGCCATAGGCAAAGATCGCGGCATTCAGCCACAGCACTCCGCCCATTGCCCTGGCGCAAACGTCAAGCGGCGCCATCAGATACGAGCCAGACGACGCGAATAAGATGAGCGCCGAAATCATCAGGTGAAGCACAAGACTCGCCTCGTAGGCGCAAATCACCTTACGGTTATAGGACGAGCGGCGCGATGCGATGAGCGGGACGTGGATCGTCTGCAGACACGCAGTCAGGGCAAAGACAACATCGAGCGCAACGATTTGGGGAAGGATGAGCGAAATCTGCATCGTCACTCACCCGCCCTCGGCATCAAGACGATCATGCGCAGCTGGCCGGGCTCGCCCTCAAGGCGATATGCCACGTTGCGCCCTTGCAAAGCGCTTTCGAGCTCTTGCGCAGCGGGCATCTGCGAAAGATCTGCATCATCGTTGGAAAAAAGCGTGGCGCGCAGCTCGACACTGCATCGGTCATGGTCGCCCAAGTGATACATAAGCGCCGGATGGTCGGTGGTGTAGGCAAAAAACGCAAAGTCATACACGCAGTCGTACAGGGCGCTTACCGTACTGGCATGCATCGGGCGCCGTATGGCGATAATCGAGGCGCAATCGATATCGATGGTGCGCAGGTCGCTTGCGAGCTCGTTGGCAATGAGCTGGATGCGGTCTCGATCAAAACCGCTCTCCCCGTGCTGTGCCAACGTGAGCGACCCCTTGCGCTTGCAATAGGCGACGAGCATCTTGGCGCGCTGCAGCATGCGGTAACGCTCGTGCGAAGACGCTTCGTCGGTCAACGGCGGCAGCGAGCTCAGCAGGTCGTACATCCCTTCGAGCGCGCGGGCAAGCGCCTGGTCCACGTCTTGGACCAGCAAGGTCTCGGCCTCTTGATCTGCCAAATGCGTCTTAAGGTCGTAGTCGGCGGCGAGCAGCTCGTTTTGACGCTGCAGCTCCATGCGACGATGTGCCAGCTCACGGTTAAGCTCGTTGAGCTCCGACACGTCTTGGGCAAGCAGGGCCGATCCGCCCAGCAGTGGAAAGGCACGGTACATCACATCGGGATCGGACGCCACGGCAAAGGCATGGGCGCGGCCGTGCTCCTGGGTCCGCAACTCCTCGCGCACGCCTACCGGCATTGGCTTTGACACTGGCGTGGCATAGACTTCCTGCAGGTCGCGCGTTAGAACTTTGAGGTCAAGCGGCAAGGTGTCGAAGATGCCGGCGATATCGTGATACGACGGAATGACACCGCAATCGAGACAGATTTCCATCGCCACCACGCACAGGACGCAATAGACGAGCGAAAAGTTGAGCCTCCATGCCCAGGGCACGCGTAACGCATACGAGACGGCAAAGAATGCGCCACCCAGCAGTACGAGCGCCGCCGTGCCCGAGAAACGCTGGATGCGAAAGGACGAGGACCGACCAAC
The DNA here is from genome assembly GCA_902473205.1 of uncultured Collinsella sp. Classification (GTDB taxonomy): domain Bacteria; phylum Actinomycetota; class Coriobacteriia; order Coriobacteriales; family Coriobacteriaceae; genus Collinsella. The sequence continues at coordinate 3,282 of CABRRA010000001.1, forward strand.
CAGGATAAAAAAGGCCACGAAGTCGAAGACCGTCCACACGAGAACGACAAAATAACCCCAGCCGTACGTGTAATCGTTACTCCAGGTGTCGCTTGTACGGTCAAAGCGGAAGACCTGCTGATGAAAATCGTTGGTGAGCACAAATCCGATAAGCAGGATGGCCGCAATCCACAGCGCAGCGCAGTAGCGGCGACCCAGGCGGTGTTGTTCCAGGCCCGCAAGGCGCAGGCCGCAGAGCTGGTAGAGCAGCGGAATGAGCGTCATGGGCACGTAGTACAGGTACCACAGCACGGTGGCATAGAACGGCGTGAACGACTTGTACTTGAGAATGACTTCGATCATCCACAGGGCGCAGATGGTGGCGACGGCAACAAGGCGGCGACGCAACACATAGTCCAAACAGCGCAGATAGACCGATACGCCCCAGATCGAAAATATAATTGCGGCGACAAGCAGCGGGAGAGAGCTCGAGTGGGCGAGCGCATCCACGACCTCTTCGGACACCTCGCTATAGGCGGGCACGGCGTTAGAAAGTTTGGGGTCGAAGGCGAACAGCGCCGGCAAGACCGCCAAAAGCATGAGGAACAGCGCGGTGATGGCACCGGCGATAGCAAAGACGCGATGACGGTACACCTGATGTGTTATGCCAACAAGGAATCGCGGCATGGCGAAGAGCCTGCCGCCCCTGGGATCCGCCACGGGTGCGGATCGGGCGGCCGCGTGGCCGATATGTCGCTCGCGGGTACCCATAGTCCCTTTAGTGTACCGACAGATGGGCCGAAAAAGCGGGCCGCATGTCCCAAAATCCGCAGACGGCAAGGCGCCCGGTGAGCATTAACTGCTCGCCGGGCGCCTTGATTAGGAGGCTCTGAAGTTGAGTGTCTCAGCTTCCTTAGGACAGGTCCTCACCATTCGTCTCAATGACGTGCTTGTACCAGTCGAAGCTCTTCTTTTTGGAGCGCTTGAGGGTGCCGTTGCCTGCGTCGTCGCGGTCCACGTAGATAAAGCCGTAGCGCTTGGACATCTCGCCCGTGCCGGCGCTCACCAGGTCAATCGGGCCCCAGGTGGTGTACCCCAGCAGGTCAACGCCGTCCTCGGTCACAGCATCACGCATCGCGGCAATATGCTGGCGCAGGTAGTCGATACGGTAGTCGTCGTTGATGGAGCCATCCTCCTCGACAACATCCTTGGCGCCCAGACCGTTCTCGACCACAAACAGCGGCTTCTGATAACGGTCGTACAGGTCGTTAAGGGTGATGCGGAAGCCCAGCGGATCGATGGCCCAGCCCCACTGGCTCTCCTGCAGATAGGGATTCTTGGCGCCGGCGAAGGCGTTGCCCTGGGTGCGCTCGACATCGGGGTTATCGGCACCGGCAGAGCAGCGGGTGCTGTAGTAGCTAAAGCTGATGAAGTCGACGGTGTTGGCGGCCAGGATCTCGCGGTCCTCGTCCGTCATGCCCACATCGATGCCCAGACGCTCGAGCTTCTTGACGGCATAGGCCGGGTAGTAGCCGCGGCTCTGGACGTCGACGAAGAAGTAGTTGTCCTGGTTATCGAGCTGCGCCTGGCGCACATCGCCCGGACGGCAGCTGTAGGGATAGTAGCTACCTGCGGCGAGCATGCAGCCTATCTTGATCTCGGGGTCGATCTCGTGGGCGATCTTGGTTGCCCAAGCGCTGGCAACGAGCTCGTTGTGGGCGGCCAGGTACTCGACGGCCTCCTTGTTCTCGCCTTCCTCAAAGACCAGACCGGCACCCATAAACGGCAGGTGCAGGATCATATTGATCTCGTTGAAGGTGAGCCAGTACTTCACCAGACCCTTGTAGCGGGTGAAGATCGTGGTTGCGAGGTTCTTGTAGAAGTCGATGAGCTTGCGGTTGCGCCAGCCGCCGTACTCCTTGATGAGGTGAATCGGGCAGTCGAAGTGCGTGATGGTCACGAGCGGCTCGATGCCGTGCGCCTGGCACTCGCGGAACACGTCCTCGTAGAAGGCCAAGCCGGCCTCGTTGGGCTCGGTCTCGTCACCGTTGGGGAAGATGCGGGTCCACGCCAGGCTCATGCGGAAGGTCTTAAAGCCCATCTCGGCAAAGAGAGCGATATCCTCCTTGTAATGGTGATAGAAATCGATGCCGGTCTGCGCGGGATAGTAATAGCCGTCCTCGAAGTCGAGCATTTTGCGCTGGCCGGAGACCACCGCATAGCGCTCGGGGCCGTGCGGAGCCACGTCCACGTTGGCAAGGCCGCGACCGTCCACGTCGTAGGCGCCCTCGCACTGATTGGCGGCCGTCGCTCCGCCCCACAGGAAGTCATTACGGAAAGCCATGCATCAATCCTTTCGCACGCTGTTGTCATAGGCTCAGTATCCCTGCAAACGGGACACCGCTCAACGACAACAGCGCGGGTCGACACTTCTTTTCGCGCGCAGGCGCCCGGCAGCCACCCCGCCTGACACTTTTTGATACCCACCTGCCCAAGCCGCCACAAAGGGGATAGGCACCTTTGTGATGGATTGGGCCCGGTTTGTCTCGATCTGTAACAGTTAGGCAGCCAAAACCGGGCCTGGTGTTACAGATTGAGATTTTCGGGCGGGTCCCTGCAGTTTGTCTAAATCTGTAACAGGTAGAGACGATTTAGCCCGCTAGATGTTACAGATCGAGACAGAAGATTCTAGTCCACGGTGATGTCGAGGTTCTTGCCAATGAGACCTACGTAGCCACCCTCGGCAGCTTTGGGGCTGTCAGCATGGCAGAGGACCCACTTGTCGGCCTTCCAGTAGCAGTAGCTGTCACCGGCCGCGGGCATGTCGGCCGCAGCCTCGGGGCGCGGTCCATTGGTGCCGGCGGGCAGCGCCACCATCACCTGGAAGCCGCTTTCATCGACCATGCACGGCGTGTAGTGGAGCGTGGTGTTGAAGACCTCGACAACCTTGCCCGCCGGCACGCGGAACGCCTTGACGAACGCGGTATCGAGCTTTCCGTCCTCGATCTCCCAGCGATGCGCCACGAGCAGGATAAAGTCGCGGGCGCCCAGGTTAAACTCACTCGCGCGGTGATACTCCAGACAGTTGAGTCGTGTGTTGTGGCCGTTGCACCAGCCGAGCTGGAAGGGGCGGCCGCCGTACATGAGCAGGCCGAGCGTGTCGGCGCCCTCAACCTGCTCGAGCTCGGGCGCGGAGGCCACGTATTTGCTGCCCTCGGGGATGGGCGTAGCCGCGAGTGCCTCGACGAGCGGAGCGGTCAGGCTGGACGGAACGTCATCCCACACGCGGCCATAGGACTTGAACTCGGGATCAGAGACAGAGTAGATATGCATGTTCACTCCTGTTCGTAAATGTGACTATACGAACATTCTAGAACAAACATGAGCGATTTTGAACGCTCGTCCCGACCAATCAACAAAAAGGCGCCCCCGCATAAGCGAAGGCGCCCAATGCGCGCGTTTTGGGCGATAAAGCCCTTACGCCTGCTGATAGTGCAGGTGCTTCTCGTCGATATCGGCAAGGTCGCGGTCGAGGTAACGGCGCGCGAGCCAGTTAGCCATGGGAAGGTTCTGGTCCAGGTAGTTGCCGCACTCCTCGGGAGCGGCACCGGGGACATCGCCCTCAAAGTCGGCAACAAACTCGAACAGCTCACGCACGAGCGGCAGGATCTCCTCGCTCGTCACCTCGCCAAATACGACGAGGTAAAAGCCCGTGCGGCAGCCCATGGGGCCAAAGTAGACAATTCGGCTCGACCACTCGGCATGATTGCGAAGGAACGTCGCGCCCAGGTGCTCGATGGTGTGGCACTCGGCCGTGTTCATGACCGGCTCCTTGTTGGGCGTGGTCAGGCGCAGGTCAAACGTGGTGACGGCGGCGCCGGTCGCCGGATCGCGGTCGATGCGGCTCACATACACGCCGGGCTCGAGCAGCAGATGGTCAACGGAAAAGCTCGCGATGCGCTCCATGGCAGATCCTCTCGGTAGTCAATTTGGGACGGGGCTCTTTTTGCTGGTTCAAATGGTCGCACCAATCATACCAGTCAAAAAAGCCCCGTCCCAAATAAGCTACCTGGGACGAGGACCAATGAGTTTTTAATCCCCGTCCCAGAAAAATCATTCTAGGCTGTGTACGAGATGGTCGCGTCAACGGCGTGACGCCAGCCGGCGATCTTCTTGGCGCGCTCGTCGGCGGTCATGGCAGGCTCCACGATGCCGCGGGCGCCGTAGACGTCGACGACATCGCGCGTGTACATGTCCAGCGCAATACCGCAGGCCCAGGCCGCACCCAGACCGCTCATCTCGTCGTTGCTCGCGATGCGGATGGGCGAGCCAACCAAGTCGCTCTCAAACTGCATCAGGTACGCGTCGCGCGTGGGACCGCCGTCAACACGAAGCTCGGACAGCGCCGCGCCCGAATCCTCGACCATCGCATCGATCACGTCAAAGATTTGATAGGCGATCGACTCGTCGGCGGCCTTCACGAACTCCGCGCGACCCGTGGTGCGCGTCATGCCAAAGACGCAGCCCTCGGCGTCACTCGCCCAATGCGGCGCGCCCAAACCGGTAAACGCCGGCACAAAGTAGACGCGGCTCGCCGGATTGGCGGCGTAGCACAGGTCGGTAACCTCCTCGGGGTTATTGATGAGCTCTAGATCGTCGCGCAGCCACGTCTTGACGGCGCCGGCGTAGCTCACGTTGCCCTCGAGCACGTACTCGGTCACACCGCCCATGCGCCATGCGAGCGAGCTCGAAAGCCCGTGCGAACTGGCAACGAACTCGTCGCCGACGTTCATCATGACCGAGCTGCCGGTGCCATAGGTCGCCTTGGCCATGCCGCGACTGTGGCAGCCCTGGGCAAACAAGGCCGCGTGGCTGTCGCCGAGCACGCCGTGAATGGGCACGGGCACCGGCAAAAAGCCACCCAGGTCCGTCATGCCGAACAGGCCATCGGAATCGGTCACCTGCGGCAGGCAGGCCACATCGACGCCAAAGGCCTCGCACACCGGCTCGCTCCAGCAGCCACGGCGCAGGTCAAAGAGCTGCGTGCGGCTGGCGTTGGACCAGTCGCAGCGAAACTCCGCGCCGCCCGTGAGCGTCCAAACCACCCAGGCATCGATGGTGCCCAGACACAGTTCGCCTGCCGCCGCGGCCTCGGCAGCAGCGGGAACGTTCGCGAGGATCCAAGCCATCTTGCCCGCCGGATAGTAGGGCGAGAGCACCAGGCCCGTCGTGTCACGCACCAGCTCGGCCACACCCTCGCGCGCGGCCAGCTTGTCGCACAGCTCGCGGGCGCGGGCGCACTGCCACACCACGGCGTCGCACAGCGGCTCGCCCGTCGTGCGGTTCCAGGCAACGGTGGTCTCGCGCTGGTTGGAGATGCCGATGCCGGCGATGTCGACAGGGTCGACCCCGGTCTCCTCCACCACGGCACGTGCTACGGCCAGCACATTGGCGGCAATCTCGGCCGGATCATGGCTCACCCAGCCGGCCTCGTTGACAATCTGGCGATGCGAGCGATCGGCACGATGAATCAAATGGCCGCCCTCGTCTACCAGCAGCGCCTTGGTGCCCTGCGTGGATTGATCGATTCCGATGATGTATTTGCTCATGTACTCTCCCATTCCTTCCGCCAAATCGAAGACAGCCTGGCGGACAAGGAGCGAGCGGCCGTCAAGTGCCGCAGATTGCCGTGAAAGAGGAGCGCCGCGTACTTTGTGTACGCAAGCGACGGTTTGAACGGCAAGGTGCGGCGCTTGGCGGCCGCGCAGCGTCTGTGTCTACTAGTTGCCGAGGAACTCGGCAACGGTCTTGGCGATTCCGGCACCCGTCAGACCGTAGTGCGCAAAGACCTCGGGGCTCGTGCCGGTGATGACCGGCGCGTCGGGCAGAGAGAGGCACTTGACCGGACGCGGGCAATGCTCGCCCACCACCTGCGCGACCATAGAGCCCAGGCCGCCGAAGGGGCTGTGCTCCTCGACGGTCACGACGGCGCGCGTGGCGCCGGCGGCCTCAATTACAGCCTCGGCGTCGAGCGGCTTGACGCAATACATGTCGAGCACCGTTGCCGAGATGCCCTGCTCGGCCAGCAGGTCGGCGGCGTCCACGGCATGGCGGACCATCTCGCCGGTAGCGACGAGCGTCACATCGGTGCCGCGGCGCACCCAGGTGGCGCGATCCATCTGGAACGGGCACTCATCCTCGGTGTACACGTCCTCGACCGGGTTGCGGCCCACGCGGATGTAGGCCGGCTTGTTGTCGGCGACCAGGGCCCGTACGAGCTTGGCGGTCTGGAAGCGGTCGCTCGGCAGGTACACGCGCATGTTGGGAAGCGCGCTCATGGCGGCGATATCCTGCGCGGAGTGATGGCTCATGCCCAAGGCGCCATAGGACACGCCGCCAGAGATGCCGATGAGCTTGACATTGGTGTTGGAGTACGAGACGTCGACCTTGCACTGCTCATACGAGCGCGTGGTCACAAAGGACGCCGGCGAGGCGGCCCAGGCCTTCTTGCCGCACGAAGCCATGCCGGCGGCGATGCTCACCAGGTCCTGCTCGGCGATGCCGACCTCGACGGACTGCTGGGGATACTGATCAAAGAACGGCGTGAGCGATGCGGAGCCGCGGGAGTCGGAGCACAGGACGACGATATCCTTATCGGTCTTCGCGGCCTCGAGCAGCGTGTCGCAGATAACCTTGCGATTGGCGATCTTGTTAGCCATTGATGGCCTCCTTATGGGCAGCGAAATCGGCGATGATCTGGGCATATTCCTCATCGTTGGGCAGGTGATGGTGCCAGGCGGCCTTGTCCTCCATAACGGGCGAGCCATAGCCCTTCACCGTGTTGAGGATGATGACCGTGGGCTTGCCGCAGGTCTCGGCCGCAAGCGTCAGCGCGGCGTCGATGGCCCGGACGTCGTTACCCGGAATGGAGAGCACGTTCCAACCGAAGGCGGCCCAGCGCTCCTCCTGCGAGTCCTGTTTCATAACGTCCTCGGTGCTGCCGCTGATCTGCAGGCGGTTGCGGTCCACGAGCGCGCACAGGTTATCGAGCTGGTAGTTGCCGCCGCTCATGGCGCCCTCCCAGACCGAGCCCTCGGCAAGCTCGCCGTCGCCCATGATGGTGTAAACGCGGTAGTCGCGGCCGTCCATCTTGCCGGCAAGCGCCATGCCCACGGCAACGGGCAGGCCGTGACCCAGCGAGCCCGAGTTCATCTCGATGCCCTTGAGCTTGTTGTTGGGGTGGCCGATGTAGGGGCTGCCGAATTTGGAGAAGCGGGCCTTGACGTCGTCGAGGTCCAGATAACCCTCGTGGCAGAGCACCGCGTAGTAGGCCTCCATGGCATGGCCCTTGGAAAGCACGAAGCGGTCGCGGTTGGGATCGTCGACGGTCTCGGGCGAAATGTTCAGATGGTTGGCGTAGAGGGTCATGAGCGCGTCGATGACCGACATGTCGCCGCCGATGTGGCCGCCAGCGCCGGCCATGATGATGTCGACGCAATCGCGGCGGAGGTCCCAGCGCAGGGACTCAAGCTCTTCGATAGTTGCCATTTCTACTCTCCTCGCAGGTAAGCTTTAACGTCTTCTTCGATGGGGTCGTACAAATCGGGGGCAATGCCCAGGTACTTGCACGCCTCGTAGAGCACCGGCACCACGTTGGCGTGAATAGCGACGCAGTGGTGGATGTAGGGACCCTCGACGATCTTGGCCTCGAGGCGCTTGAGGTTGTCGACCTCGACCCACAGGTAGGTGCCCATGCCGGCCGGGCCGTCGATGCCGCGGGCGTTGCCCAGCAGCAGCGAGTACTCGCCGTTGTCGCCGTCAAAGCGGGCAAGGGTGAGGTCGCCGTGTTTAGCCTCGGCCGTCAGCGCGCCGGGGTGATCGAAAGCCAGCGGGTAGGTGAGCTTGGGCTTGACGGCCGCGCAGCTGCAGGGCCAGGGGCCGCAATGCTGCAGCAGCTCGCCGTTCTCGTTATCGGGATGGCGCACGGTCCAGTCGGCGAACATGCCACGATGACGGCCCAGGTCGGCAGCCTCGACCATCAGTGCGGTGATGGCGCCGTGGATATCGGTCTCGCATACGATAGGGATGCCCATCTCGTTGAGGATGGCGTTGGCGGCGCAGGGCATAATGCCCAGCTCGTCCTGCAGAGCGTTCCAGCACTGAATGGCACCGGCGTTGCAGCCGTACTTCTCGACCAGGCGCTTCATGGCAATGGCAAGACCGGCGACCGCGGGAACCTTGTCCTCGGGGATGCAGATCTCAAAGCTGTCGTTGATGTGGGCAAGCATGGCGGCCATGGCCTGCTCGTCGGCCTGGGCGTCGCGCACGGCCTGGATAAGCTCGGTCATGGGGATAGGCGAAAGCTGGATGTTGAACTTCTCGAGCAGCTCGCCCTCGTTGCACATGGTCGACCAGAAGTCGAACGGACGGGTGGCCATCTGCAGAATGCGGGTGTGTTTGAAGGTCTTGACCACGTTGCACACGGCCAAGAAGTCCCAGACGCCGCGCTCGAACTCGGGGTCGGCCAGACGGCAGTTGGTCATGTAGGTAAAGGGAACCTGGAAGCGGCGCAGGACCTTGCCGGTGGCGAACAGGCCGCACTGGCTATCGCGCAGGCGCGTGCCGTCGGGCTCGGGGCGCTCGTCGCGCGGACCCCACAGCAGCACGGGCAAGCCGAGCTCGCGGGCAAGGCGAGCGCAAACGTACTCGGTGCCAAAGTTGGCGTGGCACAGCATGATGCCGTCGACGCCCTCGGCGCGGAACTTCTTGACGATAGGCTCAATGTGGCTGTCGTCGAACAGCAGGCCCTCGTCATTGATGTCGTCGATATCCACGATGTCGACGCCGATCTCGCGCAGGCGATCAGCCGTCAGGCCGCGATACTTGATTGCGTCCGGCGCGCTAAAGATGCTGCGGCGCGTTGGCACAAAGCCGAGCTTGATCTTGTCCATGTACGTCCTCCCCTAATCACATGTTCAGTAAACAGACGCATGTTTCGTTTTGTTCTGTTTACTAAATGTTTTACTCTTTTGTTTAATAGTCTAGCGCGAAAGTCCCGTAAACGGTAGAGAAATCAGCCTAAACGGTATGTAAACAAACTGAACATACAAGGGAAACAAAAAGAGGGCCCCGAAGGACCCTCTCTTAGTAGCGTTAGATATGGCTGCCTTAGCGAGCTTTGCCGCCCTGCGCCCCGGCGTTTTCTTCGCCTAGATCTCGCACACGCTCTGGCGCTCGACAAAGTAGGTCGACACGGCCGTCTTGCAGGTATAGCTCTTGGGGTTGCGGATGTTGCCCACCAGGCGACGCACCGCGATCTCGCCCACCTCGTGCTTGGGAACATGCACCGTGGTGAGCGGCGGGTTGGAGAAGGCGCCCAAAGACAGGTCGTCAAAGCCGATGATCGAGACATCCTCGGGCACGCGAATACCGTGCTCGTTGAACGCGCGCATGGCACCCACGGCGAGCACGTCGTTCTCGGCAAAGAAAGCCGTCGGCAGATCGTCGCGAGAGACGTTGTCGAGCCACACGCCCATGTCGCGATAGGCACCCTCGAGCGTGGTGCCCAACGTGACACGCCATGCCGGATTGGCCTCGAGGCCCGCGTCCTCAAGCGCTTGGCGATAGCCGCGCTCGCGGTCCTTAAAGTTGCGGATCCGAAGGTCGCCCGCCAGATAGCCGATTTGCCTGTGGCCTTTCTCGATAAGGTAATCCACGGCACGCAGCACCGAATCGGTGTTGGCGATGACCACGGCATCGAAGTACTGGCGATCGCTCCAGCCGTCGAGCACAATCAGGTGGGCGGCAGCGTCGGCGAACAGGGCGTAGTCCTCCTCGCCCAGCTCGGTACCCATCAGCACGATGGCGGCCGACGGGTCGGCGATCAGGCCCTCGACCTGCGGGCGCACGGCGTCCAGGTCGCTAAAGTCGAGCGAGACAAAGCTCGTGCTCATGCCGTGGCGACGTGCCTGGCGCTCCACGCCCTCGATGACCGCGGGATGGAAGGTGCTCTCGTCCAGGATGGCGCCCGTCTTGCGCGCAAGCACAAACTGGATGCTCTCGAGCTGCGTCGACTGCTGATAGCCAAGCGACTGCGCGCACTCCAGGATGACCTTGGCGGTCTCCTCGCTCACGCTGCGCTTGCGGTTGAGCGCGTTGGACACGGTTGCGGGCGAAAAGCCGGTAATGCGGCTGATCTCGCGGACGCTTGCTTTAGCCATCGTTCCCCCTAGCATCGGTCGCGGCCGAGCATCGTGGCTTGACCGCCCCGTGGCTCGGCAACTAAACGACCGCAAATTCAATCTAAACAGAATAGTAAATGTTTAATAGCTAGTTTAGCCTGTTGTCAAGCGAAGTGGCACGACTATTCCCCCAACGGGCGCATTTGTCCATCTTAACGTTATTACGCAAGGTCTTCGCCATTGCTTGCTATTACGCGTCGGTACCATTCGAAGCTTTTCTTTTTACGTCTCTCAAACGAGCCCGCACCGCTATCGTCTCGATCGACATAGATAAACCCGTAGCGCTTACGCATCTGTCCTGTGGCGACCGAAACCAAATCGATCGGGCCCCAACAGGTATATCCCATGAGTTCCACCCCGTCGAGCTCGACGGTCTCCCTCATCGCCTCGATGTGGGCCCGCAGGTATTCAACTCGATAGTCGTCTTCTATTTCACCCGAATCTTCCGGCACATCAGGAGCACCCAAACCGTTTTCGACGATGAACAGCGGCTTTTGATAGCGATCCCAGATTTCATTCATGGTGACGCGCAGCCCTTTGGGGTCGATAAACCTCCCCCAAGGCTCCTGTTTTAGATACGGATTAGGCGCCGAGCGAAGAAGGTTCGAATCGAACTGACCTTCCGCATGCGCTTTTGCGACGCGCGTCGAGTAATACGAAAACGAGACGAAATCGACCAGGTTTGCAGCCAGTACTTCGCGGTCATCATCCCGATAGGGCACCTCAAAACCATGGCGGGCGTATTCCTTGAGAACATAGCTCGGGTACGCACCGCGCACCTGGACGTCGGTAAACATGTAATGGCTGCGATTCTCAGCCTGCGCAGCCAGCACATCGTCCGGATCACATGTAGCCGGATAGAAGACACCTGCGTTGAGCATGCAACCGATCTTCGCCCCAGGGCACAGTTCATGACACGCCCCGACCGCACGGGCGCTCGCAACCAATACATGGTGCACGGCCGTGTGAACCGTTGCATAGCGATTCTCCCCTTGCTCGAAGATGATCCCCGCCGCCATAAAGCACGCCTGCGTCATGATGTTGATCTCGTTAAAGGTCAGCCAATAATTGACCAATCCCCGATAGCGCTCGAACACGGTACGCGAATATCGCTCGAACAGGTCGACCAACCTGCGATCGCGCCATCCGCCATACGCATCGACGAGATGCATGGGGACATCATAGTGGTTGAGCGTCACCAAAGGCTCAATGTCATGCGCGCGACACGTCCTAAAAACATCCTCGTAAAAGGCAAGGCCTTCTTCATTGGGCTCGGCTTCGTCTCCTTTGGGAAAAATGCGGCTCCAGGCGATTGATAAGCGCAGGCATTTAAAACCCATCTGGGCAAACAGTTCAATATCCTGCTTGTACCTATGGTAAAAATCAATGCCCTTGCGAGCGGGATAGAAGCTGTCGGGTGCCAACGCACGCGGATCAAGGTCTCCCCGCATGACGTCCATGCGTTGATCGCCAAACGGCAGCATGTCGGAATTGGCTAAACCGCGACCGCCTTCGTTCCATCCTCCCTCGCACTGGTTTGCAGCCAGAGCCCCGCCCCATAAAAAATCTTCTCTAAACATTATGGTGTCGTCCTTTCTATCAAATTCCCGGCCCACACTGTCGAACGCAACGGACTCGGCAAGTGCCGCGCAACAGCACAGTACCGTTGCGCGGCCAAGGGGTCGGACCGCGCAACGGCTGGGGAGCATATTTGTGTAGTAGCCTCTTATGCCTCGACGGATTCAACGGCCTCAGAATCGCCGCTCTTGGACTTCAACGGCATCTTCTCCTGTCCTTCAAATCCAAAAATCATCGCCAACGCAAACGTCACGGCAGCGCCAGCAAGACACCCGATGGTGCCAGGGATGATATCCTGAGCAAACATGAGCACGTTCATCCATGGGAAACCAACGCCAGTGAAGATATAGACGTTGGCATGAAGAAGGCTTACCAGCAGACCACCGACAGCACCACCAATCATGTTCCAGGCAAGAGCCTTCTTGTCGCGAAACAGGATGCCGTAGATGATGGGCTCACTCACGCGACCGAAGGCATAGGTGATGAACAAGTTCCAGCCCGTGGCTCGACTCTCCTTGCCCTTAGCGCGCAGGCCATAGGCGAGCGCGATGGCAAGCGTGGTGTAGGCTACAACCGCGGTGCCGGGGTATAAGATGGCGTCGTAACCGTTCTGGAGCGCGGCGGGCAATATGGCGGTATAGATCGGCACGTGCATGCCGGTGGCGATGATCAGATTCCAGAATGCGCCGATAACCGCGGTCGCAGCGGGACCGGCAACAGAGGCGAGCCAAATGATGAAATCGGCCACAAGGCCCATGACAAATTGGACGGCAGGGCCGCAGAGGCACAGCGCGACCGGCAACATCACGAGCACCGTACCCACGGGTACGATCAGAATGCGCAACATATCAGGCGAGATCTTCTTAAAGAAGCGCTCAACATAGGACTGGGCCCAGGTGATCAAGATGACCGGAAGAACAGCCTGGGTGTAGTTGACGAGCTGCATGGGGATGCCGAAGACGCTGAAAGGCTTTCCGTCCTCAACAATAGCGAGCATGTCGGGATAAATCATCACAACAGCGATGAGCAGTGCCAGCACAGGACTCGTTTTGAACTTCTTAGCCGAGCTATAGGCGGCAAACACCGGGAAGTAGTAATACGCCGCATCGCCCACCAGGGAAAGGATCCGATACAGGTCGCTCGTTTCGGACATAAAACCGGCGCCTTCGGGCCCAAACAGAATAACGAGCATCTTGAAGATACCGGCGACACAAAAGATCGGAAGGATCGGGGTGATAGCGCCGCTCACGGCATCGAGCAGCTGATTGAAGAGGTGCTTGGGCGCCAAGCGCTCCTTCCAGCTAAGCTGAGGGCCATCGAGTTCCTCGTCAATCGATGCCGTGACCTCGAATCCGCCCTGCTTACAAACCTCGTCGTAGACCTTGTCGACCGTGGGCCCGACCACCAGCTGCACCTGCCCTCCGGCGTGCACGACGCTGATGATAGACGAGATGTCCTCAAGCTTCTCATCATTCGAGAGGCTTTCATCCTTGAGGTTGAAGCGCAGGCGCGTCATGCAATGCGTAACCGAAGCCACGTTTTCCGCCCCGCCCACAGTGGAGAGAATCTGCTCTGCCACCTTTTTGTAATTTGCCATCATTGGCTCCTTTGCACAATCTTGGCTTACTGTTCGAATCGGCAAAGGTCATGCCCCGAATGGCTACGGGTTACAATCCTTTTTTGGAGATGATCCGGTTGAGATGGATCATCAGATAGAGTTCCTCCTCCTCGGAGAGCGTGGCGTCCCACGTTTCACGACAATAGGAACCGATATGCTTCACGCACTCTGCCAACTGCGGAAACTCCTCACGAAAGTTCTTGTACATCTGCATGTTGGCGCTGTTCAGCGACTCGCCGGCTTGAATGCGCTTGAACAGGTACCGCAGATGCGTGGCGAAGCGGGTGAAATCAAAGGAATCGCGGTCGACAATAATGCGGAAATCGCTTTCGAGAATCTCGATAACGTCCTCGAGCATATCGTCGAACTGCTTTGCGGGCTCGGCCGTGGCTTTGACGGCTTCAACAACCCGTGCGTTCACGAGATTCATCGCAATACTGGCAATCTCATCCTTGGGAAGCCGCTCTCCGAGCTCCTTCTCGAGTCGCATGACGATAAACTGGGCAGCCTTGTATTCCTTCGGATACGTCTCCCGCACTTCATAGGCAAGAGGCATCGCGATGCGGACCCCCTTTTGGGCTCGCGCAACGGCAAACGACAGGTGATCAGCCATGAACAGCGTCGCATTGGTCGAGAGGTCGTAGGGCAGTTCGTTGGCAACGATGTCCATAACTTTCGCCGCAAACATCACGATATCCGAGGGAAGATCCCTCATGACATCTTGTCCTTTAGGATCAATGTCGTAAAACGTATGCTCGATTTTAGAAAGAGGGAGCTCTCGAGGAAAATCTCCGCCGAAACCGACGCCCCTGCCCATGGCGATGACATCTCGCCCCTGTCCGTCACGGCAAAGAACCGCGTTGTTGTTAAGCTTTTTAATTGCAAGCATGGTGAACCTCCTTTCAAGAACACTCACAGAAAAAGGCATGATAGCCAATAGCAGTGCTATTGCGGTCATGCCTTACGTAACAATCCGTGTTGTATTGCTCTTGGGCATGCCTCCACACAGGAGTAACAATCCAAGATGCAGAATGCATTATAGCGCTCTCCCCGCCCCGGGGACCATCGGGCTGGCGAACGGTAGATGTCGGCCCGCCAGCGGCCACATCGAGCAGATGGGCGTGCTTCGATCCCGAGCCTAGCCTAGGATGCGGGCCATGCGCGCCTTGAACTCGGACAGAAAGCGCGGGGCGTCCACGGTGAGTGCCACAAGCGCGCTCTTGTCGGGGTCGGACAGGCGATGCTCGTCGCAGATAGTGCGGCCGCGATACTCGCCGAGCAGGTCGACGCGCAAGTTGCAACCAAGTGCGCCCACGAGCGTGGGATCAATCGCCACGGCAACGGCAAGCGGATCGTGCAGCGCGCAGCCGCCCAGGTAAGGGGCGTTCATCTCGTACGAGCCAATGTAGTGCTCGACCATACTCGCAAATGCGCAGCCCGCCATGGTGCCCGAGCCCGTCCAACCGGCAATGTCGCGGCGCGTCAGCACCACGCGATGCGTCACGTCAAGACCAACCATGGTGAGTTTGCGGCCCGAGCGCAGCACGGCGTCAGCGGCCTCGGGGTCGCTCGCCATGTTGGCCTCGGCACCCGCACTCACGTTACCGGGCACGGTCAGGGCACCGCCCATCACCACCACGCGACCGATAGACATCATCGCCGCCGCATCGCGCTCCAGGGCAAGCGCCAAGTTGGAAAGCGGACCGGTTGCCACGTAGACCAGGTCGGGGCCATAGGTGCGCGCGGCATCGATCAGGTAATCGACCGCCGCGTTGCCTTCGGCCGTCGTCGCGCCCACCGGCTCGTACGGCGAGGCGGGCACGCTTGCGCCACCAATGCCATTCTTGCCGTGGATGAGCGTGGTGGACGCCGGCGGCGTATAGGGCTCGGTCGCCTTTATGGGACGATCGGCGCCCAGGTACACCGGCACCTCGGGGCGACCCAACAGGTCGAGCACCGCCAAGCAGTTATGCGCCGACTGGTCGACGCGCACGTTGCCAAAACACGTGGTGATGCCCACGAGCTCAACCTCGGGGCTCGCGATGGCATAGGCAAGCGCCATCGCATCGTCCACACCCATATCCAGATCAAGGATCAGCTTCTTGATTGCCATTGTTCTACTCCGCTTCTCCGTTTTGTACTAAATCGTCTAAATCAAACACACGATCAACTTCGGCACGCGTGGGAATCGACTGCTGTGCGCCCAAGCGCGACACCGTCACCGCCGAGGCGCGTGCACCCGCCGCCATGCACTCAAAGAGCGGCAGGCCCTCCAGACGAGCCGCAGCAAGCGCACCGATAAACGTATCGCCCGCGGCCGTCGTATCGACCACCGCGCTCGAAAGCGCCGGCATGCGCAGCGGCTCGCCGTCGTCGCCGAGCGTAACCGACCCGGCGCCGCCCAACGTGATGACCGCAGCTCCGGCACCTTTGGCGAGCAGGGCGTTGAGTGCCGCGACGCAGCTCGCATCATCCGCGGGCAAGATGCCCGTCAGCATCTGGCACTCAGTCTCGTTGGGGCAGACCAGGTCGACCGCAGGCCAGGCCTCCGCAGGCAACTCGCAGGCAGGCGCTGGATTAAAGAATGTATAGAACCCGAGCTCGTGAGCGCAAACAAGCGCCTCGGCCGTCGCTGCAAGGTCACATTCACCCTGGGCGATAAAGACGCTTCCGGCAGCCGGGGCAATCTTGCTGGCGTCACCATCGAGTTCATCGGCCACCAGACGTCTCAGCGCGCAGGCAACGTCCTCGCCCGCAAGCGCATGGTTGGCGCCCGGTGACAGCACGATGCGGTTGTCGCCCTCGCAGCGAATGATGGTCGCCGTTCCCGTCTCCACATCATCGCGACGCGCTATAAGGCCACAGTCCACGCCGGCGTCTTGGAGCCCCGCCACGAGCGACGTGCCAAATGCGTCGCAGCCGACCGCGCCGATCATGTGCGTGCACGCGCCCATGCGCACGGCAGCTACGGCCTGGTTGGCGCCTTTGCCGCCGGCATTAGTGATAAACCCGCTGCCGCTGACGGTCTCGCCCGCACGCGGCATGCGCTCGCACGCCACCGAAAGGTCCATGTTCATGCTGCCGAACACCGCAACGATGCCGCAATCTGCCATGGAAACCTCCTCGTCCGCGGGCTCTGCACCCGCTGTTGGCCGTCAATCATGCGCTCTCGCTCCTCTATAACTTTAGTTCACTTTGATGTGGACGCGCGCTTGAGCTTGCGCCGGCAGCAAGCATTCACAGGAGCAGGCGGCTACAATGAAGGCGTGCTGATTATTCTCGTTATTGGATGAAGTTTTATGGAACAATTCCCGCGATCGAGTTCGCGCAGCTCACGCCACGCGAGCGATCAACAAGCGCCGCACGAACGTTCGCGCGCTAACCGACAAGCCACCGAACCGCGCCGCGCTGCAGGCCCCCATCGCGCGCCCGCCAACAAGGGTGCCCGCACCAACAGCGCTGCAAAAGAACAGGCGCCCACGCGCCCCAAATCTCGCTATATCCCCGCCCTCGACGGCCTGCGCACGCTTGCCGTCGTCGCGGTGGTGCTCTATCACCTCAACCTCACATGGGCACAGGGCGGCCTGCTCGGCGTCACGATCTTCTTTGTGCTTTCGGGCTATCTGATCACGCGTCTGCTCATCAACGAAGTGACAAAGACCGGCCGCATCGACCTCAAGAGCTTCTGGATCCGCCGTATCCGCCGCCTGTTCCCCGCCGTGGTGACCGTCGTAGTGGTGACCTGCGCGCTGTGCACCGTCTTTAACCACGTGATGCTCACCAAGATGCGCCCCGACATCCTGCCGTCGCTGTTGTTCTTCAACAACTGGTGGCAGATTGCCCAAAACGTCTCGTACTTCAATGCTCTGGGCGACCCCTCGCCGCTCACGCACTTTTGGTCGCTTGCCATCGAGGAACAGTTCTACCTGATTTGGCCGCCACTGCTGTTTGCCATGGTATCCATGCATGTGAACAAGCCCAACACACGCCGCGTGGTTCTGGGCCTTGCCGCGGTATCTGCCCTCGCCATGATGGCGCTTTACAACCCTGCCGCCGACCCCAGCCGCGTGTACTACGGCACCGACACCCGCGTGTTCTCGCTGCTGCTGGGCGCCTGGATGGCCTTTATCCCCGATAGCGATCTGGCGCCGGTGCGTCTCGCTCATCGTTTGGGGCTCAATCGCCTGGCTGGCGCCGCCAAGCACGGCAAGAACGCTGAGGACAAGCCTGGCAAGAAGGCCGACGAATCAGCCGATACCGCCCCGGCACAGCCGAGCGCCCTCGTGCACTTTTGGTCCTCGCCCGCATCCATCGATGTCTTGGGCGTCGTGGGTCTGGTTGGCCTTGCCGCCATGGTCGCACTCACCAACGGCTACACCGCCTTCCAATATCGCGGAGGCACGCTACTGTGCTCCATCCTCACGCTCATGGTTATTGCGGCATGTGTGCAGCCCCAGGGCATGGTCGCACGGGCTTTGGCCGCCGAGCCGCTTGTATGGATTGGCAAGCGCTCCTACAGCATCTACCTGTGGCACTATCCGCTGCTGCTCCTCATGAACCCGGTCGCCAACATCAGCGATACGCCCTGGTGGCAGTACATCTTGCAGGTGCTTGTGGTGGTCGCCGTAGCCGAATGCTCCTATCGCTTTATCGAGACGCCGTTTAGGAAGGGCGCCTTTGGACGCACCGTTTCCGAGCTCCGCGAAGGCACCACCACGCCCGCAAGCTGGGTGCGCGCGCATATTCCCGTGTGCGCCGTTTGCGGCGTCGTGCTTGTCGTGGCGCTGGGTGGTCTGGTCTTTGTGCCCGACACATCCGCGCTGAGCGGCGAGGGCGCCGAAATCCTAAACAAGGAAGCCAAAAATGCAAAACCCCAGGACCAGCAGGCGGCCGATGACACCGACAAGGACAACGACGGCTTCCCCGACGGATCCTACGACCTGCTGATGATCGGCGACTCCGTGTCGCTGCGCGCCGTCGATTCCTTTGACGGCGTGTTCCCCCACAGTCACATCGATGCCGAAAAGGGCCGCCAGTTCGATGCGGGCCGCACAACATTTGAGGGTTATATCCAGCAGAACCTCGCCGGCAAGATCGTAGTCTTTGCGCTGGGCACCAACGGCCTGGTGACCGATGCCCAGATTGACGCCATCATGGCCGATGCCGGCAATCAGCGCACCGTCGTATTTGTAAACACGCGCAGCCCGCAGCCATGGGTCGGCGCCACCAATCAGGCCATCGCCAACGCCGCCACGCGCTATAAAAACGTTCGCGTTATCGACTGGTACGGATATAGTGCCAACCGCAACGACCTGTTCGACGGCGACGGCACGCACCTGTCGAACGCAGGTGTGACCGAGTACCTTAAGCTCATCCACGATGCCGTCAAGAAAGACCTGCCCGTGCACCCCGAGGATCACGTTAACGATCCGCAGCCGGCGGCCGTCAAATCCGCTGCTGACGCACTCGTCAACGCGCTCGCCTACAAACCGCACAAGCTAGGCACCGACAAGTAGCACACCGTCAATCCGCTTGCACCCGGAGGGGGCGTTCCTTATGTGCCGGCACCTAGGGACACTCCTGGCGCGATCGATGAATGCCCTTCCGCGGCCAAATTCTGGGCTCCGCGCCACCCCGAGCGTCGTTTCCATGCCCCACACCCATAGCAAACTTCGAGCCGACTCCGAGAGGCCGTGGGCAAAAAAACAGGCCGCAGCCCATGGCGGCGGCCTGTTTAGAGCCCAAAAGAGGCGCTACGCGCTGTAGCCCATCGCCTGCAGCACAAACATGACGACCGTCAGCACCGTAATCACACCGATAGTCGCCCAGGTAAGCACATTCCACACGCGGCCGTTGCGGTTGGCGCCCATAATGTGTCGATCAGCGGCAATAAGCACCTGAAACACCAGAACCACGGGCAACAGCACGCCGTTAATGACCTGCGAGGTCATCATAATCTGGAACAGGTCAACACCGGGCATGAGCACCAGCACGGCAGAGATGCCGATGATGGCCGTAATGATGCCGCGATAGACCGGGGCCTCGTCCCAGCTGCGATCGGCACCGCGCTCCCAGCCAAATGCCTCGCAGATGGCGCTGGACGTAACGCCTGGCAGCACACAGGCGGCCAAGAAGCTCGCCGCGACCAGCCCCGAGGCAAACAGCACCGTGGACCACTGGCCCGCGATAGGCTCCAATGCGCGGGCGGCATCGGCAGCGTCGCTAATCTGAATACCCGCGGGGAACAACACCGTACCGGTCGTGATGATAATAAAGCCGGCGATGACATCGGCAGCAATCGAGCCGCTCACGGTGTCGATGCGCTGCAGCACGATATCGTCCTCGCCCGCATTCTTATCGACCACGTTGTTCTGCGCCAAGAAGATCATCCACGGCGCGATGGTGGTACCGATCGTTGCGACCACAAGCGACACGTAGCTGGGGTCATTTTGGATGTTGGGCACAACCAGGTCGACCGCCACCTCGCCCCAGTTGGGGCCGGCCATAAATGCAGCAACGATGTAGGTCACGAACACGCAGCTCACCAGCAGCAGAATCTTCTCGATGCGCTGGAAGCTACCCGACATGGTAAGCATCCAAACCAGCAGCGCCACGAGCGGCACCGAGATGCTCGCCGGCACGCCAAAGAGGGCAAGGCCACTCGCGATACCCGCAAACTCCGAGATGGTAACGGCCGTATTGGCGATCAGCAGCGCCGCCATGGCCAGCACGCTCCTGCGCACGCCAAAGCGCTCGCGAATGAGCGAGGCCAAGCCCTTGCCTGTGACGCAGCCACAACGCGCCGCAGTCTCCTGTGTCACGATAAGCAGCACGGTCATGACAGGAAGCATCCACAGCATCTTGTAGCCATAGCTGGCACCGGCGCTGGAATACGTGGCGATGCCACCGGCGTCATTGCCCGAAAGCGCCGCCAGAAGGCCAGGGCCCATGGCGCCAAAGATGGCCGCGATGGTCAGTTTTTGCTTGGTGCTCGCCTTTTGCTTCGTGTTTTGCACGCGACCACCTAACCCATGACCGACATGGCAAGCAGCACCGCAGCGATGCAGTACGCCACGCACGAAATCATGACGGCAATGACGTTCATGGCGGTACCCGACGTATTGAGGTCGTGCTCGTCACGCCAGAACAGCACCATCAGGTAAATCACGGCGCTCATGTTGCCAATCAGGCAGACTATGGCCGCGATGTTAAAGCAGCCGGTAAAGAGCTGCTCCTCACACATAGGCGCGTCGAGGAACGCGGCGGTGCGCACCAGTTGGGCGCACAGGTAGGTCACGAGCGACAAAATCAGACCCATGCCCGTGCTCTGGAAGAAGAACCCCAGATACGGCTTGGGCTCATCGTCATGGCCGTCGTACTCCAGGAAGTAGTTCTTGACGAACGACACCATACGCGAGGCAGCCAGCAGCACGAGCGGCATGGCGCACATGGGAAACACCACCAGATGCGCGGAGCCCAGCGCCGTCCCCAGCACTGTTGCCATGATGCACGAGGCAATGCCCCACACGACAACCCAGTACTGGCGATGCACAAACCAGCTGAGCACATTCGTCGAGTCGTCGGACGCGCTATCGCCCGAGCCGACGCCTGCGATCTGCAGGTCCTCCTGGTGTTCCTCGGCGATAACGTCCATGGCGTCGTCAAAGGTCACGATACCCAAAATATGACGGTTCTCGTCGCAAACGGGGATGGCGACCAGGTCGTACTTGGTCATCTCGTCCGTTACGTCTTCCTGGTCGTCGTCGGGCGACACATACACCAGGTCGCGATAGGCCAGCTGGCCCAGCGTGGCGTCGCGGTCGGCCACGATGAGCGTGCGCAGCGAAAGGACGCCGGTGAGCATACCGCTCGGGTCCTCGGTATAGACGTAGTAGACGCTCTCGAAGTCCTCGTCGAGCTTGCGGATCGCCTCGATGGCGTCACCGACCGTCGCCGTGGCGGGCAGGGAGACAAACTCCGAGGTCATGATGCGACCGGCAGTGTTGTCCTCATAGCCCAGCAGGTTACGAATCGCCTTCTCCTCCTGAACGCCCATCAGGCGCAGAAGCTTCTCGGCCTTCTCGTAATCGAGCTCGTCGATCAGGTCGGCGGCGTCGTCCGGGTCCATCATGGCCAGCATCGACGATGCGTCCGTATCGGACAGGCCCTCGAGCATCTCGGTCATAAGCTCGTCGTCATCGAACTCCGAGATGGCTTCGGCGGCCTGGGCGGTGTCGAGCTGCGCGAACACCTGTGCACGCAGGCGCGGGTCGAGCTGCTCGATAATGTCGGCAATGTCGGCAGGGTGCAGCTCGCCGAGCGTCTTATGCGACACCGACAGCTGAATGTTTTTAGTCGAACGGTCGAGCAGGTCCATGTAGGACCAGGCGATGATGTCCTCGCCGAGCGGTTTGCCCAGGTGCTTCATAAAGCTCTCGACGACATGCTCGAGGGCGGGGCTGATCGCGCGCAGCAGACCACGGGCGCCAACTTCGGCACCCAGCAGACGCAGCTGATTTTCGCCCGACATGGAAAACTTGATGTCGTTGACGCGCACGACCTTCATGCCCTGCGTGTCGACAATCTGCTTGTTAAGCACGTCACGGGCAAGCAAGAGTTCGGTCGGCTGCAGGTACGAAAAACGGATTTCGGTGGCCGGCGACTTAAGGTGTACGCCCGTCTCGTCGATACGGTCGACCCATTTGCGCCAGCTGATCATAAACGGCGTCTTGCCGGGTCCGCGGAACGCGAGCGACGTTACGTGCGGAAAAACTTCGCCGGTAGCAATGCCAAAATCATTCACAACGCCGAGCTTTTCGCCATCGACGTCCAAGACCGGCAATTTGAGCATCTCACTCAGATAATTCACTGGTGCTCCCCATCATTATCCCTTCGAACTGCGGCCATGCCGGCACGCCGTCCGTGGACTATTAGATATGCATACGCATGCGCGGGCGGCACGCCGCTCGGCGCTCACACCCCGTACATGCGCAAGAAGCACCTGCATGGGGTCATCGACTGTATGGTCGAGGTTTGGATTTCACCTGCAACCTTTCTCTTGACCCTTGTTATCCGCAGTAACTATAGCATCAGCATCGCGCCGTGGCGTCAAATTTATGCTCCAAACATCGCAGGCATATCAAACGCTGACGCATCCGTGACATAGTCATTGGGGACGTTCTTACATGACTAGTCTGTGGTGTCGTCATCTTCGGCGAGCTGGGGGAACACGGCGTTTTTGGGCATGGCGGCCTTCGTCAACGAGGTGAGCTTTTTGCTCAGCGATGTATCCGTCTTGACCAGATCGCTCAATGTCACGATTTTGTAGCCGTCGGCAATAAGCCCGTCGATAATCTGCGGCAGCGCCTCGAGCGTCTGCTCGGCACATTCATCGTTATCGGTCAGCAACACAATGTTGCCCGGCGTCACCGAATCGAGCACCGTCGAGACCTGCTCGTCGGCACCGTTGAGCAGCCAGTCGCCCGAATCGATATTCCACGAGACCACGGCAGACACCAGGTCCATCGCATCAATCCAGTTTTGCTCGTCAAAGGCTGCGTAGGGAGCACGCAAAAGCATCGTCGACGTTCCGGTCACGGACTTGATCGCCTCGGTGCCCTTCGAAACCTGCTCGCGCACCGCATCGCGGTCCTTGCCCTTGAGCGATTCGTCGCGGTAACTGTTGGAGCCGACCTCGCAGCCGGCATCGACAATCGCCTTGGCCGTGGCGGGCGAGGCCTCGGCCGCATCGCCCGAAAGGAAGAACGTCGCGGTGACGCCCTTTTCCTTGAGCACCTGCAAGATCTGCTTGGTCGCGCCGCTCGGGCCCTCATCAAACGTCAGCGCCACGTACTTTTCATTGCCCTTGGGCGCCACGCTCGCGCACTCGACCACGCAATCGGTGGCGGGCACGACCTCGCCGCGGTCCTGCGTCTTGCCCGATTGCTCGCCGACCCACACCTCGGAGCGGCCTTGGATGCCCCACGTCTTGACGTACTCGATAGCACCCGTGCCCTCGACCTTGAGCTTGGGCTCGATAACCGTCGCCTGGACCTCGTGCTTCTCATACGTGTCGCGGCCGTCTTTGACCGTCACCTTCTCGCCGCCCGTAAGCTCGCGGCTTTTCCACTTGCCCTGTTTTATGCGCTTGCCGTCCACTTTTACCGACAGCTTTTCGCCGCCATGGCGAGTAAGCACGCTGTCGTCAACGGCCAGCAAGTCCCCGGCGTCGTAGGTATCGGTCAGCTCCTGGTCGTCGATGAGATTTTGCAGCGTAGAGCCGACGCGCACTGCAGTCTCCTGACCGTTGAGGACGACATCCACGCTGCGGTTGACATAGCCCACGATGGCGGCGATAAACAGCACGAGTGCGCAGCCCACGGCAATGAGCGCATAGGGCAGGCGAGACGGACGACGGGGCGTGCGGCCGTTGCCGATGCGAGCGCTGCGGTCGCTAAAGCCGCGGCTATGGTTGAGATACATCGCGCCGGGCTTACGGTGACGCTTGCGCTGACCGCTGGGCAGCTGACCCAGGTCGCGGCGCGCCGTTGGACGCGCACCCGAGCGCCCGTTTAAGTTAGATCCGTTTTGGCGCATGTGCCCTCCCCCATAAACGCAGCAAGCCGGAGCAACAGGTCTCCGGCTTGCCTCCCATCAATTGGTACGTCGCTATTTGCTGGCTTTCGACGAGCCCCCGCTCGCCTTTTGGTATTCGTCCTTAAAGGCCTTGAACATACCGCGCGTCTTGCCGAGCTGCTTGCCCAGCGCGCGACTGCCCTTGTCCACGGCGACCGAACCCTTGTCATCGAGCACCTTGGCGCCCTTCTTGACCTTATCGCCCACCATGACGCTTGCCTCGGCAGCCTTTGCGGCGGCGCCGCCCGAATACCCGAGCGACTTGACCTCGTCCGAAACGATCATCGCGCCGTCCGCATAGCCGCGCAGCATCGTCGGCGGCATCTGCGTGTCGCCCACCAGCACACTCGAGGCAGTGCCGGCGGTCACGTAGAACGTCTGCACGATGCCCGAACGCGGCTTGAACTCCACATCCGAGCAATAGCCCACGACATCGCCCGACTCCGTGCGCACGTCCATGCCAACCCAGATAATGCAATCGTCCAGGTTGATGTCGAGGCGCTTGGCCGCAGCGGCATCGTAGGTGCCCTTGACGTCGTCAACCGCGATGGCGCCCTCGTAGACGCCAATGGCATCGAGCGCCACAAATCGGTCGGGGCGCTCGATCATGCCCGCGATATCGGACTGGCGCACCATAAAGCCCACCACGCGCGTACCGCCCGGGGTAAAGACCGGAAAGTGAATCTTGCCGAGCTTTTTAGGGCTGCGCGGCGTGCCGTCCTTTTTGGTGCGCTTATCCTCGGTAGGCTTGCGATAGATCTTGGCGCCGACAAAATCCCCGGCGCGCATTATGCCTCGGTCGAAGGCTCCGCGGCCTCAGCGTCGGCCTCGACGGCGTTCTCGACCACGACATCGGCGGCGGGCGTCACGTTACCGCCCGAGATGGCGTCGTTGAGTTGCTCGCGCAGCTGGTCCATGCGCTCGCGGGCAAGGTCGACCTTGGCGCGCAGGTCATCGGTCTTGGCGTCGACCATCGGGCCAAAATCGTTGACCGCGGCGCGGGCCTCCTCGGCACCGTGCTCGTAGGTGTCGCGCATGTTATCCCAGGCGTCGTTGGCGATATCGGCAGCCATGGCGCGGGTCTCGGCGCCCGAGCGCGGAGCCAAGGCGACGCCGATGATGGCGCCGGCGGCAGCACCGAAGAGCGCACCCGAGATAAAGTTGAAAGTCTTACCCATGTTCATTCCTCTCCTGCGGGCACCTCGGCGCCCACCGTTTGAATGCTGTCCATTATACCCGCAGCACAGCGCTTGCCGTCTCGCTCATCTGCGTACGGTAAAGGCGCAGGTACATGATGGTGATAAGCGGGTGAGCCTACTCCTGCGGCATGGCAGGCATGGCCACTGTAGCGCCCGGGTCCTCGCCGGCGCCGTCAACGAGCGGCAGCGCTCCCTCACGCGCAAGGGCAACCGGAGCCGTCGCCGCACCACCGTAGACGGCAGCGGGGGCCTCATGGCTCTCGGCGGTCGCGCCCTCGGTATCGATTACTTCCTGCGGCTCGTCGTCAAAGCTCGGGACGCCCTGGGGCTCCGCGGGCTCGACCTCGACGGCCTCCTCGGCAGGGGCATCGTTGACAGACTCGGCGGCAGCCTCGGCAGGCGCCTCGCCCTCGGTCGTGTCCCCGGCCTCGCCTTCGGCGTTCGCGGCGGCGACGGCCTCGTGCGGGTCCTTGCCCTCGGCCTCGGCGCGCATACCCAGTACCAGGTTGCGCAGGCCCGCGACCGTTCCTTCCACGTCGGGGGCAGGCTGGTCGGCGTGCAGGTACGCCCAGTCCATCATAAAGGTCGCCGAAGACAGCGCGCCGATGGCCAGCGCGTCGTCGGGACACGAAAGCTCGACCTCAAAGACACGCTCGTCGTGCTCGCTTACGCGGGTGCGGCCGCACGAAATGCTGCCGGCAAGCCCGGTCTCGTTCATGAGCTCGACCGTCACGTGCTCCAGCAGATGGCAAAGCTCGGTCTGGCCCATGCAGTCCTGGAACTCGCGACCGGAATCGCCCAGGCACAGATGCTTGGCAATCGCGGGTACCAGGTAGTACACGCGCGCCGTGGCCTCGATGTCCTCCGAGGTCATAAGCGGCATGCCGGGATTCACCAGCACATGCGCGCAGATCTTGTCCTCGCTGACGGTGACCTTAAGGATGTTGAACAGGCCTGCCATAACTCTCCCCTACTCTTCCTCGCCCTACTCGTCGCCATCGTGCGGGTCCGCAGAACCCGCGTCCGACGCCGTCGGCTCGTCTGCCGAGGGCTCGGAATCCTTCTTATCGGTTTCGGCCGGAGCGATCACGCGAATGAGCGAGATGCGCTGGCCACGCATCGACTGCACCTTAAACTTGTACCCCGCAACCTCAAACACCTCTCCGATGTCGGGCACCGAGTCGCAAAGCTCCAAAATCCAGCCGGCGATGGTCTCATAATCATCGCTTTCCTCGAGCGGCCAACCAAGCTCAATCGCGTCATCGCACGAAAAACGCCCATCGACGAGCCACTCGCGGCGCGAAAGGCGCGTGAGGTACTTGTTGTCGGGGTCGAACTCGTCCTCGATCTCACCCACGATCTCCTCGACGATGTCCTCGATGGTGATGATGCCGGCCGTGCCACCGTACTCGTCCACGACCACTACGATCTGGTCGTGCGAGGTCTGCATCTCGGACAGCAGCGGCAGGATGTCCTTGGTGTCGGGCACAAAGGTGGCGTCGCGCAAAAAGTCGGCGATGGGCTGGTCGCCCTTGCCGTCGAGCGAAGGCTGGATCAGGTCCTTGATGTGCGCGATGCCGGCGACGTTGTCGGGATCCTCGTGATAGACGGGGATGCGGCTAAAGCCGGTCTGGCGCATGGCGGACAGCACGTCGGCGACCGTTTCGTCGTCCTCGCACATGGTGGTGTCCACGCGCGGCACCATGACCTCGCGGGCAACGGTGTCTCCCAGGTCGAAGATCTCGTGGATCATGCGCTTTTCCTCGTCGAGCAGATCATCCTGCTCCGAGACCATGTATTTGATCTCTTCCTCCGAGACGTTTTGGCGGTCGTCGGCGCTCTTGATGCGCAGGATGCGGGCCAGGCCGTCGGAGCAGGCACCGGTCAGCCACACGAGCGGGCGGGCGATCTTTTGGAACACGGAGAGCGGTCCCACGACCTGCTTGGATACGCCTTCGGCATTAGCCAGGCCGATGCGCTTGGGCACAAGCTCGCCAACCACGATGGACACGAAGGCGACGGCGACGGTGATGATGACCGGCGCCAGGCCGCGCGCGATGGCGGAAAGCGGCGCGATGCCAAAGCTCATGAGCCACGTGGCAAGCGGGTCGGACAGGCTCGTCGAGGCGACGGCGGACGAGGCGAAGCCCACGAGCGTGATGGCGACCTGGATGGTGGCGAGCAGCTGGTCGGAGTCGGCGGCCAGCTTAATGGCGCGCTCGGCGCGCTTGTCGCCTTCCTCGGCATCGTGCTCCAACACGGCGCGCTTAGCCGTGGTGAGCGCCATCTCGGACATGGAGAAGTAGCCGTTGATGAGGGTCAAAACGAGGGTGGTGATAAGGGAGATGGTTATGTCCATCGGGAGTTTCTCGAACCTCCAAGATTCGGGACGTTAGGGTAAAACGTTGATGGCGGATAGGGCAATTGCGCTGGCGACCGAGCGGGGGCACGGGCGCTGGCGTGGTCGCTAGATTACGAAGAGGATCACCGCCATGAACTGGAAGATGCTGCCGGCGAGCACCCACAGGTGAAACACGCTGTGCAGATAGCGCACGTTTTTGGCGATATAGAACGGCACGCCCGCGGTGTAGCACACGCCGCCGACGGCGAGCAGGGCAAGCGCCACGGGGTTGAGCAGTGCCACAAGTTCGGGCAGCTTAAAGACAACGAGCCAGCCCATCAGCAGGTAGACCAGGCCACTTACCCAGTGCGGTTGACGCTCGCGCATAAAGCACTCGAGGGCGATGCCGATAATGGCGATGGCCCATACGGCAAAGAACAGCATAGGACCGCCGTCGTTTGCGAGCGTGATGAGACAAAACGGCGTATAGCTGCCGGCTATGAGCAGGTAGATGCAGCTGTGGTCGATAATGCGAAACACGCGCTTGGCGCGAGCGGGCTGAATCGCATGGTAGAGCGTGGAGGCAAGGTATTCGAGGATAATGCTGACACCATAGACAATCGCCGCGGCCATGTGGGCCGGGCCTCCGCCGCGCAGGGCAGCAAATACGATCAGGAGTACCAGGCCCGCGATACCCAGCAGGCAGCCGACACCATGGGTGACGGAGTTCATGATCTCCTCGCCCACCGTGTAGTGTGGAACGGCCGCGGTCTTGGGTCGCGGCTTAGAACTGTCGCTCGAATCGGACATGCCGGTTACATCCTCCAACGTAAAGAGTTCTCAACACTATATCAAAGCGTCTAGGTACGTGCGAAATTTGCACCATACGTGACCCTTTGTTTACCCATTCTTTGCCTGTTGACGCATCAACGGCGAACGTCCATAATGCGCTTGCATTAAATGTTGACGTATTAACATCTTATAGGAGAATACCGCATGGCTCAAAACGCACGTTCCCATCGAAAGCTCAAGATGGCCGGCATCGTTGCACTGGTGGTTGTCGTTGTGCTGCTCGGATTTGCCG
This sequence comes from uncultured Collinsella sp., assembly GCA_902473205.1. GTDB lineage: Bacteria > Actinomycetota > Coriobacteriia > Coriobacteriales > Coriobacteriaceae > Collinsella. The sequence continues at coordinate 31,957 of CABRRA010000001.1, forward strand.
GCAACTTTCTGTTTGACTTCGCGCTGAATCCCCAAGCGCCGTACACCATGAAGATGATGCAGGATAGCAAGAACGACAAAGAAGGCGAGCAGCCGGATGCCGAGGACACCGAGGCGCGGGCATGGTTTAAAGAAAACCGCAAGAGCAGCAACCTCACCGCAGATGACGGAACCGAGCTCGCCGCTTGGTTTTTTGCCGCCTCGGAGAACACCCACGATTACGCCGTCTGCCTGCATGGATATACCAACGAGCCCATCGGCATGGCCCGATACGTCAAGCGATTCCACGACCGCGGCATGAACGTGCTCGCGCCTGCCGCCCGCGCCCACGAGCGCTCCGGCGGCGACTATATCGGCATGGGCTGGCCCGAGCGGCTCGATATCGTTGCATGGATTGGGCGGATCGTTGCGGCCGACCCCGAGGCGCGCATCCTGGTCTTTGGCGAGTCGATGGGTGCAGCAACTGCCATGAACGTCGCGGGGGAATCTCTACCCGCAAACGTAAAATGCATTATCGAGGACTGTGGTTATACGAGTGTTTGGGACGAGTTTTCCCTGCAACTCAAGGACGTGTTCGGCCTGCCCAGCTTTCCCTTGCTCGATGTAGCAAACTTGGTGTGCAACGTGCGCGCGGGCTACGACTTTCATAAGGCGAGCAGTGTGGAGCAACTCAAACACGCGACGGTTCCCATGCTGTTTATCCACGGCGACCAGGACACCTTTGTGCCGTACAGCATGCTCGACCAAAACTACGACGCGTGCGCCAGCAAGGTCAAGCAAAAGCTCACCATCCATGGCGCCACCCACGCCAAGAGTGCGCAAGTTGACCCCGAGCTCTACTGGAACACAGTCAACAACTTCCTCGACGAGTATTTTTAGGCGAATAGCAACGTCTGAGGCTTTACCTGACCCCCTATTTTCGGAAGTATGCGGCAAAATCTGGAACTGCCGACCAGACCACAGTTTTACCAACAATTTATCAGGGGTTTTGTTGCCAAAAAATGTCGTGTGTTCGGCGGTCTCGAAATTTGCCGCATACTTCCGGAAAGCCGCCCGCGAGCGCTGTGCTCACGGGCGGCTTTTGCTCAACTAACGCTACAAAGGCGCTTGTTTTGTCCAATAGATAGGCGCTATTTGACCTCGATGAGCTCGTACTTGCTCGTGCCCAGGCCGATCTTCTCGGCGTGCGCGATGCAGGTGCGCCAGTCGGTGTCGGGATGCGTGATGCAGAAGGGGTCCTTGGCCTGATCGCCCTCCAGATGCTCGTGGTTGTGCTCCATCTTGGCCGCGCTATCGGTGAGCTCGGTGTTGGGCAGCAGCTCGGATGCCATGACGGCGTCGGCGCAGGCCTGGTCGATGGCGACCGGGTCGAAGCTCGCGAACATGCCGATATCGTTGACGATGGGCGTGTCGTTTTCGGGATGGCAGTCGCAGTTGGGGCTAATGTCCATGGCGAGCGAAATGTGGAAGCTCGGGCGGCCGTCGACGACGGCCTTGGTGTACTCGGCGATCTTACAGTTGAGCACGTCGGCCGCGGCGTCATAGCCGGGCTTGATGGCGTCCTGGTTGCACACGCCGATGCAGCGGCCGCAACCCACGCAGCGATCGTGGTCGATGGCGGCCACGTGGACCGTGCGGGTGTTACCGTTGGCAAGCTCGCGCTCGCGGGTGTCGTCAAACGAGATAGCGTTGTGCGCACAGACCTTTTCGCAGGCACGGCAGCCAACACAGTGCTCGGTCGCGACGTTCGGCTTGCCGGCGGCATGCTGCTCCATCTTGCCGGCACGGCTGCCGCCTCCCATGCCCAGGTTCTTCATGGCGCCGCCAAAGCCGGCCTGCTCATGGCCCTTAAAGTGGGTGAGGCTGATCACGATATCGGCGTCCATGAGAGCCTGACCGATCTTGGCCTCGCGCACGTACTCGCCGCCCTCGACCGGGACGAGTGCCTCGTCGGTGCCCTTGAGGCCGTCGGCGATGATGATCTGGCAGCCCGTGGCATACGGGGTAAAACCGTTCTGGTAGGCGGTATCGATGTGCTCGAGCGCGTTTTTGCGGCTACCCACATAGAGCGTATTGCAGTCGGTGAGGAAGGGCTTGCCTCCCAGCTCCTTCACGACATCCGCGACGGCGCGAGCGTAGTTGGGGCGCAAAAAGCTCAGATTGCCCAGCTCGCCAAAGTGAATCTTGATGGCGACGAACTTGTTCTCAAAGTCGATCTGCTCGATACCGGCGTGACGGATGAGGCGCTTGAGCTTGTCGAGCTGGCTCTCGCGAGCATGCGTGCGCAGGTTGGTAAAGTACACCTTTGCCGGTGCTGCGGGTGCGGTTGCGGTCATAGATCTATCCCCTCGGTCTATATGGCGTTACAGACATAAGAGGATGGTACCCGTTGAAGCAGGGTTAATGTCAAGCACGGCGCCCAGTCATTGGGTAGTCATTGGGGACAGACTTAAATGACTGAAACCACTCATTGGGGACAGACTTAAATGAGTGCCGCCAGGGACAGTCCTTGCCGGCCCGGCCAGCGAGCCGGCGAATCGGCAAAGACCGTCCCCGATGACTAGTCGTTTAAGAACGTCCCCGATGACTACTCTTGGACTTTGAGGGCTTCGGCCAGGCTGACGCGCTTGATAGAACGCGTGTGTAGCAGCGCCACGACCAGGTAGGTCGCAAAGCCAATGCCCACGCACGCCGTCATGGACCAAGCGGGCACGTAGATCTCGATATTGCCGTTGTAGGCGAGCAGCATCGAGCGGAAGATGGCCGTAAGCGAGCCAATAATGACCGGCAGGCTCAGCACAAGCGACGCCACCACGCACAGCGTGATCGAGCGGATGTACAGATGCGAGATCTCGCTATCGCGATAGCCAAAGACTTTCATGTAGCTGATCGAACGGGCGCTGTGGTCGATCACAGCCTTGGTCAACAGGTACATAAACAGCAGGAAAATAAACACCGCGAGCCCAACCATCATGCCGATCATTTTGCTCATCATGCCGATAAACTGGTCGCCCACGGCGCGCATGTCGTCGGGCGTGGTGTCGCCGGCAAAGTAACGAGCATCGAGATCGAGCTTCTCGTCGCTCACATAGCCGTTAAAGTAGGCGGCGTCGTTGTCGAACAGCTCGTTAAAGTCATCGATACTCATATAGATATTCATGTCCGACTTTGAACCCCAGGTACAATCCTTGCCCGCGTACTCAAGGGAATAATGCTCGCCCTCGTACTTGTCGCCGAGCATGACCTTCTGACCCTCGCTCCAGCCAAACTTATCGAGCAGACCGCCGCCAAAGACGATGCGCCCATCGCCGACGTTGAGGTCTTTCCAATAGCGCGAATCGGTTGAAATGCCGTAGACGGAAATCGTCTCCTCGCCATTTCCATCGCCGCGGTCGTATTGCAGCTGGTAAACGGCGTATTTCTCAGCCTGTGCGATTGCGCCCGCGCCGTTGTCGGTCGTATTGACCGGGTGGATATCGTCGTTGTCAGTGTCAATCTTGGAGGCTTTGTCGATCAGGTCGATAGCCTCATCACGGTTGCAGCCGAGGGCATCGGCAAGATCATCGAGGCGCGCATAAAGCGCATCCTTCTTGTCCTGGACCTTGGCAAGCGCATCCTGCGCCGCAGTCAGGCTCTCGGCAGACGGAGATGCGGTCGCGGCATCGGCTGCCGTCTGCGCCGCATCGGCCGCGTCGTCAAGCTCGTCATCGGCATCCTGGGCAGCGGTTAGCAGCGCGCCGTCAACCGACTGCAAGCGCTCGAGTGCCGACCACTGCTCGCGCTCCTCGGCGGTGCCCTCGAGCTCCAGCGGCGCCTTGAGCGTGTACTGGTGCTCGGCGACCAGGCTCGTCTTCAGGTTGTCCGCGTAGTGCGTCATCGTGGGCAGAATCGCCAGGCCAAAAAGCATCAGCAGCGACGCAAATGCAATGCCCACGAAGAGCGTGGCGAAGTTGCCCAGGTTGCGCAGGAAGATACGCAGGCGGAAGCGGGAAACAAAGCCCATGCGCTCCGGCAGCTGCAGGCCGCGCTTGGTACCCGATTTGCCGCTCGCCTCGTGACGAAGGAATTGCAACGGCGTCTTGCCCATTTTGCGAAGCAGGCCCACCAGCGTGATGAGGATGAGCGCGGCGGCGGGAACCACGGCGCACTTCACAAAGATCTCCCAGCTCCAGTACACCTGGAAGGGCGGCAGGCTGTACGAACCGTAATAGAGGCTGCGCATGGGCTCGGTAAAGAACACAACGCCGAGCGCAGTGCCCAAAAGCGCTGCGAGCACGCCCACGATGGCGGGAAGCGCAAGGTAGTGCAGCACGATCTCGCGACGGCGATAGCCGCTGGCGAGCAGTGTGCCAATGATGGCGCTCTCCTCCTCGATGGTGGCGTCGGTAAGGACCACAAAGACGAACGCCATGATCACGATGATGATGTCGAGCAGCGTCATCCACATCATAGAGTCGCCGTCCACGTCGTCGCGCGCGTAGCCAATACCCTGGTTGGAATCGGCGTCGATCAGATCGTCCACGCGCGCATCGGCATCGGTCAGCGCCTCGACCATATCCTGCTCCGCATCGATGCGGTCCGCAGTGGAGAGGTCGCGATCGGTAAAGGTAAAGGAGTAGGTGTAGGCGTGCGCGCCGCCGACGTCCTCGAGCGCGGCAAAGCCAGCGTCGGTGACCTCGGCCACGCCATAGGTGATGGTGTTCACCGTAAAGTCGGAGTTGTTGAGGAACAGCGCCTGGCTATCGGGCTGAGTCATGATGCCGCAGATGGTGTAGGTGCGACCCTCGAGCTCGACCTTATCGCCCACGGCGAGATCGTTGTTGGTGGCGAAGACCCGGTCGATTGCCACCTCATCGTCCGTCTTGGGCTCCTTGCCCTCACAGTAGGACGCGATATCGACCTTGGTGCGGTGCGCATAGGTGCGCAGCGTGCGCTTGGTGCCGTCGTCGCCGGACGCCTTTTTGATGATGGCGTCGATGGAGAAGTTCTTGTAGAGCGTGACGCCGCCGACGTCGCCGGCTGCACCCTCGGCTGCCTTGAGCTGGTCTTTGGTGGCCTCGAAAGAGGTGGTCACGCGGCCGTCCTCAATCGTGTACGCATCGCGCATGCCGTCGATAAGGCAGCCGATGGAGTGGGCCGCGAGCAAAAAGCCCGAGGTGAGAGCGATGCTTCCGCACATAAGCAAAAAGATGCCCAGGTACTTGCCGATATTGCGGCGCAGCTCGCGCGGGAGACGTTTTGCGAGAGGTGTCATGGCGCCGCCTACCAATCGAGCTCGGCGGCCGCGACGGGCGACTCGTTGAGCTCGTCCTCGACGATGTGCCCGTCGCGCAGGCGCAGCACGCGATTGGCCATGCGCGCGATGGCGGTATTGTGGGTGACAATGATGATGGTGCAGCCGTAGGTGCGGTTGACATCCTCCATGAGCTGCAAGATTTCCTTGGACGTCTTGTAGTCGAGCGCGCCCGTGGGCTCGTCGCACAGCAGCAGGCCCGGGTTTTTGACGAGCGCGCGGCCGATGGCACAGCGCTGCTGTTGGCCGCCCGAGACCTGGCGCGGGAACTTGTTGCGGTGCTCGTAGAGGCCCAGTGAACGCAGCAGGTCGTCGACATTGAGCGGCTTTTTGGACAGGTGTGCCGTGACCTCGATGTTTTCCTTGATGGTGAGATCGGGCACCAGGTTGTAAAACTGGAAGACAAAGCCCAGCTCACGGCGGCGATACTCGCCCAGGTCGGTAGGCTTGAGCACCGTGAGGTCGCAGCCGTCCACCAGAATAGAGCCGGCGTCGGCATCCTCCAGGCCGCCGATTAGGTTAAGAAACGTCGACTTGCCCGAACCCGAAGGTCCCAGCATGACGCAGATCTCTCCGCGGTTGATGGACGTGTCGATGCCGTCGAGCACCGTCAGGCATGCATCACCGTCGCCATAGTGCTTTTTGAGATCCTTAACCTGGACATAGGCTTCCTGCGTTGCCATGGTATCCCCTATTGTTAGCCCCGTACTACTTTATGAGCGTAATAGTAAACCTTGGCGAACTATTTTGGGGCGAGGCTTGGGATTTATTTCAGACTAGTCATTGGGGACGCTCTTAAACGACTAGGCGGCTAGGCGCGGGATTTGGCGCGTGCGAGGGCCAGGCCTACGGCGGCGATGGCCGCGGCAAAGAGCACCGTGACACCCAGATCGCAGGCGATATCGCCCAGCACGGTGAGCGTCAGGTCCGCAGCGAGCGCCTTGCCGATCGCGTCGTTCACCCAAAACGTCGGCACAAAGTGCGCCACGGTCTGCACGGCCGATCCCATGAGCGACAGCGGCATCCAGGCGCCGCCCAAAAACGTCATGAGCATGCCGAGCAGGTTGCCCACACCGTTGAGCAACTCCTCGCGCGCGCCCAAGCTCGAAAGGGCAAAGCCAACGGCCAGCGGCGTGCACGCCAGGGCAAACGTCGCTGCCAGCGCCAGGCACACACGGCCCACGCCGACCTCGGCGACCGCGCCGGCAAAGCCCACGACACCCATCATGCTCGACACAAACCAGATACAGACGGTGAGCACGGCGGCGGCCGCAAATACGGCAAGCGAACGCTGGCGCTCGGAGATTGGGCCGGCATCCATACGACGCACGCGCTCGGGCTCGTTCATGCCCGAGAACACCAGCCCCACCGACACGATGACCGACGAGACAATCGCGTACGCACCAAAGTTGAAATACGACTCGAGCGTGGCGGCGGCGGTCGAGTCGACCTTGACCTGCTCAATCTCGACCTTGGCACGCTCGGTGGCCGCATGTTCGGCAGCCTTGGCGACGTAGCCGTTGGAGGCAGTGGGCTCTAGGGCCGCCGCGGTGCCCACAAGCGAGATCCAGCGCGAGGCCTCGGCAGACGAAAGCGCCGCCGCCATGGTGCCAGCACCGTAGGTCACATCGAGCTTGGGCAGAGACTCCCCCGCGCGGGCGGCCGCAACGAGGTCGTCCTCAAACCCCTCCGGGATAAAGAACACGCAGTCGGCGCTGCCCTTGGCACTGTTGCTCTTGGAAAGCGCATCCGCAAGATCGTACGCATCGTCGCCGACGCCCGTGACCAGCTCAAAGCGCGAACCCAGATGCTTGGTAAGCGCACGCGAAAGGTCGCTGCCGTCGCGGTCGACCACGATCACGTTGGCATCGTAGGGCTTGTACTCGGTGAGCTGCGACGAGTTCCAGCTCACCGAGGCCGCGATAAACACACCCATGAACGAGATGAACACCGTGTAGATGAGCAGATAGAGCGGGTGTGCGAGCGCCATGCGAAGCGCAGTCTTAAAGGTGCTCATAGCGGCTCCTTCCAAAGATCAGCGTGGCGGCGGCAACGAACAGCAGCGCCATCAGGGCGAGCGCGCCGGCGCGAACGGCAAAGGGGCCCAGGTCCTCAAAGAAATACAGGCGATTGAACATGTCGCAGATGAGCTTGACGGGGTTGAACCAGCACTCGGCCGGGCAGGCGCGGGCGACGTCGTCGGCAAGCGCCATCGCCGGCTCGCCGTAGAGCCCGGCAAACAGGGCACACGTGGTGGCAAAGCCTGTGAGGATGCCGGACTTGGATGCCTTGCCGCCCTTAACGGGAAGCGTGCCCACAAAGAGCCCCAGGCCCGTGGCGGCAAGCGCGGAAGCGGCGCCGCCCACCAAGCACAGTCCCTCGCGCCCGCCAAAGTCGACACCCACGACCAGGCGCACGTAGCCGATCGCGATCGTCATCGAGGCAAAGGAAACCAGCCACGAGCCCACAAAGATACCGGCCAGCGACGCCGTTTTGGAAAGACCGCCCACGCAGCGACGCGCGCCGAGGCCCGACAGATTGGGCTGCAGATCGACGACGCTCAAGGCGGCAAACTCGGCAGACATCATCGCCACCAGACCAAAGAGCGCGTAATAGTAGATGACCGTGCCATCGGGCGTGATGCGTGTCAGGCTTACGCGGTGGGTGCCACCCTCGAGCGATAGGGCGCGCGTAACCGCCTCCGGGTCGGCGAGCGCCGCCGGGTCGTCTTGGGCAATCTGGGACATGAGCTCGGCATTTTGCGTATACGAGCTTGCCATCGTCTCCAGAATGCTGCGGTCGGTGAGCACCGACGACGCACGCGAGCTGTCGTAGCTCGAAAGCAACGTGAGTTTGGGCGTGCCCGCATCGTCGACCGTATAGATGCCCGCGACCTCGCCGGCCTTAAGCGCCTTGCGGGCGGCGGCCAAGTCTTCGTACTCGTGGATCTCGAGCAGTTGGTCGTCGCTTTCCTCGTCGAGCGACGTCGCCACGTCCTTAAAGGTCGAGGCGTCCCAGGCCTCATCCGCTACGACGGCCACCGGCACCGGGTCGACCGTGCCGTCGGAGCTCAGATTCGCAAACATAAACATGAACATCGTGGAAAGCGCGATGGGAAAGAGAGCGCCCCAGACCCACGTGCTCGGCCGGCGCAGCAGGGTCTTGACCGTGGTGATGATGGTGTTGAACATGGCTGCCCCCTAGTCGCGCAGCTCGCGGCCGGTGATCTCGAGGAACACGTCGTTGAGGGTCGGCGGCTCGCTCCACACGCGGCCGAGTGCCACGTCAGCAGCGCGCAGCGTGTCAAGGATGTCGACCAGATTGTGCGGACTCGCTTCGCAGGTGCAGACGAGCTCGCCGCCGGACAGCTCGACCGAAAGCACGTGCTCGAGGGCGCGCAGTCGCTCGACCGTAGCGGGCTCGACAGCGCCGACCTCGACGGTCACGCGCTCGCCCATCTGAATCATGCGCTTGAGCTCGTCGTTGGTGCCCTGCGCCAGCACGCGCCCGCCGTCCATGATCATGATGCGGCTGCAAATCTGCTCGACTTCCTCCATGTAATGGCTGGTATACACCACCGTGGCGCCCTCGTCGCGCAGGCGGCAGATGCCCTCCAGGATGGCGTTGCGGCTCTGCGGGTCGACCGCCACCGTGGGCTCATCAAAGAAGATGAGCTCGGGCTTGTGCGCGATGCCGCAGGCAATGTTGAGGCGACGCGCCAGGCCACCCGAGAGCTTGCCGGGGCGAAACTTGGTAAAGTCGCCCAGCCCGACAAAGTCAATTGCCTCGTCCACCAGCGCACGGCGGCGCTTGCGGTCGTTAACGTAGAGGCTGCAGAAATAGTCGATGTTCTCGCGCACCGTGAGCTCGTCGAACACCGCCACCTGCTGCGGCACCACGCCGATGCGGCGCTTGAGGTCGTAGCGGGCGGGCGTCATGGGTTCGCCGAACAGCTCGATGGTGCCTTTGTCGTAGGCAAGCAGCTGCAGAATACAGTTGATGGACGTGGTCTTGCCCGAGCCGTTGGGGCCCAGCAGGCCAAAGATCTCGCCGGGGGCGATGCTCAGGTTAAAGTGATCGAGCGCGATAAGATCGTCGTAGCGCTTGACGAGGTTTTCGACGTGGACGATGTCTGTCATGAGGCGGCCCTCCTGTTGATTGTGGCCCGGTACGATTGCATCATCGCAGGAGTCGCCGGCGCGCGCCAGTGAGCTTTGTCACGAGTGCGGGGCTTGACCGTGCAGCCCGCCGACGCCCCCGCTTTGCCGCGCGGGAGGAATGTCACGGTTGCGCAGGCGGCCCCTCCACCACGCGCGGCTTCGCGTACAATACCCGTATGAACAGGCTTTTCGACAAATCGATCGTTCTGGCGTGCTGCATTGCGGCCGCCACGGGCCTTGCTGTGGACGCTCGCCTGGTCGCGGCGTTTTGCCTTGGCGTTATCGCCACCTCGCTGGCCGAGGTCGCAAAGGGGGAACGCACACGCCGTGTAAGCAAGGCCGCGAGTTACGCTTACATCATCGCGGCCGTCTTTGCGCCGCCGTTTGTGCCGTTTGCGCCTCTCGCCCTCTATGACATTGCGCGGCGCGTGCGCCGTGAACACGTTTGGGTCGCGTTGGGCATTGGCGTCGCCTTTGTCTTCGCACTCGTCGCGGACCTACGCGCCGACGCACTCACCGCCCGAACGCTTCTACTGACCGCCATCCTTTCAGTTGCCGCCACCTTGTTATCGCTACGTACCGCCCAGTTGGAGCGCGAGCAGCAGCGCATGCGCCGCATCCGCGACGAGCTGCAGGAACGAGCTCTCGCGCTCGAAGCGCGCAACCGCGACCTTGCCGATCGCCAGGACTACGAAGTCGAGCTCGCGACACTCGCCGAACGCGCCCGTATCGCGCGCGAGATCCACGATAACGTCGGCCACCAGCTCACGCGCGCCTCGCTGCAGACCGAGGCCCTGCGCGTCGTGCACGCCGACGAGCCCAGGGTTGCCGCCGATTTCGCCGACGTCAAACGCACGGTTGACGAGGCGCTCCAGCTTGTGCGCACCAGCGTCCATGCGCTCAACGACAACGCCGTCGACCTTTCCGTGCAGCTCGAACGCATTGTCGAAGGCGCGCGCTCGGACGGCGGTCCGCAGATTGAGCTTGAAGTTATGGCCGAGCATGCACCCGCAAACGTCGCCAACTGCTTTGCGGCGGTCCTACGCGAGGCGCTCTCCAGCACCATGCGCCACGCTTGCGCCCATGCTGTCACTGTACGATGCATGGAGCATCCGTCGTTTTACCAGCTCATCGTTACCGACGATGGCACGGGCGGGGTCCAAGCAAGCAGCCGCGGCGCCGCGGAGGGCATGGGGCTCGCCTCCATGCGCGAGCGCATCGAGGCGCTTGGCGGCACCTTCACCGCCGGCCCGCGTGCCAGCGCCGGCGGCTGGCGCGTGTTTGCCACCGTTCCCAAACAGCAAGGAGATGAGAGCCGATGAGGCTCATCGTTGTCGACGACGACCGCTTGGTGGTCGATTCGCTCAAGATTATCCTGGGCGCCCAGCCGCAGATCGAAGTGGTGGGCACCGGTGCCAACGGCAACGATGCGGTGGCGCTCTACGCCGAGCACGCACCCGATATCGCGCTGCTCGACATCCAGATGCCGGGACGCGACGGCCTTTCGGCCGCGCGCGAGATCCTTGAGCACGACCCTACGGCGCGCGTGGTGTTTCTGACGACGTTCTCGGATGACGAGTACATTGTGTCGGCGCTCAAGCTGGGCGCCCGCGGCTACCTGATCAAGACCGATGTCGCTGCCATTCCGCCGGCGTTGGCGCAGGTCATGGACGGCAAACGCGTGCTCGAGGGCAAGGCGATCGAAGATATCAACTTTGATGGGGCGGACGTCGAGGCCGGCGCGACCCGCCGGCCCGCCGCCTTTGCCGGCCTGACCGACCGCGAGTTCGAAGTCGCCGAGCTCATCGCCCGCGGCCTCGACAACAAGGAGATCGCTGCCACCGCCTATATGGGCGAAGGCACCGTGCGCAACCACATCAGCTCAATCCTAGCCAAAATGGGGCTACGCAACCGCACGCAGATCGCCATCGCCTACCTGCGAGGGTAGTTGCCCAAAGACCGAGCCCCCCGGCATAGCAAAATCGCTGCTACCGATTTAACGCCATTTCAAAACTATGCCGGATTACGGGGCAAAAGCCGGGGTTCTCATCCATACCTCCATTTTTTGAAAAACGGCAGGTTATCTACCTGCGGTTTTGTTTTTGCAATTTTCTGTATGGTCGGAGGTTCGCTATCCAGCCCCGTAATCCGGCATAGTTTTGTTCGTGGCGGCCCAACCGCGCGTTTAAGCGCAGGGCCGGCGGGGCATTTTTGCCCCGCCGGCCCCTATTCCAGCGCTACTCCGACTTAGTTTCTACCGTGGGAGTCTTGTTCGCCGCGACTGGAGTGCGGGCGGTGTCCATAGTCAGGCAGTGCTTGGGGCAGCTCTCGATGCACTCGCCGCACACCACGCAGACATACGGGTCAATCGACCAGGTGCCGCCTTTGCGATCGACCGCAAGCGCGCCCGCCGGGCAACGGCGCGCGCACATGCCGCAGCAAATGCACACGTCCATGTCATTGACGATATGCCCGCGCAGGCGCTCGGGCGCCGTCAGCTTCTCCTGCGGATAGCACACCGTGACCGGCTGCTTGACCATAGAACCCAAGGCCGTCTTGGCAAATGTCAGTAAACTCATGCCGCGCCTACCTTTCCGTGCAGCTAATGCAGGGGTCGATGGTCAGGATAATCATAGGAACGTTGGCAAGGAGCACGCCCTGCAGCGCATGTGTCAGACCCGCCAGGTTTTGCGACGTCGGCGTTCGCACGCGAAAACGGTCCAGATTCTTGGTGCCGTTACCGCGCACATAGTAGTACGCCTCGCCGCGCGGCTGCTCAATCACAACCTCGCCGCGCGCGCCGTCGGCCGGCGTGAGCTTGGTGCGCCCGCCGATACCGTCGTGCGGGATCTTGCCCACAAGCTCCTTGATGATGTCCATGGCCTGCGTGACCTCGGCACAACGCACCTGGCAGCGGGCATAGCAGTCGCCGTCGGTAGCAACGATGGGCTCAAATGCTGCCAGGCCTGCATAGGCACCGTCGCCAAACATGCGCACGTCGTAATCCACGCCCGAGGCGCGACCGAACGGGCCGACCATCGACAGATTCAGCGCGTCCTTCTTGCTGATCACGCCCACGCCATGCAGGCGCTCGCCGCAGCTATTGTCGTCCAAAAACGTATGCACCAGGGCCTCGTAGTCGGGACGCATGGCATCGAGCGTCTGGACAATACCCGCCAGCTCGGAGTCCTCAATGTCGTGCTTAAGGCCGCCGATCTCGTTGATCGACAGAATCACGCGACCACCGCACGTGCTCTCGAAGATCTTGAGAATCTGCTCGCGCAGCGTCCACGAACGATAGAACAGCGCCTCGAAGCCAAAGGCATCGGCGAGCAGGCCCAGCCACAGCAGATGCGAGTGGATGCGCGAAAGCTCGTGCAAAATGGTGCGGATATACTGCGCGCGGCCGGGCACCTCGATGTCGAGCATGCGCTCGCAGGCGCTGGCATAGCCATAGCTGTGGCCCACGGCGCAGATGCCGCAGATGCGCTCGGCGATGTAGCCAAACTGGTGCATGTCGCGCTTTTCGGTGAGCTTCTCGAGTCCGCGGTGCACAAAGCCGATCTGCGGAATTGCCTCGATGACGCGGTCGTCCTCGATCACCAGGTCCAGATGAAGCGGCTCGGGCAGCACCGGGTGTTGCGGGCCAAACGGAATAACGGAGCGATGTGCCATGGACCTTACGCCTCCTTTTTCTGCTTGTCGCGGGCGGCCTTGGCGGCAAGCGCCGCGCGGACCTTGGCCGCTTTCTCGGGATCCATGGCGGCGAGCTTTGCCTCCATCTCGGCAGCCTTGAGCGCGGCCTTGGCAGCAGCATCGTCATGCTGAGCATCGGAGCCGGTAGCCGCAGCGGGCTGGGCGGCAACAGCGTTCGCAGCATCGCCGGCACCCGCGGCGCCCTCCCCCGCAGCAGCAGCGGCAGCGGCCTTCTCGGCCGCAGCCTTGCGCGCCTTGGCCTCTGCGGCGGCACGGACCTTCATGGCTTTCTCGCGCGCGGCCTTCACCTCGGGTGTGATAACGCTCATGGGCTCGGCAGTCGAGACCTGGTAGAAAAAGCCCTTAAAGTCGATCTGCATATCGGTAATGGCAAGCCCAAACAGGTCGTGCGCCTCGTTCTCAAACGGGAATACCGCCGGATAATACGAGCTGATGGACGGAATCTCCTGGTACTGGTCGATGCCCTCGACCACCAGGTTCTCGATCGCATAGCTGCCATCCTGAGCGATCTGCTCCTGTGCAGCACGAACGTTGATAAACGTATAGACCAGGCGATACGTGCCGTCGTCGACGTTGCGCTCGGCATGCATTTGCACAAAGCGCGCGCCGACGCCCTTGAGCGCCTGGACATGCGACAGAAGCTCGTCGATCCCGACGGTGGTATAGATAGCCTTTTGCATTACTCGGCCTCCTTTGCAGCGGCGGGCGTCTCAGCAGATGCGTCGCCAGCGGCGGGCGCGGCGGGCTTCCCGGCAGGCGCGCCACCGGCACCGTCAGCCCCGGCCCCCGCGGCCACAAACCCGTCCTCGCCCAACTCAACGCCACCGTCCCAGGTAGCGGCGCCGCCCACGGTGAGCGGGTCGCCGCCGGCGCGCATCACGGCCTCCTTCTGGTCCAGGATGCCGCACGCCTCCACGATGGCATCGATCACCGTCTCGGGGCGAATGGCGCACCCGGGCGCGTACACGTCCACGGGAATCGCGCGGTCCACGCCGCCGATCACGTTATAGGCATCGCGGAACACGCCGCCCGAACACGCGCAGATACCGCAGGCCACCACACACTTGGGCTCGAGCATCTGGTTGTAGATCTGGCGCACGACGGGCAGGTTCTGGGCATTGACCGACCCCGTCACCAAAAAGATGTCCGCATGCTTGGGGTTGCCGGTGTTGACCACGCCAAAGCGCTCCGCATCGAACAGCGGCGTGAGCGAGGCCAGCACCTCGATATCGCATCCGTTGCAGCTCGAGCCGTCGTAATGAATAACCCACGGCGAGCGCGACATTTTATGATCCATGGATGCCGCCTCCTAAATAAACACGTCGACGAGGATGGGCATAAGGTTGAGCAGGCCAAACACCAGCGCCACGCCCCATCCGAGCCTAAAGCAGCTGCGCCAGGTGCTGCGTGCGAAGGTGTTGTCGATCAGCACCTCGACAAAGTACGTCGCGGCCATCACGACCAGGGCTACGACCCAGCTCACCGGGTTGTCCCAAACAAAGAACATGCCCACCCACATCAAAAACAGCACGGTCTCGCACCAGTGCATAAGGGTCATCTTGGCCAGCGTGCCGCCGCTCATCTCGGTGGCGACGCCCTGGACAATCTCCTGATGCGCGTGATGCGAGTACGAAAGATCGAACGGTGACTTGCGCAGCTTGATGGTAAGCACCGCGAGCAGCGCGAGGAAAATGGGCACGCTGTACACGATGATGGGGGCCGACTGCCCCGTCACGGCAATGGAATCGAAGCTATCGGTGGCAAGATACAGGCCCACGCTCATCAGCAGAACGGCGGGCTCGTAACTCATAACCTGCAGCAACTCGCGGTCGGCGCCGACCTGGGCAAACGGGCTTTGCGTCGAGGCAGATGCCAGCACCACAAAGATCGCGGCGAGCGTCACCATAAAGGCGCACAGCAACGTGTTGGAGCCCGACACAAAGATGCCGCCGCCCACCACGGTAAAGATGAGCGCGCACGCCATATAGGTATCGTCCATGGGGTTTACGCTGGCGGGGGCCTTGTGCAGGAGCTTGGCCACATCGTAGAAGGGTTGCAGCAGGCGCGGACCCACGCGGCCCTGCATGCGAGCGGACAGCTTGCGGTCGATGCCGTCGATCAGGCCGCCCACAAGCGGCGCAATCAAGGCAAACGCCACGGTACCAATAAAAATGCCCACGACGCCCGAACCTTCGAAATACTTGCCGCGCAGCACCGAGGGCGCGCTCATGGCAAGCCGCTCGGGTCCAATCCACGCGCAACACAGCAGCGCAAACAAGATAATGCTGCAGCACACGACGCTACCCGCGGGGCCAATACGCTTCTCGCCAAGGGCGTCCTCCGAGTACCAATTGCGCTTTTCGGCCTTTACCTCGCGACCCATCGAACCGCGGAAATGGCGATATTTGTCGGTTCCCACACCCGAAAGATATACGTTTACGTGCGGTTTGTTGCTCACGCGGAATGACGTCAGCAGCACCACGGCGATAAACGCCACGATAACCACCATCAGATACATGGCGTCCTTGCCAATAACGTACGGCACGCGGCCAAACACCATGGCCAAGTAAGGCGACACCAAACCGCTCGAGATAATCGGGAAGGCCACGCAGCACAGAATCAGCAGCGCGGCGATGGTGTTGAGCGCCATCCATTCGGTCTTATGGACATTGACCTCAACGTTTTGAGCCGTGGGGTCGACGCCCGAAAGCTTGGCGAGCCACTTGCCCCAGAAGTAAAACGTCGCGGCCGAGCCAAAGGCAAGCACCATGATCATGAGCACGTTGCCGGTCTGCGCAAACGCCACCAGGGCGCCCCACTTGGACACGAGCATGCCAAACGGCGCCACAAACATGCCCATGATGCCCAGCATCATCAGGCGCGTCAGGTGCGGCATGCGGCTGAACATACCGTCCATGTCCTCGATATTGCGGCTGCCGATATGATGCTCGGCCGTGCCCACGCACAGGAACAGCAGCGACTTGGCCACCGTATGGAACAGGATCAGGAAGATGGCGGCCCACACGGCCTCGGGTGCGCCGACACCCAGGCAAGCACTGATGAGGCCCAAGTTGGAAATGGTGGAGTACGCGAGCACGCTCTTGGCGTTGCTCTGCGAGATGGCCATGAGGGCAGCGAGCAAAAACGTGATGGCACCCACACTCGTGACCATAAACCCGGTCACGGGATAGATGGCATAGAGCGGGCTCAGCTTGACCATCAGGAACACGCCGGCCTTGACCATGGTGGACGAGTGCAGCAGGGCGCTCGTGGGCGTGGGGGCGACCATGGCGCCAAGCAGCCAGGTATGGAACGGCATCTGTGCGGCCTTGGTGAGTGCGGCGAGCGACAGCAGGATGACCGGCATCACCAGCAGCGCGGATTGCGCGGTTCCGGCGCCGGAAAGCTCGATCATACCCGAGATGGTCAGCGGCATACCGTTAACGTGCAGGTACATGAGGCCGGCCAAAAACGCGATGCCGCCCAGCATGTTGAGGATGATCTGGGTGAAGGCGTTCTTGATGGCCTCGGGCGTGCGCGTATAGCCAATCATAAGGAACGAGCACACGGTGGTGATTTCCCAGCCGCAGAACAGCCACTCAAGGTTGTCGCTCGTCACGATGACGAACATGGCCGAGAGGAACAGGAACATAAGCGCCAGGAACTGCGGGCGTCGGTCGGGCGCGGTCTGCCCGCGCAGCGCGGCCTCGTGCTCGTCGTGGGCCTGGAAGTCCTTCATGTAGCCCAGGGCATACACGCAGATCAGGCTGCCGACAATGCCGACGGCGAGGACCATGATCACGCTCATATAGTCCAGGTAGAGCGGCGTTGCGGTGACGGCTTCGGCCGCGGGCAGCGTCATGGCTGCAAAGGCGAGCGAGCCCACCAGCTGGACTATGCCGAGCACCGTGGTGAGCGCGTTCCTATATTTGAACGCGTTGTACAGGATGACGACGCACAGGATGACATCGATGGCGGAGCTGACGATCGAGAGCACATGCGAGGTGCCGGGGGCAACCTCAAAGCTCTGCGGACCCGTGCCAAAAAACATGACGGCGACTACAACTGTCACCGCCATAATAATGCCGGAACCTATGAGCCCCACCGCATCGCGGGCGCGGTCACCGCGCGCGACCAGCATGCCCAGTGCCGGTACCAGCGGAAACAGGGTAAGGAAATACAGTAGCGTCATACCATCACTCCCCCATGCAAAAACGCTGCAATTGTTTAACGTTATAGCTCAATTGAGGAGTAGCGGCGGCGGGTTTTCGGTCAACTGGGGAGTTTTAGGCGTACGGGGCAAGGGCACGTCCGCTTTGGAGCAGAGAGGAGACACTCCCACCATCGCAGCGACGGGCGCACGGGCCACTGCACGCGGTTTATTAACCACGTTAGAGAATGTCCCGATAGGCTCGCGGCGGTCCGAAAAGCTGGCACGGCAAGAAAAATGCGCCCCTGTGGGCGCACCATCCCGTTCGCTATTCCGCCTTTTTAACGCGCGGCTTGCGACCGCGCGGCTTATCGACCAGTGCGGACTCACCGCTCTCGCGATACTGGCGACACCAGGCCTTGACCGAAGACTCGCTGGGAATCCCATGCTTGATCATGGCCTCGCGAACCGTCAGGCCGTTTTCCAGACGGTCCTTAACCACGGCGAGCTTGACGTCGTACGAATAGGTGTGATGACGAGCGCCCGCATTGAGCACGGCGTCGGCACCGCCCGCGGCATATGCGCGGGCCCACTGACGAGCCGTGGCCTGGGGAATGCCAAGCTTTGCGGCGAGGGCGCGGTGACCAACCCCCTCTTGGAGGATCTCGACGGCGCGTTGCCTAACCTCGGGCGCATGCGCGCGAGTCCTTGTTGCTTCCGACATGCCTGCCACTTCTTAGCCTTAACCGTTAATCTGCTTTCTTACGTGCTTGTTAGATAGTAGCATTTTGCTGTTCCCGCGTAACAGTTAATTGAAAATCGTAACGGCGGCATCTGGGCATTTGCCATTCATTTGCAACAGTTCTTTAGGTTTTATTTACGCAGCTAGTTGGCTCGCGGCTCATTGACGGTATTTTACCAACCAGATTGGTATCTTTGTGTTTGGCTGGTATGGTTTATGCAATTATTAACCCCTCGTCAACCCGCGCCTAACATGCCAGCTTTCCATTTGCTTTCCAACTTTCCACTTAACTTTCCAGCTTTCCACCTTAAGTGGTAAGTTAAGTGGAAAGCTGGAAAGAAGTTGGGAGACCGAAGCATGGGCGACGGACAGCCCTACTTCGCGAGTCGATACCGCTGTCGCGGGCTGCGCGGAGGCTCCATCGCCTCAATCTTGCCCGCACCAATCAAGCCTTTTATGTGGTTGGAAACGGCGCTCCTGCTCAAACCCGAAGCGTCGGTGAGCTCCTTGGCCGAAGCCGAAGAATGTGTTGCCAGGTAATCCAAGATTGCCTCGTCCACATGCCCCACAGACGTCACCTGTTCCGCCCGCATAATCTTTCGCTTATCGAACGTCAGCGAAAAAGAAACCGTCGAGTTCTTTGGTTCGGGCGGCAACATGTTTGCCCGCTCGAGCTGCTCACCTATCTCCTGATAACCAGTGCCGCGATTTTCGACCACGTAGCCACCGCCTGGGTACGGCGTGGTCTCGAGGATATTTGAAAGGAACTGGTTTCTGGATGACGAAACCCCAGAAACTCCCAGCGAATCGATCGTTACATCGCCGTACAGCCCGCCGGGATTGAGAATCTCGACGCGGTCGATATACAGGTTGACCTGCACTTGTGAGCCACGCGCGGCGGAAGAGTAGTCGCGGTGCATGAGCGCGTTCGCCACCGCCTCGCGCAGCGCCACGGGCGATAATCGGGCACATCTTTCCGGAACGCGCCCTCGATAACCGCGGCGTTTCGGGTGTTTCTCGCAACGGCGGCAAGCACGTCCTCAATCATGAAAGGGATTGGACCCAAAATGGTCTGAGAATCCACAAAACGCTTGTTATCGCTTACTCGCTGCGTTTTTGTAGTCCCGGGGTACGCCGTAAAGGTCACATTGAGACGTGGGAAGAACTTTTGCGGAAACCGTCCCATCGCGACAATTGCGGCAAGCGTCGGCACGATTGCGTCGTCCACCCTTTTGGTCACATGCAGGTCAAGGAGAATCTCGTCATCGCTTCTGGTGCCCAAAAGCCTAGGGTGCAGCTCGCGCTGGCGTTTTATAAACCCTTGCAAAAGATCGGCGTCAAGGTCATCGAGCGTGGCATCTTCGACCGGCTCGTCGTCGTATGTAGGCTGAACATGCTCCTCCATAAAGCGATCGATTTCGTAGGGAGTCATGCGCCGGTCGCCGTCGCCCGTACGGATAAAGGACGAATCGTACATGCCGCGCGCCGTGATGTAGCAGGGCTTATCGCGTGGATGCATCTCATTGATGCGCGCGCAAAGCACCAGTTTTTCCTCAAAGGGAATCACTTGGATATCCGGCCTCACAACGGGCGTCAGCTTTTCACATGCAGAAGAGAGGGCGTCTTGCATCTTGCGGGCATCAAAACCCTCGACGGGCATAAACCCGTTCTTTTCGGAAATGCCGAGGATGATAAAGCCGCCCTGCGCGTTGGAAAATGCCGAAAGCGTCTCGACGATGCTTTTGGGGAGCGCGCCCTTGGCTTCTTTTACTTCGTACTGCTGGGTGTCGTTTCCTATTGCCCGCAGATGATGGATAACCCGCGCCAACCACTCCTCATTCATGCCGAACCTCCCAACTTTCCAACTTTCCACCTAACTTACCAGCTTTCCACTTAACTTTCCAGCTTTCCACCTTGAGTGGTAAGTTAAGTGGACAGCTGGAAAGTTGGTGGAGAGCTGGGGCAGCAGTAGGCCAAGCGAACAAGAAAAAGGGCGGCAACCGGGTGGTTGCCGCCCCTCGCGTAGCTAGTTGGTTTTCGTCTCGTGCCGAATGCCCTCGGTGTTGATGCGCGCTAGCGTGTACGTCACGTAGTCGGAGTGCGAATAGCCATCAAGGTTGCTAACGTTGACCGGTGTGTCGTCGACAACGTTGCCGGTCATAATATTGGCCGTAAGCACCAAGCGGTAGTTTGCGTAAGTTTGGTTCTCACCCTCAACATTCGTATTCACTTTAACGCGGAAGGCATGCTTAAAGGCAAGGCTGTTGCCGTCGCGCGTGAGGAACGCGCCGTTGGTCTTGGTGTCGGTGAACACATAGCTGTTGCCGTCGGCGGATGCCGCACCCGTGCCTAGGTAATCGCTGCCGAGCACCGTAATGTAGTTCGAGATATCGCCGACCGGAGCATAGCCGCCATTATCTTGCCGCTGCTCCAGGCTCAGCGTGTAGGTCACCGTGTTTGCGGCGTCGATCTTAGCCTCGGCGCCCGTGAGCTTGCTCAGGTCGTAGGTACCCACCAGAGCGATCTCGCCATCAGCGGACTTGAGGTCATCGATGTTGATGCCCAACTGGGATTTCTTAGACGCCTCGAGCGCGATGGTCGATGAGCCCACATCCATACGGTAGTAGCCGGCGCCGCCATCGTTGTATGCCGAGTTGCTACTGGTGCTGAGCGTGTCGGCATGCGTGGAAAGGTACGCGCGGTAGTTGGGTTTGGTGTAGCGGTCGGTGCCGCTGTTCTGCGAGGCCACGATACCCGCCTGGCAGGCAGGCTCCGTCATGGTGAGCGCGGCCCTCATGGTAACGGTGAAGGCGTTGACATGGTTCTTGGCGATCTCGCGCAGGCCCGACATATCGATGGGATTACCCTCAGCATCGGTAAGCACCAGTGACATGTCGCCACCGTTCGCAGTCCAACTAAGGCCCGACACCACTGGGGTCTCCTTCGTGCCGGCCAGATTCCAACCCGACCCGCCCCAGGTGTAGTAGTTATCACCCACCTTAACGTAGAACTCATACGTGCCCTGCGTGCCCGTGGGGTATCCTACCGAGCCCGCGATGACGCCATCGTGATAGGTGACAAGCGACGAATCGAGCTGATAATACAGCGCGTCAGAGCTCGTGTATTGCTGGCTCGAGTCAAACGTCACGGTGTCGCTCACGTTCATGGAAAGCGAATAGGTGGCTTCCTTGAGCTCCATCCGGTTGATGCTGTCCCTGTTGTCGACGAGGTTACGCTTGTTGTCAACGAGGCTGTGCGTGTAGTTTGATGCCACGCTGTAGGTCGAGGGCGTATTCTGGTGCCCATCCTCGGCAGCCTTGCCGTCGGCTGCTTTCTTGCCTCGCAGCAGGTAGTTGATGTGCTCGTTGAGGCTCGTGTCCACCGTGGTGGCGGTGTAGCCGTTGACGCCCGCGGACCCCGCCGGCGTGCGCACCACCAAGTAGAAGTTTTCGCTCTTGGGCTCTTCCTTATCAACGGAGAGGGTATAGAACGTGCCCGTCGCGTCGGAAGAAGTGCGCGCGCGGTAGTACGCGCCATCGACCTTGGCGCCAGCCATCTTCGCGAGTTCGGCCTGGCTCTTGTCCTTGGCCTCGTCATCGGCGAGCTTGACCCAAGCGCCGTCCTTGTCCTCCTTGGCCTCATCGGCCTTCACGCCCACGATTTCGCTCAGCCACGGTTCGGTGTAGTAAGCCTTGTTGCCAGCGTCCACAAACTCGGTGAGCTTGACTGACGTCGCGCCACCCGTGCCCACCGTGTAGTGATATTCGCGGCTGTTGTTGGCCGTGTCCACGAGTGTGAGCTGTGTACCCTCGGGCAGCGTGGCACCGAAGGTAATGCTCTTGTTGAGCGGACCCATAGAGCCGCCGGCTTCGAGCAGCGTGTTCCAGCCGTAATCGACCGGCTTGCCCCGAGCGCTGCCATAGGTCCAGGTAAGGTAGCCGGTCATGGTGTCGCCGCTGCTCACAAGTACGTGCTTGTCGTATTTTGTCGCATAGTCGGCAGCCTTGAAGTTCGCACCTTCGGAGTAGGTGGCGGTAAAGTCGATCTCGAGCATGCGCTTGACGATGATGGGTACCTGTACACGGTAGCTCTGGCCGGCCTCGCTAAAGGTGACCGTAAGCAGCGTGAAGCGCCCCTGCTCATTGTCCCAGTCGGTGCTCGCGCGGAATGCCATAGAGCTCGTGCCATTGTTGAGCACCTTGAGCGTGGGCGCTTGCGAGGCGGCTACGTCCTTGACGAAGGTGCCGTTATCGGCGAGCGAGAAGACCTCGGCGGTGGCGGTCACATGCGCGGTGCTGCCGTTGAGGCGGCGGGCATCGGAGAAGCCGCCATTGGTCACGATGTTCAGGTAGCTCTCCACCGTCGTGGTATCGTTGCCCGGAATCACGAGCACGGGGAAGTCAGTTTTGGCCTTCTTGCCCGAAGTAATGTTGTTAGCGTTATAGGTGCTACGCGAGCTGTCCGCGCTATAGGTGCTCGTGTTTTGGTATGCGCCGGCATCATTGATGCCGGCGATGTTGGTGTAGGTGTAGCGGCCGGGAACGCGGGCACCCGCTTGGCTTTGGATGGTCGTCGCGGTGTCAATGGCGGCGCCGTCGCCAAACAGGTAGCGGTCGGTGGTGTCGCCGTCGGAGGCACGCACCGCCAGCGTGCTCACGGGCCTCGTGGTCACGTACGGACTCGTTGCCGTGGTAGCAGTATCGCCTGCGCCGTAAAGCGTTTTGTTCTCGTTGGGCGCGGCAGCCGTGCCGTTGTAGTCGCCGAAGGCAATATAAGTTTTCTCGTTAACAGCAGCCGTATTCGTATTGGTCGTGTAAACCATCGGCGGCAGGTCGCTCGTGGTCTTGCCACTACCGGGCTTTACTTCCACGCCCGCTGCGGAAAGGCTGTACTTACCATCCCCCGTGTCAACCTCGCCCAAGAGTACGCCCTGGGTTTTGCCCGCATTGTAGCTATTGCTGTCCATGAGCACGTTTAACAGATGGAACTGGCCGCGCCCGTCGCCCATAATGCCGCCGTTGGACCTTTCGCTAAACGTGGTGTTGGATACCTTTGTGTTGGTAACGTCAATGACGACGGATCCGCTGTTACTCGCGTTATTCGCGCCCAGCAGACCGCCGCTCCAGTTACCCTTAATCGTAGCGTTCTCGATCGCGATGTTGTTGCAGGCTATATTCACATTGCTGAAGAAGTAGCCGATAAGCCCGCCCGAGCATTTGCCGGTGCCGGCGATGCTGACATTCTTGACACTGCAGTCGTCGAACCAGTACTTGTTGGGGCTACCGCTACTCGTAACCTCACCAATCAGGCCGCCCGCATTGTAGATGCTATTGTTCGTTCCGGCCTTATCGCCGATGACGGCGTTCTCGGTGCCGTTTCCGCCATCAATGCGCACGTTGCTCATAGAAATAACGCCGCCACGGGCGCGTCCGACCACGCCGCCGGCGCCCATATGGTCATCGGAGTTCGACCCGGTGGCTAGCACGTTTACCCCAGAGATGACTGCCGTGCACGACGACTGGGCCGCTGTGGTGGTGCCGATGTTGGTGTTGACCGAGATATCGCTTCTTTCGACATAGCCGAGCACGCCGCCCACGTAGGGCACTGTCCCTGTGGCAGTTATGGTCGAGTTTTTGCCAACGGTCCTTTCGCTCACCCCTGTGCCTGCGGTTGTCCACACACCGCACGCCGAGGCGACCGTACCCACATAGCCACCGACATTCTTCTCGCCCGTGACGTTAAGGCCAGTGTATGAGCAGTCATAGAGATACGCGGGGCCCCACCCGTCCCCGAACTCGACCATATAGGTTCTGTCTTCGCTCGTAGTTCGTCTGGCGCGGCCCGAGCTGCCAAGAAGCCCTCCTACGCTCTTTGCGCCCGACACGGTGCAGTTCTTCATCTGCACGTTGCGGTAGATGCCGCACGTGCCGTCGTCGTAGTTGGCCGTTGCACCCGCCAAAAGGCCGGCACCGGTAAGGTCGTTCGGCGCCTCTCCTGGTTTGGCTTCGCCGTTGGTGTCGATATAGGTGAGCGCTACGTTGCAGTTGCTAAAGGTGAGGTCTTTGACCTGCGCGCCGTCGTTCGCGGTGACGCTCTGCCCCACATTGGTGGAGGTGAACATCACGGTGCTGAATAGACCACCCACGCCCGAGACCTTATAGTCGTCGTCGGCGTATTCGACGACGCCGTAGGCGGTGCCTTCGGTACCCACCGTGATGGTGGCGCCGTTACCGTCGATCGTGGCTACGTGCGGCGTAATACGGTCGCGGTCGGTGCCCGGCTGGTTCGAATTGCAGGCATTGGAATAGTAGCGGCCGTTTAGGCCCACGTACCCCGTGCCGTAGTCGGTCATATCGTAGGTGTCGCCCTGCTTGAACTCCAAGCTCATGCCGATCGATTTCGACGCGCACACATAGCCCGTTTGGTAGTCGGCAGCGTAGGACGCCACCAGGTAGGGCGAATTTACATCGTCATCATGGTCGAGCGGGCCGTGCCACCCCTGCTTGCCGGGGGCCTTCTGGTCGTCGTTTTTGGCGATTTCGAAATCGCCGGCAGCACTCTCAGGCTTGCCCACATTTGCGTAGTTAGCATTCCGTACCTTGCCATATTCCTTGTTGCCAAACAGGTAGCCGCATATCGCCGGGTCTTGCGAATCGCTGCCCCAGTAAGCCTTGGAACCGCGGAACACGCCATTATTGGAGTAGTTGGTATGTGCCGCGCCAGCACCCGCACCCGAGCTGATGATGGCCGAGAGCACCAAAAGGCCCTGGGCGTTTTTCACCATGGTCACAGGAGCCTCGGCGTTAGTGCCGAGGTACTTGTTGTCGGTGCCCGTGGTGGTGACACAGGGGGTTCCTTTTTTTGTGAGCTCGTTAATCTGGTAGTTAGCGTTACCGTTTTCAACCTTACAGCCCTCGCTAAAGGCATAGCCATCAATCACGCGACCGACGTAGGGATTGTTGTAGAGATCAAAGTTGCCCTTTCCCAGACCACGAGATTTGTCACCAGTTCCAGCACGCCAGGAAGATTTTCCGCTTTTGTCCATATTGCGGAAAATCACGCCGCCACCCGCAATGGCACCGACGTAGCCACCAATGGGAACAAGATGCGGCTTGTCGCCACCGCCCGTGACGGTAAATCCCGTTGTAGGGTTTTCGGCCGTCGTCCCATTAACGACCACGCCATCGATAATGTTATCGCCACCAAGGATGCAGCCGACAACGCCACCGAAAAACGCCGTCGGAACGCCGTCGGCATCCTTGGCAGAATAAGTAATAGTCGCCGACGCGTTCACATAGCGAATATTCAGATCGCGCACCACGCTGCCGTAACTATAGGGAATAAGGCCGCGAAGCGAACCCTCGTTATTCTCTATCTTGATGGTTGCGTTTTTATTATCACTGCCAAAGTTGCCAACGATGACGCCCCTAAACGGGTTGGCCCTATTTCCAAAACCGCCAAACGATGCGCCGTCGAGAGTAATCGTATTGCCCTCAGTAGGCTCGATGCTGTAATACGCGCTCTGCATATAGCGGCGCATGGTTTCGTCGCTCAGCGTCTGCGGGGAATTGGTCGACGCGTCTCCGGTCTTCTTCTCCCATTTATTATCGGTACCGTTCGCCTGCTTGTAGACGTACGTAACCTCATTGTCGGTCGAGTGATCGCTGCTGCGGCGAGTGCAGAGCCTACCCTGGTCGGCGACAATGGTGACCTCCCAGCCGTCAAGCGCCGTCATGTTATTAATGTAGTTGGCAATGGCATTCATCTCCGCCGCGTTTGTGACGGAATAAGGATCGCCGTAGGTACCACATCCCGTTACCAGCTTTGGAATGCGCTGGTTGACTTTAATTTCGTGATACTGGACGCCATCCTCGGTGGCTTTTCCCTTGTAAACATAAGGAAGGTAGTCGCCAAACCGAGGATTCGTGACACTTGCCTGCTTGTTATCAACCGTCACCAAACCGCTATCGGTGCCATACGTCGTTTCGTCGTAATACCAAAGCTGCTTGCCAGAGTATTCCTTGTCCCTGGCATCGATTTCGCTTCCGTATGTCACCTTACCAGCCGTGGCATCGGCATTAGTAAAGGTGTAGTCCGCAGAACCCGTGCTCGTGCTTCCGTAGCCAAAACTCTCCAGCAGGCTCGCATGGGTGAAGATCGTATTGTTCTCTTGGCTGGGCAAGCTGATTTGCTCAAACTTCGCCGTCACCTGATCGGCCTCACTGCCTACACCAAGCTTTCCGAACAGCGACGTAGCCGCCTTGGTGCCACTCGTGTACCCAGTAGTCTTGATATTCTTCGCGTTCAGGCTCACGTACTTCTGCATCTCGTTGATGAGCAGAGGCATATAGGCGTTAGCGTCCGTGGCGCTGTTGGCGCCGTCGACAATCAGATTGTTGAGTGTAAGATCATCAATTGAGATCTTTCTAATCTTGGTGCCATTGCCGTCGCTGGACCCATACACGTAGCGGCACACGAGCGCGCCCGATGAGCTTCCGCCCGCGCCAATAGCGTCAGTAGAGCTCTTTCCGTCATTGATAACGGGCCCAACGGTACCACCCAAAGTGACGTTGCTTACTGTGAGATCGCCGTCTGCCACCGTTTGAAAAAGACCGCAGTGCATGTTCTCGTGCTGGGTGGCATCGGAGTTTAGCTTGTTGCCATTCTGCTCGGCCTTGATCTTGGAGTAGTAGAAGGTGATGGCCGCATTATTAACCGTCACCTCTCCGATCGGTTGAGTGGGATAGTAGCTGTAGCCGGCCAAATCGATTGTGCCCGTTATGGTTATGGAATCATCGAGCCCTGTCGTACCATCGGGAACGATTGTCGAACGAATACCGGCGGGAGCATAGCAGAAAGCAGACCATAAGAGCAGCTTGTCCGCTGTATCGATTTGACTGCCACTAAAGCCGCCTTCACAATTCTTAGAGGCTATGTCGAGGTTGTAGAAGTAGCGGGTATTGCCGTTCGTATTCTGGCTTCGACCGAAAGACGAGCGATTATGGTAGCTGTTGTCTTTTGTGGAATCGCCGTCCATGTCCAGCTTGTTTTTCTGTGTGTGTAGCGAAACGACCGTGTTCCAGTCGGCGTCCATGAGCTTGCTGCCGTTGTTTGGTTTTACACCGCTGCCAACCCATTCATCGAAGGACGTTACGCCCGACGCAACGATGGCCCCCTCGCCGGTGGGCACCCTATAGGCGGTATCCCAATAAGCCCTGTCCTCCAAGTACAGGCCTAGGTAGCTCTCGACGCCATATGTCGTCTTATCATCCACCTTGCAGCCGCGGCAAACTAGAACGCCGAGCGTCTGAGCGGCGCCTGCATTAATCTTTGTGCCCGAGAGATCGATGGCGTAGTTGTTGATAATCCAGTGACCGCTGGCTGCGTATACAAGGCCGCCAAGCTCCTTGGAATCATCCACAGTCGCGATTATAGAAGCGTTGGTCGTTTTCAAAGCATAGGAGTTTTCACTCTTGTTAATGTTGTCATCTCCGATAGTTACGACCGCGTTGCCCCAGCTATAACCCAAGAGACCGCCCACGCCATTGAGCTTATCGCCGTTCTTTCCGACTCCCATCTTGAACGAGTTGAACGAAAGGCCCGTAATGTTAACGTCCTTTTTGGCCGAGTTGGCTATTGCCCCATCAGCCCCATAGGTGCTCTGTGCGATGCAGCCGATAAGACCGCCGACCTGGGCAATCTTGCCGCCGGCGCAATCGCCGGTTTCGATTGATCCGGCGACTTCGAGGCCCGCAACATTGAATGACGAGCCATAATCGCCCACATAGCCGATGGCGCCGCCAATGCGCATATTGCCGTTAAGCGTTTTAGTTGCAGCGATGGTCGCTTGAGCCCTGCTGTTATCCTTAAACGCAACCGTAGAAGCCGCCAACACGCTTCCCGCAATACCACCAATGTTCACGTCATTTGCAAACGTATCATCGCACGCGATATTCGTTTTGCACGTTACGCCAGACAATGACAGGTTGCCGACGATGGCACCCGCAAGCGACCCGGCATCGATAGCCGAACCGTTATCGAACTTCATGGAGCCAGCGATTGTGACGTTGGAAATGGTTGCACCGTTGACGGCCGCGAACAAGCCCAAGCGGCCGTGGCGGTAGATTTTGCCGTTGCCATTGGTCGTGTCATTGCCGTCGAGCACGGCCCCGCCGCGCATGCCGTACGGCTCGCCGACGGCAAGGTTGATTGTGCCGTTGCCATTTGTGCCGTTGCCATTCAACGTTCCCAAGAAAACTTGCGAGCCGTCTGCACGATCCTGCGTGAAACCCGTCAGGCCCGTGTCCTTGAGATTAATAGTGCCGTTCACCGTAATGGTCGCGGACTGCAAGATGTTCGGGTTGTTTTCAGAAACGCCCTCGACCATGGAGTAGTAGCCGTTGGTTTGCCAGGTGATTGCAAGTTTGGCGAAATCCTCAACAGAGGTTAGGGTGTAGGCACCGTTAGCTGCCGTCAGCGAATCCGGCAAGGTCAACTTATGAGTGTCCACATCAAGCTTAATGAAGTCGCCGCCCAGACGAATAACTTCGCCGTAGGTCGCGATGTCGTCCGTCTTCGAGGCAGTATTGCTACGTTTGAAGGTCCAGCCCGCTGCACCCTTGTCAGCGTCAGAGCCATCGCCGACAGCAAAAATCAGCGCGTTGTGGTTCTCGTATACGAGCTGGCCCGTCGTGCTGTTTTCGGCAAAACTTGCGCCCGACAGATCCGTGATGCCGCTGAATTTGATTACAGCATTCCACGCGGAGCCCGCAATTCCCGCGGCACGGTTGCTTTGCGCCTTACCGATAGGATTGTCGCTTGTAAGTTTGAAATCTCGCACGTCAAGGACATTGCGCGTGTCGACAACGCCCACGGCGCCACCGAACTTTCCGGCGTCCGTTCGCGCCGAAGCACCTCCCTTGCACGCAACCGTCACGCCGTCGAGCACAACGGCGACAGGCTGCGGATTGGGAGCTGAGCTATCGCCAACATAGCCAACAACGCCGCCCGCGTCGGACAGCTTGCCCGCAAGTTCAAACTCAATTGAGCACGTTTTCTTATCCGCATCCTTTTGGACCACAAAGGCGCGCAGCGGCTCATCGACGCCTTTTGCCGTCGCGAACACCTTGCCGACAAGGCCGCCGTAGCTGCCGTTGACGCTAACTTCTTCCGGTAAGGCGAGCTTGCTCTTATACGTTCCGCCTTGCACCACGATGTCGCCATTAGAAATATCGGCCACGCCAAAGAGGGCGCCGGCACGCTGTGTTGCGCCAAGCGTCACAAGCTCGCCCAGATCGAACATGTTGGGCTTAACGATAAATCCTTGCGCAAAGCTCACGTCGCCGATGACGCCACCGGAGCAAGCGCTGTCTTTATCGCCGACGTTGCACGCCGGCTTAACCGTTACGCCATCAGCGATGTTGAGCGTGAGGTTGGTGGCCTTACCGATAAGACCGCCCGCCGCGTTTTTACCTGCGACGCTCAGCGCCGAGACATCGATGCCAGTTGGTAGGGCGACGGTGGCACCCTCCCGCGCCTCGCCGATAAGGCCTCCTGCGTTGGCGCCATCGGCTGTCGCGTTGATAGTGGGGGTACCGTCGAGTTTGTCCGGCAGGGCGAGGCCCGCAAGCGTAAGCGATGCTCCTTCGGCAAGGGTGTTCACAAGCAAGCCCATGTTGCCTGCGCTCGATTGCATATCGACCGCCAGGGGGCTGTTCGCGCTTGTCGTGTAGGTGGCATTAAGTGTAAGCGCGCCCGTGACCTCGCCCACAAGCGGCGAGGTGAGCTTGCAGATGTCCTTTTCGGTATCGCTCTTGGGCGTGCCCACGGTAACGGTGGCAGCAAGCGTCTTGTCCGCGCCCGTGACCTTTGCGGCCACTATGGGCTGGGCATCGGTGCCCTTCCAAGTGAGCTTTACGCTGCTGTTATCGTCACTAAGCTCGATGTTGTTGAAGAGCGTCTTGTTGACGGTCAGGGTCCTGTCGCCGAGGTTGAGCGCGCCTTTGAAAGGGTAGGCATCGCTGCCGAAGCCCTGGAACGTGAGGCTACCCAGGCCGTCCACGATCTCCGCGCCGCACACGTCGAAGCCGATGCCGGTCGAGCCACCTTTGGAGATGTTCGCGTTCTGGTAGATGGCGGGATCGGTATTGGAGATGGCGATAAGGTCGGCGTTGGACTCAAAGGTAATGGCCGTGACGGCGTCCGAGTCGTCAGTGATGACATTGCCGTCACCCAACGCGTGCCTGAGATCCTCGACAGTAGCGATGGTGGGGGCGGTGTTTGCCTGATCAGCAGCATCCGCGTCCGCGTCATCCGCTTGTTCTCCGTCAGCAGCACCCTCATCGGCGGCCGCATCGTCTTGGGACGCGTCGCCCTCCGCTGGAGCATCGCCGCTGGTGGTTCCATCGGTCGTGGAGTCCTGCGATTCGCCAGCGTTGGTAGAACCGTCGCCGCCCTCGGTAGCGCCCGCGTCGGCGCCCGGAGTCGTCGTGGCGTCATCAGATGCAGCCTGATCGGCATCTTGCAGCGCGGTGGCCACGGCATCCTGTACGGAGCGGGCAGTATTGCCCGCGGCGCGCGCGGCGGAGACGGATGCCTCCATAACGGCGTCGAGCTCTTGCGCGAACACCTCCGTGGAGGGCGCAAGCGCCTGGAAAATCATGATCGCAGTCAGGCATGCGGTTGTTATGCGCTTTGCCGTTCTCATCTGGTCCTACCTCGTTCTATCTCATGCCCCGTGCGGGGTCTCAAAATCTATGCTTGCGGCTCGTTTCGGTTAGCCCTACGCGGCCGAACACGTAACGCCAATGGCTTCCCAGCTGGTCGGCTTCGAATCGCCCTTCCGGTAAAAGGTGATGATTTCCGAGCCAGGAGATGCATCGTATGTGATCGAGTTGCCGCTGACGGCTGCTTGCCCATTACCGTTCTTGTGATTCGCCTCAAAGAACGGATCGAGCTCGACCCCGTCCCCCCACGTGAGCTTTACCTTAGTCGTAACGCCCGTAACCGTCACGCGATAGTTGTAGGCATCAAAAGCGTTGATGCCCAAGTTCTTATCGGTATCCGAGTTCTTGTCGACCCACTCGCCCGAAACGCCCGAAGCCGTCACCTCTGCACGCTCGGAAGGCGCAATCTTGGCGGCGAGCCATTTTAGGTTGGTGCCAGGGCTATTGGAGCCGACCCGGGCCTTAACGGTAAAGGATGCTTTGTTGAGGTCTGCCTTGGAAAACGTAACCTTATAGGTATACATGGTTGCCTTGTTGGCAGGGAAGGAAAGGTCGACCGTGCCGCCCGCCGTCAGCGTGGGCGAACCGCTTATCCTCCAAGCTTTCGTCGTTCCCGTCGCCTCCACGCTCAGCGTCGCGTTAACGTCCTTGTCGTTGACCTTGTTCTTGTCGCCCAGCAGATGGTTGTAAATGCGAAAGGTAAAGGAGCAGTTTTCCCCACTCGTGTCGGCGATGACGCTTCGGACGGCAATACCCTCGTCATTCAGCGTCTCATTCGTGTAACCCGTGAGCATGTCCGAGGCAAACAGCGCCTGCGACGTGCCCGAGACGGCGACCGACTTAAGAAAGTCACCCGCCAAAAAGGCCGTGTAAGTAAGGTAGGTACCCGCCACAATCGCGACGGCGCATAGCAGCACCGCAACCGCCCATAGGCGCTTGCGCACTTTGGAATTAGGGGCAGCAGGCTCCGCCAAGGCAGACTTCGCCGCATGATCATCAACCTGTGCAAAGTGCTTTCCGGCAGGCCTTGCGATTTCATTTTGTGCGTTCTTGTCTTTCCTCATCTGGCGCCCCTCCCTTCCTGCTATTAATTGCCGCTCGTGCCGCGAGCGATTAGGTAGACCATGTCGGTCTCTTTGACGTTTGAGACCTTGGCACCACCCACGGTTACGCCATCCGCGTTCCACGTGCACTCAACAATAAAGTTGGTGGCATCGTTGGCTTTCGTGCCATTCCAACCGTCTAGATCGTCTTTTTGGAACACGTGGTACCGATACAGCGGACGGGCGTTTTTCTGGACGTCCTTATAAGTACCGTACGTTGGATCATTGCTGGCGAGCTCTTTAGCCAGGCCGTTTGTCTCATCCCTATTGATAAAGTCGAACGAAATTAGTTTGCCCTTACTCCACGAATACGGATTGTTGAGCCCGTCGAGGCCGACCACGGTGCCGTTTTTATCGTTCGGATTATTGACCGTCACGTGATATACGTTGATCGTCAGCCCCGTGATATTCGTTGTGTTGGCAACCTGCAGCTCAAACGCTTGACCGCCGGCAGCGGGATCGCCATTGTCGCTCTGCACACAAAACGCGCGACGAATGGTCACGGTGCCGTCTATGTTTTTAACATCGCCGCGCGACTCGTCATACGAAATCTCGACGGGCTCAATGCTTGTCTGGTTGGGACCCATGATCTTAAGCTGCGCGGGCGTTTGGATCTTGCCCACCGTAGACAGACTTTTGCTGCCCACAAACCACGAGAGCGACAAGCCGATGATAAGAGCGATTGCCGCCAGCAATATCAGGACCGCAAGGGCCTGTGCGCGGTGGTTTTCTATCCAATTGCGGGCATCGCCGAGGCGCGTTTGCATGGTGCTCATGAGCTCACGCCCTCCTGAGCGCTAATTCTAAGTTGGATGTATTTGACCTTATTGCCGATCTGCTCGTCGGCATTGTTGTACAGCGCCGAGCAGATGGCGGTGTCGTTGAAGGACATGCTAGACGAAACCGCAGGAGCGTTGGCAGCACTTGTGCCGTTTGCCGCGCCATAGAAGTAGTTCGCTTTATGCGCGTTCATGTCCGCCTGCAGAGCGCCGTAGTCAGACTTGGCGTCGCCCGCCGCCGCAAACAGATTCTTGTAGTAATTCGTGTTGCCGGTAAGGACGAAGTTCTGAAAGTACTCCGGCCATACCCAGTACAGATTGATGGTGACGGGTTTGTTCGTTGGCCTGGTCACATCGCCGTTTTCGCAAAATGCCCTCTTGTGAATCCCGATCTTGCTATCAATCACGCGGCCCGAGTAATACCCGTTCTGGTCGCAGCTCGTAAAGAACAGTACATGGCCTTTGATCAAGCCAAGGAGCGCCTCCGCCTCGGGCGCCAGCGTTCCTCCGTCCCCAACAACGCCAACAATGTTCGTGACCTTAAGCAAGCGCGACAGATTGATCGTGACCCCGTCCAGGTCACTCACCAGCGGCTTCACCGTAAATGTAATCTTGCCGCGAGCACCCGGGTACAGAGAGCCTGCGGTCTCGTTGTTCAGGTTGGAGCCGAGTGTTACCGTCATGGCGTCGGTCGTATCCAGGCGATCGATGGCATCCTTTTCCTCGGGCGTGCGCTCGGAGCGCTCGTAATAGCCCACGTGTGCGCCGGACTCACCCTCGCCCGCGGCGGTCAGCGTGTACCGCCCCGCCTTCGCCCCGATCGTGCTCCCCGTGGCGCTCACTCGATTGTTCGCGGCAAACCAGGCCAGGCATGCAAAGATGGCAACGATGGCGGCCAGCACAAACAGACCGCTCACCAGGAAATCCTTCCAGAAATCCTTGAGGGTCCGCACGTGCTCGTCGGCAGCTTGGCGGTACTCGGCCGCCGTCTTGTGCTGCTGGAGCTCGCTATGTCGGTCCATGCCACTCATCGCTTACGTTTGCCCTGCTTGCGGGCGTGCCATCCTTTTCTGCTTGGTCGCGTTTATCTGTTGTTCGCAGGTAGAGAATTCAGGCAGAATACAACACCATACGATAAGGTAAAAGAATAGCATTGACCTGCGGCTTGCTCCACAACGCAAACCTTAACGATGTCTTAAAAGTCAAACCCTTGGCGCAAGGGGTCAGGTCACTTCGCACCAACATGGCGCAAACAAACATGACCACTTGCACCAATCTGTGGCACCGGGCAGCGGACACACGGCGTGCCGCCCCTTAACACCCCAACGCGCGAACGGGTATCACGTAGATACCGTCCTCGACCTCGCGGGCGTACTCACCCACCCCCACAATCACGGCCATAAACTCCGGTTCGCGTGTGCGTGAACGATGATTTCCACAGACCTTCTTGCGAACGCGCCTGAGGCTCTCGACACCGGCGCTCGCTTTATCTTCACTCACCTTAATCTCAAAGGCGGCCCACCGTCCGTCGGCTAGCTGCACGATAGCATCGCACTCAAGGCCCGAATCGTCGCGATAATAGCGCACGGGCGTGCTATCCAGCAGGTCGAGCGAACGTGCGTAGACCGAAAGGTCCCGTATGACCAAATTCTCAAACACCAGACCAAATGTCTGCCAGTCGGCAAGCAGCGCCTGCGAGGACATACCTAGCAAGGCGCAAGCAAGGCTCGGATCTGCCAGATAGCGCTTGGGCTTGACGGTAAAGCGCCGCTTGTCGCGCGCGGCGGGAACCCAACCGGGGACCTCCTCGAGAATGAACATGCCTTTGAGGGCATCCAGGTACCTGCGCACCTTGGTCTCATCGGCAAACGCTGCGGGCTCCTCCTCGGCACCGAACATATCCATAAGAATCGTTTTATACGTGGTTGCCTGTCCCAGATTGCGCGCGATCGATGCTGACACTCGACGGGCAATATCGGGGTCGAGACCGACCGCCGGGAAGCTGCTCGAAAACGTGGTGTTGAGATATTCGCGGGCGATGAGCTGGGCGTCAGCCGAAACCATATCGATCGCCTCGGGCCAGCCGCCGCGGCAAGCGGCTTCGACAAGCCCCGGCGTATCGCCATTGCACCGGCAGGGCTCAAAACGATGCTCAAACAAGCCCGCCAGGCTCACCTTGCCGTTGGACTCACCTGTCTCGGCAAGCGTCATGGGGTGCATGCGGACGCGGCCGATGCGGCCGGCTCCACTATGCGCGGGCGCCTCCGCCTTTGAGCCAAACGCGGGCGTGGCGGAACCCGTGAGGATATAGGCGCCGCGCGTACCCCGGGTGCGGTCGACCTCGTGTCTAACGTAGTCCCAAATCCGGGGAACGCGCTGCCACTCATCGATAATATGCGGACGGTCTCCCAGCAACATCATCGCCGGGTCGGCACGCGCGAGGTCGAGA
Organism: uncultured Collinsella sp.; assembly: GCA_902473205.1. GTDB lineage: Bacteria > Actinomycetota > Coriobacteriia > Coriobacteriales > Coriobacteriaceae > Collinsella. The sequence goes on from CABRRA010000001.1 coordinate 67,074, forward strand.
TTCTCGTCGACATACGAGGCGGACGCCCCGTGCTCGAGCGCGGCCCACGTCTTGCCGCACCACTTGGTGCCCGCAATCTCGACCGCGCCAAAGACACGAAGGTAGCGCTCGATTTGCGCATCCACGATACGTGGGATGTATCCGTCCCGATGTAGCCTCTCACCTGCCATGAGCCACCTCCGCAGATTTCCAGTTCCTGCTTTCTGATTCTTCTATTCCACTGTAGCAAATTCGGATTTTCGGGTGGTTGCGATTCGGATTTTCGTGTTCATATAATTCGGATTTTCTGGTGCATGAGATTCGGATTTTCTGAACCGGCTGGTCAGGGGCATCTCTTATTGGCAAAAAGACGGGGAGCACCGATACGGCACTCCCCGTCCACTCAATACGCGATGGCTTTCTCGGCTACAGCTCGTTGGCCGCGTGATACGCCGTGCGAATGGCGCTCGCGATGTCGGCGGTGCGCTCGCCCGAGCAGTCGCCCACGCAGGTCACGGGCACCGTCACGCCGTCCAGGTCAAACGCGTTGGCCTTGGAGCCCACGGCCATCACCACGTAATCGCAGGCGATCTTCACCGGCTCCTCGGCGCCGTCCTCGGTGGTGCGAACGGCCTCCACGCCCTCGTCGGTAATGGCGGTCAGGCGGGTCTTCACGTGCTGCTCCACGTTATGCTCGGCAAAGTCGCTCATAATCAGCGGCAGAATGGTCTCGGACTCGCCCGCGGCAATCTTGTCGAGCATCTCCACGATCGCCACCTCGCAGCCGTGCTGCAGCAGGTACTCGGCAGTCTCGGTGCCCACCAGGCCACCGCCAATGACGGTGACGCGGCCCGTAAGCTCCACCTTGCCGGCCAGCACGTCCCAGCTCGAGACGACCTTCTCCGAGTCGGCACCCGGAACGGGGATGACCACGTCGTGCGCGCCCACGGCCACAATCGCGGCGTCGGCGGCGTTGAGGTCCTCAGCGGTAGCGGCATGGTTGAGCTCAACCTTCACGCCCAGGCCAGGCAGAATCTTCTCGTAGTACTCGACCGAGCGCATGATCTCGTCCTTGCGCGGAGGCGCGGCCGCCAGCACAATCTGGCCGCCCAGATGATCGCTCGCCTCGTAGACGGTCACGTCGTAGCCGCGCTTGGCCGCCACGCGCGCGGCCTCCAGGCCGGCAATACCGCCGCCCACCACGGCGATCTTCTTGTCGCCCTCGCCCGGCTTGATGGCGATGGTCGCCTCGTCGCCGTTCTCGGCATTGAGCACGCACGAGATGTACTTGCGGTTTTGAATCGCGTCGACACAGCCCTTATTGCAGTTGAGGCACTCGCGAATGGGCTCGCCCGTGGCGGCCTTCAGCGCAATGTCGGGGTCGCACATGAGTGAGCGGCCATAGGCGACGATGTCGGCAGAGCCATCCTCCAGGATCTTCTCGCCGGCCTCGACCGAGACCACGCGGCCGACGGTTGCCACCGGCACGGAGACCAGGGCCTTGACGCGCTCGGCCACGGGCAGCGTCCAGTTGTAGGGCATGGCGCCCATGGGCGGAATGGTGTCGCCCATGTTGCCGGTGTGATTTGCCTGTGCAACCTGGATCATGTCGATGCCCGCGCTCTCGAGCAGCTTGGCAAACTCGCAGGCCTCGTCGGGCTGCAGGCCGCCCTTACCGCGCGGCGTGCCGTCGGGGTTCTCCATGATCACGGGGAGCTTGTACTCCACCATCAGCTGCGGCGCGGCTTCCTTAATGGCAGCGACGACCTCGAGCGCATAGCGAACGCGGTTCTCGAACGAGCCACCGTACTCGTCGGTGCGCTTGTTGAGGATGGCCGAGCACAGCGAACCCACCAGGCGGTCGCCGTGGACCTCGATGGCGTCGATTCCGGCCTGCTGCGCGCGAGCGGCCGAGGCAGCGATAGCCTCCTTGATCTGGGTGAGCTGCTCTACGCTCGCCTCGTTCACGAAGTGCTGCATGTCGTGGTGCAGCTTGGCATAGGCCTGTTTGCGGATCTCGTTGGACTCGGCCATCTTGGCGGCAAAGGTCTCCTCGTCACCGGCGGCCTTGGCTTCCTGCGCGGCCTTGGCGGCGGCCATGGATCCCATGACCATGCGGCCGACGCCGGGCACGTCGTACTCGGGGTGGAACAGCTGCAGCGCGACCTTGGCACCGTGCTTGTGGACGGCGTCGGCCAGCGCCTTAAACGTGGGGATCTGGGCGTCGGTCGCCAGCTTGGGCGTGGGGCTTGCGGTCATAACGGGAGCGACGTCGCCGATGACGATGTAGCTCACGCCGCCACGGGCCAGGCGCTCGTAAAAAGCCAGGCTACGCTCGCCAATGGAACCGTCGCGCTCCTCGTAGCCGGTGGTAAGCGGCGGGAACATAATGCGGTTCTTGAGCTCAAGGGGGCCAACCGTAATGGGCTGGAGCAGCTTGGATGCAGGTGCGGTCATGGACATTCCTCTCTTGTAGGCGCGGCGGCGATGATGCCACGTAGTTGTCTAGAGGATATGACATGGGGGTACAGCGGCACAACGGAAATCGGCGAATATCAGGTGACGGCAGGTGGATGGGGCGGGGCGGCCCGTCGGTTTGTCTCAATCTGTAACAGTTACTCGGCAAAAACCGGGTCTTACTGTTACAGATCAAGACAAACGGGAGCGGTCCGTCGGAAAATCTCGATCTGTAACACCTACAGACCAAAAACGACCCTAGATGTTACAAATCGAGACGAACAAATTCGGTCCGACCAAACATCTCAATCTGTAACATCCATCGGCCAAAAACGACCCCAGGTGTTACAGATCAAGACAAACCAAACCCGCCTGCTAGAAAATCTCAATCTGTAACAACAACTCGGCAAAATCCGTCCCTCGTGTTACAGATTTAGATAAACAAAGATCGTCCTGCCGAAACATCTCGATCTGTAACACCTAGCCGCCCAAATCGGGTCCAGATGTTACAGATCGAGATTTTGTTTGGGAAGTTGAGAACTGGGTCGAAAACATTGATCCGCAATAACAAAAAAGCTCGCCGGCTAGGCTGACGAGCTGCAAGTTCTTGGTCGCGGGGGCAGGATTTGAACCTACGACCTCCGGGCACCCTTTTCAAATTTTAGTTTCCCGAGGTCACACGCTGTATCATCCCAGCTCAAACCCTATTTTTCGACCAAAACAGTGTCACTCGGTATCACGTAAAATCACGCTCATACATATTACCATACAGATTACCTCGAACCCCTAGGTCGTACGGAGCATGTCCACCAAAACGGAGACGTTGGTCGTATCCGTATAGTAGTTGCGATTCACCTCGGGGCTGTGCCCGAAATACGCCGAGCGAATCAAATCGGGAACGCCTTTCTGCATCCACTCGGTGTTGAGGGTCGCGCGCCAGACATGGGTCGAGACCTTATCGAGAAGGGGTATGCCCAAGGCGTCTGCCAACTCGTGATAGAGCTTCTTAATGGCACGCTGCGCGTTGTTGATGTCCCACGCGCTGCCAGGAGCCGCGGGGGCGGGGAACAGCAGCGCGCCTGGTTCGGCCCCCGCTCTTTCCAGCCGCGCCCTCATGCGCTCGGCAACGCGCTCGTCAAGGATGGGGATGGTACGCCCGCGATGGGTCTTTGACACCTCGGTCGTCACGGTAACACTAAGCAAGCCGTCCTTGTCCTCAACGTTCGCGCGGCTGAGCAGTCTCGCCTCGTTGATGCGAAGCCCCGTCACTGCCTGCAGCAGCGTGATCTCAACGACAGCGCGGCGCAGATTGCGCACATCCTCAACGGTATAGCGCCCTCTTTTCGGCGGATTTACATCATTGGGGTCAATCGCGAGCAGGTATTCGAGCACGCGCCCGCGCTCCTCCGGCGTGAGCGCCTGTCCGCCCGGAGCCTTGTTTGTCATGCGGCACTCAGGCAGGCGCGGCCTGAAGCTCTTGAGGGGGTTGTGGGCGATTACCTCGTCGCGCACCAAAGGCTCAAGAACATATTTGCTCACCGTCTTTTGACAATGCTTGGCGGTAGAGGTGCCGTGGCGCCTTGCCATCCCATCCAAGATGCCTTCGAGGTTGCGCGGGCGAACCGCGTCCGCAATGCGAAAGCCCCCAAACGCCTCCGCCGCGAGATTGAGCACGTGGCAGTATTTGTCCCGTGTTCGGGGTCGCAAGATGGAATCATCGGTGCGCTCGATTCCGGGGATTACCTCTTTGCGGATATAGTCGCGCATGCTCGACGAGCCCTTCCAAGGAGTGCTACCCCCGCCTGTTGCGAGAATTTCCTCAGCTTGGGCATGAGCGCGGCGGCGCAGCTCGCCTTTGGTGCACTTCCCCTTGGTCGTCTTCTTGATGAGACGCCCGTTCAGCAAGCGCATGCTCCACTGCATGCGATAGCCGCCGTCGGGCGTCGGCGTAATCTTTGCGCGGTCAATGCTTGTCTCTCCAAGCTCAAGGGCGACGCGGGACATGTTTCACCTCTCTTCCTTTGCGTCGCCTATCGGCGAGCATCTCCGCTCGCCTTTACCTGATGTTCGACAATCCAGTCCTGCACGTCGCTCAGGCGATACATCACAGGGGAGCGCTTCTTGCCCAGGCGAATGTACGCAGGCCCTCGACCCTTGCAGCGCCAGTTCGCGAGCGTGCGAGAGCTGACGCCTAGCACGAATGCGGCCTCTTTTGAGTCGATGAGAAAAATGGAATCGGTTTCGTTTGTAGCCATGACTGCCTCCTGGCAACAGGCACAGCCGCAATAGCGGCGTGCATCCTGGCCAGAAGGCGCTCCCATCGGATGCGATACGCACATCCGCGCTTCCTGACATGCGGGAATCGGCGAAACTCAATTCGCGCGTCCCGCGAGCCGACCTGTAGCGGTCTTTTGGCCTTGCCCAGCCCGAGCAGGGGTTTGGTGCATCGGACATGGCGTGGGGAGGCTCTGTTTCCCCGAGGCAGCCTCTTAAGGCGTCATGGGAGACGCCACCTGCATCCAGTGGTTAGCGCTTCGAGAAGACGGAAGCGTCAGAGCACGAGGCCTCAAACGGCCTGATGACATCTTACCCCGCTGTGCCATTCTTGCCAAACGGGGAAAATGTCGCTTGTTTTTAGGCACATCGTCCGGAAAGACCGATGCTGAGGGCAACGAGAGAGACGCGCCCGTTTTCACGCCGCGTTTTTCGGAAAACAGTTCCATAAAGTCATCATAAGCGGCAGGGCAAGCCCCGAACTTGCAACGCACGCTCGCACGCGCCTCATCCCGTCGTTGCATGATCGGGGCGACGCCGTTGCGGCCTCGCGGCAGTCTTGCGGCAGGGCTTTTCAGGCCCGAACTGCCATCCAAAACCCCGCCCGCAGGCTCGCAAGGCGGGACTGGCAACCCTGGCAGCCCCTCCCGCCACCGCAAAACGGGTAGCGGTGGAAGAAGACGTACACGAAAAGGCAGGGGACGGTTTTACCTGTGTCCATGTACTATTCAGGCTGCCAGGACTGCCAGCGCCCTCTCAACCCCCATCGCCGCAGAAGGAAGGGCGGCAGGAAGTCGCCGCGCCGACCCCTGCCGCGCACCTGCCAAACCTGCCGTGCGTCACCTTCTCCGCCGCGGCGTCCTCGCTTCACGAAAACAGCACACCGGCTTTCCGTTCATTTATGAACAGAAAGCACTTCTACCTGCACTTTTGCAGAAAACGAGGTCTTCTCAGTCACCGAATGTCACGGTAAAACATTCTAAAAACACCGCGAAAGATTCGGAGGAGAAGCCATGGAACAGACGTATAACGAGCTTATAAGAACCGTGACCGAAGACTATCTTGGGGGCGTCGACATGGACAGCATCCCGTCTCCAGAAACCATTGAGAATGAGCTGCTCCAAGCCACCAACAACGCCATTGAGAGGTACAACCTCGGTCCTCGTGACGAAAATGCCCCAATCGGCGCAAAACTGAAGGACGCCTACCCCGACCAGAAGCCGCCGGGAGAGCGCCTCAAGAAGCTCAGGGAGCTTCTGCCCCTCCAGATTGCGCTTGCCATCAAGCAGGTCCACCACGCCAAACTCATCTGCTGGGCGGCAGACGAGGGGGACGGAAACTACGACGTGGGCGTGTACCAGTCGGAGGGGGACGCCAAGGGCGTCTACGACACCAGAAGCGACAACCTCACGCGGCTTATCCGCCGCTATGACGCAACGATCAGCAAACGCAACGTCGATGAGGTCGTTGCGATCTTGCGCGCGGTGTGCGAGGTGGTGTCCCCCTGCACCAAACCCGACCTCGTCGCCGTGAACAACGGCCTGTACGACTATGGCAACAAGATTCTCATGGACTTCGACCCCGAGCTGGTGTTCACCTCCAAAATCGGGACGGACTTCGTGGAAGACGCCCCCAATCCCGTCATCCGCAACAACGAGGACGGCACCGACTGGGACGTGGTGACGTGGATGGACGAGCTTTCCGACGACCCCAAGGTCGTGGAGCTTCTTTGGCAGGTTCTCGGTGCGGTCGTGCGCCCCAACGTCGACTGGAACAAGAGCGCGTGGCTGTACTCGACCCTCGGCAACAACGGCAAGGGGACGTTTTGCACCCTCGCCCGCAACCTCTGCGGCAAGGGGGCGTGGGCGTCCATCCCCATCAAGGCGTTCGGGGACGACTTCAAGCTCGAATCCCTCACGCGCGTCTCCGCCATCATCACCGACGAGAACGACACGGGCACCTACCTGGACGATGCGGCGGCGCTCAAGTCCATCATCACGGGAGACCCGTTCTTGATGAACCGCAAGTTCAAAGACCCGCGCTCGGTGAAGTTCCGAGGCTTCATGATTCAGTGCATCAACTCGCTGCCGAAGCTTCGCGACAAGTCGGAGTCTCTGTACCGCCGCCTTCTGGTGATTCCCTTCGAGAAGCGCTTCGAGGGCTGCGAGCGCAAGTACATCAAGGGCGACTACCTGAACCGACCCGAAGTCCTCGAATACGTACTCCACCGCATCCTCGCAAAGACCGATTACTACGAGCTTGACGCCCCCGAGGCGACGTGCAGGCTCCTTGCCGAGTATCGCGAGGTGAACGACCCCGTGCGCCAGTTCCTCGACGACATCCTGCCGCAAGTCGCTTGGGATTTGCTCCCCTGGCAGTTCCTCCACGACCTGTACCGTCACTGGTCGCGGCGCAACAACCCCTCGGGAAGGGTTCAGTCCAAGCAGGTCTTCGTCAAGGAGGTCAAGGCGCTCCTGCCCCAGCACGGCATCGGATGGAGCTCCACCCAAAACCCCGTCCGCGCCCCCTCAAAGATGGGCTGGCCCGAACCGCTCATCTTGGAGTACGAAGTGACCGAGTGGATGAACAGAGCCTATTGCGGGTCCGACACCGACCGCCGGTGCATGCCCGCCAGCATCAAGGAGCGATACGAGGGGCTGGTGCGAGACGTCCCGCAAGGCGAGCCGTAAGCCAACCCGCAGCCCGCTGAACCTCATGATGCAGGCCGCCGCGAAAGCGAAGCGATCTGCCCCGCACCGCAGGGGTAGTCGCTTCGATCACGGCGGCATCCACTGTCTCGATAGGGACGGACGGCTTTTCGCCTCCGTCCCTTTTCATGTGGCGCTCCGCCGGCACCCAAGCCCGCTGGCGTACGTCCTGAGACGGCATCTGCGAGCGCCTTGCGCTCGCAGCGTTTGCGACCCTAAGGTCGCATCGAGGGGGACTGTCGGCTATGCCGACCGCAGCGCACGCTGCGTCAGTCCCCCTTATGCCCTTTTGCCTTTTTTGCCCCCGAAGCGTATAGCGGAGGGAGCCAAGGCGATTTCTCCTGATATATGGCGCGAAGCGCTGTAGAAAATACGTTAGTTTTCAGGGGTTGAATTTGTCGAAAATTGCGACAGTTGTAGAAAGCGCTTCGGCAAGCCCCATAAACGGGGCAATCTTCTCGGAGTTTTTCTACAAGTCCAGGCGTAAAGTGACGACGTGTAGAAAGTGCGTCTTGAGTGTCCGCGAAGCAAAAAAATAAAGGGCGCAGCGATTGTTTCGCTGCGCCCTTCGGCGTCTTTTCAGTCGTAGATTGTCGGAGCGGGCACGAGTTGCCAAGCTGTGCCTAGATGATTTACCCCAAGGACGTACAGGTCAAGCTCCTCGTCGTAGAACACCGGCTCGCCCGTGTGCCCCATGACAAACGACGGGTCCTGTATGATGTACCACTGGAAAATTTCCTCCCATGGCGCCCAGTCCCCACTTACAAGCTCAAGCGGGCGTTTTGCCATCTCGTTTGCGAGCACCATGTTCCCGCACGTCTCGGCGAGGTCGGCGTAGGTCTTGATGCCGTAGTCACTCATCGCTTTTCCCCTCCGCTTCCCGCTCCTCGATTCGCTTGAGACATTCAGCCACGCAGTAGCGCATGGTGCGCAGGGTCTCGCAGTCGATGCTCTCCGCGAGGATGTCCCCGTCGAGGACGACCTCGCCCAGAGCGTTCACGAACCGCCACTCCATCACGTTGTCGATGCGCTTGAGCACGTCCTTCAGGGTGCCGCTGTCGCGCATAGGGGCGTTGCCGTCCACCTTCGCCATGCGCTCAAGCTCCTTGGCCTTCGCCGAGCAGATGCGGGCGGTGCGCCTGAGCACCTGCGCCCTCCACATGGCCTCCTCCTGGGGGCTGCTGGGTTCAAGACGCTCCCTGTCCATCGTGTACCTCCTTATCTTCGTTTCAGAGGCACCCGACGCCGCAGGCGTCTTTCACGCATGCCCATCCAAAGCCCAGCGAAAGACCTTCGAAAGACCTCCGCAGGGGCTCTGTTCGGGCAGGGGCGCGAAATGGGCTCAGCACAGCCCAGCGAAAGACCTTCGCAGGGGCTTTGTTCGGACAGGGGCGCGAAAAGGTCTCAGAACAGCCCACCGAAAGACCTCGAAAAGCCCTTCAAAGGCCGGTGCGCTGTTGCTGATCCTGTTTCGCGGTATTCCGGAGCATCTGGGCAAAAAAACAAGGGGGGCACCCGTTATACGGATGCTCCCCTTGTTCGGGAAACGGACACCTGCACGCGACCGGAGGGAGCGCGCGGGTCTGTGAGGGCTATGCCCGAACACAGTACGTGCCGTGACGATGTCGTCATTACTGACGGGCACCGCATCTCACTTGCGTGAGATGGGAACCCATCGGTTGCGGGCGTCGGTGTCCGCTTACGCGGACACGCCACCCGTTACTGACGAGCGCCACACGAACTGCAATACACGTAGTCCACGTAAGATTCGGTCGTGTAGGAACCGTGGTCCTCCTTGTGGGAACCAGTCTGAACCTGCTGAGTTTCGTAGATAGTTTCGGTACGGTAGTTGTCAGGCACACCCTGCTTGATGAGTGCCACACTGTGCCATTTGGCGTCATTGCTATCAGTAGTGGTGTAGCCGTCATAAGCGAAGATGTACTTGGTGCCGACGGCGACCTGCTGAGTGCCGTAGTCGGGTACGTCAACCCAGTTGCTCACCCAGACCTGACGGGTAGCCGTATGGTTCACCCAAGTGTGCGTATGGGCAGGCTTGGAAGGCTGGCTGGAAGACGAACCAGAGTTGCCAGAGTTACCAGTGCTGGTAGAACCAGAGTTCGAAGAACCAGTGCTGGTAGACTGGTTGCCAGTGTTGGAAGACTGAGAACCAGTGTTGCTGTTGTCAGTCGTAGCAGGCGGAGTCGTCTGAGCAGGCTCCTTGTTGACATCGACTTCCTTGTCGGCGTCAGTTGCCTCCTGCTTAGTCTCGTCGCTTGCGTTCGGGTTCTGCGCGACATTGCCCTCAAGTTTGTCGAGGATGCCAGTGCCAGCATCGCCCTTCAAGGTCTCGTCGCCGTTCTCAACGGCGTCCTTGGTCTGGTCGATGATGTCCTGAAGCATCTCGTCCGTAACTTGGTCAGCAGGAATTTGCGTCATAGGGCAGTCGACTGCAGGTGCGGTCTCAGCGTCAGCATCAACGGTGATGTCGACAGGAGCGCCTGTGTCGTAAATGTCGAATGCAGAACCGTCAGAGTTGACAGGGCTGATGAAGCTCACGGTGTAGTCGCCCTCGGCAAGTGCGACCGTGGAAGTGCCCTTGTTGCCCTCGGCATCAGGGGTTACTGCGTGGTAGAAGTCCACATCGTTGCCCTCGATATGGGCGATGGCGGGCGTGGAGTTCTCGTCCCAGCCGTGGTCGGCCGTGACGCTGAGGGTCACATCGACGGTTCTTGACTCCTGCTGTTCTGGTTGTTGCTCGGACGTTGCGAACGCTCCACTTGCCACGGCTATCGCAACAACGATCGCAACAACGATCGCAGCGGCTATCGCTGCGGCTTGGGGCTTATGCGAGCGCGCCCACTGGGATAATCCGTTCATTATCCATCCCCTTTTCTTTCATGGTGGTTTCGAGTTGCCTCGTTATGTCAACCGCGTCATTACTTAGCGCTTTCCCATCGTGCGAGCCATCCAGTCGAGGTTGCCGCTCGCACTGGCGGTGTTCGCGTTTATCTGCTGAGCCTGATTGAGAATCTGCCCCTGCATGAACAGGTTGCCTATTTGCAGCATGTTGCCGATGCGCTGCTGGTTGAGAATCTGCTGCTGGCCCGCTTCCATGCGGCGCTGGTGCATCTCGGTCTCGTAGAGGTTGACCATCTCCTGTACGGTGGTGGCGCGATGGTTGCGCACGGCAGCAAGGAAGAAATCCACGGCTTCGATGCTGTCGTAATCCATGGGGTACCACGGGGCGACCTGCGAAGCCCATTGCTGCTGTACGGCGAAAATCTCCTGCTTGGTTTGCTCGATGCTCTGGGCTAGGGCCTGGTTGTTGGCTTCAACTCGTTGGTTGCTTTGGTCAATCGCGGCATTTCTCTGGGAGCGGCTTTTGTCCGCCGTCTTCGCTATGACCTTGTATAGAATCGCACCGATGATAGCTGAGACGATGAGGTTCACGATATTCCAGACCGCCAATTGAAGCTCCGTGCCTCCCATCGAGAAGAACGGAAGGGTAGGGAGATACGTTATCACCTTAAGTGGCGTGCTCGTGATAAGCGTGAACGCGATAAGGAAGCCCCCGATTGCATAGAGAACAGGGTGCCTTTTAGTCTTCTTTTCCGTCTTGGCGGCAAACTGAGTGGTGAGCTGGTTGATGCGTTGCTGAAGACTGACCACGCGGTGCATCAGGTTATGAGCGATTGTGATACCCGATAGCAGGTTTTCCTGCTCGTTCATTGGCGTCATCGCATTACCTCCTGTTTTTTTGACTCACTAACGCTCTCGCCTCGTTCGTAAGAATGAGGCCTCAAACATTAACTGCATGCATGAAATACAGCCTTTCCAGTTTATTATATTTGAGGCTAATCGCCCATACGATTCAAGGCAACTTGATTTTGACGGGCGGTTAAAATGAAATACTTCGACATAGGACAGCGCATCAGGCGCTACCGCAAAGCCTGCGGGCTGTCGCAGGAGGCGCTCGCGCAAAAAGTTGGAATATCGGTAACGCACATGAGCCACATCGAAACGGGCAACACCAAGCTGAGCCTGCCCGTGCTCGCAAAGATTGCAGAGGAGCTGTCGGTAGGCACCGACGCTTTGCTCAGTGACGCCCCAAAACCCGACAAGGCAAAGCTTTCCGCCGAGGTACAAGAGATTCTTGATTCGTTCGAGATTGACGAGTTGCCCGTTGCGGTTGAGGTGCTCCGAGCGCTCAGAGATAGCCTGGCGAAACGCAGGGCCTAAGGCTTTTTTCGCTCATACATATTACCATACAGATTACTTTGGGCATTTTTGCCCCAAGACAACGAAAAAGCCCTGAACCGTTTTACCAGTTCAGGGCTGAAATTTTGGTCGCGGGGGCAGGATTTGAACCTACGACCTCCGGGTTATGAGCCCGGCGAGCTACCAGACTGCTCCACCCCGCAATGTCTGGGCGCCTCATGTGCGCAAGAAAGAATATTACGCGGGAGTTCGGTAAACGGCAAGGAAAATCTCGTAGAGCATAATTCCTTCATATTTAAACCCCTCAGCCCATATCACTGTAACCGAATCGCAGCCGAGCGCCGTCGACGGCGCGTATACAATGGTGCGCGTCCTTTTACACCGACACTGGGAGTAGACATGCTGCTCGCTATCGATATGGGAAACACGCAGACGGCCATGGGCCTGTTTGACGGAGACGAGCTGGTGCAGTCGTGGCGCATGCCCACCGACCGCTCCTATACCGCCGACGAGATCCACGTGCGCCTGATGGGTTTCTTTAAGATGTACGGCCTTTCGCTCGATGCGGTCGACGCGATCGCCTTTGCCGGCGTGGTGCCGCAGCTCTCGCGCGAGTGGCACGCCGTGGCCGACCGCATTGCCGCGGATGCCATCGTCATCGGGCCGCAGACGGCCGCGGTGACCAAGCTGCGCGCGGCGCGCCCCCAGGCCGTGGGTGCCGACCGCGTCGCCAACGCCGTTGCGGCCGAAACTTTCTACGGCGCGCCGGCGATCGTGGTGGACTTTGGCACCGCGACCAATATCGACGTCATCGATGAGGACGGTTATTACATTGGCGGAGCGATCGCGCCGGGTATCCGCATCTCCATGGACGCGCTTGCCGCACGTGCCGCCAAGCTCGCTAGCGTGCCGCTCGAGGCGCCCGAGCACGCCATCGGCCGCGATACCGAGGAGTGCATCAAGGTCGGCGCCGTGGTGGGCGCTGCCGCCATGGCCGAGGGTCTGGTCGCGCGCATGAAGCGCGAGCTGGGCCGCGAGGATGCCACCGTTATCGCCACGGGCGGTCTCGCCGGCATCGTCGCCGATTCGACCGACGCCTTCGACGTGGTCGACGGACAGCTCACCATTAAGGGCATCTGCGAAATCTACCGCCGCATGCAGGAGCTGGGGTAAGACAGGGGCATAAGTCGAGCACGTCCGATGTCACAGCCCCGCAAACGTTCGCCAAGCCCATTCCTCAAAATCGAAATTTTTTCGATTTTGAGGAATGGGACCGAGATGCCGCCCCACAGTCACGCAAAAGCCCTCCCCGGTGCAGGCCGAAGAGGGCTTCGTTGTCATCGTTATCTTTGAGCGCTGGCGCCCCGCGCTACAGCCCGCGAATGCGTACGGCCTCGGGCGGAAACTCCTGCTCGCCGGCATCGGTCTTGATGGTCGCACGACCCCAGATGTCCAGGCCCGCAAATACACCAATCGCAAGCGGCAAGCCGTTGGGCGACACCGCCGCAACTTGGCGACCCAGCAGCGGCACCATGTCGAAGTACTCGCCCAACACGGGGGCCAGCGGACCGGCAGCGCCCTGCGGCGTGTTGGCAACAGCCGCCCAGGCGTCCACACGGGTCAGCACGGCGGCAGCCAACTCCTCGACCAGCGCTTCGTCGGCCGCATCCACACCGAGCTCGCTCAGCGCCGAACGTTCAATATCCACCGTCACGGCACCGAACATGCCCGCAGCACCGGCGCCGCCGTTGACGGCGACGCGCCCGAACGACGTCTCGAACGCGGGCGCGCCGCACACGATATTGCTCGGCCACTCAATGCCCACCTTGCCGGCAAGGTCCAGGCCCGGCGTCGACGCTGTGCCCACGAGCGCGTCCATCATGCCCATCGCCGCCACAAACGGCAGGCCGTGGAAGGCATGCATGTTCACGTCCGGGCGCACGACCAGCGAAAACGTCAACGACGTCTCGCCCGCGCTCCAAGCGCACCAGCCCGCGGACGCACCCTCGCGGCCCGCGTCGCGCGCGGCGTCAAGCTCGGTGCCAACGGCCACAGCATTCATCTCAATCATCTACATACGCCCCAATTCGCCCACGATATGGCCTACGCGGTCCTCGGGCTCCTTGACCTCGACGCCGTTGTAGCGGAAGAACCGCGCCGGGTCGTGCATCAGATCCTCGAGCGGCACCAGTACAAAGTCGCGCTCGCCAATGAGCGGATGCGGCAGGCGCAGCTTTTTGCCGCCATGGATCTCGCCGTCCATCCACAGCAGGTCCAGGTCGATGGTGCGCGGACCGTTGACCTTGGCCTTCTTGGAGCGGTCGCGCCCCAGCTCAGCCTCGATCTTCATAAGCTCGTCGAGCAGCACCAGCGGCGCCAGCTCGGTCTTGATCTCGATGACGGCGTTGGCAAACGCATCTTGGCGCATCTCGTAGGCCGGCTCGCTCTCGTAGATGCGCGAGCAGTTGGACACGCAGGTGAGCGGAATCTCGGCGATCATGTCGCGTGCGGCGCGGATGTTGTCGCAACGATGCCCCAGGTTGGAGCCCACGGCCACAAACGCACGGCGCGGTTGCGGCTTGGCGACAGCCCAGTAACCGTTCAGGAACTGCGCAAAGCCGGTAACGTCGTGCACGCGCACGATGTTGGCACCGGCCTGGATAGCGCCCAGGCACACGCCAAACGTGGCGGCATCGCGCGCGGCGGCCTCGGTCACGCCCGAGACGGCGCCCACAAAACGTTTGCGTGACACGGCGCACATGAGCGGATAGCCCAGCGACGCCATCTTGGCGGTCTCGCGCTGGATGACGATGTCCTCGTTAGCCGTCTTGCCAAAGCCCGGGCCGGGATCGATGCAGATGCGGTCGCGCGACACGCCGGCATGGATGAGCGTGCGGGCCTGGTCGGACAGAAAGCCCATGACGCGGCGCATGATGGGCGCCGAATCGGGCAGGGTAAAGCGGCGGAGCTGAGAGGTGGGCACGTAGGCCTCCTCGCGGCGGGCGCTGCGGCGCATCATGGCGGCCAGGTGGTCATTGGGCTCCGACGCGGGCTCAGGGGTCGTGGCGGCCTCGGCGACAGGGGCGGCCTCTTCGGCGGCCGATGCCTCCTGCTTCTGCTCGTCCGTGGGCTCGGGCGCGGGTTCCGGATCGCCAAACGGCAGCGAGGGCTGCACCACGCCCCCCGGCAGCTTGGCCTCCGTCTTGGGCTCGCCCAGCAGTTTGCCACGGCGCCGGCGGGCAGGCTTCTCGGCCTCGCGCGCAGCCTCGGCAGCCGCCTCGCGCGCCTTCTCGGCAACAAACGCCGCGGCCGAGGTATCGAGCTGCACCGTCGCATGCGTGCGGGTGGGCGCCGCGATCTCGCCGGCGTGCATCACGATGACACCGCAGGTGCTCGTCGCGACAAATTCGACCATCTTGGGGTCGGTGAAGCCCGTCACGTCGTTGACGATCGAGGCGCCGCAGCGCACGGCAGCCTTGGCAACCGCCACGTTGCGCGTGTCGATCGAGACGATGGCGCCCTCTTTGGCCAGCGCGCGCACCACGGGCAGCACGCGGCGCGCCTCCTCGTCGGGGTTGACCGGGGTAAAGCCAGGACGCGTGGACTCGCCGCCCACGTCGATGATATCGGCGCCGGCGTCGAGCATCGCCAGGCCGTACTCGATGGCGGCATCCGGGTCGAAGTGCTCCCCGCCATCGCTAAACGAATCGGGCGTCACGTTGAGGACGCCCATGATGCGCGGGCGGTCAAAGCTGAGCTCGTACTTTCCGCACCGCCATGTCTTACTATCGTTCGCCATGAACATCCTCCTAAAATGCCCGCGCCGCCGCGCTCGGGCGCAGGCGGCGGGGTCGCTTTGCAATCAGTCTTTCTATTGTATCCGCGCACACGGGCTAGAACGCAAACGCGGCCGCGATGTCGCAAGAAATCAGCAGGTCGGCATTTGCATCCTGATCGGTGGGAGCAAGATTGCAAATGGCCAGCGTATCGCCGGTAAAGTAGCGCGTAAGGCCCGCCGCCGGATACACCACGAGCGAGGTCCCGCCCACGATGAGGGCATCGGCCTCGGCGATGGCGGCGACGGCGCTGGTTAGCACACGCTCGTCGAGCGGCTCCTCGTAGAGCACCACATCGGGCTTAATGCGCCCGCCGCACGCAGGACACACGGGCACGCCCGCGGCGTCCTCGTGCTCGCGCGAGCAAATCCACTCGGCGCTATAGACCGCGCCGCACGACTGGCAAATGTTTCGATGGACCGATCCGTGCAGCTCAAACACACGCTGCGAGCCGGCCATCTGATGCAGACCGTCGATATTTTGCGTCACCACGGCATTTAGCTTTCCGGCGCGCTCCAGCTCGGCCAGCTTGGTGTGGCAGCGGTTGGGCTTGGCGCCAAGCGCGATCATCTTGGTGCGGTAGAAGTCGAAGAACTCGGCCGGATGCGCCTCATAAAAGCTATGCGAGAGCATGGTCTCGGGCGGATAGGCAAACTGCTGGTGATACAGGCCGTCCACGCTGCGGAAATCGGGGATGCCACTCGCCGTGGAAACACCCGCGCCGCCAAAGAAGACCACGCGCTTGTGGGTGCCGAACAGCTCTTCCAGCGCGGCGGAGGCCTGCTTGGGATCCGTTATTGTCTGCGTCATATGAGTCCTCCGTCCTTGTTGGTCGGGCAGCGTCGGGCAATGTCCCAGCATGCGGCCTTTGGGTCAGCACGCACGGAGCCCACCACCGCCCCTGTTGCGCTAATCTTAAGCCTGCCAACCCCGTCGAAAGGACACCATGCCTCAGACTTACACTTTCGCCTCGTGGAACGTCAACGGCCTGCGCGCCGTTCTCAAAAAGGACCCGAGCTTTATCCAGATCGCGCAAGAACTCGACGTCGATATCTTGGCGCTGCAGGAAACCAAGCTGCAGGAGGGCCAGGTCGATATCGACCTGCCCGGCTATCACCAAACCTGGAGCTACGCCGAGCGTAAAGGCTATTCGGGCACTGCGGTCTTTAGCCGCCAGGAACCGCTGCGCGTGTTGCGCGCCGACGCGCTGCTGCCTTACGCCGGCGAGGGCGAGACGGCCGAGCTCGTCGCCCAAGCCGCAACCGAGGGCCGCGTCTGTGCGCTCGAGTTCGACAAGTTTTGGTTCGTGGATGTCTACACGCCCAACGCCCAAAATGAGCTCGCGCGCATCGATGTGCGTATGGCCTGGGACGATGCCTACCGCGGCTTTTTGAACGCGCTCGAGCGCGAGACCGGCAAACCCGTCGTAACCTGCGGCGACTTTAACGTGGCGCACGAGGAGATCGACCTTAAGAACCCCAAGTCCAACCGCGGCAACGCCGGCTTTTCGGACGAGGAGCGCGGCAAGTTTACCGAGTTGCTCGACGCCGGCTTCACCGATACCTGGCGCGCGGCAAACCCCAACGTCGAGGGCGTCTACAGCTGGTGGAGCTACCGCTTTAATGCTCGCAAGAACAACGCAGGATGGCGCATCGATTACTTCCTGGTAAGTGATTCAATCGCCGCCGACGTTCGCGACACCGGCATCCGCGGCGACATCTTCGGCAGCGATCACTGCCCCGTCACCCTCACCCTAGAGCTCTAGCCCCAACTGACCCCCTGGGGACGGAGGAAAAGGGATCATCTGACCTCGTCCCCCTATAAGTTGCGGTGGAATAGTTCCTGCTTCGGCCCCAAACAGCCAAAAAAGAGAACTATTCCACCGCAAGTTCGTAAGGGAACGCAACCAGCCCTACAGCCCGTATTTCACGACGACTCGGTTGATGCGGCGACACCAGGGCTTGTACAGGGCGGCCAAAAACACGCAGGTCGCGAGTCCGTGCGTGATATCAAACGGCACCGCCGTGGCAAGACGCGCCACGGCGCCCGCCCACGTGAGCGGCTGCACAAAACCGATGATGTCGTAGGCGTTGATTACCACGCCGTAGAGCAGGCCCGATGCAAAGCCGTACGCCATCAGCGCCGGCATGCGCACGGTTCCATCCGCACGGTCGAACGCGCCCGCATGCGCCAGCGCGCCGCCAACATAGCCAACCAGGCCCCAGGCATACATCTGCCATGGCGTCCACATGCCCTGTCCAAAAAAGAAGTTGCTGGTCAGCGCCGCCAGCGCACCGACCATAAAGCCGTTACGACGACCGAGCGTCGCCCCGGCGATAATGGCGATGGCACTCACAGGTTTAAAGTCGGGAATGGGGCCAAACAAGATGCGCCCCGCCGCGGCCAACGCCGCCAAAACCAGCGTTGGCATAATCTGGCGCAGGCCCGGTCGCGACGCCTCGTAGCCCGCAAAGAACAACGCAAGCACCAGCGCCACCACGACAAGCATGGCAAGCGCCGCCTGCTCAACGCCCGCCAGCAACGCCGCGGCCATTACCGCCGGCACCGCCAGCAGCAGTGGGATCTCCAGTTTTGCTAGTAGGCGCGAGACGCGATAATCCGTCATCCCATCACGCCCTGTAGAACACGTTGTCGGCAAAAAAGTCGGTCGGCGGCTCCATGCAGGCAATCTCACCGTCGAACACCATGGCAATGTCATCGGCAACCTGCTCGGCAAAATCCAGATCGTGCGTGGCCATGATGACGGTGCCGCCAGCCTCTGCATGGTCACGCAGGGCGCGAGCGATGATGCGGCGACTGGCCAGGTCCAAACCCTTGGTGGGCTCATCGAGCAATAGCAGCTCGGGGCCAATCAACAGCAGTTTTGCCAATGCAAGCAGTTGACGCTGTCCGCCCGAAAGATCGTACGGGTGGCGCCCATCCAGGCCCGACAGCCCCAGGCTCGCCGCGCGCTCCCGCGCCACAGCCTCGTCATATCCGCAGGTCGAAGCCCATTCCATCAGCTCATCGCGCACCGTCTCGGCAACCAGCAACGCCTTGGGATTCTGAGGCAGCAGCGCTGCCGATCCCGTCCCGCGCTCCATATGCCCACGCTGCAACTTGACCGTCTTGGCCAGCACCGAAAGCATTGTCGACTTCCCGCAGCCGTTACCACCCACAACCGCATGCACCGCGCCAGCCGAGAACGCCGCATCGAGCCCACGCAGCACCCAGCCGGACGCCCGATCGTAGCGAAACCAGCCCTCGCGAATAGCTGCCGCCGCACTCGTCGCCGCCACCTGCGCGGGCCAGCAAGAGTCCAAAGCCAAAAGTCCCTCGCGACTACCCAAACTCGCTAGGTCAACCACCTCGCACACGCGTCCGTCCTCAATCCGGTACGCGCACGTCGCGTATTCGAGCATCGGGCGCGGCTGGTGCGTTGCCACGACAACCGTGCAGCCCAACTCGCGATTCACGCGAAACAGTGCGTGCAGAAAACTCTTCTCGGCAACGGGATCGAGCTGAGACGTGGGCTCGTCGAGCAGCAGCACACGCGGGCGCAGTGCCAGGACGGCGGCAAGCGACAGCAGCTGCTTGCGGCCACCCGAAAGCGTATCGGTATCGCGATGAAGCCAGTCCTCCAGACCAAAGAAATAGCTGGTCTCGGCAACACGGCGGCGCATCTCGTCGCGCGACATGCCTAAGTTTTCCAGGCCAAACGCCATCTCGTGCCACACGGTCTCGCACACAATCTGGTTCTCGGGATCCTGGAATACGTAGCCCACGCGCTCCGCAGACGCGCGCACGTCCATGTCGGCAACGTTCTCGCCCAGCACGCGCGTATCGCCAGTGCGCTCGCCCGCCGGAGCGATCTCGGGCTTGAGCAGCGACAGCAGCGTCGACTTACCCGATCCGGTACCGCCAACAAGCAGCGCAAATGCACCTTGGGGAACAGACCAGTCGAGTCCCTCGAGCACCGCAGCATCAGCCCCAGGGTAGGAAAAGCTCAGGCTCCGCACCTCAATCGCCGGCATATCCGGGCCGCACGCCGCGCCCGACACCGGGCCCCTATCCAACCGAGCCATCAGCCAAACCTCTTCTCATCGATCGCATGCAACACACAGGGCAGCACCATCCAGGCAGCGTACACGGCATAGCCCAGCCACGGCGCCGGCACCGAAAGCTGCGGGTAAAACGAATACTGCGTCGTCGCGGTCCACGCCGCTGCCGCCGTGGCCACGCCAAACAGCGCAAGCCCAACCAGCGCGGCAACATCGCCGCGCCCCAGCCGATACCGCGCGTACGTCGTGCGACGCGTCGCGGCGCCCCACCCACGGGAGCGCATGGCGTCCGCGCGCTCCAGCGAATCTTCCATGCCCCAGCCCATCAACACGCTCGATGCCCGCAAACGCGAACGCACGGGATCGGCCGGCGCGCGCCCCGGTACATCAATCGCATCCTGTACCGCCAGCACCGTACGACCGCGGCGCAAAAACTGCGGGATAAGCCGCATGCACATCGAGATCATGAGCGCGAGCACCGGCGCGGCGTTGCCCAAAAGCGCAAGCACCTTGTCGTATTCGAGCATCGACGCCGCGGCCTCAAACCACAGCACGCTCGCCACAAACAGCCCACCCATACACAGGCCGTACATCATGCTCTCCAAATACACCGCGCGCATGCCAATACGGAACAGCTCCGTCGAGCCCGAGGCGCTAAACAGCGGATTGAGCACCGCGATGATCAAAATCACCGGCAGCTGCCAGCGAAGCGCCCCCAACGTATGCGCGGCGCCGCGCGTCGCAAACCCGTACGCCAACCCGCCCGCAAGCGACAGCGCAATCAGCACCGGCTGCATCGAGAACATGGTGAGTCCCAGCGTCAGCACCATGTAGAGCGCCGGCACCGCCGGATGCGACATCGAAAATGCCGCGACGGGTTCGTTGCCCGATTCCTCTCGCATGATATCCACGGGCACCTCCCATCCCCTCGCGCAAAACGCCAACGCCGCAGCGCCGCCGCCATGCACAACCAGCGCAAACACCACGCCGGCGGCAGCGACACCGGCCGTCACGCGTCAATCGTTACGCGCTCATCATATGCCTGCGGTATCATATTGTGCCGTGTATCGTTTCCAAACACACGTCTCTATAACGTAACAGGAGATCACATGGACGCAACCGCAATTATCCTCGCCGCCGGCGAGGGCACCCGCATGAAGTCGAACCACTGCAAGGTTTCGCACAAGATCCTGGGCAAGCCCATGGTCCAGTGGATCGTCGACGCCACCATCAAGGCCGGCTGCAGCCGCGTCGTGGTCGTCATCGGCAGCCACGCCGACGAGATGCGCGCCCTTATCGACGGCGCCTACGCCAACAGCGCCACCAAGGTCGAGTGCGTCGAGCAGACCGAGCGCCTGGGCACCGGCCACGCCGTCAAGGTCGCGCTCGAGGCCTGCGGCATCACGCAAGGCCCCGTCGTCGTGCTCAACGGCGACCTGCCGCTCATTACCGCCGACACCGTCGCCAAGTTCGCGCAGACCGTCGCCACCGGCGAGCTCGCCTGCACCGTCATGACCATGACCCCGCCCGACCCCTTCGGCTACGGCCGCATCAAGCTGGGTGCCGACGGCCAGATTGAGCGCATCATCGAGCAGAAGGACTGCACGCCCGAACAGGCCGCCACGCTGCTCGAGTGCAACGCCGGCTGCTACGCCTTCGACGGCGCGCAGCTCGCCGCGCACATCGACGAGATCGGCAACGACAACGCGCAGTCCGAGTACTATCTGCCCGACATGCTCGAGATCCTCAAAGGCCACGGCCAGGCAGTCTCCATCTTCCACTGCGATGACTACCGCGACGGCCTGGGCGTCAACAGCCGTATCCAGCTCGCGCAGCTCACCGCCATCGCGCGCGACCGCATCAACGAGCACTGGATGGCCGAGGGCGTTACTTTCATCGACCCCACGCAGGCCTGGATCGGCCCCGATGCCGTTATCGGCCGCGACACCGTCGTGTGGCCGCAGACGCATCTGATCGGCCACGTCACCGTGGGCGAGGAGTGCCAGCTCGGCCCCAACAGCCGTCTCACCGACACCACCGTCGGCAGCGGCTGCACCATCGATGAGACCATCGCCATCGAGGCCGTCATCGAGAACGGCGTCGACTGCGGCCCGCGCGCCTACCTGCGCCCGGGCACTCATATGCTCGACGGTTCCAAGGCCGGCACGCACGTGGAGATCAAGAAGTCCACGATCGGCGAGGGCTCCAAGGTGCCGCACCTGTCCTACATCGGCGACACCACCATGGGCTCCGGCGTCAACGTGGGCGCAGGCTCCATCACCTGCAACTACGACGGCGTCCACAAGCACAAGACCGTCATCGGCAAGGATGCCTTCATCGGTTCCGACACCATGATGGTCGCGCCCGCCCAGATCGGCGACGGCGCGCTCGTTGCCGCCGGCTCCGTCATCACCGAGCCGGTTCCGGCCGACGCACTCGGTCTGGGCCGCGCCCGTCAGGTAAATATTGAGGGCTGGGCCGCCGATTATCGCCGCCGTCTGCACGAGGACGACGAGGCATAACGCTTTGCCAAGCACAAAAGGAGCTGTTCCATGGGGACGGCTCCTTTTTCTATCGTGACCTGCGCGACCGGATGAGTGGTCGGTTCGTGTCCGTTGACGGTAAAGACGTTATCAAGACCCGAATAACCCCGCCGCACGGTTACAATGCAAAAAGGCATCTATATGGCATTCGATGTATAAAGGAGAAGGGTAATGCCGATTAATGATCCCGAGAAGTCGGAGAATATGCGCAAGTCCATCCGCGTGTATTCCGGTTCCTCCAACCGTCCCCTCGCTCAGAAGATCGCTGAGTACCTTGGGGTCGAGCTTTCGGGCCTTACGCTAAAGCAGTTCGCCAATGGTGAGATTTACGCCCGCTACGACGAGACCGTCCGCGGCGCCGACGTCTTCCTGATTCAGTCCGTGGCCGGCGGCAACGTCAACGACATGCTCATGGAGCTGCTCATCGCCACCGACGCTGCCAAGCGCGCATCCGCCCGCTCCATCACCGCCGTTATCACCCACTACGGCTATGCCCGCCAGGACCGCAAGGCCGGCCCGCGCGAGCCCATCACCGCCCGCCTCGTCGCCAACCTGCTCGAGCGCGCCGGCGTCGACCGCATCATCACCCTCGACCTGCACCAGGGTCAGATCCAGGGCTTCTTCGATATCCCGGTTAACCACCTGTCCGCACTGCCGCTGTTTGGCCAGTACTACAACGACATGCACTTCGACACCGACAACCTGGTTGTCGTCTCCCCCGACGTGGGTCGTGCCAAGGCCGCCAAGAAGCTGTCCGACATGCTCGGCTGCGACTTGGCCATCGCCCACAAGGGTCGTCCGCGCCACAACGCTGCCGAGGTCATGGGCATCATCGGCGACATCAAGGGCAAGACTTGCGTCATCAATGACGACATGATCGACACCGCTGGCACCCTGTGCGCCAACGTCAAGGAGCTCAAGGCTATGGGCGCTGGCGACATCTACGTCTGCGCCACCCACGGTATCTTCTCCGGTCCGGCCATCGAGCGCCTGAACGACGCCCCCATCGTCGAGTGCGTCGTCACCGACGCCATCCCTGTCGAGGTCGGCGGCAAGATCAAGACCATCTCGGTCGCCGAGGAGTTTGCTCAGGCCATCTCCGCCGTTTACCACGAGGAGCCCGTCTCCACGCTCGTCGGCGGCGACTTCGCGCTGTAATCGCATCGTCCTTGCAACCCGGCGCATCGCCGTCGGAACAGAAGAAACCCCCGCGCTCCCCCTTGCTTCGCAAAGGTCGCGCGGGGGTTTCTTCTGTTCCGACGGCTTGCTCTGCTGCGGCCGTGCTTTTGTCTGGTGGGATTTCGCTGAAACGAAGTCTCGCCTTCGGCGGGCATGGTAGCCTTTGTCGTTGATTGAACTATTTGTGTAACGAAGGGACAAATATGGCAGCTGCACAGCCGCTCAAGATTCGCATGGTTGCCGGACTTGGCAACCCTGGCAATGAGTATGCCGAGACCCGCCACAACGCCGGTTTTAAGGCAATCGACGAGCTGGCCCGTCAGGCCGGTGTCACGTACTGGAAAAACCAGGCAGGCGCCGAGGTCGCGCTCATCAACATCAACGACCCCGAGGAAGAGGGCGGCAAGCGTCAGATTGTGCTGGTCAAGCCACAGTCGTACATGAATACCTCGGGCGGTCCCATCTCCAAGCTTTGCCGCGAGTACAAAATCAAGGCCGAGGAGCTGCTCGTGATCCACGATGAGCTCGATATTCCCGCCGGCGACGTACGCGTTAAGGTGGGCGGCGGCCATGCTGGCCACAACGGGCTGCGTTCCATCATCGACAAGATGGGCAGCCGCGACTTCAGCCGCATCCGCACCGGCATCGGCAACCCTCCCGGCAAGATGGCTGTCGCCGACTACGTGCTCAAGCAGCTGCGCGCCCGCGAGGCCGAGGACTTCCAGGATACCTGCGCCCGCGCCGCAGACGCCGCCGGCCTGGCGATCGTGCACGGCGTAATCTACGCCCGCGATCACGTCAACGGCGCCGCTTCCGCCAACGGCAAGCACTAAAGCCTACCATTTAGGGACAGGTTTATTTTGGCAGGTTTTATCTGCGGAAACACCTCAGTTGTTGCATCGCAATCAACCGCGCGCCGACTTACACACATAGCGCCCCAAAGGGGGCCGACCTCATCACAACCCGAGGCCGGCCCCCTTTGCCGTTTTACCCGATAAAACTGACCAAAATAAACCTGCCCCTATTTGGTAGGCCAAAGTGGATAAACCCTGCTCCCAACCGCCGAAGATACACGTAAGCGACATGTCCATGAGGGTATAATTTGCACCGTATGTCTGCACAGCGCCTGTGCGCGTACGGTTTTATTCGGGCTACCGCCCATTTCCGTGGAGGCACGGTTCGGCAGCCCTAACAAGAGAGGGGTTCTATGTATAAGATCCTGGAGAAGACGCAGTTCTCGGAGAAGGTGTTCAAGTTCCGCATCGAGGCGCCCGCAATCGCCAAGCATGCGCACGCTGGACAGTTCCTCATGGTTCGCGCCAACGAGACGGGCGAGCGCGTCCCGTTTACCCTAGCCGGCTGGAACGGTGACGAGGGCTGGGTCGAGTTCATCTTCATGGTGATCGGCAAGACCACCGAAATGCTTTCCACCTACGAGGCCGGCGAGTCGCTGCGCGACGTCGTGGGCCCGCTGGGCGTTCCCACCGAGATGGCTGAGGGCCCCTGTGCCGTCATTGGCGGCGGCGTCGGCCTGGCAATTGCCTTCCCGGTCGCCAAGCACCTGGTCGAGACCGGCCACGAGGTCCACGCCATCATGGGCGCCCGCACCAAGGACCTCCTGCTCATGGAGGACCAGTTCCGTGAGCTCCTCGACGAGGACCACATCCACATCACCACTGACGACGGTTCCTACGGCGAGCAGGGCGTTGTCACCGCTCCGCTGGAGCGCCTGCTGCAGGACAAGGCCGTGAGCCAGGTCTTCTGCGTCGGCCCCGTTCCGATGATGAAGTTCTCGACCCTCACCGCCCAGAAGTACGACACCCCCATCACCGCGTCGCTCAACCCCATCATGGTTGACGGCACCGGTATGTGCGGCTGCTGCCGCGTCGAGGTGGGCGGCGTGACCAAGTTCGCTTGCGTCGACGGCCCCGACTTCGATGCCACCCTGGTCGACTGGGATGACCTTCGTGCCCGCCAGGCCGCTTACCGTTCCGAAGAGGGCGAGTCCCTCAAGGCCTATGAGGAAAAGAGCTGCGCATGCCACTAGTTAACGGTCGTTTCGTTGCCGATATGAAGTCGCCCCGCACCCCCGATAACGAGGAGCCGGCTGCCGAGCGCGCTTGCGACTTCCGCCCCGTCGACAAGGGCTTCACCGAGGAGATGGCGCTGGCCGAGGCCGAGCGCTGCCTCAACTGCAAGAAGCCGTTCTGTGTTGAGGGCTGCCCCGTCAACATCAACATCCCCCGCTTTATCGAGCAGATCCGCGAGAAGGACTTCGGCGGCGCTCTCGATACCATCCGCGAGGACTCCATGCTTCCCGCCATCTGCGGCCGCGTCTGCCCGCAGGAGAACCAGTGCGAGGGCAAGTGCATCCGTGGCAAGAAGTCCGAGCCCGTGGCCATCGGCCAGCTCGAGCGCTTCCTGGGTGACCGCCCCGAGCTCGCCTCCACGCCCAAGATGGCCCCCAAGAACGGCAAGAAGGTTGCCGTCGTCGGCTCCGGCCCGTCCGGCATCACCTGCGCCGGCGAGCTCGCCCGTAACGGTTTTGACGTCACCGTCTTTGAGGCCTTCTTTACCGGCGGCGGCGTGCTGGTCTACGGCATCCCCGAGTTCCGTCTGCCCAAGGCAGTCGTCAAGCGCGAGATTGACGGCCTGGAGGACATGGGCGTCAAGTTTGAGTACAACTCCGTCGTGGGCAACATGGCCACGGCCGAGGAGCTGTTCGAGCAGGGCTTCGACGCCATCTACGTGGCGACCGGCGCTGGCCTGCCCAAGTTCCTCAACGTCCCCGGCGAGAACCTGCCCAACGTCTTCTTCGCTAACGAGTACCTCACCCGCGTGAACCTGATGAAGGCTAACAAGTTCCCCGAGTACGACACCCCCACCAAGCACGGCAAGAACGTCGTCGTCTTTGGTGGCGGCAACGTGGCTATGGACGCCGTCCGTACCGCCAAGCGTCTGGGCGCCGAGCACGCCATCATCGCCTACCGTCGTACCGAGGACGAGATGCCCTGCCGTCGCGCCGAGCTGCACCATGCCAAGGCCGAGGGCGTCGAGGTTCTGCCGCTCGTCTCCCCGCTCGAGTTTGTCGCTGGCGAGGACGGCTCCGTGTGCGCCGTCAAGGTCCAGAAGATGGAGCTCGGCGAGCCCGACGAGTCCGGCCGCCGTCGTCCGGTGCCCATCGAGGGCGCCATCGAGGAGATCCCCTGCGACGTCGCGATCTCGGCTATCGGCACCAACGCCAACCCCTTCGCAAAGAAGATCGGCGGCAAGATGGAGCTCAACAAGTGGGGCTACATCGTTGCCGACGAGGAGACCGGCCAGACCACCGATCCCCGCATCTGGGCCGGCGGCGACATCGTCACCGGTGCCGCTACGGTCATTCTGGCGATGGGCGCCGGCAAGAAGGCCGCCGCTTCGATCACCAAGAGCCTGCTGGGCGAGTAATCACCTACAGCGCTAGCCACCAAACGGCAAAGTCCCCGTCGAGCACACGCCCGGCGGGGACTTTTTTCTATGCCAGCCGCCCGACCACCACGATGGGGACAGGCACCTTTGTGGTGGTTTGGGACTTACCTGGTCGTTTTGTCTCAATCTGTAACAGTTAGACCCTGTTGAGCCTCGTAGGTGTTACAGATCAAGATATTGTGCCAGCCGCCTCCGCTTTGTCTCAATCTGTAACAGTTAGAGACCAAATTCCCCGCTACGTGTTACAGATCGAGACATTAGATTGGCAGCCGAACAGTTCATCTCAATCTGTAACACCTGGAGCCGTTTTGGGCAGCTTGGTGTTACAGATTGAGATTTTGCTAAAGCCGAGGATGGGCGCTGTCGCCAAAACTTAGCGCTTGCGGCGCTTGGTCGCAGCGATGCCGGCCGCGGCAACGGTTGCGCCGGCGATGCTCAGAGCAGCGACCGTCATCGCGGCGGAGTCACCCGTGCTGGCAAGCTCCGTGCCGCCGGACTTCTTGCCGTTCTCGCCCTTACCCTTGGACTTGTCCATCGTCACCGTGGTCGTCGTCGAAGTCGAACTGCCCGCAGGGACCCCGGCGCCACCAGAGCCATCCGTACCGCCACCCTGCTCGCCGCCGTCAGGCGTCGGCTCGGGCGTCGGGTCCGGATCGGGCGTCGGCTCAGGCACCGCCTCATCGGTCACAGTAATCGTAATGTTCAGACGCTCGGAATACTCGCTGTACGACATGCCAGGGCGCTGTGCCGCAATGCGCACATACATGTTGCTATCGAGCGCAATAGGCTCGGTGTACTTTACGCGGCCTTCGTCACGGCAGGGGCAGGTGTCGTTGGTGGTGTACCAAATCGTCGTGCCATCCTCGGCCGAAAGCTCCAGCTTCGTGCCCTTGGGCACCGTAATGTAGTTCTCCTTGGGCGACCATGCACCAAACGTCGTCGCACCAATCGTCGCCACCGGTCGCGCCGGTCGCACTGCCTCGGCAGACACGCGAACGTCGACCTGCTTGGACAGCGCCGTGTCATCCACCGTCGCCGTCAACGTCGTCAAACCGGGCAGAGCACCATGCAGCGCAAACGTCGCCGCACCGTCCTCGCCCGTCACGGCCTGGGTGGCATCGACAGAGCAGATAGCCGAGGACTCCAGCCCAACACTAACCTTGGCGCCCGCAAACGGCTTGCCCGCCTTATCGGTCACGTGTGCCACCAGCTCAAAGTCACCGCCATCAAGCATGGTCACGGCCTGCTCCACGTTGAGCTTGAGCTTGTCGGCACGAACGCCCACGACAAGCTCGCCACTTGCCCAGCGCGCCATGGCCGTGCCGGCGTAGTTGCGAGCACCGTCGAGCTCAAACGCCACCGTTGAGCCCGCCTCACACGCATCGGCATAGCGAATACGCAGCACGCGCGACAGCGGCTTGCCATTGGAATCGTCCTGCTTGTCGAGCCACGCATACGTCACGTCGCCCAAGCCCTGCACACACAATGCGGCCAGGGTATCGTCACTCGCATCCATATACTGCGCAAACTCAACCTCGACGCAATCGGTATAGGCATGGGCCGAAACCACCTCGGGCGCCGCCGTCGACACCAAGCCAATGTTCACCTCAGTCTGAATCGGCGGCACGCGCAGCCAAGCCGAACGCGCCTCCTCATACCCGTCCTTGGTCACACGCACCTGATACCAGCCGGTCGGCGTATTCCAGTTGTACGCACCGTCCGCACCCGTCGCAAGCGGATTGTCCTGCTCATACTCCTCGGCATCCCAACGCACCGCATTGGTACCGGCCGCATCGTCGGCGCTCCACAGCTCAACCGTCGCGCCTTCAACCGTATTGGACAGCAGGCCCTCGTACACCACGCCCGCAGGGTCGGGTGCAGCCTTGGCAGCCACATTGCGATAACGCGCCTCAAAAATCGACTGCATCTTCTCGTCCGAGATCAAGCCGTCCTTGTTGGCCTTGTAGACCTCGGCATCGGTCAGCTCGCCCCAGTTGACCGTAATACGATTCTGGCACGCGCGCTCCACCTGCTCGCAGGCAACATCGTAGGCGCATTCGGCATTGGTCAGCTTAATCGCGCGCTCCGAACCTACGCTGGTCGAAGCCGCGTCATAGGCAGCGCCCACCACGGTACCCGCCGAACCGGCCGTCAGCACGCCGGCGATTGTCATAATGGAGCCCACTGCCACATCGGTGCTGTCGTGGCAGAGCTGGCGATACAGCAGATCCTCAAACGCACGCGCCTTCTCCATGGCGTCGCGCAGCGCGTAAATGCACTTCCAGTCGTCCTCGGTCTTCTCGGGCTTGGCAAGCAAGCGCGTATGCTGAAGCTCATAGCCCTCGCGCTCGCCCTTCACCTTCTGCATACGGACGTTCACGTTCTCCCAGTTCTTGCTGGCATCGTTCACGCCGTAAATGCCGGTAAAGATGCCGATGCCCTGGGTCGCCGCGGGAAACGCCTGGCCGGCCGCCTTCCACGCATCGGTCTTAAAGACCTGGCCGAACATCTCGCACTCGATCTTATAGCTCTTGAGCGAACGGATCGTGCGGATGAGCTTCATATGGGCGCTCACGTCGCCGTTACGCTTCCAAGCCATAAGCCAGCCGCGAATCGTAGAGTTATTGAGGCTATGGACCACATTCCAGTTATCGTACAGATTGTCCAGAATGTCACACTGCATGGCGATCGAGTTAAACAGAAGCGCCTGGTTCTTGTTGTTATTGGAGTTCTCGATAAACTCCGACTCGATATAGGCCGTCTGCTCGCCATCGGGCGCGGCGACCTTAAAGCCCTTGACGGTATCGTCGTCAGCCGCCTTGTAGCTCAGCGAGCTGCCGAGCGCCTGGCCCAAATCGTTAAACCCGCTCGTCGACTGGCCGTTGTACTCGCTGGCCTTAATGCCCGCACACTTGTTGAGCGCCGCAGCGGTTGCGTCATTCCAGCTTCCATATTGGTTGAGCTGGCCGATACCCATCGACTGGCCCACCAGATCCTCGGCCTGCTGGGCAATAAACTCCGCTCGCGATGCATGGTCGACGAGCTCCTTGATGGCGGCCGCATCCGCAGCGTTCGCGCCCTGGGCCGCCGCGAGTTCCTGATACCAATCCTCGCTGGTGCCGTAAGCATCCTCAAAGATCATCTTGTCCACATTGACGCCGTAGCTGTCGCCCTGCCGGGTTAGCAGCGCCGCCGACCCGCCGACCGCGGCCTTGAGCTCGGCCGCAAACTGCGCGGCCTCGTCGTTGCCAGCACCATCACCCTCGCCGTCGCTGGCGGCAGGGGCACGGCGGGCCTTGCGAGCAGCTCCACCTTGGGCTTCGTCCTCTTTACCGTCCTTGTCCTCCTCGGCAAGCGCATCGGCGACCATCTGGTCAATCGCGTCGTTAAAGGCCTCGTCGACATCATTAAACGAGTTATCCATCATATACTCGTGCCACTGCTGTACGGCATTCGAGAACTCCTGCTGGCGCTCCTCGGCCGCGGCGGAATGCTTTTTGGCCGAAGCTTTGGCGTCAAAACTCAGCATGGTCATAAGCTGGGCATTGGAGATGCGGTAGGCCTGCGGCATAAAGATTTGCTCAAAGTTGCCGCAGTTCACATAGGTCGAGTCATTCGCCTTGTTAAACTCGTCGAGCAACTTAAGGTAACCCTCGTCCACATACTCCGCCACATAGCGCACACGGGTGCCCTCGCGCGACTTTCGAGTCAGAGGAATCGTCACCGTCTTGCCATCCACGCAGTCCACGTACAGGTCGAGCGTGTCGGCGGCCTCTTCGTTTCCCACCTCGAGCGTGATGTCAAAGGTCCAGTAGGCATTCTTCTTTTGTGGCAGATGATGGAAGGTCCACAGGCTCTTGCCGGTGTCCTTGCCGTCCTTGACCAAGTTTTGCGTACCGCCACGATACGTCACATCAAAGTTCCAGACCGAAGCGCTCGGAACATAGCGCACATAATTGCGAGCCGTTACCTCGGCAGCAGTGGCGGCAACATCGGTCGAGCCCACGCGCGCTTCGAGCGTCACACGCTCGGCGGCAAGCGTATCCTGCGGCAGGTCGTATTCAATCTTGGCACGGCCGAGTTTATTGGTCTTGCCGGTGTACTTTGCAGCCGACGAGCCCGTCCCCACGGCGAGCTGCACGCTCTTGCCCGGCGCCGCATAAACGTAGGCCACATTGCCCAGCAGGCTGTGAACGTCGGTGTTGTCGACCTCGATGCGCGATCCGCTAACCTCGAGTGTGGTGCTTCCCAGCGGCAATGTCACCTCGCCCAGCGTAATGAGCGGCGAGATGGCATAGGTGCCCGCGGCCTTAGGCTTAAAGCGCACAAACACATCGGCGCCCGCACTCTTCCTCATATCGAGAACGAGGTTGTCGCCCTCCCAAGTTGTGCCAGCCCACATGGCATCGGAGCTGGCGCCGGCTTCGCGAGCGCCTGCGGACACATCCTCGACGGCATCCTTGGCCAGCGGAATCTCAATCTTGGCAGCCTGGCTGTCCTTGAGCTCGTAATGAATGCGCAGCTCGGTCTCCGCGCCAACGACCGCGGACGAATCAGCGATAACCGAGCCCGCCGTCAGACCGCGCTCGGCACGATACGTCTCCACGTCAAACGTGGGGACGTCGAGCGTCACGTCGAGCTGCTTGCCGTCCTCAATCTTCACCTGCTTTTGCGCGATATGCTTACCCACGGTCAGCCCTAGGCGGCTAAACGTGGAATAGCTCGTCGCTTGGATGTCGTAGCTCGTCTTGTTAAAGGCGACGATGGTGTACGAACCGGCCTTAAGGCGCGGCGTCTCGGCCTTCATGATAGGCGTGGTGCCATCGTCTTCGTAACCCATCAGATAGGTGACGCCGTCGGCGACCAGCTTGCCGTCGGACGTACGGAACACCAGCACGCGGTTAGCGCCCTGGTAGTCGCCCTTGGTCGCGACCGTCGCCGTGCCCCAGGGCTTCAAGTCGATATCGACCTTGCCGGCCGAGGGCTTCACCGTCGCCGTCGCCCCACCCAGCTTGAGGCTGTCTTTGGGCTCGAGCGTTATCTCCAGATCCTGGTCCGCGTCGGCAATGGCCTGCGACACCACGAGCGCTGTGCCCTGGATACGGAAGTCGTTTTCCTTGTCACCCTTGGCAGGCTTAAGCGTCTTGCCGCCGCTCTTCACCGTCAGATCGATGTTATCGAGACTATCGAGCTCAATGCGTTCGGTCTTATCCTGGCCCACAATCGGTTCAAGATAGCCCACGTTGAGCTAATCGCGCGCGAAGCCGGAATCTTGGTAAAGTCCTCCGCCTTAATCTCTCCGATATTCCATGTGCCCGTCATCTGGTCGCCCGGGCGCGCCAGCACCATGTCATAGTAACCGCTGAGCGAAATGCGCAGGGTGGCTGCCGTCTTGGAGAGAGCGTCCGCTGTAAAGCTGCCGTCATCGCCAACCGCCAGCGGCGTGGACTGCCCCGCCTGCACGAGCACGGCCGCCGCGCCCTGGGGAAGTTTGCCCGTGATCTGGGCCGCCGCGCCCATCCACTCAAACGTGTAGGCAGGCTTCGAGGAATCGACGGAGTCCTTGCGATCGGCCACGGCATCGGCAAGCTTTTTGACCATCGAGGGGTTGCCAGCCGAATCGGTCGCATAGGCATAGATGGTCTGGCCTTCACTGAAGGGAATCGCATACGTTACGCCATCGATTGTCACGCGCTCATTATAGTCGCCCGGATAGCCCGCCTCACCAAACTGAAGATCGGGGTTCATCACGCGCAGGGCAACGGCATTATGGTTCGTCTCGTTTCCGTATCTCGTGTTCTCAAAAGCTCCCCACTCTATCATTTCCACGCTTTTGGGTAGCACAATCTCTTTGCCGGCAATTGCAGGATCAAGAGAGGCGAACGCGAGCGCCCCGATAGATTTAACGCCGTCGCCGATCGTCACCGACGACACATGCGAGCACCCGTCAAAGGCATTGCGCTCAATCCGCTCCACCGTGCCCGGCACATTGATCTGCGTAAAGGTGAGCACTGTTGTGTCCGAGACATAGAACTGTGGCACGCCGCAATAGGCGAATGCAAGATAGTCGATAGTTTTGACCGAAGTCGGCAGCGTTGCCACCACCTTGTCGTCAAGTTGTTCACATTCCTTAAAGGCCTGCTCGGGAATCGTGGTAAAGGCCGCGTTGTTGGGCCAGGTTACCGTTTGGAGCGTCTTGCTTTTGTAGAATGCATAGCTCTTGAGCTCCTCGACCGAATCGGGCAGTGCGATCTCTTTGATGCTGCTGCCGCCCAAGCCTCCAACCGAGCGGACATGCGAATTAGGGGCGAAGGTGATCGATGTGAGCGCAGCGCTTCCCATACCCGTAAGGCTTACGACATTTTTGTCGTCGATGGTCGAGGGCACCTCCAACGTGGTAATGCCCGCGTCGCCATACTCGATAGAAATTTCGTTGGTGAGGCTATCAATCGAGAAGTAGTACTGCGCGGGGGTCTGCTCGCCGGCCACGTAGCCATCGTCGTATTCGTCCTTTACGCCCGTGGCGCCCTTCGAGGTCATCCAGAGCCCAAGATCCTCATTCCAGGTTGCTTCGGCTTCGGCGGTCTCCTCCTGCTTCTGCTGTTCGGCGAGCTCCTTCCCCTCGACAAGATCGGTGGCAAGCGTGGCCACGGGCGTGCTCTCGGTCTGCCCAGTGCCCGTCAGGCCTGCCGCCGATGCAATCTCGGAGTCCGGGGGCGTAGGGGTGTCACCGGTATCGAGCACTGTGGGGTCGGCAGCGCCGGCATCGGGCGCGGCGGCGCCGGCATCGGGCGCGGGGTCGGCGGCGTCGGCATCGGCTGCTTGGTCGTTATCCGTCTGCACAAAAGTGCCGTCGGTGGTGAGGGTCTCGGCAAACGCGCCCGCGGGCAACGAACCCGTCACCATGGTGAGGGTCACCGCGGCAACGGTCAGGCGGCGGCAAAGCGCTCGAACAGTAGTCCACCTCATGGTCGTTCCTTTCCTGCAAACCAAAAGTCATCCAGCGTAATCGTTGTCCAAAAACAAAGCGAACGGTAGGTTCATATATACGAACCTACCGTTCTACCTGCGCAAACCGCCACAAAGGGAATAGGTACCTTTGTGGCGGTTCTGAACTTGGCCAGCCAGTTTGTCTCAATCTGTAACAGTTAGAGGTCAAATTCCCCGCCTGGTGTTACAGATCGAGACGTTAGGTTGTCGGCCGAACAGTTCATCTCAATCTGTAACATCTAGAGCCGTTTTGGGCAGTTTGGTGTTACAGATTGAGATTTTACTGAGGCCGAGAATGAGAGCCGTCACCCAGCTCTAACGCTTGCGGCGCTTGGTCGCGGCGAGGCCGGCGGCGGCTACGGTTGCGCCGGCGATGCCTAGGGCGGCGACCGTCATCGCGGTGGTATCCCCTGTGGTAGCCAGGACAGCATCGCCCTTCTTGGCCTGCGTGGTTTTCTCAACCGTCTTGCTCACCGTGGTGGTCGTAGCCGGCTTGGCCGAGGGTTTGGTCTCGGGCTTCACCCCAGGCTGCGGCGTCGGCTTGGGATCCGGCGTAGGCTGCGGATCGGGAGTCGACGTGGCTTCAGGCGTAAAGGTCAGATCGGTGTTGAGCCACAGGGTGTAGATCCAGCCGCTGTCCTCATCGGATACGCTATCCGCGACCTGGTAGCCGCACTCCCGGCCGTTGATCACCAGCTTGGTGTCGGGCGTAAAGTAGAAGCCGCGCGCGGACTTGAGGTAGATGCCGTAGCGATAGGTCACGCCAGGCTTAAAGACGTCGATGTGATTCGTGATGTTCTGATCCCAGAAATCCACGGAGTTCACTTCGCTGCCGTCGCTACCCGTCCAGAACTCACACTGAGGAAGGGAGTTGGAGCCCGTCGGAACATTCGCCGTAAAGACCGGCCTATCGCCCGCCTTGAAGGTGGTCGTGGCGCCGTTGATCTCGATAACGTCGATGGCACGCCATTCGTCGATTGGCGGTTCGCACAGCATATTGCCAGCGATTGGCGCAAAGACGCCGTTGTCGGTCTTGATGTGGTGCACCCAACGACCGTTGACGTTCATATTGCAGTCATCGGCCACGGTATTGTCGCCCTTGAGCCTCAGCTCAACGGAGTACATGTAGAACTTGCCCTCTTCGAAGTGCTCGATCCTCCTCGCGCCCGTCGGATACTTGGCGGGGTCGGAATACCAGAAGGCAACGGGTACCGACTCCCCGGATTCCATATCGAGCTCCATTTCCTCCCAGCACTCGTAGGCGATCTCGTACTTGTCGGCATCGGCAGCGGGGATCGTCGCGGTCGCGCGTGGCGCCTCGCCGGGCGCGTAGTCGGTCTTCACGTCGTTGACGTCCAGGTTATGGATGGCTTCGTTTTCTGACGCAACGAGCGTAATTTCGCTATTGATGACGTAGCGGAGGTAATAATCGTACCTGGTTTCGTTGAGGATAGTCGAGCTGCCTTCATAGTCAGTTCCGGTATACTCCAGTGCCGTGCCAATATAGAGAGCCTCATTGCGCGTGAGTCGATACGAGCCGCCTGCCGCGCCACCCGTAAAGGTCAGCGTCAGCCTCATGTGATTGCCAACGGGTTCGAAGCGAGCCGTCACGTCGGACATGGACGCATCCTGAACTTCGACCAGAGTGCCCGAAGCGGCATCGGCCCTGTAGTACTTAACCTCGACAACTTCGCTCGCAAGCGTTTCTGGAATGCCGCCCTCAACATCGGGAAAATCATAGGTATACGACTGGCCCTTTTCGAGTGTGACATTGCTCGGAAGCGCGCAGTCCGTGTAGCGGGGAACCACGGTCGTATTGACCCTAACGTCGCTGCCGCCAACAACATCGGTCACACCGCAGGGCATGATGGCGTTGCTCGCCGGCATGGCGGCGTTGTCGTCGCCAGAAGCGTTTTGCCCAGCGAGCGCAGCACCGCTAGACTCATTGACGGCATCGGCTGGGATTGTCTGCTGAGGCTCAACGGTGGCTTGCGCCGCCGGAGCAGCATCGGTTGCAGGCGTGGTCGAAGCAGCTGGTGCGGTCGTTGCAGCCGCATCCTCCGCAACCGTCGGCGTCACCGGAGCCGCGGCAACCTCATCCGTCCCAGCGGCGGGATCGGCGCATTCCGTCGCCAGCGCCACGCTCGGCAGCAGCAACTGACCGACCATAAGCGCACACGCGCCGGCGCAAGCTATTTTGGCACCCACACAACGCCAGGTACCGTGAACCAGCGAGCAGGTGGACTCACGTTGAGCTTGCTTGTCAAAGTGGCTTACGTTCATAACGGCCTCCTTGGTCGTAGGGACATACCACCACAAAGGTGCCTGTCCCCTTTGTGGTGGTCCTGTACCACCAAGATGTGCCAAATGACTCCGTATGCCTAGGTTCGTAGATGTGAACCTAGGCCTCTACCTGCGGTTTAATTCAATATGATTTCGCCATCGCCACACTCGTCCCGGGAACGCTACAATCGAGGACAAGATTATTCGTCCACCCAAAGGACCGTCCTTGAACCTGAGCAGGCCTAAAATCAACGCGCTTCTGGCACTCGCGCTCTTCACCTTCGCCTTCCTTGCCGCCGAGTTTCGTTTCGACGTCAACGTCGGGCTGCTCGCCGGTGCCGAACGCGTTGTAATCGCACAGGGCTTTATTCTGGGTGCGAGCGTGCTCGGCTTTATCGGGTACGCGCCGCTGCTCGGGCTCGCACGGCGCAAAGGCCACTCACTGGCAGCCGTCAACGCCGCCGCCGTCCCTATCGTCATCGTGGGCCTGACCCAAATTCAGTTCCCTACGGCCCCGCTTGTCCTCGAAATTCTGGGCTGCGTGGCATTCCTTGGACTCGGCCTGCTGGGTGCCGCCGCTCACCACGCCTTCGCGACGGCATTCCAAGACGATCCCAAGCTCGCCACCGGTGCGGGAGCAGCCTATGCCGCGGGCATCCTGATGCAGTTCGCCGTCAACCTGCTCAATTGCGGCGGTATCGCAGAGCTCATCGTCCTTGGCGCAGCGACTATCGCCATATCCGCCCTCAGCGTCGTTCCCCTAAAGGCTGCCGAGAGTCCCAATCCCACCGTCAACCCCTTTGCCGAGCCCTCACGCGCCCTCGCCAAGCAGGCATGTTGGAGCATCGCGCTCGTCATGATTCTTGCCTGCTTGTTCTCGACCCTCGACAACGTGGTCACGCTCTCCAACGCCCACGGCACCATCGCCGTACAGACCTGGCCGCGCCTCTTTTTGGCGGCAAGCGGCCTTGCCGCCGGTCTTATCTTTGATCTTGCCGAACGTCGCTACATGGGTCTCATCATGCTCGGCGTCACGGCACTTTCCACCATCTCGATCTTGGCCGTGGAAGCCGGCGCCGACCCCAACCTGGGCCTTGTCGTCTTTTATCTGAGTTCGGGCTTTTTTGTCACGTTCTTTACCGCCACGTTTACACAGCTGGCGCCGCGCATGCATACGGCCGCACTGTGGGCTGGCATGGGCCGCGCAGCCAACAACGTGTGTGCGTTCACTACGTCGGGCATCTCGCTGGCACTTGTGACCTCGAGCAATGTCGCCCTCATCATGATCGGCGCGCTCATGCTGCTTGTGGCGGCGAGTGTGGCGTTTGTAGCCGCGGGCCTGTTCCGCCTACCCCAAACCGAACAGGAGCGCGAACACCAGCAACGAGCCGAGAAAGCACTCGCCGCCCCCACCATCGAGGAGCAACGCCAGGCCTTCATCGCCAACCACGCTCTCACCCCGCGCGAAGTCGACGTGCTCATAGCCGTGACCCAGGATGAACGCCCGCTCAAGCAGGTTGCCGAGGAACTCGGTATCTCGATGCGCATGGTACAGCGCCACCTGAGCTCCATCTACCAAAAGACCGACACGCAGACGCGCGCCGGTCCCACCAAGGCCTTCCCCTCGGCCTAAAACAAAAACCACCGCAAAGGTGCCTGTCCCCTTTGTGGTGGTTTTTGGTCGGTTAAGCCTCGAGTTGCGCCACTTTGTAGCGGTAGGCGGCGGCGATAACGTCTTTACAGCCCTCGCGTCCCAACTTGGCGCGGTTGACGACGATGTCTTTGCCGCTCGTCATCTTCCACTTTCCGGCGCTGTAGCGCTTGTAGAACGCCTCGCGCGCCTTCTGCTGCTGCTTGACCAGCTTGGCGCCCTTCTTTTTGTTAAGTCCACGCTTCTTGCGCACGATCTCGACGCGGTCCTCAAAGGGTGCGGTCACCAACACGGCAATATGGTTGGGGTTGTTACGCAGCAGGTAATCGGACAGGCGACCTTCAATAATGCAGCTCTCGGTCTCGCCCAGATCCAAAATCACCTGGCTCATCTTTTGGAACAACTTGTCCGAGTACGAGCGCGCATCGTAGCGGTCGGGCAGGAACGCCATGTTCTCCACGGCCAGACGTTCGTCATAGGCGGCCATCTTATCGAGCGACTCGCCCGCGCGCAGAGACGCGCGCACCAGCAGCTCGTTGTCGTACAGCGGAATCCCCAACTCGTCGGCAAGCATGCGACCAATCTCGTGGCCCTCGGCGCCAAAGTCGCGCGCGATGGTAATGACCACAGGATTCTTCTTGTTCTCCAGATCGCTCATCGTGATTCCTTTCTCTATGTGGCAAAGGGGCTGTCCCTTTGCCACATTCTACGCTGCCACCATTCGCCTCTGATATGCGCGAACCAGCAGCGAGATACCAAAGTTGAGCACAAAGTACATCGCAAACACCAGGCCGTAGAGCATAAGCACCTGCGACAGGTCGATCGCGTGGGCCATCACGACGTTTGCCGTGTACATGAGCTCGGCCACGTTAATGCCCGAAAGATACGAGCTGTCCTTGATGACGGTCGTGCACTGGCTAAACAGCGCCGGAATGATCGTCTTAAATGTCTGCGGCAGAATGATGTAGCGCATGGTGGCAAAGAAGCCGAAGCCCTGGCTCTGCGCCGCCTCAAACTGGCCGCGCGGAATCGAGTTGAGGCCGCCGCGCACAATCTCAGCCATAACAGCGCTGGTAAACAGCGTAAAGGCGATGGTCGAAATCACAATGTCCAAACCCTGCACCGTAAAGTAGATAAACAGGATCCACAGCAGGTTCGGCGTGCAGCGGAACAGCTCGATATAGGCGCTCACCAAAATACGGAACGGGCGGGGCGCATAGCTTTTAACGAGCGCCAGCACCGTGCCAAAGATGAGCGAGAAAAAGATCGACAGCGCCGAGATCTCGATCGTCTTAACAAAGCCGCCCCAAATGTAGAGCAGGTTGGTCGCGTTGAAGATTTCCATGCGCTAGGCCTCCTCTACGTTGTCGAGCCCCAGCTCGGCCAGGCTCACGCCGCGCGGACGCTCCTTGGAGCGGCGCTCGAGCCACTGCACCAGCATGGCGAGCGGAAAGCAGATGATGAAGTACATAAGGCAGCAGACGATGTATCCCTGCAGGTAACCGTACAGACTCACAAAGTTGTCGGAACGGTACATAAGGTCGCCGCCGGCCACGAGCGCCAGCACCGACGTGTTCTTGACCAGGTTGAGCGCCTGGTTACACAGCGGCGGCAGAATGATCTTGAACGTCTGGGGCAGCACGATGTACCAGTACGCCTGCGCACGGGTAAAGCCCTGGCTCTGGGCCGCCTCCATCTGACCGCGCGGAACCGCCTCGATACCAGTGCGGATGACCTCCGAAATGTAGGCCGCGTGATACAGACCCACACCCAAGAAGCCCAGCACGAACGGCGCGATGCGCACCGGCTGGTCGGCACCGGTTATGGCCTGCAAAAACTGCGGACCGGCCATGTACATAAAGAGCACCTGCACGGGCAACGGGGTGTTCTGGTAAAACTCCACGTACACGCGGCTTATGGCGCGCAGCACGCGCGAGCGAGTGGTAGAGAACACGCCCAGCAGCGTGCCCAGCACCAGCGACAGCAGCAGACCGGCAACGACCACTTGCAGCGTCACGCCAAAGCCCTCCCAGAAGGGCCCCATGTTTTGAAATGTCGTCGACCAACGGTCGGCGTCAAATAATCCTTCGAGCATTTGATTCCTTCCTTGGACGATGCGCCTATACAAGACCCCAGGTCTTGACCTCTTGGTCGAGCCAGCCATCGGCCAGGCGATCGCAAATCACCTGATCGACCACGGCCGAAAGGTCGCAGCCCTTCTTGGTCGCCACGCCGTAGCCTTGCTCGCCAAACTTGACCTCGGGCTGCAACAGCTCAACGGTCTCGTTCATGTAACCGGCCAGCGTGGAGCGGTCCATGGCAAAGACGTCGATATTGCCGGCGTCGAGCGAACTCTTGATGATGGGGTAGCCGCTAAAGGCCCTAAACTCGGGCTTGCAGCTAAAGCCGTTGTCCTTGATCATCTGCTCGATCAGACCCTGCGTGGTAGCACCCTGGCTCACGCCGATGATCTTGCCGTCCAGGTCCTCAATCGAGGTAAAGCCCGAACGCTTCTTGACCATGAGTCCCACGTAGTCGGTGCGGTACGGCGTCGAGAAATCCCAGCTCTTCTTGCGCTCGTCGGTGATGGTGTAGGTCGCAGCGACCACGTCGAGTTGGCCGTTATCGATCAGCGGACCGCGTGTCTTGGGCGTTACGTCGGTAAACTCGACAAGCTCCTGGGCGCGGGCCTCCTTATAGCTCACGCCAAAGACGGCAGCGGCGATCTGGTAGCACAAATCGACTTCCATGCCCTCAAAACGACCCTTGGCGGTGTCGTAATAGCCATAGCCGGGAACGTCCTTCTTAACGCCGGCATTCAGATGGCCACGCGACTTGATGGCCGCAAGCTTAGAGCCCTTGTCGGAGCCCTCGCCGCTGGTGGAGTTGCCGCAACCGGTAAGCGCGGTCCCCGTCAGCGCAAGCATGCTGGCGCCAGCCAGCTGCAAAAAGTGACGGCGCGACACGGCCGCCCTCGTCATATCCGTCATGTCCATCACCGCGCCTAGTGCAGAATCTTGGACAGGAACTCACGGCAGCGCGGGTTCTCGGGGTTATCGAAGAAGTGCTCGGGCGTGCCCTCCTCCAGGATGCGGCCGTCCTCCATAAAGATGACGCGGTCGGCCACCTGGCGCGCAAAGCCCATCTCGTGCGTCACGCAGATCATGGTGATGTCCTCCTGCGCGAGCTCAATCATAACGTCCAGAACCTCCTGGACCATCTCGGGGTCGAGCGCCGAGGTCGGCTCGTCAAACAGGATGATGGGCTGCTTGGTGCACAGGGCACGGGCGATGGCGATGCGCTGCTGCTGACCGCCCGAGAGATTCTGCGGATACTCGCCGGCCTTATGCGCCATGCCGACGCGCTTGAGCGCGGCGATGGCGATCTCGGTCGCCTCCTCCTTGCTCTTCTTTTGCAGCTTGATGGGCGCGAGCGTCAGGTTGCCCAGCACCGTCATGTTGGGATACAGGTTGAACTGCTGGAACACCATGGAACTATACTT
Organism: uncultured Collinsella sp.; assembly: GCA_902473205.1. Lineage (GTDB taxonomy): Bacteria > Actinomycetota > Coriobacteriia > Coriobacteriales > Coriobacteriaceae > Collinsella. The sequence continues at coordinate 108,223 of CABRRA010000001.1, forward strand.
GCGAGCCATCTCCAGGTGATTCTTTTTGGTGAGCGGCGTACCGTCGATGACGACCTCGCCCGATGTGGGCTCCTCCAGATAATCGACGCAACGGATGAGCGTCGACTTACCCGAACCGGAAGGCCCGATCATTACGAGCTTCTCGCCGCGCTTGACGGTGAGATTGATATCTTTGAGCACATGCAGGTCGCCAAAGTACTTGTTGAGATGCTTGATCTCGATCATGTCTGCCATGAATGTCCCTTCCCTGCGTTTACACGAGTTGAACTATTGTACGGAAAGAACCACGTTTCCGCAGCCCACACTACATTCCCGTAAAGAACCCGCAACCTTCCACCCACTCATTGGGGACAGACTTAAATGAGTACCCGCTCATTGAGCACTCATTTAAGTCTGTCCCCAATGAGCGCCAAAATAATACAACCGCCCTTGTTGAGCATAAGCCAGCGAAAACCCGTACACGCGAGCAAGGTGACGTGAAATGAAAGGGCGCTGACCTTCTGGTCGCGCCCTTGAAATTGAACGTCTGATTGCCGCGTGTACGGGTTTGCAGCGTCGAGCCGTTACGCGGTTTGGTAAAACCGCGTAACAAATTACGCGAGTTTGGCGCCGACGATCTTTGCCGCGGCAGGCTTATCGAAGTTGCCGCCGGTGGCCTTGCCGAGTGCCCCCATGACCTGGCCCATCTGCTTCTTGGACGTGGCGCCCAGCTCGGCGATGACCTGCTCGATCAGGGCCTCGAGCTCCTCGCCCGAAACCTGCGCGGGCAGCAGACTCTCCAGAATCTTGACCTGCTCGGTCAGGTTGTCAGTACGGTCCTGGTCGGTACCGGCCTTAATGGACATCTCCAGCGTCTCGCTCGTCTGCTTAATCAGACGCTTGATCATGTTGTTGACGTCTTCCTCGGTCACGTCGCGGCGCTCGTTAACCTCGATATTCTTCACCTCGGCCTTGACCTGACGAATGATGGACAGGCGAACCTTATCCTTGGCCTTCATGGCGGCGATCATTTCCTGCTGCAGCTCTTCGTTGGTCATCTGCAAATCCTCCTTAATAGTGTGGGCGGCACTCGCATGAGCACCGCCCCATGATTACTCAGTCGTCGACGAATCGTCGGTCGAACTCTTGGTGACGCCCTTCAGGCTGACGTTGTACGGTACGTCCTTGGGCATGGGGTTGACGGTGATGTCGGCGTCCTTCTTGTACTGTTCCAGCCACTCGCTGTATGCAGTGCTGGCCGCCTGCGTCTTCACCACGTTGGAAATATACTTCTTGATGTCCTTGGGTACCTGCTTGATGTCATCGACCTGGCTATCGACATGGAAGTAGTCGGTGCACTTGATGACGTGGTAACCGTACGTCGACTCGATCACGTCGCTCACATCGCCCTTGTTGAGTCCCTCGAGCGCCGCCTGGTAGCTGTCGACGAAGGTGGTGAGCTTGTCCCAGCCCACATCGCCCTTCTTCTCCTTGGAGCCGGTGTCATCGGAATACTGCTTCACGGCGTCCTCAAAGCTCAGTTCGCCGGAGTTGATTTTGTCCAGGCACTCCTGCGCCTTGGCCTTGGCGGCGGCCTTGTCCTCGTCAGATGCGTCGGAATCAACCTTGATCAGGATGTTCGACGAGCGGCGGGCATCGTTGTAGTTAGACAGGTTCTCGTTGATGTAATCGACGATCTCACTGTCCTTGGGCTTACTGGTGGGCGCCACGGCGTCCTTAAGCTTTTGCTGTGCCAGGTTCTCCTTGAGCGAGTCCTTGTAGGTGTCCTCGGTATAGCCGTAGGTCTTAAGGGTCTTCTTAAAGGCCTTGGCACCGCCCGCGCTCTTGCACGCGTCCTTCCATGCCTTCTCGACCTCCTCGTCCGACACCGTCACGCCGTTTTCCTTCTGCGCCTGCTGGAGCAGAATCTGCTGCGTGTAGGAATCGATGAGCTGCTTGCGGTACTTTTTGGGCGTCAGGTCGTTGTCGACCAGATACTGCGCCCAGTCCTTGTCCTTGGTGTAACCGTAGGACGTGCGCATGCTCATGATCTGCTTGGTCACGGTGTCCTCGGTGAGGTTGGTGCCGTTGATGGTGGCGGCGACACCGCCGGTAAGCTTGTAGCTCGAGGTATCCTCTGCCTGCGACATGAGACCGGAGCATGCCATGGCCGAGACGGAAAGCAGCATTGCCAGCACGCCGATAACCACCAGGACGATCTTGACGGTCTTAGACACGTACGTCTTGCGCTGCTTCTTACGAGAGCTGGAGGCAGCGCGAGCCTGCTGCTCGGGCGTCGGCGCGGCCTCGGAGTTCTTTTTCTTGTTTGCCATAGTTGGCCTTTCGCATCACGAATCGAACAAACGCCATTGTGTCACAACGCGGACCCCGCGACACACCTGGTGCATGGGGGACAGGTTAATCTGCACCATTTTGGTGCAAAGGGGGCTGTTCTGGCTGTCGGCAGTTAGGGACATTCCTTTTCTGCCGGCAGTTAGGAACAATCCCCAAGTGCCGGCCCTAAAAGTGGCGACGGATGGCGTCGACCATGCCCTGGCATATGGTCTGGCCGAGCACATCGGCTGCGGCGTCGGCATCCATAAAGATATTCATAAGCGATTGCAGGGCCTCGACCTGGCCGCCCGGCTCGGCGATGCCCAGATTGATGATGATCTGCGCCGGCACGGGGGCACCCATGCCCGCCATTGCGCTGAACACCACGGGCGCCGCGGGCTTTACCACCGCGATATAGGGCTTAGCCACAAATCCGGGATCGGTGTGCGGGATGGCGATGTTGGCCGCCGGCATGGCAAGACCCGTGGGATAGGCGTCCTCGCGCGTGCGGACGGCATCGAGCCAACCGGGCGCAATGTAGCCGCGAGGTGCAAGCTCGTCCTCGAGCCGCGCAAACACCTCATCCGGCGTCGCGCACTCCCAATCAAAAAACACCAGCTCAGGCGTAAACAATGCTTCGTTATCCGCCATGGGCCCACCTCTCTCACCTTGTCACCTGCGACGTTCTTTAACGACTAGTCATTGAAGAGCGTCGCAGGTGATTACCTAAAACAAAGGATGGCCACTTGCGCCTTGGCGCCAATGACCACCCTGACTACTCGGCTAAATTGTACTGTGCGCCACTAGCCGCGCGGCGCATCAATTGCGACCTTGCCGCTCTCCAACACGTGGACGCGGCCGTCGGCGAGCATCTGCACGACCTCGGGATACAGCACGTGCTCAATCGCGTGGATGTGCTCCTCGAGCGTATCGACATCCCAGCCTTCCTCAACGGCCAGCGCGCGCTGGGCGATGATGGGGCCGTTGTCGTAGATCTCGTTGGCAAAATGCACGGTCACACCGGTTACCTTGACGCCGCGCGCAAAGGCATCGTCGATCGCATGCGCGCCGGTAAAGCTCGGCAGCAGCGCCGGATGCAAGTTGACCACGCGGTTGGGAAACGCCGCCAGCAGCGGCGTATGCACCATGCGCATGTAGCCGGCCATGACCACATACTCGCAGCCGCGCTCGAGCAGGTCGTGCGCGATGATCTCGTCGGCGGCGATGGGGTCGGCATAGACATCCTTGGACAGCGTAAGCGTCTGGATGCCCGCACGCTCGGCACGCTGCAGACCCTTGGCCGAAGGACGGCTCGACACCACGAGCTCAATCGAGGCATTGAGCTTATCCGCGGCGATCAGGTCGATCAGCGCCTGCAGATTGGTGCCGGAGCCGCTGATAAGCACACCGATCTTGAGCGGCTCAGCCGTATCGGTGCCAGTCGGGCGGGTATAGGGCACAAAGTCCAGGCCCTCGGCGGCAGCCATCTGCTCGTTAGCGCTCATCGGAGTACACGACCTTACCGGAACCCTCGACGCACTCGCCCACGCGGAACGGCTTCTCGCCCAGCGCGACCAGGGCCTCGGTAACCGCAGCCTCGTCCTCGGGGGCGACGATCAGGCACAGGCCGACACCCATGTTGAAAGTCTTGCATGCCTCGTTGGGCGCGAGCTCGGCCTGGCGCGACACGTAGGTGATGACGGGCGGAACGTCCCAACCCATCTCGGCGCCGTTGCGGGTGACCACGGCGTCGACGTCGTCGGCAAGCGCGCGGTTGAGGTTCTCGGTGATGCCGCCGCCGGTGATGTGGGCAATGGCGTGCACCGGAGCGCCACCGCGCAGCAGCTCAAGAACCGGCTTGACGTAGATGCGCGTGGGGGCCAGCAGAGCGTCGGCCAGCGATGCGCCGCCGAGCTCCTCGAGCGGGCGGCTCAGCTCCTCGGCCTTAGCAGCGGCCTCGGGCGTGCCCGGCTTGATGCCGTCGACGCCGATGACCTTACGCACCAGCGAGTAGCCGTTGGAGTGCACGCCGGTAGAAGGCAGGCCCAGAATCACGTCGCCGGGGCGGACGTTCGCGGGGTCGAGCATCTTGGGACGGTCGACGACGCCCACGGTAAAGCCGGCGAGGTCGTAGTCGGTGGGAGCCATAACGCCGGGGTGCTCGGCCATCTCGCCGCCCACGAGTGCGCAGCCCGCGAGCTTGCAGCCGTCGGCCACGCCCTTGATGATCTTTGCCATGTGCTCGGCCTCGATGTGGCCGATGGCAACGTAGTCCAGGAAGAACAGCGGCTCGGCGCCCGATGCCAAGATGTCGTTGACGCACATGGCGACCAGGTCCTGGCCCACCGTCTCGTGACGGTCCATGATCTGGGCGAGCACGAGCTTGGTGCCCACGCCGTCGGTACCGCTGATCAGGATCGGGTCTTCCATATCCTTAAGCGCGGCGGCCGAGAACAGGCCGCCAAAGCCACCGATACCGCCGATGACCTCGGGGCGGTTGGTGTCCTTAACCATTTGCTTAATAGCGTCGACGGCGCGGCCGCCCTCGGCGGTATCGACGCCGGCATCCTCATACGTCACATGCTTGCTGTCGCTCATCTGAGCCTTCCTCTCCCACTACTGCTTGACGCGCAGACGCCAAACAGTGCTCATAGTTGTCCTCGATTCGGCGCACATTCTGGCAACGCGCGCCGATCAATCAACAAAACAGCAGGTAAAACCTACCATAATAAACCTGTCCCTAAATGGCATGTCCCTGAATGGCAGGTTTAGGCCTCGCCGTGCTTCTCTTCCCAGCTGCGGTCATCGTATTTCTCGACCACGGCGTCATCGTCAAAGTGCAGCGGCTTATCCAGGTTGCGGGGCTTAAAGCCCTCCATAAACTTGTCGCGGCCAAAGCTCTCGGGAATCGCCACGGGATAACGGCCGGTAAAGCACGCATCGCAGTAGCCGCCCTTGGGCATGACCTTCAGCAGGCCCTCAACCGAAAGGAAGGCCAGCGAATCGGCGCCGATATACTCGCAGATCTCCTCGACCGTCTTGTTGGCGCTGATAAGCTGCGACTGCACATCGGTATCGATGCCGTAGAAACACGGCCAGATGACCTCGGGCGAGTTGATGCGGATGTGAATCTCCTTGGCGCCGGCGTTGCGCAGCATCTTGACGAGCTGCACCATGGTGGTACCGCGCACAATGGAGTCGTCGATGACGACCAGGCGCTTGCCCTCGATGTTGTCGCGCAGCGGGTTGAGCTTCATGCGCACGCCCATGGCGCGCAACTCCTGCGTAGGCTCGATAAACGTACGGCCCACGTAGCGGTTCTTGATAAGGCCCTCGCCAAAGGGAATACCGCTCTCGTGCGAATACCCCTCCGCGGGCGGCAGGCCGGAGTCGGGCACGCCGATGACCAGGTCGGCCTCGACGGGCTCCTCATGTGCCAGCTGACGACCCATGTCATAACGGCAGGCGTAGACGCTCTTGCCGTTCATGATGGAGTCGGGGCGGGCAAAGTAGACCTGCTCAAAGATGCAGTTAGCAGGCTCTTCGGCGGCAGGCACGCCCTGCTCGGACACAAGGCCCTCGGCGCTGATGCGCAAAATCTCGCCGGGGCGGACATCACGGACATACTCGGCGCCCACGATATCGAGTGCGCAGGTCTCGGAAGCAACGACCCAGCCGCCGGCGCGCGTGACACGGACGGCGGAGTCGACCGTCGCGGCGCCGTCCTGCGACGGCAGCTGCGAAACGGATGCGGCATCGGCCTGGTCCAGGCCCTCGTCCACGAGCTTGCCCAACACCAGCGGGCGAATGCCGTGCGGATCGCGGAATGCATAGAGCGCCTGCTCGTTGATGAGCGTCATGGCGTAGCCGCCGCGCACGAGCTCCATGGTCTTGCGAATGCCCTCGCGCAGATGGCCTGTACGCTGAGTAAAGTAGCCGATGAGTTTGGTCGCGACCTCGGAATCCGAGTTGGAGAGGAACGGCACGCCCAACTCGATCAGCTGGCGGCGCAGCTCGTCGGTGTTGACGAGGGTGCCGTTGTGCGCGAGCGCGATAATGACGCTATTGATGGTAGAGAGGTGCGGCTGAGAGGCTTCCCAGCTCTTGGCGCCGGCGGTGCCGTAGCGCACATGGCCCACGGCCAGCTGACCGGAGAGCGTCGACAAGTCGGCATTGGAGAACACGCGGTCGAGCAGGCCCAGATCCTTGCGGACCATAACCGTACCGCCGTCACCAACAGCGATTCCCGCCGATTCTTGGCCACGGTGCTGCAGTGCACGCAGGCCAAAGTACGTCAGTCGAGCCACGTCGCGATCGGGCGCCCAGACACCAAAAACGCCGCATTCCTCATGCAGCTGGTCAGAGTCCGGATCATACGTCGACATGGCGTTCACCTGTCCCGCGGCACGCTCGGCCGCGCGGATGGTTTCTTGAGACATGGCATCCCCTCAGAGCCTCGTATTTTGGCGTTACCCGCCTTATTATACGCACGGCGCGACGCGCTCCCCCGCGCATGAGCAGCGCTTTTTAAAAGCCCACCGAGCTAATAATCCGTTTTGCGGCCTAACATTTTATTGGTCTGTCCAGTGCAAGCGCCCACGCCCCCAGGTGGCCGCCGCGTCCACCGTTGAGGGTTGCATTGTTGCAATTGGGACGTTCGTCCTGTCTTTTGGCAGGTCGGCGGCGTATCCTTATAACCTACAACAAAGCGAGAAAGGTTCTGTATGGATCGAAACGAACTCGACCCCAGCGTCCCCAGCGCCACGGAGGTCAAGAAGATCCCCCTCGTCATTAAGGTGTACGCCGTCCTGTGCATCCTGTCCGGCGTGAGCACGCTCCCGTCGGTCGCCGCCTTTATGTGGCAGGTCATCACCGCGCTCATCAACGGCAACGCCGCCGAAAAGCTCGGCGACAACACGCTCGTCGCGGTTGGACTCATCGTCGCCGGCATCATGCTCTCTGCGGCAAGTGCCGTCATCCTGATCATCTTTGGCCTGGACCTCATCAAGGACCAGCGGCGCAATGCCGCCCGCCTGTCTTACGTCCTCATCGCATTTACCGTCGTGGAGCTTTTAGTTGACGTGATGCTCCAGGGTATCGGACCCTTCCTGCTGCGCCCCGCCATTCAGCTCGGTATCCTCATTGCGCTGTCGGCCACCGTCGACCCCACGCTACGCCAGGAGCGCGAACTGCAGCGCCGTCTGCAAGAGATGCTCGACCGCGATGCCGCCGCCGAGGGGATGCTCGGCCGCGACGAAACCGGCGAGGGCTACATCAAGCTCAACTACTTCAACCTGTTCTGGGTATTCTTCGTCTGCAGCGTGTTAGGTCTCATTCTCGAGGAAGTCTGGCATATGGTCGTCGTCGATCCCGGCGTCTATCAGGACCGGGCCGGTATGCTATTTGGCCCCTTTAGCCCCATCTACGGATTTGGCGCGGTGCTCATGACCATGGCGCTCAACCGCTTCTATAAAAAGAATCCTCTGATCATTTTCCTGGTAAGTGCCCTGATCGGCGGCGCTTTCGAGGTGTTTGTAGGCTGGTTTATGCAGACCTCATTTGGCGTGGTGTCGTGGAGCTACTCGCACATGAAACTGTTCGGCATGCCCGACCCACTCGCCGTCCTTACGGGCGGACGCACCTGCACGGGCTTTGCCTGCCTGTGGGGCCTGGGTGGCCTTATCTGGATCAAGCTGCTGCTGCCGAGGCTGCTCAAGCTCATCAACATGATTCCCTGGAAGAGTCGTTACTCAGCCACCGTCATCTTTACCATCATCATGCTGGTCGACGGCGTCATGACGCTGCAATCGCTCGACTACTGGTATCAGCGCGTCAACGGCACGGTCAACGATATTCCCGTTGCGCAGTTCTACGGCACGTACTTCGATAATGAATACATGGAAAATCGCTTCCAGAGCATGACCATGAGCCCCAAGGACGCCACACGCGTATAGCGCTGGCGCTGCTGCAGGTCGGTTCCAACGGACAAGTAAGCCCGCTGGCAGTTCAATCTAACTGCCAGCGGGCTCTTGCTACAGATGGGCTCGAATCGATCGCAAAGCCCTATGCCTCGCGCTCTACCTCGTTCACGCATTCATTCTTGATGGTGCCGACAAGCGACTGCAGGGCATCGACCACGTGCGGACGAATGTCTCCGCCAATGAGCACGAGCATGATATCGTCGCCCACGGAAAGCTCGCCGCTCGCCAGCCACACGCGCACATAGCCGATGCCTGGCATCGCGCGCGTGGCTTCAATAGCAGACCGCACCTTTTCGGCGTCGCAGTCAAAGACCATGCCTCCCACCTTGTGGCCCGGCGCCACGCCATCGGTCTCGACTCCGCGCACCTCGGCCTTGGGCGTCGCACGCACCACACCGTTATGCGTCAGATACATACCGCACGCAGGCGCCGACGAATCGGCTTTGGCCTCGCGCAGCCAAGCATCAATCGAAGGCATCGTTTTGCCATTCTCGAGCATCATTTCCTCCTTTTACCGTCATCGAGCAGCTCATTTGGGACGGGGCTCTTTTAGCTACTCTTAACAATCTATTCCTCGACCGGCGTGAGCACCATGACGGCGCGCGTATTGCTAAATGACAGCGAGCGACAGGTCACGAGCGTCACGACCTTGGTTGCCGAGGCAGCGCGATCGCCTGCATCACTCGCCACTGCCGAAGCACCGTCGAGCATCTCGGACAGGTAGTTCTTGAGCCCGTCGTCACCCTCAAAATTAGGCGTGCGCGCCTTGGCATACGTATCCTCGACGACCTTGGTCGCCAGCGGTCGCAGCTTATACGTTGCATCGCGCGTGATGTAATACACGTACTCGATGCTATCGAATGTCGCTTGGTCGGTGGTGTCCGAAATCACGTTGAACATCGACCCGTCATTCATGTGGTGGCCGTAGATCGTGGTCTGCTGGTCAACCATTCCCGGCGCGGTGTCATCGCTATCCAGGAAAATGGCCCCGGACGCATTGGCCGTACCGTCGAACAGCGTGTTGAGGTATTTGGAGTTGTTGTTGGTCTGCACCACGGGATAGTTGATGTTGGTTCCCGGCACGTAAATCCAACCCACAATCTCGGGGTTTGTCTGAGCAAGCGCATCGAAGTCGATAATCGGCACGCCGCTGGCGTCCTTATCGCTTACATATTGCTTCTCGATTTTCTGGTATGAATCGCTCGCCTGCTTATAGCCAATCTGAGCATTGATAAAGATGGCGGCGGCGGCGACAATCAGACCGATGCCCACGATGATGAGCAGAATGGGGATGATGGAGCGGCGTTTCTTGCGCGGCGGCTCGGTGTAGCTGGACGGAGCGCCGCTCGGTTGCCTCGTCGTCCGGGTCCGCTTCTTTGCCGTGCCATATGACGAGGGGCGATACGCAGCCGGCGTATCCTGACGGCGATGGGACGTCGGCGTTACGGGGCGCGGCGCACGAGCCTGTTGAGGAGAGGATGCCCGACCCTGCTGCATGGAGCGGGCCGATCCCGACTTGGATGGATCGGGGATCTGAGAAGCCGAGAAACGTTTTCCCTGATAGTCGGACATGACTCTCCCTATGATTACAGCGGAATGGCAAGCCGCTTAGGCGTCGGCCATCTCCTGCTTCATTTTCTCGATAACCTTGCGGTACTCGGGGTCGCAAGCACCCAGAATCTGCGTGGCATAGATGGCGGCGTTCTTGGCGCCGTTGATGGCAACGCAGGCCACGGGCACGCCCGAAGGCATCTGCACCATCGACAGCAGCGAGTCCATACCGCCCAGGTCACTCGTCTTCATAGGCACGCCGATAACCGGCAGCGGCGTAAAGGCAGCCACGACACCACCCAGGTGAGCGGCCTTGCCGGCGGCGGCGATAATTACTTTGATACCGCGATCGGCAGCAGTCGAGGCCCACTCGTGGACCTTCGCCGGCGTGCGGTGTGCGCTCGCAATGACGAGCTCATAGGGCACACCAAGCGCCTCGAGCTCGGCGGTGCAGCCTTCCATAACGCCCAGATCGGACTTGGAACCCATGATGATCCCGACAACCGGCTTTTGATCTGCCATAAACAAAGACCTCCTGTTGAGAGCGGCGACGCGGCGGATCCGCGACCCTTAACTACTGAGAGTAGTATAGCTGCTCCCGTCCCTGCGGTCTTTGTGGTGGCGGCTGAGCCTTTCCCTCGGGAACTGGGCTTCGCGAAGTTTCCCGAGGGAAAGGCTCAGCC
>CABRRA010000002.1:0-104184 GCA_902473205.1 uncultured Collinsella sp.
AGGTCACCGTCGTGGACGACCAGCTGGGCCGCCTGACCTTCACGCGCGACATGGCCGAGGCCATCTTCCACGTGCTGGGGACGCACGCCCCCTACGGCACCTACAACTGCACCGGCTCCGGCGCGGTCAGGTCCTGGGCGGACATCGCACGCGCCGTCTTCGATGCCGCCAACGGCAACGGGGACAAGGTGGTCCCCGTCAGCACCGCCGACTACTACGCGAGCGCCGCGGGCCCCATCGCCCCGCGTCCGGTCCACTCCGCGCTCGACCTGTCCAAGCTCGATTCGGTCGGCTTTCGCATGCCTGACTGGGAAACATCTTTATTGAAATACTTAACCAGTTTGATTTAGTGCGCAGATACTATAGCGTTTTGGTCTTTTGGCGTATGCCTGATCATTTCGGATCGGCTATCTGTCAACGGTTTTGGCGCTATTGTCGGGCAACCTTGAAGCTACTATTTCGAAAACAAATTCTAGTTTGAATGATTCACATATTGATTTTATTGGTTGGTTTTGTTTATGTACGGCTGGTTCTTATTTTTATGTAACGCATTTGCGTTCCTTTGCGTTCTCTATTTTCCCGGAATGTTGCTCGCTTGTGCAGTTCGTTCGAGGATCGACCTTCTTCAGATCGCCATTGCTCCTGCATTGAGTTTCGCCCTGTATTCGACCACAGGGCTAATACTTTCTATTTTGGGCTTCTCAACTAACGCTCTCTTTTTCTTCATCATAAACTTTGTCATTGGTCTGAGTCTATTTGCTATTGCTCGGTTTTTTTTAAAGCAATTAACTGTATCGATCTCAAGACAAGACCTTTCTCTTGCTTTTCTGTACGTCTGTGTGGCTTTGGTTCTAACTTCGATTTTCTTTGTCAAAAATATGGATAGTGCCTTTAGCTTCGATCAGGCCCACGACAATGTTACACATTTGAATTTGATTCATTTTTTTATGGCTTCTGGGGACTTTACACAGGTGCCGAATATTTATTCTCTGCTTCCTGAAGGTGTGACGCCGTGTACTGGTTCTAATGGCTCAGGTGGTTTTTATCCCTCCGGTTGGCATATCATTGCGGCCGTTGCCGGCGGATTGACTTCTCACAGTTCGGTTATCGCTGAAACTTCTTCGTTTGTCGTCTTGATGGCTGTGTGCTTTCCAATTTGCGTTCTCACTTTTATGCGGACTCTATATCCCGATAATGATTCAATTGTGCGTCTAGGATCGTTATTTACTCTTGCTTTTTCTGCTTTTCCCTGGAAACTGGTCACTTGCAATGGGCCTCTTTTCCCATATGTTATTGCATGTTTTTTCGTTCCGGCTTTGGCTTCTGCGCTAATTACGTTGACGGCCTCTTTCGGAAGCGCTAAAAGAGATGTTTCCACCGCTTTCTTGATGTGTTTAGGGTTTTTTGGGGTTGCATTTGTTCACCCGTCTGCAGTCTTTACCTTTGGTGTATTTATCTGTCCTTATATTGCGTCTCGGTTATATTTCTCAACCTCCTGTTTCTCAAACAAAAAAAGAAACATCATCATGGCGATTTTTTGCTTAGGCGTCGTTGCCATATGGGTATTTATGTATAAGCTACCTTTTATGCAGAGCACCGTTGGCTTTTGGTGGTCCAGGGAGTGTTCGTTATTCCAAGCGTTTGTTAATTGCTTTGATTTCTCTTTTTCTCTCGGGTGTATGGCTCAGCTTCTTATTTCGCTGCTCTTTATCGTAGGGGTCCTTTATTCTTTTAGAGAAAAGCGAAACAGGTGGCTGTGTGCATCGTTTACCGTTGGCGCAATGATCACTGTTGTTGCTAAGGGTACCGATTTGTCGTTTAAATCGTTGCTGTCAGGATTTTGGTATACAGACGGTAATCGTGTGGCTGCCATTTGTGTACTGGCATCGATGCCCTTGGTAGTTTTAGGCTGCCTTCGTATGGTTGAATTCCTTTATGGTCGAATTAAACGCTGCTATTGTTTTGAGCATTGGTCCGCCGGAGCCATCGTTTCAGTGCTCCTTTTAATTGCATCAGTATTGATCTATGCCCCTAATTTTGACATATATGGTCATTTAAAAATCACTACTGCTTTTGGCAATACATCGGCTGCGCAGATCGGTAAATACTCTCTTACCGCTCCTAATTTCTATTCGGGAGAAGAGCAAGCTTTTGTTAATGAGGTAAAAAAGGTTGTCAATTCAGACGACGTTATTCTCAATAATCCGGAGGATGGCAGTTTCTTTGCAAATTCGGTTTCTGATTTAAATGTCTACTACCGCACGACGCATATTGGCGAAAATAACAATGACTCTAGGGACAGCCAATTGGTTCGTACAAAGCTGAATCAAATTTCAGTGAATCCTGAAGTTAGACGGGCGGCCCAAAATTTGAGCGCAAAGTATATTTTGATATTAGGGCAAGGTGGCTGTAGGGATGATGAGCATCCTTATTATTTGTACTATCAGGAGAAGCTCTGGAGGGGTATCAATAAGATCACGGATGATACTCCAGGGCTTACGTTAGTACTATCGAAAGACGATAACCGTCTGTATCGGATAGATGATGTCAATTAGAGAATTAGGGTTGGTTGTTAGATGAAGTTTAAACTCGCCAATTTAATATTTAGCGATTCTGACGTTATGTCTCAGTACCCATCACTGTGCTACAGGGTGCTTGAGGGCCATGCGACCTCAGCTTCCAATAGCTCTGTCAACATAGCGTCACCTTCAAGTATTGACTTTACGACGTACTTTAATTCTCTTTCTATTTGTAAGTGGCGGAAGTACACAATTGCAAAAAGGTTCTATCTTCATTTTGAATATCGTGGTTCTGCCTGTGTTCTTCAACAGACATATGCCAATAGCTACAGTTGGAGTCCCTCTTTAGTAGACTGCTCGGACGCTGAGTTGTGCTCATCTGATGAGTGGGAGTCCTTTGATTTGGAACTCACTCCAATTGATGGGGAGACGCTTCACTCATTCCGCATCAGCACGGCTGGTCCTGTTAAGCTTCGCAACGCATATTATTATTGCGTCTGCGATGAGCATGATGTTCGCTCTGTCGAGCTTGCGCTCGCAAGTACTACGTTCAAAAAAGAGGATTACATCCTTCGCAATCTTTCACTTTTACAGAAATACGTGATAGATTCTGACGAACTGATTTCGAAGCATTTCCATGTTCATGTTATTGATAACGGACGAACGCTAGATTGCGCTAGCTTAAATTCTTCGCAGGTTACGATTCATCCCAATCCTAATGTTGGTGGTTCCGGTGGATTTGCTCGTGGCATGATTGAGGCACTTGAGCAGTCTCCGAAAGCGACACACGTTTTGCTCATGGATGATGATGTTGAGGTTCTCCCGGAGAGCTTCATTCGAACATTCAATCTGCTGTCATTGCTTAAAGACGAATATGTTAATGCCTTTTTATCTGGCGCGATGATGAGTCTTGAAGAGCCGGAGCTTCGTACTGAGGATTTGGGATTTTTTACTCAAAAGGGCAATTTTTCCCCTTTGAAACCCGAAGGTTACATGACGTCACTTCATGACATCGTTGAGTCTGAGGTTTTCCAGACACCTTCGGATTTATATGGGGATACGATTCAGCAGTATGCGGGTTGGTGGTTCTGCGTGATTCCTGTAACGGCTATTGAAGCCTACGGGCTTCCTCTGCCGTTGTTTGTCCGATCCGATGACGCCGAGTACGCTCTTCGTTGCAAGCCCAAATTCATGACCATGAATGGTATCTGTGTCTGGCACAATGCGTTTAAGTTCAAATACAGCGCTGCTGTTGAACGATATCAGGTGAGCCGTAATACACTCATCAGCCAAGCGACAACTGGCATTGCTCCGATTACTGATTTTCTAAAAGAAATCAGGCGAGAGGTTGAGCTCGATCTCAAGAAATTTAATTATGACGATGCAATGCTTGCTGTTAAAGGACTGGAGGATTTTCTGAGGGGTCCACAATGGATCTCCCATCCTGTTGCTGAGTCGCGTTTCATGGAAGCGAATAGGGAGAAAGAGAGACTGATCCCTCTAGAACAACTTGCTCCAGAAGCTTTGAAGCTTGGCGTCGACTTAAACTCTTTGACTTATTACAATTTGTCCTTAGAAGGCGGTCGAAGTAAGCTCCAGTCTCTTTTTGACTTTATCACCATCAATGGCCATCGATTTGTTAATGATTCAGCAAAGCGTAGGGACAAGGTTGCTGTTATTGATGCTGCGGGATGGGTCTATCCCGCCGGTAAAATCAGGAATGTTGACACGCTTATTGTGGTAGATATGCCTAATAAAAAGGGCGCCATTAGACATATGGATAAGAAGCGTTTCAAAGAGGTTTGGACTCGTTTTCGTAAGGCCGAGAAGGAATTCAAGCGTAACAAAGACAAGATTTATGCCGAATACGCTTCGTATAGAGATGTCTTTACTTCAATCGATTTCTGGAAACAGTATTTGAAAGAGGCGTCGGAGTAGTCTTCATGTGAGTGGGTTTCAAAGTGAGACCCACTCATTCTTTTGTATCATATGAGTAATTGTGCTTCGTTCATTGTCTGTCATTGGGAAGGTTAGGTCATGTCGTTGCTTTCAAATATAAAAAAGATTCTTCCCGGCTCATCCCGTTCATTACATGCCATGCATGAGGATATGGATCGTCGTTTTGACGAGGTTTTCGCCCGTATTGAACAGGCCGATAAAGGCATCAATATGAATATCAATTACAAATTCGATACTCGATTATTTCCAGAGATTGATTTGCTCAAGCAACGCCAACAAAGTCTGTCAGAACAGATGGCCCTCCGCTTTGAATTATTGGCACGGCGTGCGTACCCCGATCTCACCCCTTTTGAGCTCCGTTGCAAAATCTTTGATGCGTTACCCGACGCCGAGGGCGATATTCGATTGATGCAGCAGGCAAACGCGGCGTTGATGAGTAAGCTAGACGCGATTTGCACTGCCAATAATATTCAATACTGGCTCTCTTATGGTTCTCTCGTTGGCACTTTGTCTCGATCGGGTTTTATTCCTTGGGATGACGATATTGATATCTGCATGATTAGGTCCGATGTGGATAAGCTCACTGCCGCTTTGAAAAACGACCCTGAATATCAAATCACTCTCGTATATGACTGGTTTGTAAAGTGTCGTCAAGTTCGCTTTTGCTCAAAAAGCTCATTTATTCCCTGTTTTATTGATATCTCTATCTACGATTGGGCGGTAGGAAATTCTAAGCATTCTAATGATCAGCTTAGACAACTCAGAATTGAACTAATGGATTACTTTGACCAACATGAATGTGATTTCAGTTTTTGGAGAGACAATCCTTGGATGTTCCATCCTGAGAGCGGCTTTTGTGTTCAATGCGGAGATGTGGATCTAAAGGCGCAGAGAGCTGCCATAACTAAGGCGGATGTCGATCGAGTTCAGGAAGTATTTGATCAATTTAATGATAAGGCTCATGAACTCTGCTTGTTGACTAGTGATCCTTGTGGCGATTTTGCATATGCAATAGACAATATGTTTAATGCACCAAAGCGGAAAATTATCTGGGACCATAATGATATATTGCCCGTCGGTAAGCATGCTTTTGAGGATTTTTCCTTTTCAATTCCTTCGAACGCTGAGGGAGTTGCTGATGACTGTTTCCCTGGATGGCCTTATATGCCTATGGACATCTGCGGGCATGATCATTTTGCAAAGGATGTTTTGTCTGATCCCGATGTTCGCTCCGCGATGGCAAGGTTTGTCGACGAATGTAATTAGTAGTTACAACGGCTTTGATTAAGGTATTTAAAATGCAGTTTAAACTTGCGAATGTTGTACTTAAAGTTGAAAAGCATGCAAAGGATTTTCCCGAACTCTACTATCGCGTGCTCTCCGGTGAGGCTTCGTATGATGACGACATTCATTCACTTCATATCAATGGAAACGTTGGCTTTCTGACGTATGTAAATGGCTTATCTGTCGGCAAATGGCATCAGTATGCGTCTGTTGACAGCGTCGTCTTGCATATGGCTTTATTTGGCAGAGGCCGGGTTGTCGTTCATGGAGTGAGATCTGGCGAGCTGAATCCTGTCGAGCTTAAATCGAATCCTTTTGATGGCGATGAAGTTGATCCTTGCGTTATCGATATTGATATCGATACAACCGGCTACGACTTGATCGGTTTTAGGATTGAGAGTGATGAGGGCTATTCCGTAGACCTCTTGAACGCCTTTTATCTGACTGATGTTCCTGAGGACTCAATTAACCAGATCAATCTTGCTCTTTCTACTACTACATTTAAGAATGAGCAGTACATTCTTCCGAATATTGAACTCGTTAAAGCAGGCATCTCCAAAGAGGTCGGTCCGATTCGCGACCACTTTCACATGTTTGTCGTCGACAATGGCCAGACGCTCGATTCTGCATCACTTTCCGATGAGCTAGTCACCGTGCTTCCGAATCCCAATACGGGCGGTTCGGGAGGATTTGCACGTGGAATGATGGCGGCTACCGAAACTCCTGGTCAGTTCACCCATATCATTTTGATGGATGACGATGTCTCTATCATGCCCGAGAGTTTGATTCGTACGTTCAACCTGCTCTCTCTTGCTAGGGGCAAATATAAGGATGCCTTTATTAACGGCGCCATGCTTTCGATGGAGGATCCCACTCGTCAGTTTGAGGATGTCTCGTATGTCGCGACTACCGGTGCTTATCGTCGCGTAAAAGGGGATCTGAATGTTGGCAAATTGCCTGATATCCTCGAAAACGAACGTACAAACGTCGAGGTTGATCAGGCTTATGGAGCCTGGTGGTATAGCTGTATTCCTGTGAAGGCTATCGAAAGGAACGGCCTTCCCATGCCCTTCTTCATCCGCTGCGACGATGTTGAGTTTGGCATGCGCAATAAGCCTGTCTATATGACTATGAATTGCATTTGCGTGTGGCATGCAAGTTTCGAGGGACGTTTTAGGGCTTCAGTGGATTGCTACCAGTACTTCCGCAACTTCTTTGCTATGATTGCTCTCGATGATTGTGCTGATGAGAAGATGTTTGTCCTTCGTATTCAGCGAGGGGTGCGTCAGAACTTGCGGGATATGGACTATCAGGCTGCCGAGTTTATTCTCGATGGCTTTGAGGACTATCTGCGTGGCCCTGTGTATCTCCAGAAGCTTGATGGTGCCGCGACGATGATCGGCAAGGGTAAGTTAAACGAAAAGCTGATTCCTGTTTCCCAAATGGATCCAAATCTTCTTCGTAATGCCGGGGTTACGGAGCAAGTACTCGCCAATGCTAGTTTGGAATTCCATCCTTCGAAGTTTATGAAGTACTGGAGATCTATTCCTTACGACAAGCACTATCTTCCCGATGCGCTGTTGCGTGGAAAGCCCGGCTATGTGGTTAAGAATGGCAGTTGTACGCTTGAAGGCAACTCGACGCGTTGCAAGACGCTGGTCTTTCTTGATCCGACCCGCGAGAAGGGATCGGTCCGCACAATGGATCGAGCGCGGTTCAAGAGTATTCGTAGCCGAGAGCACGAATTGATGGCGCGATATCGTAAAGAAGGCAAGAGCGTCAGGGGGGCATGGAAAGATGCTATGCCTTATATGACTTCGCGAGAGTTCTGGGAACAGTATTTAGGTCTTAAATAAGAAGAGGTCCGGCTTAAGTCCGGACCTCTTCTTATTTTGAATAGGTTTTATAGGCTTGTAGCTCCCATTGCTTTCGTTCAACCTTCGCAACCGAGTCGAGGATAAGCCCCGTTGCCAGGCTTAGCCCGCATAGGAACATAAACGAGGCGGCGAGCATTGCGGTGGGGAAGCGAGGGACTAATCCGGTCTGGAAGTACTCTGCGACGATTGGTATACCGAGAGCGAGCCCTATGATGGCAAAGATGATCGCGATAAGACTAAAGAACTTGAGCGGACGATAGTCTTTAAAGAGCGTTCCAATCATTGCGATGACCTTGATGCCGTCGCTGACCGTGTTGAGTTTGGATTCAGAGCCGGCAGGTCGATCTCGATACTCTACCGGCACGTCTTGAATGCGCCAGCGGTGGTCGACGGCATGGATGGAGAGCTCGGTTTCGATCTGAAAGCCCTCGCTCAAGACGGGGAACGTCTTGACGAAGGGTTTGCTCATGGCTCTATAGCCGGTCATCACGTCGTCAAAGCTGTAACCGTATATCCATTTAATCATGGCGCGAACAAGGTTGTTGCCAAAGCCGTGAAAGGCTCGTTTGTTCTCTTCGGCATAGGTGCCGTTTGACAGGCGATCGCCAACGGTCATATCCGCTTCGCCGTTAAGGATGGGATTGCAGAGTGACTTGGCAGCTTCGGCGGGGTAGGTATCGTCGCCGTCGACCATCAAGTAGCATTCGGCATCGACATCACGGAACATTTGGCGGCACACGTTGCCTTTGCCCTGCCTGGGCTCGTGGCGCACCGTAGCCCCGTGCTGCTTAGCGATATGCGAAGTGTCATCGGAAGAGTTGTTGTCGTAGACATAGACAACTGCGCCGGGCAGCTCTCGATGAAAATCGTCGACAACTTTGCCAATCGTCAGTGCTTCGTTGTAACAGGGGATTATGACGGCGGTATTCGAATAGTCCATGTAGGACCTCCTTTAATGACTCATCTGGTCGAAAGTATACCTATCGCCTGCCCCTTTGATTAGATATGGGTTAGTTTTCCAGATTTGTTGCGGTGGGTTATCGTTAACGTGGGAGGGCTATACTTTCCAATGTTATGTTTTACGAGACAAGGAGATGGTCCGTGGCTGACAATGTAGAGAGTCAGAAAGCGGTGGCTAAACCGGCCTCTCACGCTAAAAATGATTTTGAAAAGGACAAGTTCATTCTTAAGCAGCTTGTCACCAAAGATTTTAAAATTAAATATCGTCGCAGTGTTTTGGGCGTGGCATGGTCTGTGCTTAACCCACTGCTGATGATGGTTGTTATGTCGATTGTGTTTTCGACGATTTTTGGTCAGAGCCGCAATGGATCAATTACGCCTGAAATGTATCCGTTGTATCTGATTGTCGGTAACATTACGTTCTCCGTCATGTCCGAGTCGACGAACCAGGCGCTCATGTCCATCATTTGGGCGTCTTCTCTGCTTAAGAAGGTTAAGGTCCATCGTTGGGTGTTTCCGGTGCAGAAGGTGCTGTTTTCTCTTGTCAACTTTTCCTTCTCTTTGGTTGCCGTCGCCCTTGTTATGCTCTTTTTCCGTGTTGTCCCTACCTGGCATTTAATTCTGCTGCCGGTTTGCTTGCTGTTGCTTATGTGTTTCTGCATGGGCTTGGGCATGATGCTGTCGGCGCTGGCGGTCTTTTTCCGCGACGTTATGCACCTGTGGACCGTTGTTATCACGGCCTGGATGTATCTGACGCCTATTTTCTGGACGACCGATTACATTAGCCAAATGGCACATTGGATCCAGGTGCTGGTGGTTGTGAATCCCATGTACAACTATCTCCAGTTTATGCGTGATATCTTCCTGTTCAATACCGTGCCTTCTGCGCTTACGTTCGGCTTATGTGTTGCCTGGGCTATTCTTGCTCTTGCTATTGGCTATACCGTATTTCATAAGACCGAGCACAAGTTTATTCTCTACATCTAAGGAGTGCTGTTCATGACTGAATCTGCTATTGATTACAGCAAGCAGCCCCTTGCTGTTGAGGTCAAAGACGTCACCATGATCTTTAATATGGCGTCTGAGTCGCTTACAAACCTCAAGGAGTACTTTATTAAGCTCGCAAAGCACGAGCTGTTCTTTGAAGAATTCCGTGCGCTTAAGCACATTTCGTTTGATGTGCATCGCGGCGAGGTCGTTGGTCTTGTTGGTACTAACGGTTCCGGTAAGTCTACGATGCTCAAGATCATCGCTGGCGTTTTGGAGCCCAGCGAAGGCGAGGTTAAGGTCCACGGCAATATTGCACCGCTGATTGAGCTTGGCGCCGGTTTCGATCCCGAGCTTACCGCTCGAGAGAATATTTACCTTAACGGTGCGCTGCTTGGATACACCAAGGAGTTTATCGACGCTAGTTTTGACGAGATCATTGAGTTCGCTGAGCTTAAAGACTTCGTCGACATGCCCCTGAAGAATTTCTCCTCGGGTATGGTTGCGCGCATTGCCTTTGCTATCGCCACGATTACCGAGCCGGATATTTTGATCGTCGACGAGACGCTTTCTGTTGGCGATGTCTTTTTCCAGCAGAAGTGCGAGCGCCGCATTCAGCACTTTATCGAGAGTGGCGACGTCACAGTCTTGTTCGTTTCCCACTCCATGGAGCAGGTTGAGCGTATTTGCCAGCGTGCTGTTTGGATCGAGAAGGGCGACCTGCGTATGGATGGCCCCGTGGATGAGGTCTGCAAGGCATACCACGACCAGTTCAAGTAGGTTATAATTTATTAGCCGCGTGAACTTGTACCCGCTTGGACGTGCGGCCTTATGCTCCATTAGCTCAGTTGGATAGAGCAGGGGACTTCTAATCCCAAGGTCGACGGTTCGAATCCGCCATGGAGCACCAATAGAGTTTTGAAGACCCGGTTATTGTGCCGGGTCTTTGCTTTTTGGGACGCGTGCGCGTGCAGCGCTCCCTCAACAATAAGTCCGATGCAGCGATGCTGCATCGGACTTTCTACATCCCTGAATGGCTATCAGTCTTTGGCTGTTGGGCTCTTACGCCTCCGTGGGCTCCACGCCAAGCTCGTTGCGGACGAGCTCGAAGGCCGCGGCGATGGCCTTGTCCATGTCGTAGTACTTGTAGCCGCCCAGGCGACCGGCAAAGATCACGTCGCCCTCCTGCGCCGCCAGCTCCTCGTACTGCTTGTACAGGGCCTCGTTCTTGGCGTCGTTGATGGGGTAGTAGGGCTCGTCGCCGGGCTTCCAGTCGGCCGGGTACTCGCGCGTGATGACGGTTTTGTCCTGCGTGCCGAACTCGAAGTGCTTGTGCTCGATGATGCGGGTGTAGGGGATCTCGCGATCGGTGTAGTTGACCACGGCCACGCCCTGGTGGTCCTGCTCGTCGAGCGTCTCGGTCTCAAAGCGCAGGCTGCGGTACTCGAGCGTGCCCAGTTTAAAGTCGTAGAACGCGTCGATGGGGCCGCAGTAGATCGTCTTGGTGGCGATATCGGGCTCGGCGGCGATCAGTTCCTTGTACTCCACGCCGCAGCGTACCTCGATGCCCTCGAGCATGTTGGCGACCATCTTGGTGTAGCCGCCCATGGGGATGCCCTGGTAGCGGTCGTTGAAGTAGTTGTTGTCGTAGGTAAAGCGGCAGGGGAGGCGCTTGATGATGCTCGCGGGCAGGTCCTTGCAATCACGGCCCCACTGCTTCTCGGTGTAGCCCTTCACGAGCGTCTCGAAGATGTCGCGGCCGACGAGCGACAGCGCCTGCTCCTCGAGGTTCTGCGGCTCGCCGATGTTCTCGGCGGCCACCTGCTCGGCGATCTTGGCCTTGGCGTCTGCCGGCGTGACGACGCCCGGCCACATCTTGGCGAAGGTGTTCATGTTGAAGGGCATGTTGTACATGTTGCCGTGGAAGTTGGCGACCGGCGAGTTGACGTAGTTGTTGAACTCGGCGAAGCGGTTGACGTAGTCCCAGACGTCCTTCATAGAGGTGTGGAAGATATGTGCGCCGTAGCGGTGGACCTGGATACCCTCGACGTCCTCGGTGTAGATGTTGCCGGCAATGTGGTCGCGGCGATCGATGACTAGGACCGACTTGCCGGCGCGCTTGGCGGCATTGGCAAAGACGGCGCCCGAAAGGCCGGCGCCGACAACGAGGTAATCGTACTGGGACATGGATATGCTCCTTTGTATGTCAATTGGACAGTTACATATGATTCAGGCCAAACGCCACTGACTCATTTGCCCTATAGATTAGTCTAGCAGACGCTCCCTCAGCAGCTCCAGCGCGTGAATGCTGCCAGGTTTCCAAATGATCTTAAGGACTCGCTATTCTGCCCTTAGGCACTCGGGTAAGACGCTCCCGACTGCATCCATTGCTTGCGCCTTCAGGGACGGTTTCTCGAATCCAACATTTAGATCCTGGTACAGCATGCTTGTCGTGTGGTCATATAGCGGCTTGGTCACCGAGTAGAAGCGCCTGTCGCTCTTGCGGCCATTGATCGTCTTGCTTGTGGTGTTGACCAGTTTTAGGATCTCGTCGACGCTGTAGGGGAGTTCGTTGGCGTCGCGACGAGATATCAGAACAAAATAGTTGGAGGAGCCGTTGACGGCTTTGGCGAAGTCCTTTGAGTAGATAAACTCGTTGCCCTCATCTAGAAAGACGATCGAATCTTCGATGATCGACAGCTCGCGCTCCCAGCGTCTGCCGGAAAGCGTTTCGCAAGGCACGTCGCAGCTGAGTATAACGCCGCTTTCCGGTCCTCGGTCGTTGTAGTCGCGAATCATCGAGATGAGCGTCGTTTTGCCCGTGCCGCTGTTGCCGCGTATAAAGGAAATATTGCGTTTAAACGTGAGTGTGTATTTGACCTTTGCACGCTCTACGACAACGGTATGCGTTCCCTTCATTATTCATCAACATCCAAAAAGTCATTCGTGGCGCCGACAAACTCCTGCATGTTTTTGACGATACGGCCATCGTTTTCAATGCGGATTTCAAAGTTCTTCCAGGGGAATTTCATGATGTGGTAAAGGGTCACCAGTACATCCTGCTCTTTGCCGATTTTGAGTAGCCAGCGGGCACAGTTGTCTCCGCAGGTAGATGCGTTGAACACCATATGTGGGAGATTGCGTACCAGCAGCAGTGTCTTAACGCCGCCGGACAGTTCGAGCGGGGTGATTGAGCCCAGCTGCTTGCTTACGATGTTGTGGGGGCCGATGAGCTCTGATCCGTCCACGCTTTTAATGATCTGCGCGGCCATAGGGTCTTCGAACCATGAGTCCAAGTATGAGTTCCTAAAATAGGTCTCGGTATCGTAGATGGAACCGGGGTAATCTCCCAGATGGATGCTTAACATGCGCGTCTCCAGACGTTGTGTGACTGCAACGATTATATGCCAGTAATAAAGTGCCGCCAGTAGCGAGGTTGCTGCTGGCGGCGCTGGCATTATTAGCGTGTTAATCGCGTTGATGGATTTGCTCGCGAGGCTACTTTTCGAGACGCTCCCTCAGCAGCTCCAGCGCGTGAGCGTAGCCTTGGAGGCCTTCGCCGGTGATGGTGGCGAAGCAGGCCAAGCGGGCGTAGCTCACCTGACGGAAGTCCTCGCGCGTCTCGACGGCGCTGATGTGGACCTCAACGGCGGGGATGGCGACGGCTTTGAGCGCGTCCAGGATGGCCACGCTCGTGTGCGTGTAGGCGGCCGGGTTGATGACAATGCCGTCGACCTTGCCGTAAGCCTCCTGGATCTTGTCGACGATGCTGCCCTCGTGGTTGGACTGGAAGACCTCGACCTCGTCAAAGCCCTGCGCGGCGCCTGCCTCCTGGCAGATCTGTACCAGGCGGTCGTAGTTGTCGCTGCCGTAGATGCCCGGCTCGCGAATGCCGAGCATGTTGAGGTTGGGGCCGTTGATGACGAGTGCTTTCATGGTTGCTTCCTTAGTGGTCTGGTTGGTGGCGGGACTTGCTGTCTGCGACGTTTGCCCTGATAAAACCTGCCAAAATAAACCTGTCCCTTTTTGGCAGGTTTCAGAGGGTGTCGAGGACGGCGCGGGCGGTGTTGGCGGCGCAGTCGCGTGAGTCGATGATGTAGTCGGCCCAGGCGCGGTAGCGCGGCATGCGCTGCTCGGCGAGCTTATCGATACCATCGCGGGCAGTGATGGGGCGTCCCTTGTGGGCGAGTTCGTCAAGCTTACGGTTGAGCATCACGATCTGGCTGTTCTGGTGCAGCAGCGGATAGTTTTCGTCGCGTGTGACCACGCCGCCGCCGGTGGAGAGCACCAGGCCACTGCGCTTGGAGATGTCGGCTAGCGCCGCCGTCTCCTGCTCGCGGAAGGCTGCCTCGCCGCGTTCGACGATATAGTCGGCGCAGGGCATCCCCAGACGCTTCTCAAGCGCGGCGTCCAAGTCGATGTTCTCGCGGCCCGTGAGCAGGGCGATCTGTTCACCCACGCGGGTCTTGCCCGAACCCGGCATGCCAATCAGTGCGATATTCTGCTCGCGGTGGGACAGCCGCTCCGTCACATCCAGGATGCGCTCGTGCGGTGTAATCTCGCCGGTGTAGCGCTCGACGGCCTGTGCCGCTTGGGCCACGAGCATGAGCAGGCCGCCGATGCAGGGGATGCCGCGGCGCTCGGCCTCGAGCATGAGTCCCGTGCGAGCGGGGTTGTAGACAATGTCGATGACGCCCTCGAGCGCATCGAGTCCTTCGAGCATGCAGGGAGCGTCGGGGCAGTGGGGGAACATGCCGGCAGGCGTGCAGTTGACGAGCAACGCGGCATCGGATTGCTGCGCGATGTTACCGTAGTTGACGTCGCTCGTGCGGCCCACGGGCACCACGACGGCGCCCAGGTCGCCGAGTACCATGCTCGCTGTAGTGCCGGCGCCACCGGTGGCACCGAGCACGAGGGCCTTCTTGCCGGCAACTTCAACGCCCAACTCCTCGACCAGACACTGAAAACCGAAATAGTCAGTGTTGTCACCGCGCAGGCGGCCGTCGGGCAGGCGTGTGATGGTGTTAACGTTGCCCATGCGCTCGGCCAGCGGGCTCAGCTCGTCCAGGTATTCCATGACGGCGCGCTTGTAGGGGATGGTTACGTTGGTACCTTCCCACTCGTCGCCCGTCATAAAAGCCTCGAGATCCTCGGGCTCGCGCTCAAATCGCACGTACTCGAGCCCCGCGAGCTCCTTGTAGATGGTCGGGGTGTAGCTGTGGCCCAGCACGCGGCCCAGCACGCCGTAGGGGCGGGTTGCGGCGGTATCGGTCATCTAGAGCACCTCCGTGTAGCTGCCAAAGTAGGTGAAACTCTCGCATACGTCGTCGATCGAGTCGAGCAGGTCGTCGAGGGCCTTGCTGCCAAAGGGACAGTCCAGGTCAAAGTAGAACATAAACTCAAAGTCGTGCCCGGGGATGGGGCGGCTCTCGAGCTTGATGAGGTTGATGTTGAGTGCATAGAAACGCTCGAGTACGCGATAAAGCGCGCCCGGCTCGTTGGCCGTGGTGATCATAAGCGAGGTACGGTTGGCGCCGGGGTAGACGCGCGACTCGCGGCTGATGACGACAAAGCGCGTGTAGTTGTTGTCCGAGTCCTGGATGTTGGGCTCCAGCACCTCCAAGCCGTAGAGCGCCGCACAGCTGCGCGAGGCGATGGCGGCGACGTCGGTGCGTTCGGAGTTGGCGACCATCTCGGCCGACATGGCGGTATTGGGGTACTTGGTGGCGTGCAGGCCGTGGGCCTCGATAAAGCCGGCGCACTGGGCGATGGCCTGGCCGTGGCTGTAGACCTCGCACACGTCGGCGAGTTTGGTGCCGGGTTTGACGAGCAGGTTGTGATCGATCTTGAGACGAAGCGAGCGCACGATATGGAAGTCGAACTGTGCGAGCAGGTCGTAGACGGCGTTGACCGAGCCGGCAGTGGAGTTTTCGATGGGCAGCACGCCAAACTCGCAAAAGCCGTCGCGCACGGCGCGCATGACGCCCTCGAAGGTCTCAAAGAACGCAATATCCGGCACGTCGAAGAGCTTGCACGCGGCGATCTGGCTGTAGGCCCCTTCGACGCCTTGGCAGGCGACAGTGGCCGTCTGGGGGAAGGGCGTGTCAAAGGCTGCGGCCGTGGCGCGGGCCTTTTGCGACACCGTGATGCCCTTGAGCTCGTTGATGTAGCGCTGCTGCTCGGCCTTGCTCATGCTCATGAGGAGGCGGAACAGAGTGATGGTCTGGGCCTCATAGCGCTCGGGTGCGCGGCTGGCGAGATTGTTGAGCTTGGAGCGTTCGCGGGCGGGGTCAAAGACGGCCTTGCCCATCTCGATCTTGGATTTGGCGACTTCGGTGGCAATGTCCATACGCTCGACAAAGGTGTTGAGCAGGGTGGTGTCGATGCCATCGATGGCCTGGCGAATATCGGCAAGGTCCATGGAGGCCCCTTTCACGTGTTGGTGATTTTTCTGGGACGGGCGTGGGGGCCGGAGTTGGCCCCCGGAGATTTTTTAGAGCTGGGCGGCGTCCTCGAGGAGGGCGTCCCAGATGGCGAGGGCGGCGGCTGCTTCGGCTACGGGGACGGCGCGCGGGACGATGCAGGGATCGTGGCGGCCATGGACCGAGAGCTCGGCATTTTCCATGGCGTCCATGTCCACGGTCTGTTGCTCGCGACCGATGGAGGGCGTCGGCTTTACGGCCATCCGCCACATGACGGGTGCGCCCGTGGAAATGCCGCCCAGGATGCCGCCGGCGTTATTGGACTCGACCGCAATCTCGCCGGTCTCGGCATCAACGCGGTACGGATCGTTGTTCTCGCTGCCGCGCATGGCGGCCACGGCAAAGCCCATGCCAAACTCCACACCCTTTACGGCGGGAATGCCAAACGCGATCTGCGCTATGCGGTTCTCGATACCGTCGAACATGGGGTCGCCGATGCCCGCGGGAAGCCCGTAGATGCCGCACTCCACGATGCCGCCGATACTGTCGAGCTCGTCGCGCGCGGCTAGGATCTCCTCGCGCATGCGGTCGGCTGCGGCGGCGTCAATGCAGGGCAGATCGTTCGTGAGGATCGCCTTGCGGTCGGCCTCGCGATAGACCATGTCGTCCATGGGCAGGTCCGAGATGCCGCCAATCTGCGCGACGTGCGCCATGACCTTGATGCCGCGGGCCTCGAGCGCCTGCAGTGCGATGCCGCCGGCGATGCATAGGGGGGCCGTCAGGCGTCCGGAGAAATGCCCACCGCCGGCGACGTCGTGCATGTTGTGGTACTTCACGCGCGCCGGAAAGTCTGCGTGCCCGGGGCGGGGTTTGCAGCGCAGCTCGGAATAGTCCTTGGAGCGTGTGTTGGTGTTCTCAATGATCGCGGCGATGGGTGCGCCGGTAGTGTGTCCATCGACCACACCGGCAATGATATGCGCGGCGTCGGCCTCACGGCGCTTGGTCGCGGTCTCGTCGCGGCCGGGGGCGCGACGGTCCAAAAAGGCCTGCAGCTGCTCCTGGTCAACGGCGATACCGGCGGGAATGCCATCGAGTGAGCAGCCGATAGCAGGGGAGTGCGACTGGCCAAAGATGCTCAGATGCAAGACGTTGCCAAAGGTCGAGGACATGCTATTCCTCCTCGAGCGTGACCTTGCCGCCCAGCAGGCGGTAGTGGTCAAAGAAATCAGGATAGGACTTGTTGACGGCCTCGGCGCCGTGGATCACGACTTCGCCAGTGGCGCGGCTCGCAGCGATGGCGGCCATCATGGCGATGCGGTGGTCGTTGTGCGAATCGACCTCGCCGCCGGTAAAGGCGTCGACACCCTTGATGATGAGGTCGTCGCCGGCAATGCGCACCTGTGCGCCCAGTGCGGTGAGCTCGCGGGTGGTGGTGGCCAGACGGTCGGATTCCTTGATGCGCAGGCGGGCGCAGTCGCGGATGAACGTGCGGCCCTGAGCCAGCGATGCCACGGCCGAGATGACGGGCACCAGGTCCGGAATGTCGTGGGCGCTCATCTCAAAGCCGGCGAGCTTGTCGGACTGCACGGTGGCGGCGTTGGTGGAGCGCACGATGCGGGCGCCAAAGCGCGAGAGCGCGGCAAGCACGTTGCGGTCGCCTTGCGCAGAGCTGAGCGACACGCCCTCGACGGTGATGGGGTCGGTACCGATGGCGCCGGCACACAGCCAAAAGGCGGCGTTGGACCAGTCGCCCTCGACAGCAACGTTGCCTGGAGTGCGGTACGAGCCGCTGTCCACGCGGAAGTTCGTGATCTCGGGTTGGCCGTCCTTGGCGGGGATACGCTCGACGTTGACCTCGACGCCGAAGGCCTTCATGGCCTGGATGGTCAGGTTGATATAGGGGCGGCTCTCGATAAGGCCGGTCACCTGCACGCAGGAGGGCTGGGCCAGCAGCGGGGCCGCCAGCAGCAGGCCGGAGATGTACTGCGAGCTCACGTTGCCCGGCAGGATAAAGGTGCCCGGGCGCATGCGGCCGCTTGTCTTGAGCGGAAAGCCGCCCAGGCCCTGCAGGTCGCAGCCGGCGGCAATGATCTCGTCGGAGAGCGGAGAGAGGGGGCGTGCGCCCAGACGACCCTGGCCCACAAAGGTTGCCTCTGCCCCCAGCGCGCAGGCGACGGGCAGCATAAAGCGGAGCGTGGAGCCGCTCTCGCCGCAGTCGAGCGTGCCGCCCGCAAGTGCCTTGAGCAGGCCGAACTCAATACTCTTCATGGTGGGATGGACCTGGAAGCCATCCTCGACGGTCTCGATGCGGGCGCCCAGCGACGTGAGGCAGCGCACCGTGGCCTCAATATCGGCGCAGGTGGTGTTGCAGGTCACATGCGTTTCTCCGTTGGCGAGCGCAGCGCAGATAATCAAGCGGTGCGCCATCGATTTGGATGCGATGGCGGGGACGGTGCCCTTGAGCGGGGAGGGGGTGATGCGGGCTAGCATGCGGATGCGTCTCCCTTCTGGCCGAGGCCCTCGGCAATTAAGTCATGGAAGGTGGATAGCGGCGTGCGGTCGATGCTGCAGCGGCCAATACCGTGCGGAATCACCAGATCGATGGTGTCACCGGCGCGTTTTTTGTCGTGCAACGCCTCAGCAAAGACGGTGTCGGCGGAAAGCTCACAGCGGGTCTTGAGGCCGTGGCGGGCGCAGAGCTCCTCGATGCGACCAGGCAGCTCGGCATCGCAAATGCCGTGCAGGGCCGCGGCGCGCGTGATGATACCCATGCCGATCGACACGCAGTTGCCGTGTCCCAGCTCAAAGTGCTCGCAGGCCTCGACGGCATGTCCGGCGCTGTGTCCAAAGTTGAGGAGTTTGCGCTGGTTGGTCTCGCGCTCGTCGGCAACGACCACAGCGCGCTTAATGTCGATATTGCGGGCGATGATGAGCGCCACGCGGGCCACGTCGCGGTTCAGCAGCTCAAGCGTGAGCGGGGTCTTCTCCAGCTCGGCGAAAAGCTCCGGATCGGCAATCACGGCGTGCTTGACGACCTCGCCGCAGCCGTCGGCGAACTGCTCGGGCGTGAGGGTGGCAAGGCATCCCACGTCGGCGATAACTACGCTCGGCTGCCAAAAGGCACCGGCGAGATTTTTGCCGGCGGCCAGGTCGATGGCCGTCTTGCCGCCCACCGACGAGTCAACCATGGCGAGCAGACTCGTGGGGATCTGCACAAACTTGCAGCCACGCATGTAGGTGGCCGCCACAAAGCCGGCCACGTCGCCCACGACGCCGCCGCCGAGAGCCACGATCACGTCGGAGCGCGAAAGCTCGTGCTCGGCAACAAACTCCAAAATGGCAACGTAGGTCTCGGCACGCTTATGGGCCTCGCCGGCCTCGAAGGTGCATATGCTCACCTCGTAGCCTGCGGATTCGAGGCTCTGCTTAACGGGCATCTGGTAGAGAGGACCCACGTTGGTGTCCGTCACGATGACGGCGCGAGTGCCTCCGGCGGTGGCGCGAATTAGCGGCCCTGCCTGTTCCAGCAAAAAGGTGCCCACGTGTACCTGGTAGGGGCGTGCGGTGTCGATATCGATGGTAATCGCCATAAGCTATGGTCCTTTCGACCTGGCGTGATGGGTGGTCTAGTGGGCGCTCTCGTCGTCGAGCGCGCGCTTGATGCGATCGCCCTCGGCAAGAAGGTTCTCAAGATAACGCTGGTCGCGGTCTTTGAGCGCGCGGCTGTAGGCGCCGAGCGAATCGATCAGATGGTCGATCTCGAAGGCAAGCGCGTCGGCGTCGTCGATCATGAGCTCGGACCACATTTGCGGGTTGAGGTGGGCCACGCGCGTAAGGTCGCGGTAGCTACCGGCCGAAAAGCCGTGGTGGACCTGGGCGGTGGGGCTCTTTACGTAGGCGTTGGACACCACGTGTGCGAGCTGGCTCGTAAAGGCGATCACGCGGTCGTGTTCGGCGGCGGTGGTCACGCTGAACTTGCCAAACCCCAAGGGACGCACCATCTCGCGCACCTGGCCCAAGAGCTCCAGCTTAAGAGCATCGTCTACCGCAGGCGGAACGAGCACGAGCGGTGCGCCCTGGAACAGGTCGGCGCTGGAATGGGCGTAGCCCGAGAACTGGGTGCCCGCCATGGGGTGTGCGCCCACAAAGTAAAAGCCGTGCTCTCGTGCGAGCTCAAAGGCCCGCTCACACACGATGCCCTTCACACCCACGGTGTCGATCACCACGGGGCCCATGATGGCATCGGTGTCGGTGGCGTCGGCGAGCGCCTGAGCGTGGGCCTCGAGCCACTCGATGCATGCCTCGGGATAGCAGGCAAGGACGATGATGTCGCACTCGCCGAGCGTCTCGTCGTTGAGCTCGCCGGCGACGGTACCCATGCTGGCGGCCGTCATCACGTCATCGTCGGGGTCCCAGGCAAGCACGCGAACGCCCGCCTGCGCATAGCCGCGGGCAAAGCTGCCGCCGATGAGGCCCAGGCCCACGATGCCGGCGCACTTGGGTCCACCCTGGTTGACGCGTGCGTTTCTCACCGTACCCATGGGTTACTCCTGAACGGTCTCTTGGCAGACGACCTCGCGGATGGCGCGGATGCGGCGCATGGTGTCGTCGAACTGGTCGGGGGTGAGGGCCTGAGCACCGTCGGACCAAGCGTGGCTCGGGTCGTCGTGGACCTCGATCTCCAGACCGTTGGCGCCGCAGGCAGTCGCGGCGAGCGCCATGGGCTCGACATAGCGGGTGTAGCCGGTGGCGTGGCTGGGGTCGGCGACGACGGGCAGGTGCGATAGGTGGTGCAGCACCGGCACGGCGTTGAGGTCGAAGGTGTTGCGGGTGCGGGTCTCGAAGGTGCGAATGCCGCGCTCGCACAGGATGACGTTGTCGTTGCCCTCGCTCATGATGTACTCGGCAGCCATGAGCAACTCGTCGACGGTGCCGGACATGCCGCGCTTGAGCAGGACCGGGGTCTTGGTCTTGCCGACCTCCTTGAGCAGGGGGAAGTTCTGCGCGTTGCGGGCGCCGATCTGCATGACGTCGATCTTCTTATCCAAGAAGACCTGCACGTCGCGCGGGTCCATGATCTCGGTGACGATCGGCATGTCGAGCTCGGCGGATGCCTCGCATAGCAGGTCCAGGCCGGCGGGACCCATGCCCTGGTAGGCGTAAGGGGAGGTGCGGGGCTTGTAGGCGCCACCGCGCAGCATCGTGGCGCCGGCGGCCTTTACGCGGCGTGCGATGCGAATGAGGTTTTCGCCCTCGACGGAGCAGGGTCCGGCGATGACCTGGAACTGGTCGCCGCCGATCTTGACGCCGTGGCCGCAGTCGATGACGGAGTCCTCAGGGTGGAACTTGCGGTTGGCACGCTTAAAGGGCTCGGAGACGCGCTGCACGCGCTCGACGACATCCATGGACTCGAGCAAGAACGGGTCGATCTTGGTCGTATCGCCCACCAGGCCGATGATGGTCTCGTTCTCGCCGCGCGAGACGTCGGTCTTGAGACCCTTCTTCTCAATCCAGCTGACGATATGGGCGACGGCCTCGTCGCTGGCGCTCTGCTTTAAAATCGCAATCATGGTGTGCCTCTCACCTCGATGGATAGCTCTTGCAAAAACGGCCCGCATCGCGAGCCGTTATATATGTGCATGAGAGTTTATACTAATTGTTTCACTTTTGCGTTCTAAGGTGAGCCTCTGCGCCGTGTCTCCCACGTAATTGCAAAGCTTTTTCTATTCTTTTGTTAGCCCGTGGCGCACTTGGGTATAATGCCAACCGTTCGCCCTATTAGCTCAGGGGATTAGAGCGTCTGCCTCCGGAGCAGAAGGCCGTTGGTTCGAATCCAACATGGGGCACCCTCGAACGTAAGACCGTCCGAACCTCGCATGGTCCGGGCGGTTTTCTTATACCGACGCGACGTGATGGGACAAGGTATGGCAGCAACGGATATCGAGCACGGACTCTCGACCGCCGAGGTCGAGGAGCGCATCGCCGCCGGTAAGATCAACCGCAACATGGAACTCAAGACCAAGTCGGTCCGCGAGCTCATCATCGAGAACCTCTGCACGCTGTTTAACTTGATCAACGTGGTCTTGGCGATTTTGGTGTTGCTGACCGGTTCGTTTAAGAACCTGACGTTCCTGTTCGTGGTGTTCTTGAACACGGCAATTGGCGTCATCCAGTCCATGCGCTCCAAGCGGATGGTCGATAAGCTTACGCTGCTCACCTCTAAGAAGGCCATCGCGGTGCGCGACGGCGCCGAGGTAGAGCTCGACCTGGACCAGATCGTGCTCGACGATATCATTCGCCTGGGGCGCGGCGACCAGATTCCCGCCGACGCCGTGGTGGTGTCGGGTGAGGCACTCGTGAACGAGAGCCTGCTGACGGGCGAGAGCGATCTCATCAAAAAGCAGCCCGGCTCCGAGCTCATGAGCGGCAGCTTTATCGACTCGGGCCTGCTGCGCGCCCGCGTGATCCATGTTGGCGCCGACAACTACGTGGCCAAGATCAACAACGAGGCCAAGTACGTCAAAAAGGTCAATTCCGAGATCATGAATGCGCTCAACGCCATCGTGCGCTTTGCGAGCCTCATTATGATTCCGCTCGGCCTGGCGCTCTTTGCCTCGAGCGTGAGCGAGCTGTGGGATGCCGCCGGTACGCCGGGCGATAGCGCGCTTTCGTGGTGTTTTTCCGAGCTGCTTGTCGGTCGCGTGCCTTCGTCGGCGCTGCTGTCTACGGTGGGCGCTCTTTTGGGCATGATTCCGCAGGGCCTGGTGCTGCTGACTTCGTCGGTGCTTGCCATCGCCACGGTGCGTCTGGCGCGCCGCAAGGTACTCGCGCAGCAGCTCTACTGTATCGAGACGCTCGCGCGCGTCGACGTGCTGTGCCTGGACAAGACGGGCACCATTACCTCGGGCCGTATGGAGGTCGAGGGTACCTACCCGCTGCCTGTTGAGGGCGTTGGCATGGGCGCGGGGGAGAGCGAGGTATCTGTCCCCGTCGAGACCACGGTGCTCGATTTTGCGCTTGCCAACGTGGCACGTGCGACCTCGGCAGATGCCAACGAGACCTGCCAGGCGCTGCTCAACTACTACGCCGATCGTCCGGTCGAGGTGTCCGAGCCGCTGTCTGTCATTCCGTTCTCGTCGTCTAAAAAGTGGAGCGGCGCCTCGTTTGCGCAGGGCTCCTATGTGATGGGCGCAGCGCAATTTGTGCTTTCGGCGCGCGCCTTTGCGCAGGTCGAGAACCGTGTGGCCGAGCTTGCCGACACCCGCCGCGTGCTTGTGGTGGCCCGTGTGGACGGCTTTACGCCCGACGGCGATATGGCGGGCGAGGCCGAGCCCGTGGGCTTTGTGACCATTCGCGATGAGATTCGCACCTCGGCCGCCGAGACCATCGGCTACTTTAACGAGCAGGGCGTGACCCTCAACGTGATCAGCGGCGACGATCCGCGCACGGTGTCGTCGATCGCGCGCGTGGTGGGCGTTCCGGGGGCCGATGCCTACGTCGACGCCACGACGCTCGATACGCCGTCCAAGATTGATGCCGCGGTGGATCGCTACCACGTCTTTGGCCGCGTGACCCCGCAGCAGAAGCGCGAGCTCGTGCAGGCGCTCAAGCGCCGCGAGCATACCGTTGCCATGACGGGCGACGGCGTCAACGACGTGCTGGCGCTCAAGGAGGCCGACTGCTCCGTGGCCATGGCCGCCGGTTCCGATGCCGCGCGCAACGTGGCCGAAATCGTGCTGGTCGACAACGATTTTGCCTCGATGCCCGCCGTGGTGGCCGAGGGTCGTCGCTCCATCAACAACTTGCAGCGCTCTGCGGCGCTGTTTCTGACCAAGACGCTGTTCTCGATGGGCTTGGCGGCTCTGTGCATCGCGTTTCCGCCGTATCCCTTTGAGCCGATTCAGATGACACTCATCAACTTCTTCTGCATCGGCGCGCCGGGCTTTGTGCTGGGTTTGGAGCCCAACAACGCCCGCGTGAAGGGGTCATTCTTGACCAACGCGCTCAAACGTGCGCTGCCGGCGTCGCTGGCGGTCATTATGGCTGCGGCGCTCGATATCTTTGTGGCGCGCGTGTTCGGCTTTAACCAGCTCACGCTTTCGACCATGTGCCTGCTTACGTCGTGCGCGGCGAGCGTGAGCCTGATCTGGCGCATCTCGCAGCCGCTCACACCCTTGCGCGTGGTGCTCTTTGTATTTGTTGTCGTCGGCATCCTGGCGGGTGTTATCGGATTCCCGGAGCTGCTGTCCATCGCCAACCTGTCGATGGGCGAGGCCGTTATCTTACTGGCGATCGTCGTCTTTACCTGCACGGTGTTCTTTAAGCTCGCCACGATGATGGATTCGCTCGAGCCGCGTCGTCGCCATGCTGCCACCGGCTTTGGCCGTGGCGTTCGCGTCCGTCTGGGTCGCGGTGGCGGCAAGGTGAGCTCGACGGGTTCAACTGCCCAGCGTTTTGCCAAGCGCGTCGCCGCCGATATGGCGCAGCGCCGTGAGGAGCGCACCGCTCGCGAGGCCGATG
Source organism: uncultured Collinsella sp. (assembly GCA_902473205.1). Lineage (GTDB taxonomy): Bacteria > Actinomycetota > Coriobacteriia > Coriobacteriales > Coriobacteriaceae > Collinsella. The sequence continues at coordinate 24,529 of CABRRA010000002.1, forward strand.
TTCGCGCGCTCGAGGGTGTGGAAAAGGCCCAACCCAAGAAAAAGAAGAGCGCGGGTGCCAAGCGCTCCCGTGTGACCAAGTCCGCCCAGGGCATTAAGGTCTCGATGCCGAGCAAAAAGAAAAAGCCCGCAAAGAAAGCCTAGTCCCAGTCGCCCCGGGGATGATTTTTCTGGCGATGTTGAATTGGTGCCTTGCTCCTGTGGGGGCGTGGCGATGCTATGCTCTAACCTCGACTGTATGAATTGCTCCGAAAAGAGGAAGCCGTGATTTGCCCGCATTGCCTTAAGACCATAGAGGACGGCGCCTCGTTCTGCCCCTATTGCAACGCATACGTTGGTCCGGGCGACGGTCCCGAGCATACCGAGTTCGTATTCTGCGATGGTTGTGGCGCACGCCTGTCCCCGCATGATCGCACCTGTCCCAAGTGCGGGCGCCCCGCCCCGGGCATCCTTTCCAAAGACGCGGCCGCATCCGATCTGGCGGCGGGCCGCACGGCCGGCTTTCCGCGCTTGACGCAGGAGCAGATCGATACCGAGGTGCCCCATGCGCCGGCCTCTGCCGCCGCGGTGCTCTCGGATGCCGCCGATCCCAACGAGACCTGCGTGCTGCCTGCCTTCGATAAGGACTTTGGCATCCCCAAGGTCGATATCCCCACACCGGTGTCCCTGCGCGATGATGTCCAGCCCAAAAAGCAAAAGGCCAAGCGCAAGGTCCATCCCGACGAGGATGCCTATCACAAGCACAAGCGCCATATCCCCAAACCGCTTATCGTCATCGCGGTGCTCGCCGCCGTGTGCGGTGGTGCGTATTGGTTTGTGACTGCCGATCCTATGGGCGTCATGCCCGGCTTCTACGACCAGTTTGGCCAGGCCGCCAAGACCACCTTCCCGTCGCGCCAAAAGGGCGAGGCCACCGAGAAAGAGTCCAAGCAAGAGGATGCGTCCGAGGTCGTTCAGGAGGAGACCGTCTTAACCGACGACCAGCTCTACGCCAGGCTCGACGGCCTGTACCAGACCATCGTGTCGTACAGCGACGATGATCAGATCGGCGAGGTCATCGATTCGTTTAATAACGGCTATCTGCGTACGCCGCTCTCCACCCGCCAGGAGCTGTCGCAGAGCGCTTATGCCCTGCGCGATCAGATTAAAAAGACCCAGGATGAGCTCAATAACCTCAAGGTTCAGGACGACACCGTCTATGCGGAGGACATCGATCATCTAAAGCAGCTTGCCCAGTGGATGTACGAGCGTGTCGACGTGATCTGCCAGAGCTGGGATATCTCGCTGTCCATTCCCGACGGCGAGTCGCTGAGCGCCCGTCAGAGCGAGATCCTGGCGCCCATCGCACAAGGCGGCAACAGCGCGCTTAACCAGTACGACGCCAACGTGAGCGCATGGAGACCGCAGCAACGTTCGTAATTTGTTGCCCTCCGGCGGCATAACCTGCGTGCGCAATTGATGGAAGCCCGTGCTTATTGCTACAATTTGACCAAATATGCTTTAAACGCACGAGGAAGGAACCACATGTTTGGTTTTAAGAAAGAGCTCTACACGCCCGAGTATCAGCTTGCCGGCGATGAGTGCGCGGTGATCGAGACGTCGAAGGGCACCATCAAGGTCAAGTTTGACGGCGAGGGCGCCCCCATCCACGTGGCGAACTTCTGCGAGCTTTCCACGATGGGTTTTTACGACGGCCTTAAGTTCCATCGCTATGTGCCCGGTTTTGTGATCCAGGGCGGCGACCCCAATACCCGCGATATGTCCGGCGCCGATGTCGCCGCCGGTCTTGAGGGCCCCGACGGCATGCCCGGTACCGGCGGCCCCGGCTACTGCATCAAGGGCGAGTTCGCTACCAACCCGCGTAACAGCCACGTCGACGGCGCGCTTGCCATGGCACGTTCGATGGATCCCGATTCCGCGGGTTCGCAGTTCTACTTCTGCCTGGGCGCTCAGCATAACCTCGACTCCGGCTACACCGTCTTTGGCACCACGGTCGAGGGCCTCGATGTGATTTCGCAGCTGCGTGCCGGCGACGAGATCGTCCACGTCGAGATCGTTCACGAGTAAAAGGGGACTTCCTTGAATAGCCAGCTGATCCAACAGGGCCGCGCCGCTTATCGCGCGGGTGATTATTCCGCTGCCGCCCAGATGCTCGGTGCGGCAAAGACCCCCAGTGAGATCATGGGCGAGGCCGACCATCTGCGCGGCAACGCCTTGATGCACCTGGGTATGTATGCCGAGGCCGCCGAGGCCTACGCCGCCGCCCTCAACGACGGTACCTATGGCAAGCGCGGCGCGCTGCTCACCAACCGCGGTAAGGCGCTTGCTGCCGTGGGTGACTATGCGACCGCAGCCCAGGTGTTCTCTGCCGCAACGCAGGATGCATCCTATGCCACGCCGTTTAAGGCGTATCTGGGTTTGGGCAACGCCCTGTTCCAGTCGGGTGATTATGCCAATGCCGGCACTGCTTTCCGTCAGGCCGCCATCGATGGTGCCAACCCGGCTCCCGCCGCCGCCCTTGGCGATCTTGGCCGCTGCTTCATTAAACTCGGCCGTCCGGCAGACGCCGTGGAGACCTACCGCACGGCCATCGACTTTGCCGGTCCGCGCGACGACACGCGTGCGCTTAACGCCGGTATGGGTGAGGCGCTCTCTGCCGCCGGTCGCCCCTCTGACGCGCTCGATGCCTTTAACGCCGCCACCGCCGATGGCATCTACCAGCTCACGCCCGAGCAGGCCGATGAGCTTGCCCGCGTGCAAGATTCCCTCGCTGCGCTTTCGGCCCAGACGGCCATGGCCACGGCTCCGGCGCCCGCGATGGATGCTCCCGCCGTCGACCCGCTCGACCCCACGGGCGCTACCGGTCAGTTTATGCCCGACCCCTCGGACACCGGCTTCTTCACCCTGTCCGAGTCCGAGATGGTTCAGCAGGACCGCAAGGAGGCCAAGGTCCGTCGTCGCCATCGTCATACGGGGCTCAAGGTCTTCTTGGTGCTGCTTCTGCTGATCGTCATTGCCGCAGGCGGTCTTGGCTTTGCCTACACGCGCGGCCTGGGCTTCCCTTCGCAGGAGTCTGTTGTCACCGACCTGTTCCAGGCTGCCGGTGACGGCGATACCGCCAAGGCCGAGTCCTGTCTGGCCTCCAGCCTGTCCGAGGACGCCAAGTCGATGATCATTTCCTCGATTCCGCAGGGCGCCACCGTCTCCATCGAGGGCATGGATCAGTCTATGACCGAGACCACCGCTAAGGTCAAGGCGTCGCTGTCCAAGGGCGGCGAGCAGGAGTACACCGTCAAGTTCGTGCGCTCCGACAACCATATCGGTTGGGCCGTCTCCTCGCTCGACATCGATCTCTCGGCCGCTGACAACCAGTAGTGACCTTATGAGATTTGGCGCTGCCCGGTGCTTCACCGCAAGTGAGGTGCCGGGCTTGCGCTAGTATGATGGGCTAGTAGTTTTCCAGCAATCATCCAACACATCAGGAGTTGCGTTGTTTTCTTTGATGGATATGTTCTTCGGTAGCTATGCGGGCGATCTTGCCATCGACCTCGGCACCGCCAACACGCTTGTCTCCGTGCGCGGCAAGGGCATCGTCATTCGCGAGCCCTCCGTTGTCGCCATCGACAAGAACGATGAGCGCATCCTGGCTGTCGGTATCGAGGCAAAGCGCATGCTCGGCCGTACGCCCGGTAACATTGTGGCTGTGCGTCCCCTTAAGGACGGCGTCATCGCTGACTTCGACGTTACCGAGGCCATGCTTCGCTATTTTATCGACAAGGCGTCCGAGAAGCGCTATCCGTGGACCCCGCGTCCGCGCGTTGTCGTCTGCGTCCCCTCCGGTGTCACGTCGGTCGAGAAGCGCGCCGTTTTTGAGGCTACGATCCAGGCCGGTGCCCGCCAGGCATACCTGATCGAGGAGCCCATGGCCGCTGCCATCGGCGCCGACTTGCCTGTCGAGGAGCCCACTGGCTCCATGGTCATCGATATCGGTGGCGGTACCACCGAGGTCGCCGTTATCGCCATGGGCGGTATCGTCGTGTCGCAGTCCATCCGCATTGCCGGTGACGAGTTTGATCAGGCCATCCTTACCCACGTTCGCGATGCCTATAACCTGGCTATCGGCGAGCGCACGGCCGAGGACATCAAGATCAAGGTCGGTTCTGCCGTGCCGCTCAAGGACGAGCTCGACGTCGAGGTCAACGGCCGCGACGTGATCACGGGCCTGCCCAAGACCGTGCGCATCGAGAGCGAGGAGATTCGTCGCGCGCTCAACAAGCCGCTCGACGAGATGGCCAAGGCCGTCAAGGACGCCCTCGACGCCACGCCGCCCGATCTTGCCTCGGATCTTATGTACTACGGCATCCTGTTGACCGGCGGCGGTGCGCTGCTGCGCGGTCTCGACGTGCGCTTGCGCGACGAGACCGGCGTTTCGGTCAACGTCAGCCCTACGGCGCTCGACAACGTCGTCAACGGCTGCGCCCGCGTGCTCGAGGCCAACGCGTTTGACGGTGGCTTCGTCCAGACCAATGCTTAATTTCCAAAAGGTGGATTCCATTTGGCACGATCTACGGGTTTCTCTTCAAATCTGAATACCAAGCAACAATCAACGGGTATGCGCCCGTTGATTGTTTTCAGCGTAATTTCGGTGCTGCTGCTCACGTTTTACATTCGCGAGGGCGAGGCGGGGCCGATTCATGCCGTGCGTTCGGGCGTGACGACGATTACCTCGCCGGTGCGTTTTGTGGGCTCGGCTGTGGCTGCGCCCTTTAACGCAATCGGAAACGTGTTCTCTAACCTTACGGCTTCGCAAGACACCCTCGACGAGCTTAAGAAGCAAAACGAGGTCCTGACGTCAAAGGTCGCCGAGCTCTCGGAGGCTCAAAAGACCGCCGAGCGACTCGAGAGCCTGGTCGGTCTTCAGTCGACCTACAACCTCAAGTCCACCGCGGCTCGCATTGTCGGCGCGTCGGGCGATGCCTGGACCTCGACCGTTACCATCGACAAAGGCTCTGCCGACGGTCTTACCATCAACATGCCCGTGACGAGTTCTGCCGGTGTCATCGGTCAGATTATCGAGGTTTCGGCCAAGACCTCCACCGTCCGCCTGATTAGTGATGAAAACTCGGGCGTGTCCGCCATGGTGCAGGATACGCGCGCTCAGGGCATGCTGCAGGGGCAGCCCGACGGTACCCTGCGCCTGGAGCACGTGAGTGTCGATTCCGACGTGAAGGTGGGCGACATCATCGTGACCTCGGGCATCGGCGGCGTATTCCCCAAGGGCCTGCCGCTCGGTACGGTCTCGTCGGTGGAGAAGTCTGCCAACGATGTGTACTACACCATCGTCGTGCGCGCCCAGACAACGGCCGAAAACAACGAGGAAGTGCTGGTCATTACGTCGCTGACCGATGAGCAGTCGGCTTCGGATGAGGATGTGAGCAGCGCCAACAGTACGCCGCAGGGCACCTCGCGCGATGCGGCCACCAAGTCCAAAGACGAAAGCTCGGATGAAAACTCCGATGCGTCCGACACGACCGACTCGGGCTCGAGCGAATAGGGAGGCATGTCCATGGATCTACACGAACAGGGGACTGGCTCCCGCACTTTTGCGATTGCCGCCATTGTCTGCGTCCTGCTGCAGGCGGGCTTGGCGCCGCAGATCTCCATCGCGGGCGGTCGCGTCAACTTTATGATTATCCTGGTGTGCCTAAGTGTGTTTTCGGGCGATCCCACGCGGGCCGTCATCTGCGGTTTTTGCAGCGGCCTGTTCTACGACCTGTCGGCAGCCGTGCCGGTGGGCGTGATGTCGCTGTTGCTGACAGTGGGCAGCTTTGCCCTGACACACAGTGCCGCCGGTCAGACGGGCGGCACCCCGAGCGCTCGCGGCATCACGGTGGGCGCCTTTGCGCTTGCCATTAACGTGATCTACAGCATTATCTTGCTGTTTATGGGTCTGGAATCGAGTTTTGTCGTGGCGATCTTTGGACACGCCCTGCCGTCCTCGATTCTGACCGGTCTGGTCGCCGTTCCGTTTTTGATGTCCGGCGTCGCGCCGCAGTCTGGCTATGGGTTCTCCGCGCGCGGTGGGCGTCAGACGGGTATGCGCTTTAAGCCCAAGACCCGTAAGCTCAAATAGGGGAGGTCTGTAGATGTCTTCCCAGTTGACGGTTGTTGTCGCTGGCATCGTGCTGGTCGTGGCCATTGTGGTCGCGCTGGTCATCATGCGCCGCGGCGACTCTCGCTTTACCTACGACACGCAGCACGGAACGGCCCCGCGCGCCACCGAGGGCGAGGGCAATACGGCCGCTACGGCCTTCAAGGGCCGTTTTTCCATCCTCACCGCGGGCGTGGGTGCGATGTTTGCCGCGCTTGCCGTTAAGCTGTGGGGCATGCAGATGGTCTCGTCGGACTACTACGACAAGCAGGCCAAGAGCAATCAGACCCGTACCGTTACCACGCCTGCCGTGCGTGGCCGCATCTTGGACCGCAACGGCGTCGCGCTGGTGCAAAATCGCCCCTCGCTTGCCGTCGTCGCCTATCGTGACCTTGCCGACGACAAGGTACTGGTGCGTCATCTTGCCAACGTGCTCGGCATGCCGTATATCGCGGTGCTGCGCAACATCCAAGACAATTCCGAAGGCGCGCAGAGCCTGCATACGATCGCGACTGACGTGCGCCGCTCTACTGTCGCCTACATTCAGGAGCACGCCGGTGAGTTTCCCGGCGTGAAGATTGCCGAGCGCACCGAGCGCCAGTACCCGTATGGTGAGACCGCCTGCCATATTTTGGGCTATACCGGCACCATTACCTCCGAGCAGCTCGAGACGCAGAATAAGAAGTCGTCGGACGGCAACGATAACGCGGCTGGTCAGATCTCGTATCAATCGGGTGATATCGTGGGTCAGGCGGGCGTAGAGATTTACTACGAAAATCTGCTGCAGGGCATTCGCGGTGAGCAGACCGTAAAAGTTGACGCCTCGGGCAACGTGACCGGTCAAGCCGGCGCTGTTCCCGCCAAGGCCGGCTCTGACATTAAGCTTACGCTCGATCTTAAGATTCAACAGGCTTGCGAGACGGCTCTGGCGAATGCCATTGAGCTTGCCAAGACCACGGGCCATGGCGATGCCGGCAACGGCGCCGTGGTGTGCCTCGATCCCAACAATGGTGAGATTCTGGGCATGGCGAGCGAGCCCAAGTTTGATCCGTCGGTGTTCATCGGCGGCGTTTCCAACGACGTGTGGACCGAGCTCAACGACGACAAGGGTTCGCATCCGCTGCTCAACCGCGCCATTAGCGGCCAGTATATGTCGGCTTCGACCATCAAGCCGCTCTCGGCTCTGGCCGGTCTTGAGTTTGGAACCTATACCTCTGGTCAGACTACGAACTGCACAGGTTATTGGACGGGCCTGGGCAAGTCATGGGGTAAGTACTGCTGGCTGCATTCCGGTCACGGCACCATGACGCTGCAATCGGGCATTGCCAACTCGTGCGACCCCGTGTTCTACGATATGGGCAAGGCGTTTTTCTACAACGACCAGCATCCCGAGGGCCTGCAGGAGGTCTTTCGCCGTTGGGGCCTGGGCAAGACCTGCGGCATCGATCTGCCAAGCGAGGGCACCGGTCGCATTCCCGACGCCAAGTGGAAAGAGTCGTACTTTACCGACGCCTCGGCCGAGGACCGCAAGTGGAACGCCGGCGATATGACTAACATCGCTATCGGCCAGGGCGACATTTTGGTGACACCGCTGCAGATGGCCTGCGCTTACATGGGCCTCGCCAACGGCGGCAAGCAGTATGTGCCCCACGTCTTCTTGTCGGCGGTGTCGCGCGATGGCGACGGCGATGCCTATAAGTACAACGGAAAGGGCAAAAAGAAGCGCCTGGAGGCCCACATCAATAGCGATGCCGACCTGGCGCTGGTCCGCAACGGCATGCACGATGTGATTTACTCGGCGTCGACTTCGACCGCCGCGCACTTTAACTCCTTGACCCCCACGGTCTACGGTAAGTCCGGCACGGGCGAGAAGAGCGGCGAGGACGATTACGCGTGGTTTTGCGCCTACGCGCCGGCCGATGAGCCCAAGTACGTGATTGTCACTGTCTTGGAACAGGGCGGTGGCGGCTCCGATACCGCGCTGCACGTCGTGCGCGATGTCCTTGGTGCCATCTATGATGAGCCCGACACATCTTCTGCCACGGGCGATTCCTCGGTTCGATAGGAGGTTGCGATGGATTTTTCGCCGGCGGACCTGTTCCGCTCAACTAAAACTGGTTCTCGCAGCAGCCTGGACCGTGTCAACAAGCAGCTTTCGGCCTCGCGCGGCACGTTTCGCCAGAAGGTGCACATCGGCGTGCTGCTGGCAGCCTTGGCGCTCGTAGCCTATGGCGCCATCATCATTTGGTCGGCCTCGCAGTTTAAGGCCGACGCCTCATTCTCGCGCCACCTGTTGGGCATCGGCATCGGTGCGGTGCTTGCGGTGCTCGTCTGGCGTACCGATCTGCGCGGCATCTCTAACTTCTCGACGGCGCTGCTCGTCATCGACCTCATTGTGATTTTCTCGCCCAAGATTCCGGGTCTGTCCTATACGGGCGGCTTAGGAATGACGGGCTGGATCAAGATTCCCGGTATCGGTCTTACCTTCCAGCCGGTCGAGCTCGCCAAGCTCATCACGATCTTCTTTATCGCCACGCTTGGTTCGCAGTACAACGGCCGCATCGATACCGCCCGCGACTACATTAAGCTCTGCGGCATGCTCTCCGTTCCGTTTTTGGCCGTCGTCGTCATGGGTGACCTGGGTTCGGGCCTGGTCGTGTTGGTGTCGGGTGCCGTTGTGATCTGCATGAGCGGTGCGCGCCGCGAATGGGTGCTGTCGACCTTGGCTCTGCTCGTGGGTTTGGTGGCGCTCATCCTGGCGCTCGATTCGGTGCTCGATTCTCTTTTGGGCCATGACGTTTTGATCAAGCAGTACCAGATGAATCGTCTGACGGTCTTCATCGACCCCGACAACGCCGATTCGGACGATGCTTACAACTTGCAGCAATCGCTCATCGCGGTTGGATCGGGTGGCTTTTTCGGTAAAGGGCTGGGTCATGCGACGCAGTCTGCCGGTGGCTTTCTGCCCGAGTTCCATACCGACTTCGTCTTTGCCTTTTTGTCCGAGACCTTTGGCTTCTGCGGCTCCTTTTTGCTCCTGTGCCTCTACGTGCTGCTGATTTTCTCGACGATCCGCGTTGCCTTTAAGTGCGAGTCTCTGTTCTTGCGCCTATCGTGCGTGGGCATCGTCGGCATGTGGGCGTTCCAGACCTTCGAGAACATCGGCATGTGCATCGGCATGATGCCGATTACCGGTATTCCGCTGCCATTTATTAGTTTTGGTTCGTCCTCGATGATGATCCAGTTGCTGACGGTGGGTATCGTACAATCCATATGGCGGCATCGTTCGGGCGCCGCGTAACCGCTGGAGGGGTTTGCTATGAAGATTCCCGTGGACAAGCTGACCCGCGTCTTTAAGATGGGCGCGACCACCAAGAAGGATTCCGACACGCCGGTTCGCGTGTCCGTCTACCTCGATTCGTCTGCCTCGCGTTTTTTGGTCGAGACGGTGCGCGATGCCTTCGTGCCGCAGACGACGTCGGGCATTGTGCGCGTTGAGCGCCTGGGTGAGGACCGTATCGTCCCCAAGACCGATACCGACGTGGTGCTGGTCCTTTCGTGCGGATCCGACCGTCTGGAGAGCGCTGTACAGGAGCTTGTGATTGCCGGCGCCCCCGTGTGCGTGCTGGCCGAGTCTGCTGTCGAGGTGCCTTTTATCCAGGAGTCCACGCCCATGCTCGGCGCGGTGGCGGCTACCGATAAGACGTATCTGCTCGAGACGCTTGCCCGCTGGATTCTCGATCGCACGGACAAGGAGACGGCCTTTGCGGCGAACTTCGCTTTTATGCGTATCGCCGCCGCCAACCGCATCATCACCTCGTGCGCGCTTACCAATATGGCGACGGGTGCGCTGGTGTTTTTGCCGGGGGCCGATTATCCCGTTATGGCGCTGGCGCAGGTGGGCATGCTCTTTGAGCTCGCGGCCATCTTTGGACGCGGTATTAAGCCCGAGCGCGGCTACGAGGTCGCGGGCGTGCTTGCCGGCGGCTTGGTGCTCCGCGCCGTCACCCGCGCCCTGGTAAAGCAGACGCCGCATATCGGGTTTGCCGTCAAGGCGCTGACCGCCGCCGCGGGCACCTATGGTATGGGCCGTGCGCTCGTTTCGCTGTATGAGCGCGACATCGACTACAGCCGTGCCAACGAGGTGGCTGCCGCCACGTTCTCGCGCGTTCGCGACCTGGTGACCACGGTTGCCGGCGCTACTCGTCCCATGGGTCCCTTTGAGGACGCATCCGATCTCGCTGCTTAGGGGTTTCTTTTGCGCGCTGTGTACCAAGACTGTTTTCATTTGATTGAGCCCCTGCTCGCAAAGGTCGAGAAGCCGAGTCGCTATATCGACCATGAGTGGGGCACGCTCTCCAAGGCCGATGCCGACTATCGTTGCTGCATGATTTACCCGGATGTGTACGAGGTCGGTCTGCCCAACCAGGGCATCGCCATTCTCTATAACATCCTCAATCAGGCCGAGGGCATTTCCTGCGAGCGCGGCTATGTGCCGTGGCCCGATATGGGCGATGCCATGCGCGAGGCGGGGATTCCGCTGCTGTCGCTCGAGGGCGCGGCGCCTGTGGCCTCGTTCGATATCGTCGGCATGCATGTGCCTCACGAGATGGCCGTCACCAACTTCCTCGAGGCACTCGACCTCGCCGGCATTCCGCTGCTGGCGGCCGACCGCACCGAGGACGACCCCATCATCATTGCCGGTGGTCCCTCGGTCTATAACCCCGAGCCGTATGCAGCCTTCTTCGATGCCATCCTCATTGGCGAGGGCGAGGAGTCGCTGCTCGAGGTTTGCCAGCTGCATCGCCGCTTGCGCGACGAGGGCGTCTCGCGCGCTCAGATTGTCGAACAGCTCGCGACGGTCGGTGGCACCTATGTGCCGTCGCTCTACGAGGTACGCCATGACGAGCCCTGCTCGCCGCATGGCTACACCGTGCCGCGCGAAGGCAAGGACGTCCCGCCGGTAGTCTATAAGCGCGTCGTTGAGGACTTTGGCGCTACCAATCCGCTGTCGCAGTCGTGCGTGCCCTACGCGCAGCTCGTTCACGACCGCCTGTCTATCGAAATTCTGCGCGGCTGTGCCCGCGGCTGCCGTTTTTGCCAGGCCGGTATGACCTATCGCCCGGTGCGCGAGCGCTCGGCCGACCAGATCGTGTCCTCGGTGATCCAGGGCCTGCAGAAGACCGGCTATGACGAGGTGTCGCTCACCTCGCTCTCGACCACCGACCACTCCTGCATCCGCGATGTGCTCGGCAGGCTCAACCGCCGCCTGGAGGACACGGGCATTCGAGTATCCATTCCCTCGCAGCGCCTGGATTCGTTTGGCGTGGATATGGCCGAGTCGGTCGCCGGCGAAAAGAAGGGCGGCCTGACGTTTGCCCCCGAAGCCGGCAGTCAGCGCATGCGCGACATCATCAACAAGAATGTGACCGAGGAGGACTTGGACCGTGCGGCCAAGGCGGCCTTCGAGGCGGGCTGGAATCGCATGAAGCTCTACTTTATGATGGGCCTTCCCGGCGAGCGCGACGAGGATATCGTGGCCATCGCCAACCTGGCCGACCATGTGCTCGAGCTCGGCCGCTCCGTGGTTCCCAAGGCGCGTCGCGGCTCCATCTCGGTGTCCATCTCGGTGTCGGTGTTTATCCCCAAGGCCGCCACGCCGTTCCAATGGTGCCCGCAGCTCGATTACGATGACGTCAAGCGTCGCCAAAAGCTGCTCATCACGAGCGTTCGCAACCGTGCGGTCCGCGTGCACTACCATGATGCCGAGACCTCGCTCGTCGAGGCCGCGCTGTCCCGCGCCGGCCGTGACATGACGCCTGTCATCATCGATGCCTGGCGAGCCGGTTCGCGTTTTGACGCCTGGGTGGAGCATTTCTCGCTCGATAACTGGAAGTCGGCTGCGGCCAAAAACGGCATCGATCTCAACGAGCTCGTTCACCTGCCCTACGAACTGGACTGGCACCTGCCCTGGGAGCACGTGAGCCCCGGCTGCTCGCGCGGCTTCCTCGAGCGCGAGTACCGTCGCTCGCTGGAGGGCGTCACGACGCCCGACTGTACCCGCACCTCGTGCACCGGCTGCGGAATCTGCCCCACGCTCCATGCCAAGAACGTATTGGTGGGTGATCGCGCATGAGTGAGCGCCTGACCGACAACCCCACGCTCTTTAGGCTTCGCGTTCGCTATGGCAAGCGCGACCGTCTTAAGTACCTGGGCCATCTCGAAGTGATTCATACCATTGAGCGCATCGTGCGTCGCGCGGGGCTGCCCTATGCCGTGACGCAGGGCTTCTCTCCGCACATGCGCGTGGGCTTTTCGTCGGCGCTGCCGGTAGGAACGTCGTCGACTTGCGAGTGGTATGACCTGTTTATGACCGAGTTCGTCGCGCTTGACGAGGCGTTTGAGCGCCTGGCGGCGGCATCTCCTGCCGATCTGGCCCCCATCGAGGCCGCCTACATTGACGTGCGCACGCCGGCGCTGACGGCGCAACTCACGCGTCTGTCGTACCGCATCGACCTGCATCTGAATCCCGAGGCGCCGGCGTCCGCCGACGAGGTGCGTCGTGCTATCGATACGCTGCGCGCGGGCCACGGCATCGACTACGCACGCGGCAAAAAGAGCAAACGCCTGGACTTGGATCATACGCTCGTGGGCTATGAGCTTAAGGCGGGGGAGTGCCGTGACCATCTGGTGCTCATGCTCGACACCCATGCCGATAACGAGGGCTCCATGCGTCCGGAGATTTTGCTTTCTGCCGCTGATGTTTTGTTGCAGGGCTTGACCCCGGGCGTCGATGCACCTATTGTTTCCACCGGTATGCAAGACCTCGTGACCATCTGCTCCTACGATGTCGAGCGTCAGAATCAAGCATGCGAGGACGACGAGGGCCGACTCGTCAGCCCCATACCTGTGCGAACTTGTGGATTTGCTCCACATACTCGTTGACGGGGGTATTATCGCCTGCTACTATATTCGGCTGTTGCACTAACTGATGCATGAAGGGCAAGTAAACATGTACGCAATCGTTAACACGGGCGGCAAGCAGTACAAGGTCGCCACCGACGATGTCATCACCGTCGAGAAGATCGAGGGCAATGAGGGCGATAAGATCACCCTGCCGGTTATCTTCCTCAACGATGGTAAGAAGATCGTCACCGATCCCGACAAGCTGGCCAAGGCCAAGGTTACCGCTCAGATCGTTGAGCAGTTCAAGGGCGAGAAGCAGCTGGTCTTCAAGTTCCACAAGCGCAAGCGCTATCGTCGTCTGAAGGGTCACCGTCAGCAGCTCACCAAGCTGAAGATCGTGAAGGTTCAGGCTACCTCCCGCGCCAAGAAGGCTGTCAAGGCAGAGGCTGAGGCTGTTGCCGAGGCTCCCGTCGCCGAGTAGATTACACTCGTAACGAAAGAGTAGGTATACACAATGGCACACAAAAAAGGACTCGGTTCCTCCCGTAATGGCCGTGACTCCCGCGGTCAGCGCCTTGGCACGAAGCGCTATGCCGGCCAGACGGTAACCACGGGCACGATTCTCGTCCGTCAGCACGGCACGCACATCCACCCGGGTGAGAACGTTGGCCGTGGCAAGGACGACACGCTGTTCGCGCTGGTCGACGGTACCGTTGAGTTCCACAAGGGTATCAAGCACAGGGTCAGCGTACGCCCGCTCGCGAACGCGTAATTCACCCTTCATAGAGCACATATGTGGGAGGCACTTGAGTTTTAGGATTCAAGGGTCTCCCTCTTTTTTGTAGGAGGCGATTCTGTTGTCACAGTTCACCGATATCAGCCGCATTAACGTTTGCGGCGGCGACGGCGGAGCCGGATGCATGTCGTTTAGGCGCGAGGCATTTGTTCCCAAGGGCGGCCCCGATGGCGGCGACGGCGGTCGTGGCGGCAACGTCGTCATTCAAGCCGACGCTCAGCTGTCCTCGCTGATCGATTACCGCTTTAAGCATCACTTTCGTGCTGAGCGCGGAACGCATGGCCAGGGTGCCCGCCGCAACGGCAAAAGCGGTGAGGACCTGATTTTGAAAGTCCCCATGGGCACCGTAGTCCGCGAGCTCGATCCCGAGACGCAGACCCCGATGTTCGAGATTGCCGACCTGGTGCACGACGGCGAGCGCGTTGTCGTGGCGCCCGGTGGTGCTGGCGGTCTGGGTAACACTCATTTTGTGACGTCGGTGCGCCGCGCGCCCGCGTTTGCCCAGCTCGGCGAGCCGGCTGAGGAACACTGGATCGAGCTCGAGATGAAGCTTATGGCCGATGCCGCGCTCGTGGGCTTTCCCTCGGTGGGTAAGTCTTCGCTCATTGCACGCATGAGTGCCGCCCGCCCCAAGATCGCCGACTACCCGTTTACCACGCTCGTGCCCAATCTGGGCATGGTGCGTGCCGGCGAATATTCTTACGTCGTTGCCGACGTCCCCGGTCTCATCGAGGGCGCGAGCGAGGGTCGTGGCCTGGGCCATCAGTTCCTGCGCCACATTGAGCGCACGGCCCTGATCATGCATGTCGTTGACATGACGGGCGGGTTTGAGGATCGTGATCCGGTTGAGGACTATCGCATCATCAACCGTGAGCTCGAGCAGTATGGTGCCGAGCTTTCGGAGCGTCCGCAGATCGTTGTCGCCAACAAGTGCGATGCGCCGGGCACGGCCGACAAGATTGCCGACCTTAAGCGTGCGGCGCTCGACGATGGCCATATGTTCTTTGCCGTGTCCGCTGTGACGGGTGCCGGTCTCAACACGTTGATGCTTGCCGTGGGCGAGCAGGTGGCTAAGCTCCGCGCTGAGCTGGCGGTCTCTGATGAGCCGGTCGATTTGCGCGACGAGGAGTGGGAGCGTCGCCGCCTGCAGCGCGAGAAGCGGTTCCGTATTGTCCAAGAGGAGCCCGGTGCCTTCCGCGTGGTCGGTCGCGCCATCGAGCGCTTGGTTATCCAGACCGACTGGGAAAATGAGGAGGCCGTCATCTATCTGCAGCATAAGTTTTCCCGCATGGGTGTTGACGATGCGCTCGAAAAGGCCGGTTGCCGTGCCGGCGACGAGGTTCGCATTTGCCAGCGCGCCTTTGACTTTGAGGGCGCCGAGGACTTCTCGGAGTTCGAGGACGAGCTTGAGGACGGTAGCGAGGACGTCGCCGTCGAGGTCGTTGATGTCGAGGATGTCGCGGACGATAGCTTGGAGGCTGTCGACGCGGTGGATGCCATTGACGGTACCGATGACGCTGTTGCTGCGGAAGACGTCGAGACCCCGGAGGGCGAGTAAGCCATGTCACTGCGCGGTGGAATCGGTCTGCCCGAGCTTCCCATAGAGGACGGGCAGGAGTTTAGGCTCGGCATTATGGGCGGTACCTTTGACCCCATCCATTACGGTCACCTGGTGACCGCCGAGCAGGCACGTGAGTCCCTCGACTTGGACGCCGTGCTCTTTATGCCGGCGGGCTCGCCTGCCTTTAAACTCGACAAACCGGTGACGCCGGCCGAGGACCGTTATGCCATGACGGTCCTCGCGACAGCGGCGAACCCGGCCTTTTTGGCAAGCCGCTTTGAGATCGATCGTGCCGGTGTCACCTACACAGCCGATACGCTGCGTGCCCTTCGCGAGTTTTACCCGCCACAGGTGAAGCTTTACTTTATTACGGGCGCCGATGCGATTATCGATATTGTGACCTGGCACAATGCTAATGAGATTGCCGAACTGGCGACCTTCATTGCTGCGACACGTCCCGGCTTTGACATCGATACGGCCCGGGCGCGGATTAAGGAATCGGGGCTGCCATTCGACGTGCGCTATATTCAGATTCCGGCGCTGGCGATTAGCTCGACCAACATTCGCAAGCGGGTTGCTCGCGGCATGAGCGTGCGCTATCTTACGAGCGAGTCCGTGCTCGGCTATATCCGGAAACGCGGCCTGTATGCCGATCTTGGGCAAGACGATTTTGATTGATGGGGGAGAACGTTGTCGGTAGAAGATCAGTTTGAGGGCGACGAGCGCGCGCTCTTGACGCGCATCCACGAGTTGCTCGATGTGCGCATGAAGGATAAGCGTAAGCGCTACGTGCATTCGCTCGGGGTTGCCGAGACTGCGTTGCACCTAGCCGAGGTGTACGGTGTCAACCGCTTTGATGCCGCTGCCGCTGGCCTGATCCATGACTGGGACAAGGTGCTCTCCGACGACGAGCTGGTCACGCGCGCTCTGCATTACGGCATTAAGATTGCCGGCTCTCCGTCTGCCGCGACGCCGCTTTTGCATGGCCCGGTTGCCGCCTATGAGCTTCCGCAGCTTTTTCCCGAGCTGTCGCCGGCGGTCTTTCAGGCTGTCGACCGTCACACCGTGGGCGCTTGCGACATGACGCCGCTCGATATGGTGGTCTTTGTGGCCGATGCCATCGAACCCAACCGCCACGGTGATTATGCCCATGCGCTGCGCAAGATGGTGGGGAAGTCCTCGCTCGACGAGTTGTTCTTCTCCTGTTTTGCGCAGGGTCTGGTCTATGTGATCCAGACCGGGCGTTATCTTTATCCCACGGCTATTACGATTTACAACCATTACGCCCAGCTGCGCTAGCTCGGGCTGTCTAGAAAGAGGTATTCCATGGCCGACGAGACCATGACCGACGAGCAGATTCTTGAAGGTGTGGAGCACAAGAGTTTCGCTGCCACGTCCGACCGCACTGCCGCCTCGCTGTCCGCGAGCGGTGTCGCCGCCGAGGATGTCGCCCGCGCCGCCGCGCAGGCCGCCTACGACAAGAAAGGCGAGGACGTTCAGGTGCTCGACCTGACTGAGCTTTCTGATGTGTGCGACTACTTTGTTCTCGCTACCGGCACCAACAACCGCCAGGTCGATTCGATTGTCGACGAGATTGAGGAGAAGGTCGCCGAGGCTTGCGGCGAGCACCCGTTTTCCATCGAGGGCCGCGAGCAGAAGACCTGGATGCTCATGGACTACGGTTCGGTTGTCGTCCACGTCTTCACTCCCGAGGCGCGCGAGTTCTACCGCCTCGAAAAGCTCTGGGGCGACGCCCCCCAGCTTCCCCTCGACCTCCTCTAGTAGCTCATTTGGGACGGGGCTTTTTTAGCTACCCTCTGCCGTATGCCGGGCAGTTGCACTACTTGCAGCTGCCCGGTTTTTTTGCCCAAAAGTAGCTAATCTGGGACGGGGCTTTTTTAGCTACTATCTACCGTTCGCCGAACGAAAAGATTTACGGTTCATTGCGTGATATATAGCTTTCTGACTCGGGTAACGTATTTGTTATCTGTAAAGGAGGAGATGCGTATGACTCGGACCGCGCGGGAAATCTCTGTTTACGGCTATTACCATGTCGTCCAAAAGGGCTGTGGTGGTCAGCTGATATTTGAGGATGCTGATGATCGACTCTATCTGATTCGGCTGATAGCTTCGAAATGCCAGAAGTTCAAAGTGGATGTCATCGCATGGTGCCTTATGGATAACCACATTCACTTGTTGCTAGATGACGGGCATGCTCACCTGAGCGATTGCATGCATTCGATTACGACGGCGTATGCCATGTATTTCAACTCTAAGACAGGCAGGAAAGGTCCTGTTTTCCAGGATCGATTTAAGAGCGTGCCGATTCTCGATGATGATCAGCTGCTTAACTGCGTTCGTTACATTCACGACAACCCTGCGAAAGCCAGAATTGGCACTTCTTCGCTCTATCGCTGGAGCAGCTTTAGCGAGTATATGGGCTATCCGGGTATTTGTAAGACTGATTGCGTGCTCGGGTTGCTCGGGAATTCCCAGAGGTTTTTTGCATTTAGCACCTCGGGCGAGCCCAATGGCTATTGCTTCCGTTATGGCGCTCATGTGAGTGATACTGACGCGCTTGAGTTTGCGCAGGCGTTGCTCAAACCTTACGAGCCTCATCATCTCAAAACTCTGCCCAAGGGTGTGCGTGATGACTGTATCCGTAAGCTCAAAAGCGAGGGCTTTTCGATCAAACAGATCGTGCGCCTCACGGGCATCGGCCACTGCACGATTCAAAAAGTCAAAGTTGAAAAATAGCTCATTTCAGGCGCGGTAATTTTTGCTACGGTCGCCAAACCGGGCATCCGGGGCAGTCAATTTGGGACGGGGCTATTTTAGCTACCCTTTAGCTGACGGTGAATGATTTAGGGCCGGAATGAACCTCAACCGATATATAGGGGTAGCTAAAATAGCCCCGTCCCAAATTGACTACCCATGTCGCGTCGGACCGAAGGCAGCAAAAAATGCCGTCCCAGAAAGATTAGTTTTTGAAGCGGGATTGACGGCCGAAGGATAGGGCGGTGTCGCCGAATTTGTCTCGGACGGCGTCGATGGCGACGGAGAGGTCGCGGCGGTCGCTGGATTGGGCACCGCGATCATCGACTTCACAGAACAGGTCGGTCTGAATGCCGCCCTGATGGTTGAAGTCGCTCATACCTACACCTGCCAAGCGCACGTGCATACCTTCCTGCCAGATATTGTCGAGCAGCTCGAGCGCCGCGGCCACAAAGATATTCTCGTCGTCGGTGGGGTGGGGAAGTCGGCGCTGTGCCGTGCGTCCGCTGCCGTACGAATACTTGAGCTTAAGCGTTACCGTGGCACCCGTCAGCCCCTGGCGACGTAAGCGTCTTCCGACGGACTCGCCCAGCAGGGCAATCGCCGCCTCGATGTCTCCTCGCTCGGTTAGATCCCTCGCAAAGGTGCGTTCATTGCTTACCGACTTGACTTCACGCTCTTCGTCCAAGCTCGTAACTTCGGAAACCTCGAGTCCTAGCGCGCGCTGGCGCATGCGTTCGCCGTTCACGCCAAAAATGGCAGCAAGCGTTGACTCCGGCGCGCGCGAAAGCTCTCCCAGCGTATAGATGCGCATGCGGCGCAGTCGCTCCTCGGCCGAGCGCCCGATGCCGCTCATGGCGGACACCGGCAGTACGGCCAAAAAACGCTGCTCCGTCCCGGGACGCACGATGGTTAGGCCAAACGGCTTGTCTTGCTCGCTTGCTATCTTTGCCACCGTCTTGTTACAGCCGACGCCAATGGAGCAGGTCACCCCCAGCGCCGCCACGCGATCACTGATGCGCCGCGCAATCAGCAGTGGGTCCTCGGGTGCAAAGCGACCCGGCGTGATGTCGATAAAGGCCTCATCAATCGACACGCGCTCTACGCGTGGGGTCTCATCGGCAAGGATGGCCATGACCTTCGCGCTGACCTCGCGGTAGCGGTCGAAGTGCCCGTGTGTCCAAATGGCCTGAGGACACAGACGCCGTGCCTCGGCCGAGGGCATGGCGGAGTGCACGCCAAAGCGACGTGCCTCGTAGGAACAGGTGGACACGACGCCGCGAGAATCGGCATCGCCACCCACGATGAGCGGCTTACCGCGCCACTCGGGATGGTCGAGCATCTCCACGCTCGCAAAAAACGCATCGAGGTCCATCAGGCCCACCGCCGGGCCCGTCCAGGGTGGCGGCGTGACGCCTGCAGCATTCTCATAACCGTATGTATGTTCGCGTCTTTTCATGGCATGAGTATACCGCGCAGCTCATGTGGGGTGCGTGGATGTGCTTGCAAATCGCGAATTCTTGTCTAAGATATGGATTTGCCTTCGACTACACCGAAGAAGTTGGTCTCACGGACTTCACCTGCCCGCGTCGATGGCGTATTATGTTCAACTGTTTGTTTGTAGTTGCAGCCTAAAGCTGCTTGGTTGGAGGAGTTTCCTTTGGCAGTCAAGATTCGCCTTGCTCGTCACGGCGCTAAGAAGCGTCCGTACTACCGTGTCGTCGTCGCCGATTCCCGCGCCCCGCGTGACGGTCGTATCATCGAGGAGGTTGGCCGCTACAACCCGATGACCGCCCCCAAGACCATCAACCTCGATCTCGAGAAGATTGCCGACTGGCAGTCCAAGGGCGCTCAGCTCACCGACGCCGTCGCCGCTCTGGTCAAGGCCGCCAACGAGGGCGAGAAGACCGAGACCGTCGTCAAGAAGTCCAAGAAGCAGCTCGCCAAAGAGGCCGAGGCCGCTAAGGCTGCCGCTGAGGCCGCTGAGGGCGCCGAGGAGTAAATCGTGCCTGAGGTTGACGCTGCACAGCTCGAGGGTGAGGCAATGCTCTCAGATCGCATCGCCGATCTCGTCGAATATCTCGTTGTTCAGATCGTCGACGACCCGGATTCCGTGAGCCTCGAGGTCATCGATGGCGACGACGCTTCTACGATTGAGGTTTCGGTTGCCGAGGATGACGTCGCTAAGGTCATCGGCCGTCGTGGCCGTACCATCAAGGCCATCCGCACGCTCGCCCGTGCATTGGCCGCTCGCCTCGACACCGCTGTCGAGGTAGAGGTTCTGGGCTAGGACTTTGAGGTCCCAGTACAAAAACATCGCCCGTGTGGTCAAGCCGCACGGAAGGAAGGGGG
Organism: uncultured Collinsella sp.; assembly: GCA_902473205.1. GTDB lineage: Bacteria > Actinomycetota > Coriobacteriia > Coriobacteriales > Coriobacteriaceae > Collinsella. Next base: position 45,069 of record CABRRA010000002.1, read on the forward strand.
AGGTCCTCGCGCAGCCGCTGCGGGGGCTTCCTTCTGTATTGGAGCCGGGTATGCGCGTCGCCCTGACGCCGCCGGCGCTCAAGCGCGACCGTTTTTGCACGGTCGTATCCGTCACCGATACGGGCGATGGCGATCTGGTCTCGTTTGAGGGCATTGACGACTTGACGGCCGCCGAGGGCATCACCGGATGCTACGTGCTGGCAAATCGTGACGACTTTGAGCTCGATTCGCTCGACGCCGCCTATACCGACCTGATGGGTCGCGAGGTGGTCGACGAACGCTTTGGCTCGCTCGGCACGATTGTCGAGATCATGTCGACGCCCGCCAACGATGTTTGGGTTGTCGAGGGCGATCGGTACGGCGAGGTGCTGATTCCCGTGATCGAGCAGGTTGTGCTCGATCTTCCCGACACAGGAACAATTTCCGTCCACGTTATGGACGGCTTGATCGATATGGACAAGTAGGGAGGTCAACATGCTAATCGAGACCCTTTCGGTCTTTCCCGAGATGTTTGAGCCCGTTATGTCCACGTCGATTTTGGGCCGTGCCCGCAAGGCCGGCCTTTTTGATTTTAAGGCCTATAACCTGCGCGACTGGACGCACGACCGTCATCGCACCGTCGATGACGAGCCGTACGGCGGCGGGCAGGGCATGCTCATGAAGGTCGAGCCTATTGCCGAGGCCATCGAGGCTATTAGCTCCGAGGGTCCCAAGCCCACCGTGGTGTTCTTCACCCCCTGTGGCGAGCCCTTTACGCAGCATGTGGCCGAGCGCCTGCTCAAAAGCGAGCGTCTTCTGTTTGTCTGCAGCCGCTACGAAGGCGTCGACGAGCGCGCGTATGCGTATGCCGACGAGCGTCTGTCGATCGGCGACTACGTGCTCACGGGTGGCGAGCTACCCGCCATGGTCGTTGCCGATGCCGTCGTACGCCTCATTCCCGGCGCCCTGGGCGACGAGATGAGCAACGTTGACGAGTCGTTCTCGACCGCCGAGGACGGTGGCCTGCTCGAGTACGCGCAGTACACCCGCCCCGCCGAGTTCAATGGCGAAGGTGTGCCCCCGGTGCTCGTGAGCGGCGATCACGCTAAGGTCGATGCCTGGCGTCGCAAGAACGCCATCGAGCGCACCTGCCGTTGGCGTCCCGATCTGATCGAGACGGCGCGCCTTACGCCACAGGAGCGCGCGTACGCGCAGGAGATTCTGGACGCTTCGTATTCGCAGAGCGAGGAGTGAGAATGGTTCCATCGCAGCATTCTGCCCTGAGGGGCGCCTTTGAGTGGATTGCGGTCGTCGTCATCGCGCTCGCCGCCACCTTCCTGATCCGCACCTTTGTGATCGAACCCTTTGTGGTGCCCACCGGCTCCATGGAGTCCACGATCGAGATTGGCGACCAGATCCTGGCGCAAAAGGTGAGCCTCGAGCTCGGCCAGCCTGTCACCAAGGGCGATATCGTGGTGTTTCACAACCCCGATGGCACCTCCGAGCATGATGTGCTGGTGAAACGCGTCATTGCCACGGCCGGCCAGACCGTTGACCTGCAGGACGGCAAGGTCGTCGTCGACGGCCAGGCTCTCGACGAGGACTATACGACCGGCATGAGCTGGCCGCTTTCGGTCCAGGCGCCCGCCGCCCAGGTGAGCTATCCCTACACCGTCCCCGACGACTGTGTGTGGGTGATGGGCGACAACCGCGAGAATTCAGCCGACTCACGCTACTTTGGCCCGGTCGACCGTTCGGACCTGATCGCCGTAGCGCTCGTGCGTTACTGGCCGCTCAACCGTCTGGGCGCTATCGACTAAAAACCGCTATAGTACAGTACCTAACCGTGTAATCGTTTCGACGAGGGGATATTAGAGGCATGAACGCTTCATCGCTTTCCTTCCAAGACATCATCCTGCGCCTCCAGCAGTACTGGGGCGAGCAGGGCTGCGTCATCATGCAGCCCTATGACTCCGAGGTCGGTGCCGGTACCTTCCATACCGCGACCACGCTGCGCTCGCTCGGTCCCGCCGAGTGGCGCACCTGCTATGCGCAGCCTTGCCGCCGTCCCGCCGACGGCCGCGACGGCGAGAACCCCAACCGCATGCAGCACTACTATCAGTTCCAGGTGCTCATCAAGCCCTCGCCGGTCAACGCCCAGGAGCTCTACCTGGGGTCTCTTGCCGCCATTGGCCTGGACCCCAACGACCATGACGTCCGCTTTGTCGAGGACGACTGGGAGAGCCCGACGCTCGGCGCCTGGGGCCTTGGCTGGGAGGTCTGGCTCAACGGCATGGAGGTTACGCAGTTCACGTACTTCCAGCAGGTGGGCGGTATCGAGGTCGACCCCGTGCCCGTCGAGATCACCTACGGTCTGGAGCGTATCGCCATGTACGCTCAGGGCGTCAACTCCGTCTACGACCTGGTGTGGAGCTATCTGCCCGACGGCACGCCCATGACCTATGGCGACGTGTTCTTGGAGAACGAGCGCGAGTTTAGCGCCTATAACTTTGAGGTTGCCAACGTCGAGATGATGCGTCAGAAGTTTGACGACTACGAGGCCGAGTGCCACTCCTGCCTGGAGCGCAAGCTTCCGCTGCCGGCGTACGACTGCGTCATGAAGTGCAGTCACGCCTTCAACCTGCTCGACGCCCGTGGCGCCCTGTCCGCGGTCGAGCGCGCCAACTACATCCTGCGCGTCCGCGCCGTCGCCAAGGCGTGCTGCGAGGCCTATATGGCCGAGGTCGCCGGAGTCAACGAGAATGCCGATCAGGAAGGCGAGGTGGCGTAAGCCATGGCAGACGCTAAGGATTTCCTGTTTGAGATCGGTACGGAGGAGATGCCCTCCGCGCCGCTGAAAAATGCCGTCAAGCAGCTTGGCACCATGATCGCCAAGGGTTTGGACGATGCCGGCCTGGCCCACGGCGAGGTCCGTGTGATCTCGAGCCCGCGTCGCCTGGCTGCACTCGTGGCCAATGTCGCCACTGCGACCGACGAGGTCCACGAGGTTAAGCGCGGCCCCGCGGCAAATATCGCGTTCGACGCTGACGGTAACGCCACCAAGGCCGCCCAGGGCTTTGCCCGCAAGTGCGGTGTGGCTGCCGAGGATCTGATCCGTCGCGAGGACACCGACGGCCGCGAGTACGTCTTTGCCGAGAAGAATATTCCTTCTGCACCGGCTACGCCGATTCTGACCGCGCTATGCGAGAAGACCATCGCCGGCCTGCAGTGGCCCAACTACCGCTCTCAGCGTTGGGGTCACGAGCATGCGACCTTTGTTCGTCCGGTTCGTTGGATCTGCTGCCTTCTGGGCGAGGACGTTGTGCCCGTGTCGTTTGCCGACGTGACGAGTGGCAACACCACGCGTGGTCACCGCGTACTTGGCCCCGGTGACCATGTGGTCGCCAGCCCCGCTGTTTACGAGCAGGTGCTCGAGGACGCCGGCGTGCTTTCTGCCGAGCGTCGTCGTGAAGCCATCCTTGCCGGTATCGCCGAGGTCGAGGCTGCGCGCCCCGGTTGCCATGTCGACACGCCCAAGAAGGTCTTCGAGGAGGTCATCAACCTCTGCGAGTGGCCGACGGTGCTTGTCGGTACCTTCGATGAGGAGTTCCTCAAGGTCCCGCACGAGATCATCTGCGAGTCCATGCTCACCAACCAGCGCTACTTCCCGATCTATGACGGCGAGGGCAAGCTCACGCGTGAGTTCGTGGTCGTCTCCAACAGCAAGCCCGAGAACGCCGAGCGCGTGATCGACGGCAACGAGCGCGTCGTGCGTGCCCGTCTGGACGATGCCAAGTTCTTCTACGAGGAGGACCTGAAGATTTCCCTCGACGAGTTCCGTGAGCGTCTGGCCAAGGTCGCCTTCCAGGAGAAGCTCGGTAGCGTGCTCGCCAAGTCCGAGCGCATTGAGCAACTCGCGCTTGCCATCGCTCGCGAGGCCCATCTGGGCGCCCACCTGGCCGCCGACGCTGCTCGCGCCGCGCACCTGTGCAAGGCCGACCTGGTGTCTAACGCCGTCGTCGAGTTCACGAGCCAGCAGGGCGTGATGGGCGGTTACTACGCCATCGCGATGGGGGAGAACGACGAGGTCGCTCATGCTATTCGCGATCACTATCGTCCTCGCTTTGCCGGTGACGAGCTGCCCGAGGGCACCGCTGGCTGCATCGTGGCCTGTGCCGACAAGCTCGATACCATCGCCGGTATCTTTGCCATCGGCGAGCCCCCGACCGGCTCTTCGGACCCCTACGCGCTGCGTCGTGCCGCTATCGGCATCATCAACATCCTGCGCGACCGCCTGCCGATCGACCCCACGTCGCTCATCGACTTCGCCCTCGAGCTCTATAGCGAGCAGGGTATCGAGTTCGATGACGCCGAGGTCGCCCAGCAGGTTCGTGACTTCTTCCACGGCCGCCTGGTGAGCATGGCCCGCGACGAGAAGATTCCGGCCGATACCGTCGCCGCCGTCTCCGCGGTGCACATCATCGCCCCGTCCGTCTTCTTCGCCCGCTGCGCCGCGCTCGACGAGGCCCGCAAGAACGACGCCGAGACCTTCGACAACCTGGCTACCGCCTATGCCCGCGCCGCGCACATCTCCAAGCCCGAGCTGGGCGCGGAGTACGATCGCGCCCTGATGGGCGAGGTCGAGCTTGCGCTTGCCGATGCCTCCGAGGCCGCTCAGACCGCCGTCGACGCCGCTCTCGCCGCCGAGGATTATCCTGCCGCGTTTGCCGCTCTGGCCGCCCTGCGCGCGCCCATCGACCGCTTCTTCGACGAGGTTATGGTCATGGACAAGGACGAGCAGCTCCGCGATAATCGCCTTAAGCTGCTCAACCGCTTCGAGGCCGTTTTCTCCGGCATCGCCAACATCGGTGAGCTTGCCCGCAAAAAGTAAGCCAGCCTGCGCGTAAGCGCAAAAGGAGCCCCGCATGGATTGCCCGGTCACCGCTCGTCCCACCGTTATCGTTATCTCCGACTCGCTCGGTGATACCGCTTGTGAGGTGGTGCTTGCGGCGTCCGGGCAATTTGATGAAGGGGCTTTTCGTCTCTTGCGCCTGCCCAAGGTGAACTCGGTGGAGCAGGTCAAGTCGTTTGTGGGTCCGCGCGTCGATGCGGACCATCGTGATATTGCCGTGTTCCACACCATTGTCGATCCGGCGCTTCGCGCCCGCGTACTCGATTACCTGGGCATGCTTCATATCCGTTCGGTCGACCTGATCGGTCCGACACTTGCCGTGCTGTCATCGCTCATCGGTGTGCCGCCCAAGGGCGTCGCGGGCGTGATTCACAGGACCGATGACCGCTATTTCCATCGCATCGAGGCCATGGAGTATTTCGTTGAGCACGATGATGGGCGCGGCTGCGACGACCTTTCGGGGGCAGATATCGTGCTGCTGGGCGTATCGCGCACGTCCAAGACGCCGCTGTCGATGTATTTGGCCTATCAGGGTTACAAGGTTGCCAATGTTCCGTTGGCCCATGGCATGGAGCCGCCGAAGTCGATTTACAAGGTCGACCCGATGCGGTTGTTTGGTCTGATTTCGACTGTCGATGTGATCTCTGAGATTCGCGATAGCCGCTTGGGCGATGACTATGCTCGCGCCGTCGCCGGCTCCTATGCCGAGCCCGAGAGCGTGCGCAGCGAGCTCGAGGAAGCCCGTGCCCTCATGAAGCGTCTGGGCTGCTTTGTGGTGCGTACCGATGGCAAAGCGATTGAGGAGAGCGCCTCCGAGATCATCGGTCATTTGATGGAAATCCAAGAAGCCCGTGCCCGCCGCGCCGCCCGCCGAGCTCAACAGCAGTAGTCCTTCCTGGGATGATTTTTCTGGGACGGGGATTAAAAAATCATTAGGTACACAATGATTTTCAAATCCCCGTCCCAGAAAAATCATCCCGGATGACTAGGTGGATAAAATTGTCCTGTCTCAAATTGACTAGTATTGATAAAGCGATTTAGCAGTTTCTACCGCTTCTGACCTGCAAGTTTATTGCATTGGTATCTTCATAAGGTAACCACCTTTACCTACCGTTTACCGCCGCATTTATCACGTTTACCAAACCCCTCGCCCTCTACGCAAGCCCGCTCAACGTCCGCCGTATAGTTCCCTCACGGCCCGCATCCGGCGGGTCGATTCGTCACCACGGTCGTGCGCGAGAGCGCATGGAAGGGGAAGTATCGTGAGCGATTGCAAGAGGGTTTACCGTTTTGGAACCGACGCCCAGGGCACCTGTGTCACTGAGGGCGACAAGTCCATGAACTTTGTGCTTGGCGGCAAGGGCGCAAACCTTGCCGAGATGAGCCGCATCGGCCTGCCGGTTCCCGGTGGCTTTACCATTACCTGCCAGACCTGTGTCGAGTACTCCGGTGCCGGCAACCTCTGGCCCGAAGGCGCACTCGACGAGATCGTTGCTGCCGAGGCCGACCTCGAGGCCCGCTGCGGCAAGAAGCTTGGCGACGCCTCCGATCCGCTGCTCGTGTCGGTTCGCTCGGGCGCTCCGTTCTCCATGCCCGGCATGATGGACACGGTCCTCAACTTAGGCCTCAACGACGACTCCGTTCAGGGACTCATCGCCCAGACGCAAAACCCGCGTTTTGCCTGGGATAGCTACCGCCGCTTTATTCAGATGTTCTCCAACGTCGTTATGGGCGTCGACGCCGACCTGTTCGAGAACGCGCTGACCCAGGCGCGCCTGGTCGCCGGCGTTCGCGTTGATTCCGAGCTTTCGGCCGAAGACCTGCAGGAGCTCGTCGAGACCTTTAAGAGCATTTTCTCCGAGAACGTCGAGGTCGCCCTGTATCCCGAGCTCGAGGTCGCCGACGGCAAGCCCGTCTTCCCGCACGATCCGGAGCTTCAGTTGCGCCTTGCCATCCAGGCCGTCTTTGGCAGCTGGATGAACGAGCGCGCCTGCATCTACCGCAAGCAGCATGGCATTTCTGACGAGCTCGGCACCGCCGTCAACGTGCAGGCTATGGCCTTTGGCAACAAGGGGGAGACCTCTGCGACCGGCGTCGCTTTTACGCGCAACCCGGCCGACGGCACCAAGGAGTTCTATGGTGACTTTTTGGTTAATGCCCAGGGCGAGGATGTCGTCGCCGGCATCCGCAACACCGAGCCCATCGCCGACCTCAAGAACACTCCGGGCCTCGAGTCTGCAGGTGAGGAACTCGAGCGCGTGTTCCTGACGCTCGAAGATCATTACCGCGATATGTGCGATATCGAGTTCACCATCGAGCAGGGTAAGCTCTGGATGCTCCAGACCCGCGTGGGCAAGCGCACTGCCACCGCCGCCCTGCGCATCGCCATCGAAATGGTCGAGGAGGGTCTGATCACCTGCGAGGAGGCCGTGAGCCGCATCGATCCCGCGCAGCTCGACCAGCTCCTGCATCCGCAGTTCGATGCCTCCAAGAAGTACGAGGTTCTGGCTTGCGGCCTCAACGCCAGCCCTGGTGCCGCCGTGGGCGAGGTCGTGTTCTCGAGCGACGAGGCCGTCGCGCGCGCCAACGAGGGTCACAAGGTCATTTTGGTTCGCTGGGAGACCAACCCCGATGACCTGAAGGGCATGGTCGCCGCCGAGGGTATCCTGACCAGCCACGGTGGCAAGACGAGCCATGCCGCCGTTATCGCTCGCGGTATGGGTACGCCCTGCGTCTGCGGCGTTGAGCGCTTCCACATCGACGCCGCCGAAAAGGTCGTGCGCATCGAGGGTAGCGATCGTGTGCTGCACGAAGGCGATGTCATCTCCATCGACGGCACCCAGGGCATCGTCGTCGATGGCGCTGTCGATTTGGTCTCCGCCGAGCTCACCGGCGACCTGGACACCATCCTGTCCTGGGCCGACGAGATCCGTCTGGACGAGACCTGTGGCCACGCCAACCATGTGCGCGTCAACGCCGACAATCCCGAGGACGCAGAGCTCGCGCTCGAGTTTGGCGCCGAGGCCATCGGCCTGTGCCGCACCGAGCACATGTTTCTGGGCGATCGCAAGAACATCATCCAGAGCTTCATCCTGTCCGACGATGAGGCCGTGAAGCAGCAGGCCCTCGCCGACCTGCTCAAGGTTCAGACCGAGGACTTCCTGGCGATGTTCAAGACCATGTCCGGTCGCGATGTGGTCGTTCGCCTGCTCGATCCGCCGCTGCACGAGTTCCTGGATAATCCGCGTGAGCTCGAGGTCGCCATCACCAAGAAGGAAGCCGCTGGCGCCAGCGAGGAAGAGCTTGCCGCCCTGCGTGCCCGCCTGCGCCGTATCGACGGCATAGTCGAGTCGAACCCCATGCTCGGCCTGCGCGGTGTGCGCCTGTCCGTCGTCTTTAGCGATCTGCTGCTCATGCAGGTTCGCGCCGTGGCCACGGCTGCTGCTCGACTTATCAAGGAGGGCGTCGACCCGCGCCCCGAGATCATGGTTCCGCTCGTTTCCATTACGGCCGAGCACGTTCAGACTCGCGAAGTCATCGAGCGCGTGATCGCCGAGGTTTCCGCCGAGGAGGGCGTCGAGCTCAATATTCCCGTGGGCACGATGCTCGAGCTGCCGCGTGCCTGCATGGTTGCCGACGAGATCGCGCAGCACGCCGACTTCTTCTGCTTTGGCACCAACGACCTCACGCAGACGACCTTCGGCTTCTCTCGAGACGATGCCGAGGCCAAGTTCATCCCGCTGTACATGCACAAGAAGATCTTGAAGGACAACCCCTTCGAGACCATCGACTCGGCGGTACTGGAGCTGGTGCGCATGGCCGTCGAGAAGGGTCGGGCCACCAACCCCGACATGCACTTTGGCGTGTGCGGCGAGCACGGCGGCGACCCCAAGTCCATCAAGGGCCTGTTTAACGTGGCCGACGTGGACTACGTGTCCTGCTCGCCCTATCGTGTACCCCTCGCGCGCCTGGCGGCCGCCCAGGCCAAGCTCGAGGCCAAGCGTTCCGCCTAACGTTTTGGGTTTGGGCGCCTAGCGTAGCCCCCTTCACGCCGCCCGTCTCATTCGTGAGGCGGGCGGTTATCATGTGCGGGTTTTGTCTTTTTGTCTGCGTAAAAAATTGTTCTTGCAGCAGAAACCCGCGCGTGTATACTCGAATACGTTTGTTCAACTACGTGCCGGCCAAGGTGGTACGGCACCTCTAGAAGAGTAAGGAATTGCACATGGATTACATCCGCGCAATCGAGCGTCAGCAGATCCGCGAGGACATTCCTCAGGTTCGCGTCGCCGACAACGTCAAGGTTCACTACCGCATTAAGGAAGGCGACCGCGAGCGCATCCAGGTCTTCCAGGGCGACGTCATCCGCATGGCCGGCGCCGGTGCCCGCGAGACCTTCACCGTCCGCAAGATTTCCTTCGGTGTCGGTGTTGAGCGTACCTTCCCGCTTCACAGCCCCAAGATCGCCAAGCTCGAGGTCGTTCGTCATGGTCGCGTCCGTCGCGCCAAGCTGTACTACCTCCGCGACAAGGTGGGCAAGGCTGCTCGCATCCCCGAGAAGCGCTAAGAAGATCGCAGCGTCTGTCCACTCGTTTGGACAAAAGGGTCACCTTCGGGTGGCCCTTCTTTTTATCTGATTTGCATGCAAGGAGGCCCCGATATGGCCAACATGACGAGCTCGGTTTCGGCATCGCAGGTTGCCGGCGAGCTGGCGAGCGCCACGTTCGAGGAGATTCCCGCCCTCGTGGAGCATTATCGCGAGGATCCGCGCCAGCAGGTGATCAAGGCTTGCGAACGTGCCCTTAAGCGCCATGCCAAGGAACTTTCCGAACGCGAGCGCGTCAACGGCATGTACGAGCTTATGCATGAGCTCGGCGGTGATGGCGTGGTCGTGGGCGTCGACGAGGTGGGCCGTGGCTCGGTAGCGGGTCCCTTGACCGTGTGTGCCGTGTGTCTTCCGATGGAGCCGCGCATCTGGGGCATCAATGATTCCAAAAAGCTCACGCCGGCGCGCCGCGAGCTGCTTTCGGTGAAGATTGCCGAGGTGGCGACTGCTATCGGCTTTTGCCATATCGCTCCTGCAGATATCGATGAGATGGGCATGGCCCGCGCCATTCGAGCCGCTGTCGCGGGTGCGGTGGCAGATACGGGGCTTGAGCCCGATTGCGTGCTTATGGACGGTAACCCCCTGGGCGCCGTGTCCCACGAGCGCGACGTGGTCAAGGGCGATGCCAAGATCGCCTGTATCGCCGCGGCATCCATCATGGCAAAGGTCACGCGTGACGAGATGATGGTCGAGTACGATGCCGAATATCCCGAGTACCATTTGGCCGAGTCGAAGGGCTACGCAAGCCCCGAGCACATCGAGGCGATTCGCAAACATGGACTTTGTCCGCTGCACCGTGTGAGCTTTTGCGGAAACTTTCTGCAGACTGAGCGCCTTTTTTAGGCCAATTGTGAAGACTGGGACCTTAAGGGTTCCATAAACCTGCTGGTAGGGGCCGTGTGCAACGCTATTGTTGCGCGCGGCCCCTCATTTGTCGGCATTTGGTTGGTTTTTGGTTTGCTTCCGGTACTTACCCGCATGAAACCTGCCCTCATTATCGAGGCAATGCAGGAAGTGGGAAAGGAGACCCCATGTGTGCCGCAGCCAAAATGAGCAAGACGCAGCAGCTCAAGGAGCGTTGGGAAGAGGGGGAGCTCGATTGCGGGTCGATCACGCCCGAGTTTATCAAGGGACTCAGTCCTCGCGAGCTCGGTATGCTGGGCGAGCTTATCGCAATCGATTACTTTAACGAGCGCGGCTATGCATTGCTGGAACAAGGCTATCGATGCTCGGAGGGCGAGGCCGACCTGGTTCTGCTCGACGAGCTCGACGATGTGGTGGTGATGGCCGAGGTCAAGACCAGGCGTGTTGCGCTAGATTGCGATACGCGGGTGTTTCCCGAGGAAGCGGTGAAAGCCCAAAAGCAGCGGCGCTATCGTCGCATCGCGAGTTGCTATCTCATGGAGCATTATCCGCTCAAGGCAATCCGCTTCGATGCCGTGGGCGTCACCATTCGCGGCGGGCATATCGCCGAGATCGAGCACCAGTACAATGCGTTCGATTGGCAGGTGTCGTGATGGCGTTCGAGACCTTTGCCGTTCACGCGGCCTGTATCCGCGGCGTCGAGGCGATTCCCGTTACGGTCGAGGTTTCGCTCGCGGGCGGCATCCCGGGCATCCAGATGCTCGGCATCCCGAGTATGGAGGTCATGGAGTCGCGCGGGCGCATTCGCTGTGCGATGCGCTCTGCCGGATTCGAGATCCCGCGCTCGGGCATTACGGTCAATCTGGCACCGGGCGATATCCGAAAGACCGGTAGCGGCTTTGACCTGCCGATAGCCATTGCGGTGCTTGCGGCCGACGGGCAGATTCCCCGCGACAGTCTTGACCGCTGCCTCATTGCCGGCGAGCTCGGCCTGGATGGCACGGTGCTTCCCGTCAAGGGCGAGGTGGCGTTCCAGCTGCTGGCTCGCGACATGGGGCTGTCTTTTATCGCCGGTAGGTCCGACCAGCATGTTCCGCTTGCGGGGGTCGATTGCGGTTTTATTGACCATCTGTCGCAGCTTGCCCGCGGTATGGGCGAGGCGGTTCGGCACTATCTGGATTCTGAAGTGCTCGAGGCCACCTTTGAGCCCGAGCTCGATTATGCCGACGTGTTGGGGCAGGAGGTCGCCAAGCGCGGCATAGCGCTTGCGGCGGCAGGGGAGCTGGGCTTGCTTATGATCGGGTCTCCGGGATCGGGCAAGACCATGCTTGCGCGCCGCATGACGGGTATCTTGCCCGAGCTTTCCGTCGAGGATCAGCAAGAGGCGCTGTGTATCCATTCGGTCTTGGGTGAGAATATCGATGGCCTGCTTGCGGGGCATCGGCCGTTTCGAAGTCCCCATCACAGCATTTCGACAGCGGGCCTTATTGGCGGGGGGCGCCCGGTGCATCCGGGCGAGATCAGCCTTGCCCATGGCGGCGTGCTCTTTTTGGACGAGCTTGCCGAGTTTCCCACCGGTGTGCTGCAGACGCTTCGTCAGCCAATCGAGCGCGGCTATGTCAGGATCGTGCGCGTCGATGGCGCCTTTACGTTTCCCTCGCGCTTTCAGCTGCTTGCGGCGAGCAATCCCTGTCCCTGCGGCTTTTTGGGCGATCGCGAGGTCCCGTGTCGCTGTTCGGCATCGATGGTCGAGCGCTACCGGTCCAAGCTGCGCGGTCCCTTGGCCGACCGTATCGACCTGATGCTCGATGTGACCCGCCCCGATCCGCAGGTGATTATCGAGGGCGCCGAGGGCATGTCGTCGGCCGAGCTGCGCGACTACGTTGTCCGCGGTCGGGCTTTTCGTGCCTGGCGCGAGTCCCGTATGGATGATGCGGATGCCGAGGCCGAGCACGATGAGTCACGGTCCATTGACGGCGTCGTGTCGACCTTTGCACTCGACGAGGCCGCCGAGAAATGCGTACTTGGCCTGTCGAAACGCACTCATCTCACGGGGCGCGGCATCGTGCGCCTGGTTCGCATCGCGCGCACGATTGCCGATGTCGCAGAAAGCGAGCGGGTGACGCAAGACCACGTGCTCGAGGCGGCGATGTACCAGGGAAGGAGGGATCAGTGATGGGTGAGGAGACTTTTGAGCTGCATCCCGGTGATGCGTTGTATCCAGATACCGTTTTGGAGCTCTCTGATGTACCCCAGACGCTGTTCGTGCGTGGCGACCCGGAGGTGCTTTCGACGCCGGCGCTCTCCATCATCGGCGCTCGCAAGGCCTCGCCGTACGGCCTGGCCGTGGCAGAACTGGCCGCGAAAGTTGCGGTCGAGGCGGGGGTGACGGTGGTCTCGGGCGGCGCGGTCGGCTGCGACCAGGCCTCGGGTTGGGCCGCGGTCAACGCCGGTGGCAGGCACGTCGTGGTGTTGGGTACGGGCGCCGACGTGGTCTACCCGCGCTCGAGTGCGGGGCTCATCGCGCGCACGATCGATACGGGCGGCGCGGTCGTGTCCATCTCGCCTTGGGGTATGGGGCCACGTAAGTTTGCCTTTCCGCGGCGTAACCGGGTGATTGCCGCGCTTTCGCAGGCGCTCTTCGTGTCGGAGGCTGGCATGCCTTCGGGCACGTTCTCGACGGCGGAGGCCGCCATGGACCTGGGGCGCGAGCTGCTTGCCGTGCCGGGTTCCATTTTGTCTCCCGAGTCGCGCGGTACCAACTACCTTATTGCCAACGGGGCCTGCTGCATTATCGACGAGGAGTCCATCGAGATGGCCATCTCTCGAATCTACGGTACCCTGCGCTATTCGCGTCCCGATGCGCCCGGCATCGCCGACCTGGATGCCACACAGCAGACTGTGATGCATGCCCTCATCGCCTCGCCGCTCAAGGTTGAAGACATCGCCACACTCGTCTCCCTCGATGCCGTCGGTGTGCTCAAGCTCCTGGGCTCGCTCGAGCTCGAGGGCCTCATCGAGCGCATGATGGATGGAAGGTATGCGCCCTCCAAGTTTGCCCTTCACGCCCAGACGCCCTTCGGTCACAATGGAAAACGTGTCAATTAGAAAGGTGTTTGCAGATGCTGTTTGATCAGGTGACGGTTATCGGTGGCGGTCTAGCGGGATCGGAATGCGCGATTCAGCTGGCAGATCGCGGGTTCGCCGTAAAGCTGTGCGAGATGCGCCCGCAGGTAAGCTCTCCTGCCCACCATACCGATCACTTGGCGGAGCTCGTCTGCTCCAATTCGTTTAAGTCGACCCGTCCCGATTCCGCCGCCGGTCTGCTGAAGGCCGAGCTCGAGCGCATGGGTTCGGTGCTGCTCGACTGCGCTCATCGTGCGGCCGTTCCCGCTGGCGGCGCCCTGGCGGTCGACCGCGTCAAGTTTTCCGAGCTCGTCGAGGCCGAGGTTGCCGCCCGCCCCAATATCGAGGTCGTTCACGGCGAGGTCACCCAGATCCCCGAGGGCCATGTGGTTATCGCCGCGGGCCCCTTGTGCTCGCCGGCATTGAGCGAGGAAGTCATGAAGCTTGTTGGTGGTGACGCCCTGGCTTTCTTTGACGCGGCCGCCCCGATTGTCGATGCCTCGACGCTCGATATGGACGTGCTGTTCTCGCAGTCGCGCTATGAGGAGCAGGGGAGTGGCGACTATCTCAATGCCCCGCTCAACAAGGAAGAGTACGAGGCCTTTATCGAGGCGCTCACTACGGCCGATCGCGTGGTGCTCAAGGACTTTGAGGGCGGGGACCTGTTCCAGGCCTGCCAGCCCGCCGAGGAGGTCGCGCGCACGGGCAAGGACGCCATCCGCTTTGGTGCCATGAAGCCCGTCGGGCTCACCGACCCGCGCACCGGTCGCCGTCCCTGGGCGGCGATACAGCTGCGCGCCGAGAACAAGGAGAAGACGGCCTATAATCTGGTTGGCTTCCAGACCAACCTGACCTTCGGCGAACAGAAGCGCGTCTTCCATATGGTTCCCGGCCTGGAGAACGCCGAGTTCTTCCGCTACGGTGTCATGCACCGCAACACCTTTGTCGATGCGCCGCACGTGCTCGATGGCACCTTTGCCGTTCCCGGCACGAGCGTGCGCCTTGCCGGTCAGATTACCGGTACCGAGGGGTACATGGAGGCCGTGGCGACGGGTCTGCTCGCTGCGCTCAACACCTATGCCGAGGCCATCGGGGCCGCGGGCGTCGAGCTGCCGCGCGTGGGCGCCCTGGGCGCGCTTGTGGGGTATGCGACCGATCCGGCTACGGTGGGCTACCAGCCCATGCACGTCAACTTTGGTCTTGTGCCGCCGCTCGAGGACGGTAAGCGTCGCAGCAAGCGCGATCGTTACCAGGCTTACGCGGACCGCGCCCTCAAGGCCCTGGATGCCTATCTGGAATCGCGCTCCGATCTGTTTGGAGGCGAGAGGTCATAGCTTTTGACCTGTACGATGCCGTCGACTCGTTCATTGCCTACATTGCACGCGTCGAAGGACTCGCTCCCAATACGGTAACCGCCTACGCCTCGCGGCTCGAGCGCTTCGCCGCGTGGTGCGACCGCGAGGGCATCGACGCTCGCGTCGCCGACGTACGGACCGTTCGCTCCTATTTGGCCGAGCTGTCGCGTGGCCAGGTGGCGGCTCGGACCCTTGCGGCGCATCTGTCTGCCATTCGCTCGCTCTATCGGTGGATGGCTGCCGAGGGAATCGTTGAGGGCGATGCGGTCTCGGCGATATCCTCGCCCAAACTGCCGCGCGATCTTCCCGGTGTGCTGACGACCCGGCAAGTCGAGGCGTTGCTCGAGGCCCCCGACACCTCGACGCCTTCGGGGCTGCGTGATGCAGCGATGCTCGAGCTGCTCTATGCCTCCGGCGCGCGAATCTCGGAGCTCGCTGCGCTCAACGTGGAGTCCATTGCTTGGTCAGAGCGAACGCTGCGACTTTGGGGCAAGGGGAGCAAGGAGCGTATCGTGCCCCTCTATCGGCGCGCTCTCGAGGCGACTCGTCGCTATATTGATGAGGGGAGGCCACATCTCCTTGTGCAGGCAAAGCGTGTCGATAGTGCGAACGGCGTTCATCCGCTGTTTATCTCGGCGCGCGGAAACCGCATGAGTGCCGCCATGCTCAGAAGGCGGTTCCACATGCTTGCGGCACTTGCCGGCATTCCTGCCGACATCGCCCCGCATGCGATGCGCCACACCTTTGCGACCGACCTGCTCGAGGGCGGCGCGGATCTGCGCTCGGTTCAGGAGCTGCTGGGGCATGCGAGCTTGTCCACGACGCAGATCTATACGCACCTCACGCCCGACCGACTCAAGCGTGCCGTGAGTCAGGCACACCCCCGCGGCGAGTAGGAGAAGAGCCTCCCGCGCCGCACCGAGGTGTGTGGTTTTGATTGCGGGTTGGCAGGAAGAGGCAATCCTGCTATCATTCATCGGGTTGCTTCACGGCAACAGGTTTTTATCACGCACGCGCGGCTACTTCATACCGTGGTGCCCGGGCTTTGGTAGCACATGTCCGGGTTGGTTTTGGAGGATGACCCCGCGCGGAGGCAAACCACAGGAGGTTTAATATGGCTACCAAGATTAATATCCGCACCCTGCTCGAGGCCGGCTGCCACTTCGGTCACCAGACCCGTCGCTGGAACCCCAAGATGAAGCCGTTCATCTTCGGTGAGCGCAACGGCATCTACATCCTCGACCTCAAGCAGACCATCCTTGACGCCGACCAGGCCTACACCTTCGTCAAGAACGTCGCCAAGGGCGGCAACGTGCTGTTCGTCGGCACCAAGAAGCAGGCTCAGGAGGCCGTTAAGAACGCCGCTGAGCGCGCCAACATGCCTTACATCAACCAGCGTTGGCTCGGCGGCATGCTGACCAACTTCGTCACCATCCGCTCCCGCATCAACCGCATGGAGGAGCTCGAGGCCATGGTCGAGGACGGTCGCATGGCAGTGCTGCCCAAGAAGGAGCAGGCAGTGCTCGGCAAGGAGCTCGCTAAGCTCCAGACCAACCTCGGTGGCGCCCGCGACATGAAGGGTCTGCCCCAGGCTCTCTTCGTCATCGACACCAAGCGCGAGGAGAACGCCATCAAGGAGGCCCAGCGCCTGAACATCCCCGTCGTCGCCCTGATCGACACCAACTCCGATCCCGACGAGGTCGAGTACGGCATCCCCTGCAACGATGACGCCATCTCCGCTGTCACCCTTATGTGCGAGCTCATGGCCGACGCTTGCCTCGCTGGCTCCGGTAAGGAGCAGGTCTCCGAGGCCGAGATGGCCGCCGAGCCCAAGGCCGAGTAAATCAGTCCTATTTAAGTCTTTTTCATCTCTTTGAAAGGAACCACAATGGCCCAGATTACTGCCGCTATGGTCAAGCAGCTCCGCGAGATGACCGACTCCCCGATGATGGAGTGCAAGAAGGCTCTCGTCGAGGCTGACGGCGACATGGACGCCGCCGTCGACGTTCTGCGCAAGAACGGCCTCGCCAAGGCTGCCAAGAAGGCTGGCCGTGAGACCAACGAGGGCGCTGTCGCCGCGTTCGTCTCCGAGGATGGCAAGACCGGCGCTCTGCTCGAGCTCTCCTGCGAGACCGACTTCGTCGGCTCCAACGCCAAGTTCACCGGCTTTGCTTCCAAGGTCGCCGAGGTTGTCGCCACCACCGAGCCGGCTGACGTCGACGCTCTGCTCGAGAAGCCGATGGGCGAGGAGACCGTTTCCTCCGAGCTCACCGAGATGATTCACATCATGGGCGAGAACATGAAGATCTCTCGTTTCGCCGCCCGCAAGGCCGAGAACGGCGCTCTCGCTTCTTACATCCACATGGGTGGTAAGATTGGCGTCCTCGTCGAGTTCGCTTTCGAGAAGGCCGAGACCGCTCAGGCTGAGTCCTTCAAGACCTTCGCTCACGACGTTGCCCTTCAGGTTGCCGCCGTCGCCCCGATCTGCGCTACCCGCGATCAGGTTCCGGCTGAGACCGTCGAGCACGAGAAGCAGATCTACATGGCTCAGGCTGCCGAGTCCGGCAAGCCCGAGGCCATTCAGGAGAAGATGGCTGTTGGCCGTCTGGAGAAGTTCTACAAGCAGTCCGTGCTCACCGAGCAGGAGTTCATCAAGGACAGCTCCCTCACCATCAAGAAGTACGCTGAGCAGGTCTCCAAGGAGCTCGGCGATAGCATTACCGTCGTTGCCTTCGACCGTCTGGTCCGTGGCGAGTAAATAAGCTCTTGTAGCTGGTAATGAGCAGGCTGTGGGTTTTACTCACAGCCTGCTTTTTCATGGCTCTTATCAGAGCCTTTGCTATCATATTGAGAGTCTAATTAAAGGAGGATCGCTTTGTCCGACATCCGATATAAACGCGTGCTTCTGAAGCTTTCCGGCGAAGCACTGATGGGCGACGGCCAATATGGTATCGACCCCAAGATTACCGACCATCTTGCCAAGCAGGTCAAGGAGCTGCTCGCCGTTGGCCATGAGGTCGGCGTTGTTGTCGGCGGCGGCAACATTTTCCGCGGCATGGCCGGCGCTGCCGGTGGCATGGAGCGCGCCCAGGCCGACTACATGGGCATGCTGGCAACCGTTATGAACGCGCTTGCCCTGCAGGATGCCTTTGAGCACAACGATGTTCCCTGCCGCGTGATGAGCGCTATCCAGATGAACGAGATCTGCGAGCCCTATATTCGCCGTCGCGCCATCAACCACCTTTCCAAGGGTAATGTCGTTATTTTTGCCGCCGGTTCGGGCAATCCGTACTTTACGACCGACACCGCCGCGGCTCTTCGTGCCTGCGAGATCGGTGCCGAGATTCTGATTAAGGCCACCAAGGTTGACGGCATCTACGACAAGGATCCTGTCAAGTGTTCCGATGCCGTCCGTTTTGACAAGATTACCTATCACGAGGTTCTCGTCCGCGGTCTGCAGGTTATGGATTCCACGGCCACGGCGCTGTGCCAGGATAACCGTATGCCGATTTTGGTCCTCAACATCGATGGCGAGGACACCGTCAAACGCGCGCTTTCGGGTGAGCCCGTCGGCACGCTCGTCTATCAGGAGGATTAAGCATGGCAGAGAACATCACCGCCCACATGGACAAGTCGCTCGAGTCCCTCAAGCACAACTTCTCCAAGGTTCGCACGGGCCGCGCCAACGCTAACATTCTGTCCGACATTTCGGTCGATTACTACGGTGTTTCCACGCCGGTTACCCAGGTTGCCGCCGTTAAGACCCCCGAGGCTCACATGCTGCTTATCGAGCCCTGGGACAAGGCGCTCGTCAACGCAATCGTGAAGGCTATCAGCGCTTCCGATCTGGGCATTACTCCCAACTCTGACGGTACCGTCGTGCGCCTGCCGTTCCCGGCTCCCACCGAGGAGCGTCGTCGCGAGCTCGTCAAGGAGTGCCGCGAGTATGCCGAGCAGGCCAAGGTCTCCATTCGCAACATCCGTCGCGACTTTAACAACAAGCTCGAGCGCGACGAAGAGCTCACCGAGGACGATGTCCGTCGCGAGCAGGCCAAGGTCCAGAAGCATACCGATGAGTATGTTGCCAAGGTCGAGGAGCTTCTGAAGGAAAAAGAAGCCGAGGTCATGGAGATCTAAGGTGCAATACGACGAGAACAAACTGGTCGAGTACTTTGCCGACGCCCCTGCGGGCGTCGGTTTTTCCGACCTTGACCTCAATAAGATTCCGCATCATATTTCGTGCATCATGGACGGTAACGGTCGCTGGGCCACGGCGCGCGGTCTTGCCCGCACCGAGGGACACAAGGCCGGTATCGTCTCCCTGCGCGAGATTATTACCGCATGCGTGCGTTTGGGCGTCGACGTCCTTTCGGCCTATGCGTTTTCCACCGAAAACTGGAATCGTCCGCAGCATGAGGTCAACGTTTTAATGCATCTGTTTGCTAAGACGTTTATCGATGAGCTGCCGCTGCTTAAGCGCGAAAACGTGCGCGTTGTCTTTTTGGGCGATATTTCCGCACTGCCCAAGAAGACCCGCGATGTCTTTGAGCGAGGTCTTGCCGAGTGTGCCGACCATACCGGCATGACGCTGGCACTTGCCGTCAACTACGGAGCCCGTGCCGAGATCACCCGTGCTGTCCGTCAGATCGCGCTCGATGCCGCTGCCGGAAAGATCGATCCGGCCGCTATCGACGATGATATGGTTGCTTCGCACCTGTACACCGCTGGGCTACCCGATCCTGAGCTTGTGATTCGCACTTCCGGCGAGCTTCGCCTTTCGAACTATCTGCTGTGGCAGGTTGCCTATTCTGAGTTTTATGTCACCGATACCTATTGGCCCGACTTTGATCGTTGGGGCCTTGTTGACGCCATTTTGGCCTATCAGGGCCGCGACCGTAGGTTTGGTGGACTGAGCAAGACCGAGGAGGCTTAATCGTGTCCGATCGTCCCAAGGCGTCAACTCCCAAGGCGCCTTCCGCCAAGAGCAGCGCGGCTGCGACTTCGTGGTTGGCCGGCTTTATTACCCGCGCCGCCGCAGGTATCGTCTACGCTGTCGTATTTATTCTCTGCTTGGTTTTGGGTATCGTTCCCACCGCCATCTTCGTCTCCGTCATGAGCGGCCTGTGCTGCTATGAGTTTTTCCGCATGACGAGGCTCGATGGCAAGGTGGCCAACGAGCGCCTGGGTATCGCTGCCGCCGTGCTCTTTCCGCTCTCGGCACTGGGCGACTCGCTGCTGTTGAATGCCCTGCTTTTTGCTCTGATGCTTGTGGTGGGCATTTGGTATGTCTGTTCGTCGCGTACCCGCATATCCGATGTGGCTGTGACACTCATGGGTCCCATCTACACCGGTTTTATGCTGTCGGCCATCGTGCTGCTGCGCGATGCCGTGCCCGGTTTTGCCGGCGCCCTGCTTTCGGTGGGTGTTTGCGCGTCTCTCTGGGTCTCCGATTCGTTTGCCTACATCGTGGGCAGCCGTATCGGCAAGCACAAGATGGTCCCCAAGATCTCTCCCAAAAAGAGCTGGGAGGGCTTTGTCGGCGGCATCTTGGGCTCGGTTCTCATCTGGCTCATTTTGTGGGCGACGCATTTCTATAAGCTGAGCTTGCCCTACGCGCTGCTTTGCGGCGTGGTTGTGTCCATCCTGGGCGTTATCGGCGACCTTATTGAGTCACGCATCAAGCGTGGCGTGGGCGTCAAGGATTCTGGCAACCTTATCCCGGGCCATGGCGGCATGCTCGACCGTAGCGACTCGCTTATCTTTGGCTGCATTACAGCGCAGCTGCTTTTGATGATCGGGGGCGTGCTGTAATGGCGTTTCAGACGACGTACGGCCCCGACGGGCGTCTGCGGGTTGCAATTTTGGGCTGTACGGGCTCTATTGGCACCCAGGCACTCGATGTTTGCCGTCAGCATGCCGACCGTCTGCAGGTGACGGCGCTGTCTGTTAACTCCAGCACCTCGGAGCTCGTTGCGTTTGCCCGTGAGTTTTCGGTTCCGGCTGTTGCCGTGGCCGATGCTGCCCACGGTGCGGACGCTGTACTGCAGGAGCTGCCCGAGGGCACGGAGCTTGGTGTTGGTGCGCAGGCGGTTTGTGAGCTCGCACGTCGCGATGACGTCGACTGTGTCCTTGTTGCCATTGTGGGCGCTGCCGGGCTCGAAGCGAGCCATGCGGCCCTGACCTCGAACAAGCGTCTCGCACTTGCCAACAAGGAGTCTCTCGTTGTCGGCGGTGACCTGCTGATGCCGTTGGCGCAACCGGGTCAGCTCATTCCGGTCGACTCCGAGCACTCCGCCATCTACCAGTGCTATCTGGGGGAGAATCCGCGCGAGGCTCACTGCATTTGGCTCACTTGCTCGGGTGGTCCGTTCTTTGGCCGTACGCGCGACGAGCTCAATTGCGTGACGCGCGCCGATGCGCTGGCACACCCCACGTGGGCCATGGGTGCTAAGATCACCATCGACTCTGCGACCCTCATGAACAAGGGCCTGGAGCGTATCGAGGCGATGCATCTGTTCGGTTGCGACCTCGACTTTATCAACGTGGTCGTTCAGCGTCAGTCAAAGATTCATTCTATGGTCGAGTTTGCCGACGGCTCCGTGATGGCACACCTTGGCGCCTCCGATATGCGCATTCCCATTCAGTTTGCCTTCTCGTATCCTGAGCGTTGGGATACTCCGGCGCCTCGTCTTGATTTTCGTGAGTTGGGGCAGCTTACCTTCGACGCCGCCGATATGGACACGTTTCGCTGCCTGGCGCTTGCCGAGCGTGCGGGCAAAACCGGCGGCACTATGCCGTGCGTGCTTAATGCGGTCAACGAGGTCGCGGTCGATGCCTTCCTGCACGATGCCTGTACCTTTACCGATATCGACCGTATCGTGGAGTCGTGCATGGATGCACACGATGCACAGGCGGTCGTATCGTTTGAGCAGCTTCGCGATATCGACTCGTGGGCTCGTGCCAAGGCCGCAGAGGTGCTTGCTGCAACCCACTCCTCATCGTAAGGATTGCTTTTCGATTTATGGATACTGTTCTGAGCATTCTCTCATCGGTCTTCTGGGGCCTTCTGATGCTTTCCGTCCTCGTGTTTTTGCACGAGGGCGGCCACTTTTTGGCCGCGCGTGCCTGCGGCGTGCGCGTCACCGAGTTTTTCTTGGGCCTGCCGTGCCGCTTTGACATTCACCATACGTCGCGTCGCATCGGTACCAAGTTTGGCGTGACGCCGCTGCTGCTGGGTGGTTATGCTGCTATCTGCGGTATGGACCCGACCAATGTCTCGTGCGCCGACCGTGTGCTTGCGGCGATCTATCGTCATGGTCGCGTTTCGGTTGCAGACCTTTCCGTCGAGCTGGAGCTGCCCGAGGAGGATGTTCTCGAGGCTTGTGCCTTGCTTTTGGGCTGGGGTTCCATTGCGCCTTGGTACGAGGAAGGGGAGAAGCCTTCACCCAGCTACTATCCGGTTAGGTACCAGACGCTGCCGCGCGATGCTGCAGGATATACCACCTTTGACGGCCGCAAGTTCGATCGAGAGCATGCGACTGCAGAGGGCGACGTGTGGGAGCTGCCGGTCGCCGCTTCCGAGTTTCTTGAGCAGGAGCGTTCGCATACCTATCTGGGCCAGGGTTTTCTCAAGCGTGCCTTTATGCTGCTCGCGGGCATTCTCGTCAATATCCTGACGGGCTTTTTGCTGCTTATGAGCATCTACTCTATCGCCGGCGTATCGGTGCCGGTCGATAGCAACGTGATCGGTCAGGTCGAAGAAGGCTCGATAGCCGCTAAGGCGGGCATCGAGGCTGGCGACACGATTCTTAGTGTCGATGGCGTGTCCTGCTCCAGCTGGATGGATGTGTATGATGCCATCGGCAAGGCTGCCGGTCAGAACGATATCGCCATTGAGTATCAGCACGACGGTAAGAATCTTTCGACCTCGGTCGCGCTCAAGGAGGACGAGCGTTTGGGTGTTTATGCCTCTACGCAGGTGGTCCATTTGGACCCCATTACGTCGGCGCGCCTGTCGTTCTCCTATGTTCAGCAGACTGCTGAGGGCGTTATGCGTCTGCTGCAGCCGCAGCATACGATGGAGATACTCGATCAGTCCAGCTCGATTGTTGGCATCAGCGTCATGTCTTCTCAGGCGGCGGCAGCCGGCCCCGCGACCTTCTTGACATTTGCCGCGCTCATCTCGTTCTCGCTGGGCTTTATGAACCTGCTGCCCATTCCGCCGCTCGACGGGGGAAAGCTGGTTATCGAGATCATCCAAAAGGTCGCCGGTCGCGAGCTGCCGCTGAAGGTGCAGACGATCGTCAGCTATGTCGGCATCGTGCTCTTTGCGCTGCTGTTTGTCTATATGCTTCGTTCCGACGTCCTTCGATTTATTTTGTAGGGGAGTGTTTGGATTGTCTTTATCCCATCCTTTGCCGCGCGAGCTGACGCGCCCCGTGCATGTGGGCGGCGTTCAGATCGGTGGCGGCGCACCGGTGGTGGTCCAATCCATGACCTGCACCGATACCGCCGACGCGCAGGCAACGCTTGCACAAGTTCGTGCACTCGCCCAGGCGGGTTGTGATGTTGTGCGCGTGAGCGTGCCCACCGAGGCTGCGCTCGAGGGCTTTCGCACGATTTGTGCGGAGTCTCCGGTGCCGATCGTTGCCGATATCCACTTTAACCATAAGCTCGCCATTGGCGCCGTTGAGGCCGGTGCCGCTAAGCTCCGCATCAATCCCGGCAACATTGGCGATTGGGCTAAGGTCGATGCCGTGATCGATGCCGCGGGCGCCGCTGGGTGCGCGATTCGCATTGGCGTGAACGCCGGCTCGCTTGAGCAGGATATCGCCGAGCGCGATGACCTTACGCAGCCCGAAAAGCTTGTGATGTCGAGCGAGCGTTTCGTCAAACATTTTGAGGATCGCGGCTTTACCAATATCGTGCTTTCCGCCAAGGCTCATAGCGTGTCCACGACGCTTGACACCTATCGTGCCCTGTCGCGCGAAATCCCCCATGTTCCGCTTCATTTGGGCGTGACTGAGGCCGGAACCAAGCTCCAGGGCACCATTAAGAGCTCTGTGGGCCTGGGAATTTTGCTTTCCGAGGGCATTGGCGACACCATGCGCGTCTCGCTCACGGCCGATCCGGTCGAGGAACCGCCGGTCGCCTGGGGTATTCTGCAGTCGCTCGGCCTTCGCCGCCGTGGTCCCGAGATCGTCTCGTGCCCCACGTGCGCTCGCTGTCAGGTTAACCTCATTCCTATCGCCGAGGAGGTCACCGAGCGGCTTAAGAACTACTCCGCGCCGCTTTCGATTGCCGTGATGGGCTGTGCGGTCAATGGCCCCGGCGAGGCCTCTGACGCCGACTTGGGTGTTGCCTGCGGACGAGGTCAGGGCCTGCTCTTTTCGCACGGCCAGATCATTGGTAAAGTAGCTGAGGACCAAATTGTCGACGCGCTAATGGCCGAGGTCGACAAGCTTATTGAGGAGAAATAAATGACTCGAGCAATGTATATGTCTAAGCTTTATGCTCCGACGCTTAAAGAGGATCCGGCCGACGCCGAGCTTGCGAGCCATCGCCTGCTGCTTCGTGCCGGCATGATTCGCAAGGAGGCCGCCGGTCTCTATTCCTATCTGCCGCTTGCTTGGCGCTCGATTCGCAAGATTGAGAATATCGTGCGTGACGAGATGGACGCTGCCGGCGCCCAGGAGCTCATGATGCCCATCATGGTCGATGCCGACCTGTGGCGCGAGTCCGGCCGTATCGATGCCTACGGCAAGGAGCTCGTGCGCTTTGATGACCGCCACGGACGCGAGTTCGTGCTCGGTCCCACGCACGAGGAGACCGTGACTGCCCTGGTGCGCAATGAGCTGCGTTCCTACAAACAGCTGCCGGTGAATCTCTATCACATCCAGGATAAGTTCCGCGATGAGTTCCGTCCTCGCTTTGGCCTGATGCGCGGCCGCGAGTTCATCATGAAGGACGCCTACAGCTTCTCCGCCACGCAGGAGAGCCTGCAGGAGGAGTACGACAAGATGAAGCAGGCGTACGCCAACATCTGCGAGCGCTGCTACATCAAGGCTCTGCCCGTCGTCGCCGATTCCGGCGAGATCGGCGGCGACACCTCCGTCGAGTACATGGCGCTGGCAGAGGCCGGCGAGGCTTCGCTGGTCTACTGCGACGACTGCGGCTTTGCTGCCGATGACGAAGCGGCAAGCACCAAGGTTGTCGTGACCGAGGGCCCCGGCGACGGTACGCTCACCAAGGTCGAGACTCCGGGCATGGGCACCATCGAGGCCGTTGCCAAGTTCTTCGGGTTCCCCGAGAACGGTACGCGCAAGTCCCTGGCGTTGATCGATGCCGAGGGTAAGCCTGTTGTGGCCATTGTTCCGGGCGATCACGAGCTCAATGACTGCAAGGCCGAGCATGTCTTTGGCAAGGGCTATCGCATGATGACCGACGAGGAGCTCCAGACCTACGGTCTGCATAAGGGCTTTATCGGACCGGTTAACCTGCCTGAGGGCATTCGTCTTGTCTGTGACGAGAGCCTTCGCGAGTCCAAGCAGTGGGCCTGCGGTGCCAACGAAGTCGACTATCACTTTACCGGTGCCTGCCCCGAGCGCGACTTTACCGTAGACGAGTGGGCCGATCTGGTCACCGTCGTTGCCGGCGATCCCTGCCCGCACTGCGGCAAGCCGCTCTCCGCTGCCCGCGGTATCGAGGTCTCCCAGGTCTTCCAGCTGGGCACTAAGTATTCCGAGGCCATGGGTGCCACCTTTATGGACGAGGACGGCAAGGAGAAGCCGCTCATCATGGGTTGCTACGGCGTTGGCGTGTCCCGCTCGCTCGCAGCCGTCGTGGAGCAGCACAATGATGAGCACGGTATCGTCTGGCCGGTCTCTGTCGCTCCGTACGAGGTCGCGGTGATTCCGCTCGATCCCAAGAAGGAGGAGTGCGCGACCGTTTGCGAGCAGATTGTTGATGGCCTGTGCGCCGAGGGCATCGAGGTTGTCGTCGATGACCGTGACGAGCGTCCCGGCTTTAAGTTTGCCGACAACGACCTTATGGGCTTCCCGTATCAGGTGATTCTTGGCAAGCGCGGCCTTAAGAACGGTACCGTTGAGCTCAAGGACCGTGCTAACGGCGAGCGCGAGGATGTGGCGATCGATGAGGTTGTCGCCAAGGTTGCCGAGCTTGTGAAGGCAGCACGCCGTTAATTGGCCCCGCTGCGTTGAGCGCGCTTTCGAAGCGGCCCTGCGTCTCTCGAGGGAGAGGCGTAGGGCCGCTTTTGCGTCTAAGAATCTTTAGTAGCTAAAAGGAAAACCCCACAGCCCAAATGAACTGAGGGGTTTTCATTGTGCCTCCGATGCGAAATAAATCGCTCAGATATTACTGATAATCGACGACGTCGATCCAGTTCTTAAGGAACTCATCGTTCACGTTGCGCTTACGAGCGAGCTCGGAAGCGGCGACGATGCTCGTCCACTGACGCACGACCTGCATGGGCATGTCGGCGCGGTCGCAGTAGAGCTCCAGGTAGGCCTCGGCCTGATCCTTGCTGTTGAGGGCAAAGAGCAGGTAGGTGGTGGCAACGTCGGCAGCAGGGGAGCCCTGGGTGGCATGTGCCCAGTCGCAGATGTACAGCTGACCGTCGTCGCCGACGATGACGTTGGAGGGGTTGAAGTCGCCGTGGCAGACCTTAAACTCCTTGGTCATGCCGTCCAGACGCTCCTGAAGGTTGTAGCGCGTAGTGGCATTGAGCTGATCGAGGCTGTCGATCATGCGGGCGAACTTATCGCGCTGACGGTTGAGCAGCGGGGAGGTGTAGCCGTGGATCTCGATCTGGAGGTCGACGAACATCTCGAGGTACTCACCAAAGCGCTGGGGCTCGGCAGTCATCTTCTCGGCAAGCGTGGTGCCCGGAACCTTCTCGGTCACGAGCGCCCAGCCGTTGGCGTTCTCGAGCTGAGAAACCTCGAGAGCCTTGGGGCTGCGGATGCCGCACTCATTGATGCGGGCAAGATTCAAAGCCTCGTTGAACACGTCGGAGACGGGCTTGGTCTCGTTAAAGACCTTGACGATCTTGTCGCCCAGGTCGTAAACGACCTTGTTGCCGCGACGGACGAGCTCGGTCTTGGAATCGGGGAGCAGCATGATTGCATCCTTTCAACGATGCGATAGAAGCAACGGCGGGGGCGTGCGTACACCCGTGCACCCCCGCCGCAAATAACCGTGCTAAAAACTAGCAGACGGCGTAGTCCTGGGGCTCGCGGCCGTAGTAGGCGTCCAGGTAGAGCTCCTTGATCTCGCTCATGAGCGGGTAGCGCGGGTTAGCGCCGGTGCACTGGTCGTTGAATGCCTGCTCGGTCATCTCGTCGAGGGTGTCGAGGAAGTACTGCTCGTCAACACCGTAGTCGGCGATGGTCTTCTTGACGCCGATGAAGTCCTTGAGCTCCTCGAGCTTCGTGATGAAGTTCTCGAAGACCTCCTTGTCGTCCTTGCCCTCGATGCCGCAGTACTTGGCCATCTCGGCGTAGTTGTGCAGCGCGTTGGGGTAAGGATACTGGGAGAACGTGCCCATCTTGACGGGAGCCTCGGCGGCGTTGTAGCGCATGACGCGGGTCAGGATGACGGCGTTTGCGAGGCCGTGGGGCAGGTGATGGAAGGCGCCGAGCTTGTGGGCCATGGAGTGGTTGAGGCCCAGGAAGGCGTTGGCGAAGGCCATACCGGCCATGCAGGAGGCGTTGTGCATCTCCTCGCGGGCATGCGGGTCCTTGGCGCCGTTCGTGAAGCTGGAGGGCAGGTTCTCGAAGACGAGCTTAGCAGCGCGCTCGGAGAGGCCCTTGGTGTAGTCGGAAGCCATGATGGAGACGTAGGACTCGATGGCGTGGGTCATGACGTCGATGCCGGAGGCAGCGGTCAGGCCGCGCGGGGCGGTCATGCAGTTGTCGGCGTCGACGATAGCCATGTTGGGGAGCAGCGCGTAGTCGGCGAGCGGCCACTTGATGCCGGTCTCCTTGTCGGTGATGATGGCGAACGGCGTGCACTCGGAGCCGGTACCCGAGGAGGTCGGGACGGCGACGAAGTAGGCCTTCTTGCCCATCTCGGGGAAGGTGAAGATACGCTTGCGGATGTCCATGAAGTCCATGGCCATGTCCTCGAACTTGCACTCGGGGTGCTCGTACATCATCCACATGATCTTGCCGGCGTCCATAGCGGAGCCACCGCCGACGGCGATGATGACGTCCGGCTCAAAGAGAGCCATCTGCTTGGCGCCGCGACGTGCGCACTGCAGCGACGGATCGGGCTCGACGTCGTAGAAGCAGTCGTGGGCGATGCCCATCTCGTCGAGCTTGGCCTCGATGGCGCGGGTGTTGCCATTCTTGAAGAGGAACTGGTCGGTGACGATGAAGGCGCGCTTCTTGCCCATGACGGTACCGAGCTCGTCGAGGGCGACGGGCGTGGAACCCTTCTTGAAGTAGACCTTCTCGGGAGCGCGGAACCACAGCATGTTCTCACGGCGCTCGGCCACAGTCTTAACGTTGATCAAGTGCTTCACCCCAACGTTCTCGGAGACGGAGTTGCCGCCCCAGGAGCCGCAGCCCAGGGTCAGAGACGGCTTCATGCCAAAGTTGTACAGGTCACCGATGCCGCCGTGCGAGGACGGGGTGTTGATGACGATACGGCAGGCCTTCATGACGTGCTCAAACAGGCTGATCTTCTCGGCCTGGGCGGGGTGCACGTACAGAGAGGCGGTGTGGCCCGGGCCACCGGCGAGCACCAGGTGCTCGGCCTTGTCGACGGCCTCCTGGAAGTCCTTGGCGTGGTACATGGCCAGGACCGGGGAGAGCTTCTCGTGGGAGAACTCCTCCTTGGCGGGGTCGGTAGAGGTGACCTCGGCGATCAGGATCTTGGTCTTGGCGGGAACCTCGATGCCGGCGAGCTCGGCGATCTTGGCGGCAGCCATGCCGGGGATGCGGTGATCGAGGGCGCCGTTCTTGAACATGGCAGCACGCAGGGCCTCCATCTCGGCACCCTGCTTGACGAAGTAGCAACCGCGCTTCTGGAACTCGGCCTTGACCTGGTCATAGATGGTGTCGATGACGGTCACGGACTGCTCGGAAGCGCAGATCATGCCGTTGTCGAAGGTCTTGGAGTGGATGATGGAGTTGACGGCGAGCAGCACGTCGGCGGTGTCGTCGATGACGACCGGGGTGTTACCGGCGCCAACGCCCAGGGCGGGCTTGCCCGAGGAGTAGGCGGCCTTGACCATGCCCGGGCCACCGGTGGCGAGGATGATGTCGACGTCGCGCATGACCATGTTGGTCAGCTCGATGGAGGGGACATCGACCCAGCCGATGATGCCCTCGGGGGCACCGGCCTTGACGGCGGCGTCAAGCACGAGCTTGGCGGCGGCGATGGTGCACTTGGCGGCAGCCGGGTGCGGGGAGATGATGATGGCGTTGCGGGTCTTCAGGCAGATCAGCGTCTTGAAGATCGCGGTGGAGGTGGGGTTGGTCGTCGGGATGACGGCGCCCACGATGCCGATGGGCTCGGCGATCTTGGTGATGCCGTAAGCCTCGTCGCGCTCCAGGACACCACAGGTCTTGGTGTTCTTGTAAGCGTTGTAGATGTACTCTGCGGCGTAGTGGTTCTTGATGACCTTATCCTCAAGAACGCCGCGGCCGGTCTCCTCGATGGCCATCTTCGCCAACGGGATACGAGCCTTGTTGGCGGCCATGGCGGCCTCATAGAAGATCTTGTCGACCTGCTCCTGCGTGTACGTAGCAAAAAGCGCCTGGGCCTCTCGCATCTGAGCGAGCTTAGCCTCAAGCGCCTCTACGTTGTCCACAATTGCGGGAGTAGTGTTTTCCGGTGACTTTTTCACCATTTGTGTCTCCTTGCGATCGGAGATTTACCCTACGTCTTGCATAATAGCAAGAAATGATTCGGCGAACGGTAAGATTCCCGTAAAAGGCACACTAAAACGCTTCAATAAACTGAAACGTTTTAACAAAACTATCTACCAGTGCATCGTCCCGCTCATTGGGGACAGACTTAAATGAGTGCTTTCACTCATTTGGGACAGACATCGATTTGCCATTTTGCCGTTCTGGGCCTGTTATTGCCGCTCATTGGATATAAATAGGTTACAGGCTCAGCATTTCGCGTTGCGTCTCTCCTTTTAGGTGTTGCCTGTACAGTTTTGAAAGGAGAGGCTATGCCCCGATGTGCCCGCGCCGTTTCTCTCACCGGCTATTACCACGTCTATGACCGCGGCAATTCTAAACAGATAATTTTTGAAGATGACTCCGACCGCTATCGGTTCTTATCTGATATCTCGGACCGATTCGCTCGCCATGAAGTGGCGGTGTTGGCTTGGTGCCTTATGGACAATCACTTCCATTTGATGGTTGATGATCCGTTTGACAATCTTTCAAAGGCAATGCAGTGCGCATTGACGGCGTATGCTAAGTATTTCAATGGGAAAACGGGGAGAACGGGGCATCTGTTTGACAATCGCTATTCGCGGGTCGCGGTTGAGTCGGACACGCAGGCAGTGCAGCTGCTCGACTATATTCATCTCAATCCCGTGAAGGGTGCGCTTGACTCGCTCGAGGCGTACCGCTGGTCAAGCTATAAGGCATATCAGCTGGGCTATGATCCCTTTGACATCTGTGATGCGGCCCCTATGCTCGATGTTGTCGGAGGCTCCCGTCGCTATTGCGAGCATCTCAAGAAAGTTGGCGGGCGCATCTGGTCAGTGGAGGTTCTTCCGCGCCGGCGGATCCCCGATGAGGAGGCTCTTTCCGTTGCGCGCGAAGTCCTGCCGAGCATAGATCCTGCGCTGCTCAAGGCCCTGCCACGCCCCGAACGCGATGCCTGCCTGCTGAGGCTCAGGCGGGCACATCTCACGGTCAAGCAAATTGCCCGTATCACCGGTATCGGCGCCACAAGCGTGACCAAGGCTACTGCAAGCTGGAAGGATGCAGCGTGAGATAGGGGCCGTAGCCGATCGGGACGCCGCATGCGTGCGTCATGTCTGTCCCCAATGCGTGAAAACACTCATGTAAGTCTGTCCCCAATGAGTGCAAAAAGGCGCCCTCTACAAGAGAGGGCGCCTTTGGTAAGTTCTATGTGAACGCGAGGTCTTTGACCCGGAGAGTCCGAGGTACTTGTTGGTAAGACCTTATTTAGGAGCGCGCAACCTTGCCGGACTTGAGGCAGGTGGAGCAAACGTTCATCTTGCGACGGTGACCGTCGACGACGACGTAGACGCGCTGGATGTTGGGGCGGAACTTACGGTTGGTGACGCGGTGAGAGTGGCTGATGGAGCGACCGGCAACGGGGTGCTTACCGCAAACTTCGCAAACTTTGGACATAACTGACCCTCCTTGGGCGACAAACGAACATGTCGCGTTAACAAACAAGCCTGAACTATAGCACAGAAGCAGATCCCTGTGCGTAATCTACACAGAGATATTTCTCTTTTGGCGATAGTGCTCACGCCACGGCCCTGGACGTAGATCCGATTTGCGTGCAGCAGAGGGGATTATGCCAGCTCGTGCGTACGTTTTCAAGCTCGTCCCACAAATATATAGGTTTATTGAGCATCGGGCTCCGTTTACGGATTGCTCTGTATTTATGCTCGCAATTAAGCTCGAGGTTGGCTACACTATCCCTTGACCATTAAAGGGGTACGAGATACCCACATGGAATTACATAGCTGCCAAAGAGCAGCCCTTCCTGTGGGTGTCTGGTCCGCTTTGAGCGGTCGGGCATCTATTTTTTTGACTGTGTCAGCAGTCAAGACATGTGAGGAAGGAGATCGATGGGCACGACTTCCCCCAAGGCGGTCATCATGGACGAGACCGCCGTCAATCGAGCGATGACCCGCATCGCGCACGAGATTCTCGAGCGCAACGAGGGCTGTGAAGACCTCGCTCTGGTCGGCATCGTCACGCGCGGCGACCTTCTGGCAAAGAAACTCGCCGAGGAGATCAAGGAGATCGAGGGCGTTGACGTTCCGCTCGGCAGCCTCGACATCAGCTTCTACCGCGATGACTACGCTACCAATTTCGCTCCCGCGATCCACGCCACCAACATTCCCTTTAGCGTTGACGGCAAGCGCGTCGTGCTGGTGGACGACATCCTGTATACGGGCCGTACCATTCGCGCCGCTCTCGACGCCGTCATGGATCTGGGCCGTCCGAGCCGTATTGAGCTGGCAGTCCTCGTTGACCGCGGCCACCGTGAGCTCCCCATCTCGCCGGACTTTGTCGGCAAGAACGTTCCCTCGTCGCATGAGGAGAACGTGCACCTATATATGAAGGAAGTCGACGGCCACACCGCCGTCGAGATTAACGACGTCGCGCCGGGTTCCCACGTGGGCTCCGCGCCGCTGGGAGGTGAGTAGTACCGTGGCGTTCAACCATAAGCACCTGATCGACATTACCGAGTACTCCGAAGAGGACATCAAGCTCATCCTCGAGACCGCCAAGGCGTTCTCCGAGGTCAACGAGCGTGCGATCAAAAAGGTCCCCACGCTCAAGGGCAAGACCATCGTCAACATGTTCAACGAGCCCTCGACGCGCACCCGCAGCTCCTTCGAGCTCGCCGAGAAGCGTCTTTCGGCCGACAGCCTTAACTTTGGCGGCTCTTCGACCTCCACGGTCAAGGGCGAGAGCCTCGTCGATACCGTCGAGACCCTTAACGCCTACAAGATCGACTGCATCGTCGTGCGCGACAAGCACGCCGGCGCGCCCTACATCGTCACGCAGAACTCGCCCGCGAGCGTCATCTGCGCTGGCGACGGCAAACACAACCACCCCACGCAGGCCCTGCTCGACCTGTATACCATCTGGGAGCACAAGGGTGACTTCCACGGTTTGAAGGTCGCCGTCGTCGGCGATATCGCGCACTCCCGCGTCTGCGGCTCGCTGATCCCCGCCCTTAAGATCATGGGCTGCGAGACCTACGCCGTCGCCCCCGGCACGCTGCTGCCGCCGGCGCCCGAGGTCCTGGGCTGCGACCACGTGACGAGCGACCTCGATTCCGTCCTGCCCGAGCTGGACGTCGTTTACATGCTGCGCGTGCAGCAGGAGCGCCTCGAAGGTGCCCCGTTCCCGACCATTCGCGAGTACCACAAGCTCTTCGGCTTGACCAAGGACCGCGAGAAGCTCATGAAGCCCGATGCGATCATCTGCCACCCGGGCCCCATCAACCGCGGCGTCGAGTTCGACTCCTATATGGCCGACCACCCGCAACGCTCCGTCATCCTGGAGCAGGTCTACGCCGGTATCTGCGTGCGTATGGCTATCCTGTATCTGCTGCTTGGAGGTGCCGATAATGGCCTTGCTTCTTAAGAATGCCCACGTCGTCGACCCGTCCGTCGAGCTTGACGGTGTCGTTGACGTCCTGATTGACGGCGACAAGATCGCCGAGGTCGGCGAGAATCTCGCCGTCGAGGGAGCCGAGGTCCGCGACCTTTCCGGCAAGTACCTCGTCCCTGGCCTGGTGGATATGCACGTTCACCTTCGCGAGCCCGGCTATGAGGTCAAAGAGGACATCGAGAGCGGTACCCGCGCAGCTGCCAAGGGCGGCTTCACCGGCGTGTGCGCCATGCCCAACACCGATCCCGTCACCGATAACGGCACCGTCGTGGAGTTCGTCAAGTCCCGCGCTGCCGAGGTCGGTCACTGCCGCGTCTATCCGTCGGGCGCCATGACCCGCGGTCTTAAGGGCGAGGCCATGTCCGAGATGGGCGATATGGTCGCCCACGGCGCCGTCGCCTTCACCGACGACGGTCGCGGCGTGCAGGGTGCGGGCATGCTCCGTCGCTGCATGGACTACGGCAAGATGTTCGGCAAGGTCTTTATGAGCCACTGCCAGGACGAGGACCTGGTCGGCCACGGCCAGATCAACGAGGGCAAGGTCTCGACCCGTCTGGCTCTCGAGGGCTGGCCGGCTGCCGGCGAGGAGCTCCAGATCGCCCGCGACATCGAGATCGCCAAGCTGACCGGTGCCAAGCTGCACATCCAGCACATCTCCACCGCCCATGGCCTGGAGATCGTGCGTGCCGGTAAGGCCGCCGGCGTTCAGGTTACCTGCGAGGCCACCCCGCACCACATGTTCCTGACCGAGAACGACCTGGACGAGACCTACAACACCTCGCTCAAGGTCAATCCGCCGCTGCGCACCGAGGAGGATGCCGAGGCCATCCGTCAGGGCGTCATCGACGGCACCGTCGACGTTATCGTCACCGATCACGCTCCCCACACCCCGTGGGAGAAGGCCCGCGAGTTCGAGCTTGCGCCCTTTGGCATGATCGGCCTCGAGACCTCGCTGTCGCTCGTGCTCACCGAGCTGGTCAACACGGGCAAGATGAGCATTGGCCGCATGGTCGAGCTCATGGCCATCAAGCCGCGTGAGATCCTGGGCCTCGACCAGGTTCAGGTCAAGGCGGGCTCCGTTGCCGACCTGACCGTGTTCGACCCCGCCGCAACCTGGACGGTTGGCGAGGACGGTTACGAGTCGCGCGCCGAGAACTCCGGTTTCGCTGGCCGCACGCTTACCGGTCGTGCCACCGATGTGTTTGTCGGCGGTAAGCAGACGCTCGCCGACGGCTGCATCTGCTAGCATAGCCTTATCGCTTTTGTGCGCGGTGCCCTTGCGGTGCCGCGCTTTCTGTTCGTTTTGACCATGCAACCGCATGGGGGATTGGAGCGTCTATGCCCACACCTTCCACTGCACGCATGCACGACTTCGAGGTCGTATCGAACCAGGAGATCGCCGACGGCATCTTCTCGCTCGTCATCTCGGCCCCCAAGCTTGCAAGTGCGCTCAAGCCCGGTCAGTTTGTGAACATCGCCGTGCCCGGCGATGCGTCCTCGCTGCTTCGCGTGCCCCTGAGCTTCTATCGCGCCGACGCCCAGGCCGGTACCGTCGAGCTGTGGTACGCCGTCGTGGGCGACGACACCCGTCGTCTGTCGCAGATGGCCCCCGGCTCCACCTCTAACCTGCTGGGCCCCGGCGGCCGCGGCTGGCTTGTGCCCGAGGGCACCAGGAAGGCGCTGCTCGTGGCGGGCGGCATCGGTGTTCCGCCCGTGCTGTGCCTTGCCGGCAAGCTTGCCGAGCAGGGTGTGGCCGTCGACGTGTGCCTGGGCTTTTGCACCGCGTCCAAGGCCGTGGGCATCGATGAGTTCCGCGCGCTGGGAGCTACGGTCAACGTGTGCACCGACGACGGCTCGTTGGGCACTCATGGCTTCTGCACCGGTCCTGCCGCCGAGCTGCTTGGCGAGGGCGGCTACGACTACGCGGCTAGCTGCGGTCCCGCCGTCATGATGAAGAAGGTCGCCGCCGCTGCCGCCGAGGCCGGTGCGTACTGCGAGGTGTCGCTCGAGCGCATGATGAGCTGTGGCTTTGGCGCCTGCAACACCTGTAATGTCGAGACGGTCGACGGTATGAAGGGCGCCTGCATGTGCGGCCCCGTGTTCGATGCTTCCAAGGTGGTGGTCTTCTAGTGGGTACCGTGAACATGGCCGTCGATTTCGGCGGCGTCAAGATGCAAAACCCCATCAACACCGCAGCCGGTACCTTTGGCTACGGCTGGCAGTTCCAGAATTTCTTTGATGTCTCCCAGTTGGGCGCCATCACCACCAAGGGCTGCGCTGCCGAGCCCTGGCCCGGCAACCCCGCGCCCCGTATGGCCGAGATCCCGGGCGGCATGATCAACTCCGTGGGCCTTCAGAACCCCGGCGTGGCCGCCTTTGCCCGTGAGTCCGGCCCGTGGCTCGAGCAGCTTTCCAAGGACGGTTGCCAGGTCATTTGCCAGGTTGCCGGCCATTCCGTTGACGAGTTTGTGCGCGCGCTCGAGATGTATGTCGAGCTATGCCCCTGGGCTGCCGGTTACGAGATCAACGTGAGCTGTCCTAATATCGCCGCCGGCGGTGCCGCCATGGGCTCCTCGCCCGAGGGCGCCTCTTCCGTTATGGCTGCCTGCCGTAAGGTGACCGATAAGCCGCTGTTCGTAAAGATGGCTCCGGTCAACGTCGCCGAGATTGCGAAGGCTCTCGAGGCCGCGGGAGCCGACGGCCTTTCGGTCATCAACTCCATCCAGGGCATGGCCATTGACGTTCATACCCGCAAGTCCCGTGTGGCCAAGCCCAAGGGCGGCCTTTCGGGTCCGCTGTGCCACCACATCGCCGTTCGCATGGTCTGGGAGGTCGCTCAGGCCGTCGATATCCCCATCAACGGTGTCGGCGGCGTCATGACGGGCGAGGATGCGGCCGAGTTTATCCTGGCCGGCGCCACCTGCGTGTCGGTCGGCATGGCCAATTTCGTCGATCCGTGCGCCTCAATTAAGATCGCGCACGAGCTCGAGGCCTGGGCGGAGTCCCAGGGCGTGAAGGACATCAACGAGCTGGTAGGTGCTTTCGAATGCTAGAGACCGACGCCCGCGACCGCGTTATCGTCGCCCTCGACTGTGACCGTGAGCGTGCGCTCGAGCTCGCCCACGAGCTTTCTGGTCATGCCGCTTGGCTCAAGGTGGGCATGACGCTCTATTACGCCGAGGGCCCCGAGATCGTCAAGACGTTCAAGGACCTGGGCTTTAAGGTCTTCCTCGACCTCAAGTTCCATGACATTCCGCATCAGGTGCGCGGTGCCGCCCGTTCGGCCTCGCTTGCCGGTGCCGACCTGCTCTCGGTCCACGGCCTGGGTTCTGGTGCTATGCTCGCTGCGTGCCGTGAGGGTGCCGAGGAGGCGCGCGAGGACCGCGCCAAGCTCGTCGCCATCACCGTGCTCACGAGCATGAACCAGGATTCGCTGGCTGAGATCGGCGTCGAGTCGCCCGTGGCCGAGGAAGCCGCCCGTCTGGCAAAGCTTGCCCAGGCCAACGGTATCGACGGCATCGTGTGCTCGCCGATGGAGGCCCATGACATGCGCGAACTGCTCGGCCCCGACGCGCTGATCGTGACTCCGGGCGTGCGTCCGGTCGGTGCCGCCCTTGGTGATCAGTCCCGTGTGGCGACGCCTTCCCAGGCTATCGAGCGCGGTGCGAGCCACATCGTGGTGGGCCGACCCATCACCGGTGCCGACGACCCTGTTGCCGCCTTTGACGCCATCGTTGCCGAGCTGGTCGAAAACGTCGCCTAAAATATTCCCTCAAGTCACCACTTTTGGGTCTCATTAGCACAAATTAGCCCCTGTGCCTGCGAAAACTTTCCCATCCTTTGTGTGGAATCGCAGGTCAGGGGCTTAACTTTGACCTCCGTATATTGCACTTTTCGCAGGTATCGTCTAATCTATGGTGCCGTCGATTGGGCATTTAGTGCGTTTTACGTGGTAAAATGCCAATTATTGCATCAGATATAACCCAACTATTTGGAGGTTCGAATGGCACTCCCTCAGCTTACCGACGAGCAGCGCAAGCAGGCTCTTGAGAAGGCTGCTGCCGCACGTCACGCCCGCGCTGAGCTTCGCGAGCAGATCAAGAAGGGCGAGAAGTCCCTCGAGTCCGTGCTCAACTCCGATGACCCCATCGCTTCCCGCATGAAGGTTTCCACCCTCATCGAGTCCCTGCCCGGTTATGGCAAGGCCAAGGCCGCCAAGATCATGGAGGAGCTCGGCATCTCCGCTACCCGTCGCGTCCAGGGCCTCGGTGTCCGTCAGCGCGAGCAGCTCCTCGAGCAGCTGACCAAATAAGTGAGCGCTCAGGATTCAAAGCTCTTTGTGATTTCTGGACCGTCAGGTGCAGGCAAGGGCACGCTCGTCACTCGTGTGCGCGAGCGTCGCTCTAACCTGGGCCTGACGGTTTCGGCTACCACGCGAGCCCCACGCAAAGGCGAGGTCGACGGCGTCAATTACTTTTTTCTGACGCGCGAGGAGTTCGACCGCCGCGTGGCAAACGGCGAGTTTGTTGAGTGGGCCGAGGTCCACGGTAACTGCTACGGCACCTTGGTGAGCGAGGTCACATCCAAGCTTGCCTCTGGTTCGTCTCTAATCTTGGAGATCGATGTCCAGGGTGCCTTGCAGGTTAAGGAGCGTTTCCCCGAGGCCGTGCTGATTTTTATCAAGCCGCCTTCGCTCGAGGTGCTCCGCGAGCGTCTGGTCGGTCGCGGTACCGAGACGCCCGAGACGATCGAGCTGCGTATGGCAAACGCCGCCCATGAGCTTGCCCTTGCCGACCGCTACGACGACGTCGTGGTGAATGACGATCTCGACCGCGCGACCGATGAGCTCGTTCGCGTTCTCGATATGCATGAAAGGATCTGAGGTCCGTGTCCGTTGTAAAGCCTTGCATTGACGATCTTCTGGAGAAGACCGATCACAACCGCTTCCTGCTCGCCTCGCTTGCCTCCAAGCGCGCCTGCGACATTAACAGCATGCTGCGTGGCCAGCACAACCGCGTGCTCGCCGTTCAGGATGTCGACGACATCACCATTGCACTCTCCGGTGCCGATACCATCTCGATGGCTATGGACGAGATCGTCGACGGCGATATCTCCTACGACGAGGCCCGTTATGAGAAGGCGCTCGGCCACAAGGTTGCTGAAGCCTAAATGGCAGCCCGCGTCTGCCTGGTCCACTATCACGAGGTTGGACTGAAGGGCAAGAACCGCGCACATTTTGAGCATATCCTCATGGATAACATCAAGGCGGCCTTGGCCGCCTTTTCCGTGAATGCCGTGTCTCGAATTTCCGGTTATATCCTCGTGACCTTTAACGAGCATCAGGCCGACGAGGCGGCGCGCGTCATTCGCACCGTCCCCGGCGTTGCTCGCGTGTCCCTGGCATATCACACGAACCGCGACCCGCAGGAGTACTGCGCCGCCGCCGTGAAGGCGCTGCGCGAGTTTGGTCCCTTTGAGTCGTTTAAGGTGCATGCCAAGCGCTCGAACACCGACTACGAGCTCACCTCGATTGATATCAATCGTCAGGTGGGAGAGGTATTGTGCGAGGCGTTTCCCGATAAAAAGGTCCAGATGCACGACCCCGACGCAATGGTGCACGTGCTGGTGGTCCAGGGTAGCGTTTATGTGTACGCGCGCTCCGAGCGCGGCGTGGGCGGTCTGCCGGTGGGATCTGCCGGCAAGGTCGTGACGCTACTGTCGTCGGGTATCGATTCTCCGGTAGCGACCTGGATGCTCGCGCGTCGCGGCGCGGTGTGCGTGCCGGTACATTTCTCCGGTCGTCCGCAGACGCCCGACACGAGCGAGTATTTGGTGCAGGACATCATCCGTGCGCTTGAGCCGGGTGTCCAGATCGGCCGCCTGTACGTGGTGCCGTTTGGCGATTGTCAGCGTGAGATCTCGGTGACCTGCCCCAGCAACCTGCGCGTGATCATGTACCGTCGCATTATGTATTCGGTTGCCGAGCGCATTGCGCATATCGAGGGCGCCAAGGCTATTGTGACCGGTGAATCGCTCGGTCAGGTTGCTTCCCAGACGCTCGAGAACATCATGGCCGTCAACGAGGCCGTCAAGATCCCCGTGTTCCGCCCGCTGATTGGTTCGGACAAGCAGGAGATCATCGCGCGTGCCGAGGAAATCGGTACCTTCGATATCTCGACCGAGGCCGCTCCCGATTGCTGCACGCTCTTTATGCCGCGCCGCCCCGAGACGCACGCCAAACTCGATGCCGTGCATGAGGCGTGGGAGCTGTTCGATCACGAGGAGATGATTGAGCGCTTGCTCAAGCAGACCGAGTATATCGACTTCGAGAGCAACACGTATAAGGCCCCTAAGACCTTAAAACGCAAACATTCCGAGCTCGCTCCACGTGAGATTTACCAAGATCACGAATAATGTTGTGTATAGACCGGCGGTGATTTTGCATCGTCGGTCTTTTTCTATCTGGGCATTAGGCGATAAACGGTTCATTTGTCGACGTGTGCCTGAATAAATGGACACTTTTCCGCAAGGTTTTGGTCAGCTTTTGGTTTGACCGCGAAAACCGGTGTGGGCGTGCGGAGGCTGCGGCGTTCGTTTCCTGACACGATGGTGTTGGGAGGTGTTTGCTATGGCGCAGCGCGAGCAACATGAACGGGTTAAACGGATGGACCGCTGGGCAGAAAAGCTGCTCGGCCATAAGGCGATGGTCGTGGCGATCCTGGTTGTCATTGCCGCCGCGAGCGGCTTGGCGATGGCAGGTTTTGGTGGTCACTCCAGCGACGTATCGTTTGAGCGTAGTGATGAGGCGAGCGCCTCGGATGTGCGCGGGGCCGGGGATGCCTCTCCTGACGATGCCGATGAGCCGTCTGCCAAGAGCTCCTCTGCTGCCGAGGTGTACGTCGATGTTGATGGCGCCGTTGTGAAGCCTGGCGTGTACCGGCTTAAAGATGGAGCACGGGTGTCCCAGGCGATTGATGCCGCCGGAGGGCTTACGGCCGAGGCGGATGTGACGGTTCTTAACCGTGCGTCCAAGATCACCGATGGTCAAAAGATCTATGTGCCGACGGTAGGGGAGCAACAAACGGCTGCGGCCGTCGGCGCCGCCGAAAGCAGTGCTTCCACGACCCCTGGTACAGGGTCTTCGTCGGGACTTGTGAATATCAATACGGCAAGTGCGGCGGAGCTGCAGACGCTTTCGGGCATCGGGCCTTCTATGGCCCAGTCAATTATCGACGAACGGACGCAAAACGGGGCCTTTGCCTCGGTCGATGACCTTATGCGCGTATCGGGGATCGGTGAGAAGAAACTCGCCAAAATTAAAGATTGCATCTGCGTATGAGTGCGACCGAGCGCGAGCATGTGATGCCACCGCGCCCATTGAT
Source organism: uncultured Collinsella sp. (assembly GCA_902473205.1). Lineage (GTDB taxonomy): Bacteria > Actinomycetota > Coriobacteriia > Coriobacteriales > Coriobacteriaceae > Collinsella. The sequence continues at coordinate 85,667 of CABRRA010000002.1, forward strand.
GCCGTGGACGATAGCCCTTTGTGCCGGCTTGTGTGCGAGCTGTGGGTTAGTGCTTAACATGGCGGCCGATGCGCTGCTGGGAGAGCGGGCGGCGCCCGTCACATTGCTTATGGCCATTCCCGTTGCGGCAGCAGGGTGCATCGTATTGGCTCGGTCCTGCATGCGCCTTGTGCGGTGGAGGCGATGGCTGTATGCCGCGGCCCTCGGCCTCGTGGCGGGAGCGGTAGTGTCCGCGGGTTGGGCGATAGGGGCGCTGCGCGCTTCGAGGGCGTTGGATAATCGGGCTGCGAGCAGTCTCGAGTTTGTTGTGTGTGGCGACCCGTCCATCAATGACGGTGCGTACTCCTATACCTGTGATGCGTATGCGGGCGAAAAGCGTTTGGGTCAGGTACGGCTGTCGTGTGATCGTGAGCTTGGCGCCGGTTCGCATGTACGTGCTATCGGTCGAATTTCGCGCTTTGAGAATGATGCGTATGGGCGCTCACGCGTGCTTCGGGGCGAGCTTCGAAAGGTTAAAGTCGTCCGGTTGGTATCGATCGACGAGGGCCCTCCAGGCCCGTTGTCTTGGCTTCGAAACGAGCTCCTTGCCGTTATCGCGCCCGCGACCGATCCAGCGCGCTCGCTCATTGCCGGCGTTGTCTGTGGACGCTCGTCCGAGCTGCGCGCCCAGCCGGCGGGCGATTGGTTTTCGGTAACGGGCACCGCACATCTCATCGCCGTCTCGGGCAGCCATCTTGCCATCGTGGGGTTTGTGATTGAGAGCGCCCTGCAAAAGACACGCCTCTCTCGTGGGCTGCAGCGGGGACTGTTGATGCTGGCTCTTATTGCCTATGCCGTCTTTACGGGCGCCTCGCCCTCGGCCGTGCGCGCGTGCTGCATGGTGGCGGCGACGCTTGTCGCCAACGGCGCCGGACGTCGTCGGCATGGCCTCTCGGCCCTATTTTTGACCATGGCAATCTTTGTGTTGCTGCGACCGACGGTATTGTTCGAGATGGGTTTTCAACTATCGTGCGCCAGTGTTTTTGCCATCCTTTGTTTTTGCCCCTACGCCACCTACGCCTTGGGCGAGCTGGGCATGCCATCGGGTGTCGCCAGCGTTTTGTCTGTCACGTTGTGCTCACAACTCGCGACACTTCCCGTAACCATTCCCGCATTTGGGACGTTTTCGCTCATTGCCCCACTTGCAAATGCCGTGATCGGTCCGGTGATAAGCGTGCTGCTCGCTGTATCGGTTGTGCTGGTGCCCTGCTCGCTTGTGCCGCTGCTGCGTCACGGGGCGCTCGTGGTGCCCATGATTGTCGCCCGCTGTGCGCTGTTCTTTGAACAGCTCTTTGCTGCCGTTCCGGGCGCATCCGTAAGCGTGCCGCCCGATACGCCCTTGGTATATGTGGTGCCATTCGCGCTGGTGGCCCTCTTGGTCTGGTGGCCACGCCCCCGCGCGTGGAGCATGGCAGCGGGGCTGCTGTGTTTAATGCTCGCAGCGGGTGTTCCGTATGTCTATTGGGATCGATGTGCGCCGCCTTCGGTAACGGTCCTCGATGTTGGCCAGGCCGATGCGATTCTGGTTCGTCAGGGTGGCGCCGTGGCACTCGTCGACTGTGGGCTCGATGACCGCGTGGTGTCGGCGTTGGTTCGCAATAACGTCCACCATATCGACGCCGTCTTCGTGACGCATTGGGATGAAGACCATTGGGGCGGTCTTCCCGACGTACTCGATCGTTTTTCGGTTGGAACCATTGCGGTCGCGGCCGATGCACTTGACGGCGCGCCTACTGAGGTTCTGAATCGCCCGGGTGTAACGTATCGGCAGGTGGCTCGCGGAGACACGGTCGATATCGGCGCATTTCGGGCTCGTGTGATGTGGCCGTTTGACACGGTGGATGGCGAGGGCAATGAGGACTCTCTTGTTTTGCTGCTCTCCTACGCTCAGGAAGGCAAGAGCCTGCGTGTGCTCCTTACTGGTGACGCCGAGCTCGATCAGGAGCGCGAGTTTGTACAGGAGGTGGGAGATATCGATGTGCTCAAGCTGGGGCATCATGGCTCAAAAGTTTCCGTCGACACAGACCTGCTGGGCACGCTTAAGCCCGAGTTCTCTATCGCGAGCGCCGGCGAGGGGAATCGTTACGGCCATCCGTCGGATGCCTGCATCGATGCAGTTAAGGAAGCGGGTGGTGCGTTCGCATGCACCATCGAACACGGCGACATTACCGTCACGCCGACTGCGAAGGGCTTTGCCATGCGATGCCAGCGACCGTGATGACATCGTTGGCGCGCGGTGGACCCCTGGGCTAAAATGGCACGGTACGAATTCGAGTGTGTGCGAGAGGGGAGCGCAATGTCCGAAACCGGTCTGCTGCCGGCATATCTGATCGTCGGTACCGATGGGGTCAAGCGCGACCACGCCGTCTCGCGTATGAAAGCTCGCTTGGAAAAGTCGGGTATGGTTGAGTTCAACCTCGATGAACGCGACATGACGAAAGATCCCGATATCGAGTCGATCATCGGCTCGCTCAATACCTTTCCCATGGGCAGCGAGTTTCGCCTGGTAATCCTTGACGGCTGCTCAAAACTTGCCAAAGCGATCTCCGAGCCGCTTGTCGAGTATCTGGCGTGTCCCAGCCCCACGACGGTTTGCCTCATAATCGCCGACTCACTTGCCAAGAATACGCGCCTGTATAAGGCAATCGCCAAGATCGACAAGAAGGCTGTGATCGACTGTTCGGGCACCAAACGCTGGGAGCTCCCGCGCCGCGTGCAGCAGATGGCGACGCAGCACGGAAAGTCCATCTCGACGGCCGCCGCCGAGGAGCTCGTTTCGCGCTCGGGCGAGAACACCCGCATGCTCGATAACGACTTGGCCAAGCTTGCCCAGATGGTCGAGGCTCCGCAAATTGAGCTTGTCGATGTGGAGCGCTGGATCGTGCGCACGGCCGAAGTTCAGCCCTGGGACTTTCTCAACGCAGTGTCGGCCCGCGATATGCGCCGCTCGCTTGAGCTCTTTGGGCTGCTGCCCGCCAAGAGCTATGTGTGGACCTACACGCTGCTATGCGGTCGCATCCGCGAGTTGATCGTCGCCAAGGCGCTCGACTCTCGTGGGCAGGGGCGTGAGCTCGCCGCGACACTCAAGCTTCAGGCCTGGCAGGTCAAAAATCACCTGACCTGGGCACGCCGCTTTTCGATGGCGGAGCTCGTTGCCGCGCTCGAGGGTGCGGTCGATGTGGAGCTCGCACTGAAGGGTTCTGCCGATTCGGAGACCGCGCTTTTGCTCTGGATTACGAACATCTTGAGAAAATCGTGATGATACCTGCCTATTTGACAAATTCGTTCTATCCCTTTGAGGGGGAGCGTGCTATAGTAGGCGCTTGCATGACCTCACCGTGTCTCAGAGGTGTCATACATTTTTTGCAAGGAACTCGAAAGGAACTCCAGAAGTGGCAAACATCAAGTCTCAGAAGAAGCGTATCCGCACCAATGAGGCAGCTCGCATGCGTAACAAGGCTGTCAAGTCCGAGCTCAAGACGCTGACCAAGCACGTCCAGTCCGCCGTCGCCGAGGGCGACGCCGAGAAGGCCCAGGCTGCCCTCAAGACCGTCACCAAGCGCCTCGACATGGCTGCCGCCAAGCATGTCATCCACAAGAACCAGGCTTCCAACCGCAAGTCCGGTCTTGCCAAGCTTGTGAACAGCATCAACGCCTAAGTTGTAAATTTCACACCACACAGATTACGCGCATAAATGGAGCCTGTTTTATGGAACAGGCTCCATTTTTTGTACCGCTCGGGTAAGATAGTCCGCATGAATACTTCAATTGACATTTCCCACATCCGCAACTTCTCGATTGTTGCGCACATCGACCATGGCAAGTCCACGATCAGTGACCGTATCCTCGAGCTCACCCATACCGTCGACGAGCGCGACATGGAGTCGCAGCTGCTCGACACCATGGATATCGAGCGCGAGCGCGGCATCACGATCAAGTCCAATGCCGTTCGCGTTTCCTATGACGCTGACGATGGCGAGACGTATCAGTTCAACCTGATCGATACGCCGGGCCACGTGGACTTTACCTACGAGGTCTCGCGCTCGCTGGCTGCCTGCGAGGGCGCGGTGCTCGTCGTCGACGCCACGCAGGGCGTCGAGGCGCAGACCGTCTCCAACGCGACGCTCGCCATGAACGCCAACCTGGATATCGTGCCCGCCATTAACAAGATCGACCTGCCGTCGGCACACCCCGACGAGGTTAAGACCGAGATCGAGGATGACCTGGCGATTCCTGCCGACGATGCCGTATGCGTATCGGGCAAGACCGGCGAGGGCATTCACGACCTGCTGGAGTCCATCGTCTTTTTGATCTCTCCGCCCAAGGGCGATGCGAATGCGCCGCTCAAGGCGCTCATCTTGGATTCGTATTTTGATGAGTACCGCGGCGTCGTTGCCACGGTCCGCGTTTTTGACGGTTCCATTAAAAAGGGCGATACCCTGCGTATGATGCAGGCAGAAGGTGACTTTTTGGTCGACGGCGTGGGCGTCAAGCGTCCTGCCGAGACGCCGGTCGACGCGCTGACGGTCGGCGAGGTGGGCTACGTGGTCACGGGCCTGAAGGACCCCGAGGCCGTTCGCGTGGGCGACACCCTTACCTGGGCGTCGAATCCTTGTCCCGAGCCGCTTCCCGGCTACCGCGAGGCCAAGCCCATGGTCTACACGGGCCTGTTCCCAATTGACAACAAGGATTACGAGAATCTGCGCGACGCTCTCGATAAGCTGCATGTCAACGACCCGTCGTTGGTGTGGGAGCCCGAGACCTCGGTGGCGCTCGGCTTTGGCTTCCGCGTGGGCTTCTTAGGCCTGCTGCATATGGAAGTCGTCAAGGAGCGCCTGGAGCGCGAGTTCAACCTTGACCTCATTGCTACGAGCCCTTCGGTGGACTATCACGTCTATAAGACCGACGGCGAGATGATTGATGTTCGCAGCCCGCAGGATCTGCCCGAGGCTACGCGCATCGAGCGCATCGAGGAGCCCTACCTCAAGGCCAAGATTATCTGCCCGCCCGAGTATACGGGCGCCGTCATGCAGCTCGCTATCGAGCACCGCGGCATTACGACCGACATGATCCATCTCACAAGCAAATCGGTCGAGATGCGCTTCGACATGCCGCTCGCCGAGCTCATCCTGGACTTCTTTGACCAGCTCAAGAGCCGTACCAAGGGCTATGCCTCGCTCGACTACGAGTTCAATGAGTACCGTCCCTCCGAGCTCGTTAAGCTCGATATTTTGCTTTCGGGCGACGAGGTGGACGCGCTTTCGTTTATCGTGCACAAGGACAAGGCCTATGGCCTGGCCCGCGGCCTGTGTGACAAGCTCAAGGAAATCATCCCGCGCCAGCTTTTCGAGGTGCCTATTCAGGGCGCCATCGGCAACAAGATCATCGCCCGCTCTACCGTCAAGGCGCGCCGCAAGGACGTGCTGGCTAAGTGTTACGGCGGCGATATCTCGCGTAAGCGCAAGCTGCTCGAGAAGCAGAAAGAGGGCAAGAAGCGCATGAAGGCCATCGGTTCGGTCGAGGTCCCGCAGGAGGCCTTTATGGCGATCCTCAAGGTGGACGAGTAGGTCCCATGGCGCTTTCTGAATACAGTACGCGGCTGCTGGGTGCTTATACCGAGCAGCCGTTCCTTATGGCCCCCATGGCCGGCGTGACCGATCCCGCCTATCGCATCATGTGCCGCCGCCGCGGTGCCCATCTTGCCTATAGCGAGATGGTGAGCGTGGCGGGCCTTGCCTATGCCAGCAATAAGACGTGGCGCCTGGTGCTGCCGGCCGACGAAGAGCAGCAGATTTGCGTGCAGCTCTTTGGCTCCAAACCCGATCAGTTTGCGAGCGCCGTCGCCGCCGTCGAGGAGCGCGTTGGCGATCGCCTGACGCTGGTCGATATCAATATGGCATGCCCCGCTCGCAAAGTCGTTACCAAGGGCGAGGGCTCGGCGCTCATGCGCACGCCCGAGCTGGCCGAGCAGATCGTCGAGGCGGCGGTGGGCGCGGCGCACGTGCCCGTGACCGTTAAGATTCGCAAAGGCTTTTATGCCGAGGATCGCAATGCCGCGACATTTGCCCAGATGCTCGAGGGTGCAGGGGCAGCTGCGGTGGCGGTACATGGTCGCTGTGCCACGCAACTCTATACGGGCCAGGCCGATTGGTCGGTCGTCGATGAGGTGGCCGACGCCGTCGAGATTCCCGTGATTGGTTCGGGCGATGTGTTCTCGGCCGAGGACGCGGCGGAGCATCTGCAAAGCTCGGGTGCCAGTGCGGTGTTCATCGCGCGCGGTATCTATGGCAACCCCTGGGTGTTCGGCGATGCCCGCGCCCTTGCGCTCGATGGCATACCGGTGCCGGTGCGCAGCTCTGTCGAGCGCCTGGATGCCCTGCGCGAGCACCTAACGCTCACGCACGAGCTATTGCCGCTCATGTCGCGTGCACGTACGTACGCGAGCTGGTATCTAAAGGGCATGCCCCATGCTGCGGCCTGGCGCGCCCAGGTGGTGCGTTGCTCCACATACGAGGAGTTCATGGCATTGGTCGATGATATCGAGCGCGATGTGGTGGCCTGCGAGGCCGCACTTGCCGCCGGCGAGTCGGTGCCCGCGCATCCGCTGGAGGCCTAACGGTGGCCGTTACCGCGCTGTACGTGCATGTGCCGTTTTGCGCCCAAAAGTGCCGGTACTGCGACTTTGACTCGCGCAGTATTGCTCCGTGCGACCTGAGCGCTGCGCTCGATGCCTATTTTGAGCAGCTTTATGCGCGCCTCGATGCCTTTGGCGACGCAGGCGCGCTTGCACAGATCCGCACCGTCTATGTTGGCGGCGGCACGCCGTCGCTGGCGGGGGAGCGTCTGGTAGAACTTGCCCGGCGTATCTCTGCGTGGTGTAAGCCCGTTGAGTTTACCTGCGAGGCCAATCCTGAGTCGCTGACCGCCGAGCTTGCCACTGCGCTTGCCGAGGTTGGTGTCACACGCGTCTCTCTGGGCGTGCAAACGCTCGATAACGCCGAACTTACCGCCATCGGTCGCATTCACGATGCCGATCGGGCACTCGCTGCCATCATGACGGTTAAGGACGCTGGGCTCGATGTGTCGTGCGACCTTATGTGCGGTCTTCCCGGGCAGACCACCGTAAGCTGGCGGCGCACACTCGATGACGCGCTGGCGGCGGCGCCGCATCATGTATCGGTGTATCCTCTCACGCTCGAGGAGGGCACGCCGCTCTATCGCATGGCGTGTCGCGACGAGTCGCTCGAGCCCGACGAGGATTTTCAGGCTGTATGCATGGATGCGGCGCGTGAGTGCCTGGGCGCGGCCGGCTATCACCCGTATGAGGTGGCAAGCTACGCGCTCGACGGCCATGAGTGCGCCCACAACATTGCCTATTGGACGGGACAGGGCTATCTGGGCTTGGGTCGCTCTGCCGCCGGTATGCTCGACGCCGAGGATTTCGATCGCTTGGCCGGGCTGTTTCCCGACGTGCCCGCTCGCGGCGATGCGTATCGCGTGCGCTTGGTGCAACGCGACGATGCCGCGACGACGTTTGATGCCGAGTATCTGTCGCGGCGTGAGGCTGCGGCCGAGGATTTGATGCTCGCCTGCCGCATGACGCGTGGCATTGGGCCCGATCTGTTGGTGCGCTCGGCTAGCTTGGTCCCCGTGGACGAGCTGGCGGCGGCCTGTGACCGTGCGCTCGAGTTGGGCCTTGCCACCTGGGTGCCCGATCATGTTGAAGGGCTTTCGGGGCGCGTCGCCTCGAAAGACGTTATCGCAGGTCGCGTCCGTGCTCGTTTAGCGCCTACCCACTTGGGTTGGCTCGATGGAAATGTGCTGTTCGAGCTGTTTTGGGGTCTAGCCTAGGCCGCTCGGGTAGAATTACCGCAATATATACGCTGCTGTGAGCAGGAGGTTGCCGCGCATGGCGACGATGAACGAAAAAGATTACTACGAGATTTTGGGTGTCTCCAAGGACGCCACCTCGCGTGATATACAGAAGGCCTTCCAGCAAAAGGCCCGTAAGCTCCATCCGGACGTCAACAAAGAACCGGATGCCGAGAAAAAGTTTAAAGAGGTTTCCGAGGCCTACGCCGTGCTTTCGGACGAGCAGAAGCGTGCGCGCTACGACGCCATGCGCTCGGGCAATCCCTTTGCCGGCGCTCCTACGGCTTCGCCCTATGGCGGCGGCTACGCCGGTAGCGCAGGCTATGGCAATCCCTTTGAGGGCGGCTTTCCCTTTGGTGGCGCCTGGGGCCAGCCGCGTCGCGGGCAGGCTGCCTATAATCCCGAGAACGGCGCCAACGTGGTCGTCGATATTAAGCTCGACGCCAAGGAGGCCAAGGGCGGTGCCCGCAAGACCGTTCGCTATACGCGCTTCGATACCTGTGGTCACTGCGGAGGCTCGGGTTCTGTTTCGTCCGAGCATGCACATACCTGTCCGAGCTGCGGCGGTCGCGGCCACATCGACGTCGACCTGTCCTTCCTGTTCGGTGCCGGCACGTTCCAGTCGGTCTGCCCCGAGTGCGGAGGTTCCGGTAAGGTCGTCGCCGACCCCTGTCCCGATTGCGGCGGCAGCGGTCGAACCCGTGTGACCTCCGAGCAGACAATTGAGTTTCCTGCCGGCACGCACGATGGCGACGAGGTCCGCGTTAGCGGCATGGGTCACGCCGGCACCAACGGTGCCTCGGGCGGCGATCTTGTCGGCCGTGCCCATGTTGAGGCCGAGCGTCTGGAAGGCAAGGCCCGTACCGGTTTTTACCTGATGGGCATCGTGGCGCCGTTTTTGGTGCTGTCGGCCATATCGGGCGTGTTCTCGGCCTTTGCCGTGATGTGCTTTATTCCGTTTGCCATGGGCCTTTTCATGGTGGTCTCGGACGGCGTGCTGCACCGCAGCCTGCTGTGGTGGAAGCGCGGCGCGATGCAGTTTGCCAACGGTTTTGCCAACGGATTTATGTTCGCGCTCGTGTCGGTTTGGTTTGCGAGCTGCTCGCAACGTGCCATGCTTTCGCCCTACGCAGTGCAATAACATCTAGCCCTCTGTTTGCGGCCGGCCCAGCTTGGGTATAGGACGCACTGTGACAATAATGAAAGTCGGAAGGATTCGGTCGTGTCGGAAAATAGGGATTACTACGAGGTACTTGGCGTCGACAAGGATGCCGACGCGCGGACGATTAAGCGCGCGTTTCTAAAGAAGGCCCGTACCGTACACCCGGACGTTTCGGACGACCCCGAGGCCGAGGCCAAGTTCAAAGAGCTCAACGAGGCTTATTCCGTTCTTTCCGACGAGCAGAAGCGTGCTAACTACGACCGTTACGGCACCGCGGACGGCCCCGGTGGCTCCGGCTATGTCGACATCAACGATATCTTTGGCGGCATGGGCATGGACGACCTGTTCTCGTCGTTCTTTGGCGGCGGTGCCGGCGGTGGCGCCCGAAATCGCCGTGAGCGTCGTCGCGGCCGCGATATGGCCATCTCCCTTTCGGTGACCCTTGAGGAGGCGGCGCTTGGTTGCAAAAAGACGATCAGCTATGACCGCCTTGCTCCCTGCGAGGATTGCAACGGCACCGGTAGGGCCGAGGGCGCACAGGAAAAGCAGTGCAGCCGCTGCCACGGCACGGGCTATGTCACGACGGTCCAGCGTTCGTTCCTAGGCCAGGTCCAGTCCTCTTCGCCTTGCCCCGACTGCCATGGCGAGGGCACGGTCATCGACCATCCCTGCGAGACCTGCGACGGTCAGGGCCGCACGCCTTCGCACGAAAAGATCGACATCGATATTCCCGCCGGCGTTTCGACCGGTCGCCAGCTGCGCGTGAGCGGCTTTGGCGAGGCCGGCCTTCGCGGCGAGCCCTCGGGCGACCTGATCGTCAACGTGCGCGTCGCCGACCACGAGCGTTTTAAGCGCAACGGTGACGACCTGTACCTCGTGAGCGATATCTCGATTGCGCAGGCCGCGCTCGGCTGCGAGATCGAGGTCGAGGGCATTATGCCCGATGAGGTCGTCAAGGTGTGCGTCCCCGCCGGCACACAGTACGGTGACACCGTGAGCGTCAACAATTACGGCATGCCGCGTATCGGCGGTGGCGGTTCGCGTGGCCGTCTTATCGTTCAGCTGCGCGTGGTCGTCCCCACCAATCTCTCCAACAAGCAGCGCGAGCTGCTTCGCGCCTTTGCCGACGAGATGGGCGATGACGTCGCATCCGGTAAGAAGTCGGTAACCGATCGCATCAAGAGCGCTCTCGACGACATCCTCGATTAAGGAGCCCGCGTGCTCGCACCTCATATCTCTGTCGTCAACCTCGGCTGCCGTGTCAACCGGGTTGAGTCCGACCGTATCACTGCCGATCTAATGCGCCTGGGCTTTGCGATGGTGGAGCCTCAGGATGCTGAGCTGATCGTCATTAACACCTGTGCCGTTACGGGCGAGGCCGAGGCCAAGACCCGTAAGGCCGTTCGCCATGCGCTGGCCTATCCAAACGAGCCCTATGTGGTCGTGACCGGATGCGTGGTCAATCTGCATCCCGAGGAGCTGCTGGAGCTCTCGGACCGCGTGATCGCCGAGCCGTCCAAGATCGATGTCGCCGAACGCGTCTGTGAGGTGCTGGGCGTTGAGTCCGATAGCGTTCCCGCCTGCAGCGACGGCGAGGTTGTCGACGCGCTCGGTCGCTCGCGTCTGGGCGTGAAGATCCAGGACGGCTGCAACCATCGTTGCACCTATTGCATTGTGTGGAAGGCCCGCGGCCCCGAGCGCTCCGTGCCGGTCGAGTCCGTGCTCGAGCAAGTTCGCGAGGCACAGGAGGCCGGCGTGCCCGAGGTGGTGCTGACGGGTGTGAACCTGGGCGCCTACGATGGCAAGAGCGCGACTGATGAACACGTCGAGATCGATGAGCTGCTCGAGGCGATCATGGAGCGCACGTCCATTCCGCATGTGCGCATTTCCTCGGTCGAGCCCATGGATATCTCCGAGTTCCTGCTTAAGGTCATGGCGCGCTATCCGAAGCGCATCGCCCCGTTTTTACACCTGCCCGTGCAGTCCGGCTGCACCAGGACACTGCATCGCATGGGCCGTCCCTATAGCGCCGAGGCCTTCGAGGAAACGGTGCGCATGATTCGCACCAACTTGCCTCAGGTGTCCCTTTCGTGCGATGTCATCGTCGGTTTTCCCGGTGAGACGGACGAGGAGTTTGAGGAGTCGCTGGCACTGTGCCGCCGTGTGGGCTTTTCGCGTATGCACGTGTTCCGCTACAGCAAGCGTCCCGGTACCCTTGCTGCCGATATGCCCGACCAGGTGCCGCCCGAGGTTATGGCCGAGCGTAGCCGCCGCATGAGGGCCGCGGCGCAGGAACTCGCCATTGCCGACGCTCGCCGTCGCGTGGGAACCGTCGAGCGTGCCGTGCTTGAGTATGGCGACAACCTGACGCTCGGTTCGTTCCATCATGCCCGTCTTGACGATACCTGTGGACTCACAGCCCCGTGCCTGCTCGATGTTGCTATCATCGGAGTCGATGATTCCGGCTTGGTCCATGCACGCAGGGAGGTTCATGGAAGCCTCGAAGATTAGACTTACCGTTCCCGAGGGTATTGACCCCTCGCGCGTTTTGGGCGCCGGCGACGGTGTCCTTCGTGCACTCGAGAGTTTGGTTCGTGCCCATGTGGTCGTCCGTGGCGACAGCATCGCCGTGAGCGGTGACCCGGACGAGGTCGAGCTCGTGGCGCGTTTTTTCGACCATACTTTTCGCGAGGCGGCCGCCGGACGCACGCTGTCTGCCGACGATGTTTCTCGCTGCCTGGCCGTCTTGCGCGACGGTGAGCACGAGGCTACGTCGCTTCGCGATGATGTGCTGCTTTCGTATCGCGGTCGTGCCATTCGCCCCAAGACGCTCGGCCAAAAGCGCTACGTGGATGCCATCCGCTCGCATACCATCACGTTTGGCCTTGGTCCCGCCGGTACCGGTAAGACCTATCTGGCCATGGCGCTCGCCGTTGCCGCGCTCAAGCGTCACGAGGTGGGCCGTCTGATCTTGACGCGTCCGGTTGTCGAGGCGGGGGAGAATCTGGGCTTTTTGCCCGGTACCCTCGAGGAAAAGATTGACCCCTACATGCGTCCGCTCTACGACGCCCTTTTTGACATGATGGATCGCGAGCGCACCGATGAGCTCATGGAGCGCGGCGTGATTGAGATCGCCCCGCTTGCCTACATGCGCGGCCGCACGCTGAGCGATGCCTTCGTGGTGCTCGACGAGGCGCAAAATACCACGCCCGAGCAGATGAAGATGTTCCTGACGCGCCTGGGTTTTAACTCCAAGTTTGTGATTACCGGCGACCTGAGTCAGCGCGACCTGGTGGGTCGTCGCGGCGGTCTTGCCGACGTTGAGCGGATTTTAGGCCGTGTCGACGATGTCACATTTTCTCACCTCGAGCGTGCCGACGTGGTGCGCCATGCCTTGGTGGGGCGTATCGTCGAGGCATACGATGCTTATGATGATGTGCGCGATAAGCGCGTGCACGACCGAAAGGAGTCCCGTTGAGTGTATTGATCAGCAACGATGCCGAGCTCGATACGCTGCTCGACGCGCAGGAGGTAGAGCACATCTGCGAGGTCGTGCTTGCCGCCGAGGGCGTTGAGCGTGAAGTTGAGATTTCCCTTTCGTATGTCGATGAGGACGAGATGCACGAGCTCAACCACGAGTGGCGCGGTATCGACCGTACCACCGATGTCCTCTCGTTTGAGTGCGACTCGGCCTTTGACGAGGATATTCCCGCCGACGAGACGCTCGAGCTCGGCGATATTATCCTGGCCCCGGAGGTCATTGCCCGCCAGGCCCCCGGCTTTGGTAATAGCCCTACCGACGAGTGCCGCCTGATGCTCGTGCATGGCATGCTGCACCTGCTGGGGTATGACCATATCGAGGACGACGAGGCCGAGGTCATGGAGGCGCGCGAGGACGCCATCTTGCGCGATCTGGCGCTCGAGCGCGGCGAGGACCCCAAGCTGGTCCACGTCGGCCCCATCACCAACCACGCCCACGACTAGGAGCCGTCTATGATTCCCGGATCGAACAAGGACCATCCGTCCTTCTTAAAGTCGTTCTCCTACGCCATGGAGGGCTTCGTCACCGCCGTTAAGACCGAGCGCAACATTAAGGTCATGCTCGTGGCGGGCGTGTGCACCGTCATTGCCGGCTGCATCGTGGGGCTCGACATTGCCGAGTGGGCCACGGTTATCATCTGCTGTGGCTTGGTGATTTACGGCGAGCTGTGCAACACCGCCATGGAGGCGATCGTCGACCTGGCGACCCAGGAGCTCCATCCGCTGGCAAAGCGTGCGAAGGATATCGCCGCCGCCTCCGTATACGTACTTTCCATCACCGCCGCGATTGTGGGATTGCTGGTATTTGCCCACGCGCTCGACTTTATTTAGAAAGGGATTTTCATGTCCGACAATATGCAGCCTTTCGATGAAACTCTGGACGACGAGTCCCTGGATGCGGTGGATGCCGAAGCGACCGAGGATTGCGAGGATGTCGAGGAATTCGATCCGTTTGAGGGCATGAGCGACGAGGAGCTCGACGCCCTGTGCGACGAGGATGAGAGCCTCGCGGGTTTTGGCGACGTGGAACCCGGTTTTCGCAGCGGCTTCGTGGCCCTGGTCGGCCGTCCCAACGCCGGTAAGTCCACGCTGCTCAACGCCTGCTATGGCAAAAAGGTTGCCATCACCTCGCCGGTGGCCCAGACCACCCGCCGTCGCATGCGCGCCGTCGTCAATCGCCCCGGCTACCAGCTGGTCTTTGTCGATACCCCGGGTATTCACAAGCCCAAGGACGGCCTGGGGTCCGAGCTCAACAAGAGCGCGCTGTTCGAGCTGAACGATGTCGATGTCGTCGCGTTTTTGATTGATGCCACCAAGCCGATCGGCAGGGGAGACGCCTGGGTTGCCGAGCGCGTCAAGAATGCCCGTTCCAAGAAGGTCCTGGTGCTCACCAAGGCCGATGAGGCCGACCCCGCACAGGTCATGGAGCAGCTTAAGGCCGCCCACGAGCTTATGGAATATGACGACGAGATCGTGACGTCGTCGGTCAAGAACTTCAACGTCGATGCCTTTATCGAGACCGTTGCGCACTTTTTGCCCGAGGGTCCGCGTTGGTTCCCCGAGGACATGGGTACCGACGCTTCCGATGAGACGCTCGTTGCCGAGTTTGTGCGCGAGAAGGTCTTGCGCCGCACCCGTGATGAGATCCCGCACTCCGTTGGCGTGATCTGCGATGCGCTCGAGCAGACCAAGAAGGTGCTGCGCGTGCACGCTACCATTTACGTCGAGCGCGAGGGCCAAAAGGGCATCATCATCGGCAAGGGCGGCGAGATGATCAAGCATATCGGCATCGATGCCCGTCGTGACCTTGAGCGCATCTTTGGCACTCAAGTCTTTTTGGAGCTCGACGTGAAGGTCAAGGCCGGCTGGCGCGATGACGAGGCGCAGATACGCCGCTTTGGCTATAACGCCGAGGACTAAGGACGCGCGGCGCACATGGCAGGCTCCCGGACATATCGTACGAAGGTGCTCGTCCTCGATAAGACCAAGCTCAAAGAGACGGACCTGATCCTGACGATGCTTGACGAACGGGGTCGGCAGGTTCGCGCCGTGGCAAAGGGCGCCCGCAAACCCGGTGGGCGCCTGGCTGCGCGCTGCGAGCTGTTCTGCACCGTCGATATGCTGCTCGCGCATGGACGGTCGCTCGACGTGGTTTCCCAGGCTGAGCTTATGGAGGCGCCGCTCGGCGCTGCGCCCGATTACGAGACGACCTGCGCCGCAAGCGCGATCGTCGAGGTCGCGCGCGTGTGCTCGTTCGAGGACGCCGAGGACCCGTTTACCTTTGCCATCACGCAGCGGGCGCTTGCCCTGGTGGGCAGCGGGCTCGACACGGCGCATATGGATCTGCTTGTGGCGGCATATGTCTTTAAGCTGCTGTCGCACGTTGGCTATCGACCCGATTTTTCAGCCTGCGTGCTGTGCGGAGACCCCATGCTGTCGTATTTTTCGCCCCGGGCGGGCGGTCTTCTGTGCGGGTCGTGCGCGTCGAGCGTTCCGGGTGCCGAGTTGGTGTCGACCGGTGAGGTCGCGTGGCTGCGCGCCCTCATGTCCATGACCTTCGATGCACTCATGGCCGAGAGGGTCGATCCCCATACCGCTGCCTTTTTGTTGGGGCTTTCGCATGTTTGGGCTGCGACGCACACCGATCAGCGCCTCCGTGCGATGGAATTCATGTTGGGTCGGTGATGATGCGCAGTCGCGGGCTGCTTGTGGTAACATACCGACCTGTTGGTACCTCGATCTTGGATGCTCGCTCCACCGGCGGCTTCCCAGTCCGAGGCGAATAGCATCGCCCGAGGGCGACAAGAAACGAAAGGTGAAACAATGACTGTTTCCAAAGAGCGCAAGGCGGAGCTGACTGCCCAGTTCGGTAACACCCCGGTCGACACCGGCAACCCCAAGGTTCAGGTCGCCATCCTGTCCGAGCGCATCAAGGAGCTGACCGAGCACATGAAGTCCCACCAGAAGGACTTCCACACCCGTCGTGGCCTGCTCATGCTCGTCGGCCGTCGTCGTCGTCTTCTCTCCTACATCAAGAAGAACGACATCGTCGAGTACCGTGAGCTCATCAAGGCTCTGGGCATCCGCGACAACATCCAGTAAGGATTTGTACATGCTAAGAGCGTCCTGCGCAGCGGGGCGCTCTTTTTGTGTAAGGGCGTGAACAATCACGCTCTGAAGCGTGGCGGGGGCAGGGGGTCCGCGTCACATGAGAAGCCCGCAGGCAAGGGGCCTGTGGGGTAAAGGAGAACAATGACACTCGTATCCAAGTCCTTTGAGCTGTACGGCAAGACCTACACCTTTGAGTCGGGCGAGCTTGCCAAGCAGGCCACCGGCGCCTGCCTGGTCAAGCAGGGCGACACCACGATGCTCGACACCGTGGTCGTCTCTAAGGAGCGCAAGAACTACGACTTCTTCCCGCTGACCGTTGACTTCAACGAGAAGATGTACGCAGCCGGCCGCATCCCGGGTGGTTACCTCAAGCGTGAGGGCCGTCCCAGCGAGAAGGCCACGCTCACCGCGCGCATGATCGACCGTCCGATTCGCCCGAGTTTCCCGGACGGCTTCCGCAACGAGGTGCACATCGTCGCCACCTCGCTCGTCGCCGACCAGGTCAACCCCTTCGACGTCATCAACGTCATGGGTGCTTCCCTGGCCATGACGCTCGGTGGCGTGCCCTTCGAGGGCCCGCTTGCCTGCGTGCGCATCGGCCGTAACGTGGAGACTGGCGAGTTTATCGTCAACCCCACCTACGAGGAGCGCGAGAACTCCGATCTGGACCTGGAGCTGGGCGGCTCTGCCGACTTCATCTCGATGGTCGAGGCCGGCGCCGAGGAGATCTCCGAGGACGACATGCTCGCCGCCATGAAGTTTGGCCAGGAGGCCCTTGCTGCCTTCTGCCAGGCCCAGGACGAGTTCGTCGCCGAGTGGGAGCAGGTCAACGGCCCCATCGTCAAGAAGGAGTACCCGCTCGACCAGCCCGTCGAGGAGGTCCAGGAGCGCATCTTTGCCCACTACGACGAGATGGCAGCTGCCCTTCGCGACGCCGACAAGCTCTCTCGTATCGGTAAGGTCGAGGCTCTGAAGGAGTCCATCCGCGCCGAGTTTACCGAGGAGGAGCAGGCCGCTTGGGAGCGCGAGATCCCCGTGGCGCTCAAGAAGCTCGAGAAGAAGGCCATGCGCACCATGGTCGTCGAGACTGGCGAGCGCGTCGATGGCCGTGCTGCAGACGAGATCCGTCCCATCATGGTGAAGGATAACTACCTGCCGCTCGTTCACGGCTCCGGTCTGTTCCAGCGTGGCCAGACCCAGGTGCTCTCCGTCCTGTCGCTCGGCATGCTCAACGAGGGCCAGCGTCTGGATACCATCGAGCCCACCGAGGGCAAGCGCTATATGCACCACTATAACTTCCCGCCGTTCTGCACCGGCGAGACCGGCCGCATGGGCAGCCCCAAGCGTCGCGAGATCGGTCACGGCAACCTTGCCGAGCGCGCTCTGCTCCCGGTGCTCCCCGACGAGAACGAGTTCCCCTACGCCATCCGCGTCGTCTCCGAGGTCATGGAGTCCAACGGCTCCTCTTCGATGGCTTCGACCTGCGGCTCCACGCTCGCCCTTATGGACGGCGGCGTGCCCATTAAGCGCCCGGTCTCCGGTATCGCCATGGGTCTGATCCAGGAGGAGGGAAAGACCGTGGTCCTGTCCGATATCCAGGGTCTCGAGGACTTCTTGGGCGACATGGACTTTAAGGTCACCGGCACCACCGAGGGCATCACCGCCCTGCAGATGGATAACAAGGCCACCGGCCTAACCTTCGACATCCTGGCCCGCGCCCTGCAGCAGGCCAAGGAGGGTCGCGCCTTCATCCTGCAGAAGATGCTCGATGTGATTCCCGAGCCGCGCCACACCACACGCAGCACCGCTCCGCGCATCGTCTCCATCCAGGTTCCTACCGATAAGATTCGCGACGTCATTGGCTCCGGCGGCAAGGTCATCCGCGGTATCCAGGACGAGACCGGCGCTTCGGTCGACATCCAGGAGGACGGCACCGTCTTTGTCGGCGGCACCGGCGAGTCCGTCGACCAGGCCGTCGAGCGCATCAAGCTCATCATCAAGGTTCCCGAGCCGGGCGAGGAGTACACCGGTCGCGTGGTCTCCATCCAGCCCTTCGGTGCCTTCGTCAACCTGCTGCCCGGTAAGGACGGCCTGCTGCACATCTCCCGCGTCGCCAAGGGCCGCGTGGAGAAGGTCGAGGACGTGCTCAACGTGGGCGACGAGGTCAAGGTCGTCGTCATCGAGGTCGACGATCGCGGCAAGATCTCGCTCGACCGTCTGGACAAGCCCGAGGCACCGGCTCGCGCCGAGGGTGCCTCCGAGGGCGATGGCGAGCACTTCCAGCGCCGTGAGCGTCCGCGTCGCGAGCGCTCCGAGCGCAGCGACCGTCCGCGCCGTCCCGGCGACAACGGAGGCCGCAAGCCCCGCCGTCACCACGACGCTGAGTAACAGCTACACATAAGCAGCTCAACAAGGGCGACTCCGGACAGGGGTCGCCCTTTTGCTTGCGCCCGAGAGGGTCGCATATGAAGTTTCCTGCTCTACAGTCCTGCTCGCACGGAGAGCACATTAAGTGCTCTCCGGCTCGTGCGGAACTCGCGATAAACTTTACCCGCGGCCCCCGCCGGGAATAGCAAAAGGGCTGGTTGGTGCGGGTTGCGATTTTGTCAGATAGTCTATTCAGTTTTCTTATTATCTGAATTGTCGATAGCCGTGCTCTTGGCATATCCCCAGATAAAACCGACCAAAATAAACCTGTCCCTTTTTGGCAGGTCTGGGGCCATCGGGGGCCGGGGCGGGTTAAGTTTGTCGCGAGTTCCGCACGCAAAGGAAAGCACTTAATGTGCTTTCCGTC
>CABRRA010000003.1:0-102144 GCA_902473205.1 uncultured Collinsella sp.
TTGACGCTGCAAACCCGCCAGAGCGGCAATCTGCCTTTCAACTTCGGCGGCATGATCAAAAGATCAATGCCGCCTTGTTTCAAGGCACCTTGCTCGCTCTGGCGGGTTTTCGCTGTCGTTGACAAGGCATCGGCGTTGCTGTGGCTGTCGGAAATGATCCGTTGGGGACGGAGGAAAACGGATCATTTTTATCCTGGTGCATTGGTGCAGGGGGCAGGTTTCCTTTGCACCAGTTTCTGTCGAGTCGGTGCGGGTTGTTGGTTGCCCGTATAATGGTTTGCGTATGAACCGCAACCAAGGAGTTCCAGTTTATGGACCAGAGCCTTTTTAAATTCGACCTGATCGCCGAGGACCCGACGACGCACGCGCGTGCCGGCGTACTGCACACCCCGCACGGCGATATCGAGACGCCAATCTTTATGCCCGTGGGCACCAAGGCAAACGTCAAGGGTATTCCTACCGAGACCGTCAAACAGCTCGGCGCCCAGATCGTGCTTGCCAACACCTATCACCTGTCCATGCGTCCCGGCGAGGACACCATTGCCGAGCTGGGCGGCCTGCACAAGTTTATGAACTGGCACGGCCCCATTCTTACCGATTCGGGCGGCTTCCAGGTGTTCAGCCACAACGACGCCGTCAAGCTCACCGACGAGGGCGTGCGCTTTATCGTCAACGACTACGACGGCCGCCACGTGTTCTGGACGCCCGAGGACAACATGGAAATCGCCATGAAGCTCGGCTCCGATATCTGCATGCAGCTCGACCAGTGCCCGGGCTATCCCGCCACGCGCGCCTACGTCGAGCGCGCCGTTGAGCTGTCGAGTATGTGGGCCGAGCGCTGCTATAAGGCGCATACCCGCGATGACCAGGCGCTCTTTGGCATCGTCCAAGGCGGCATGCACCTGGACCTGCGCCTGCGCTCGCTGCGCCATCTGGAGGAGTGCGGCGACTTCCCGGGTTACGGCATCGGCGGCTATTCGGTGGGCGAAGACCACGAGACCATGTTCGAGACGCTGGCGCCGCTGGTTTCCGAGTACATGCCTAAGCACAAGCCGCGCTACCTCATGGGCGTCGGCAACCCTACCACGCTTGTGCGCGGCGTGGGCGTGGGTATCGACATGTTCGACTGCGTGCTGCCGACGCGCACCGGCCGCATGGGTACGGCGTTCTCCAGTGAAGGTCGCCTTAACTTCCGCAACGCGCGCTTTGCGCACGACGACGGCCCTATCGACCCCACCTGCACCTGCCCGGTGTGCACGGGCGGCTACAGCCGTGCGCTCATCCGTCACATGGTCACGCAGAAGGAGATGCTCGGCGGTATTCTGCTGTCGATGCACAACATCTACTACCTGCTCAACCTTATGCAGCGTGCCCGTCAGGCCATTATCGAGGGCCGCTACGGCGTGTTTGTGAGCGACTGGATGAACAGTCCTGCGGCGGTGGACTACTAAGAGCGGCGCGGGCGCTTGCAGAGCGCTAGCAACGGCAAGGGGCGAGCGCTGGCCGGTCATCACGTTCGCTAACACCGTCTGCGCGACCGCTGACCGATGCCTTGCAAGCACTTGATGCATCGTGGGTACCATACCGAATAGTTGATGTTCGGGCGGGTGTTTGACGCATGGCGTCGACCCCGCCCGTTTCTATTTTCGATAGGAGTGCCCATGATTAAGAATGAGAACGTCGAGGGCGAGCCGGCTTACGACGAGACGTACCGGCGCGGTCCCGTGGTCATGCGCGGCCCCATGATTCCCAAGGACAACACCTACGCCAACCTGCTGGCACCCGAGGACTCGACCGACTGGTTGCACACCGACCCCTGGCGCGTGCTGCGCATTCAGGCAGAGTTCGTCGATGGCTTTGGCGCGCTTGCCGAGCTTGGTCCTGCGGTGACCATCTTCGGCAGTGCCCGCACGCCCAAGACAGATCCGCTCTACAAGGCGGCTCGCACGGTCGGTCGCAAAATCGCCCAACGCGGCGTGGCGGTTATCACCGGCGGTGGCCCCGGCGTCATGGAGGCGGCCAACAGGGGAGCGGCGAGCGTGAACGGCAAGTCGGTCGGCTTGGGTATCGAGCTTCCGCACGAACACGGGCTCAACAAATACGTGAACCTCGGCATGGATTTTCGTTACTTCTTTGTGCGCAAGACCATGTTCGTCAAATACAGCTCGGGCGCCATCGTGTTTCCCGGCGGCTTTGGCACGCTCGACGAGATGTTCGAGGTGCTCACGCTGGTGCAGACGCACAAGGTCAAGCGCATGCCGCTCGTTTTGGTGGGCACCGAGTACTGGCAGGGCCTGTTCGACTGGCTCAACGGCCCGGTGATGGACGCCGGTATGATTAGCCCGCTCGATCCGGAGCTGGTGCACATTACCGACGACCTCAACGAGGCCGTCGACATCGCCCTGAGCGGGCTGATGTAGGGCGAGCGCGCCTGTCGTTGTAGTGATGAGAAGGCAGACTGATGCTATTTAACATCAGTCTGCCTTCTAAACTGGGTATACTGATGCAAAAGACGAGAGCGAGGGGGTCGCGTATGTCTACTGCAACGGTTAAGCCTACGACGGTTCGCATCGAAGAGGGGCTCAAGGAACAGGCGACTGAGTTCTTGGATACAGTTGGCCTGAGTCTCAATTCGTATCTCAACCTTGCTGTTCGGCAGCTGGTAAATCAGCGAAAGATTCCGTTTGAGATTGTGGGTCGGCCCGAAGTTCCCAACGAGGCGACGAGGCGCGCCATGGTGATTGCCGAGGCTCATGAGTTGGGGATTCTGCCAGACGACAGCCCGTCATTCAATAACGCTGATGAGCTTATATCGTTCCTCGATGAGGACTAGCGATGTTTGAGATTAAAGTCGAGGCTCAGTTTAAGGCGGATTACAAACGGACGACGCGCATCCATCCGCAGCTAAAAACCGAGTTTAAGGCGGCAGTCGCAGAGCTTGCAGCTCGCGGCTCGCTTCCCGCGGAATATGGCGCCCATGAGCTTTCAAACCCGGGCGGCAATTACAACGGCCACATCGATTTCCATCTATCCGATGGCTTGGTCGATGTGACCGTTCTCTACTTGCCGCATAAGACTAATCCTGTGATCCGACTGGTCAGAATGGGCTCGCATGAGGAACTGTTCCGGGGCCCGCAGGGCTGATTGCCGATTTCTAAGTTGCGGTGGAATAGGGATTGATTTGCGGCTGATAAGCCAAAAAACAGTCCCTATTCCACCGCAAGTGGTGGGGATGTCCTGCCTGTTGACGTGGCATCTGGCTTTCCCTTGTGGTTGATTTCGTCTAAGAGCTCCGCTGCGATCTCGCTGTTTTTGAACCTGATGCTGCAGTCTTCTTTCTTGGGGAAAGCTAGTAGCGGGATCGTTCCGTACCAGATAGTTTCTTCGTCAATTATCGCTGCACACAAACGTCCTTCTGCTCTAATGGCATGCTCGACGTTCATTTTTGCCAAAGTCTCGCTTGCATCTTCGCGCGGAGTCGAGGCAATGAAAAACTCAAGAGCAATCCCTCGGGCAGTGGCACCTTTGATTGCATCGCCGAGCTTTGCGAGGCAGGCGGCGGATGCGTAGGGCGCGGCAATGAAGATGCTCTTAGCGGCGCCAACGATGTCTTCAACCAGAGTCTCTACGGCATTAGCCGGTTCTATGAGAATGTTTTGATCGGACTGCTCGCTGCCTCCGGTCACGTAGACTTCGTACCCGAGCTTGGCGTAGGTCTTGAGTCTCTTCTGGTACATGCGGGCGAGCATGGGTATAGATAAATCAACGTAGTCGAATATCTCAACCCGTCGCTTGCCCTCGTGGCTTCTATGGAGCCTGCCCGCCTGCTGCGTGATGCTGCCGTCCCACGATATCGGCGTGGCAATGAGTAGAGTGTCAAGGTAGGACAGATCGAAGCCCTCGCCCAAAAGGCTTTCGGTGGCGACGATGATTCGATGTTCATGCTCGAAGCGGGGAAGACTGCTCAGTATCGTTTTTCTTTCTTTGGCGTCGATTTCCCCGGTCAGGAGAACGGGTTCGTGTCCTTGGTTTTTGAGCATCCCGAACAGCTCCTCGGCATGCTTTTTCCTTTTAGTCAGCACGAGCGGATGCCGGCCGTTTGACGCAGCTTCAATAGCGTCGTTGACAATCAATTCGTTTCTAGCTGCATGCGTGCACAGCAGGTCGAGAATCTGATTGAAGCTTGCACCTGGCTCGTAGGCGGGTAGTCGAATTCCAGTAAAACGAGGCCGTACGATGCGCTGGATGCCCTGCTGAATCGCTTGCGCTTTTGGATCGATAACATAACGGAGCGGGCCGCAGAGCATGGAGAGCGCCCGCGTAAGGCCGTCGGATCGTTCGGGCGTCGCAGAAAGGCCGTATACGTATTTGGCCGGGGCGGACTTGAGAATAAGCTCGAGCTGTGGTGCGGCGGCATGGTGGCATTCGTCGCAGATAATGAGGCCGTAATTACGAACAAGGCCCTTAACTATCGGCTCTCCGGTTTGACGGTCTTTGCCAGATAACGACTGGAACGAAGCGATGTCGACGAGGCCGCTTACGGCCATTTTGCCTCCTCCTATTTGTCCGATGACCGGAGGCTGCCTTTTGCTGATTCGTCCTTTTGGGGTTCGGACGGGCTCCCTGTTGTCCGTAATGTCGATAAATCGCTCGAGCTGGGATTTCCATTGGGTTATGAGTGCGGTTTTGGGAACGATGACGAGCGTTGGAAGACCAATGGATGCAATAAGATAAGCTCCGACGACTGTTTTACCGAAGCCTGTCGGCGCGGACATGATTCCGTCTTCGTATATGAGCATCTGATCAGCGGCGATTTGCTGCTCAGGGCGAAGGACTCCTTTAAATGCCATAACAATCGGATTGCCCGATTTGCGCTCGTCTGAATAGTGGGCGGTAACGCCGGTCTCTTGAACTAGCTGCTCAAGTTGAGTTTTGCAGCCCCGGGGAATTGCAACATGACCATCTCTCAGTTCGCCAAGGTCTATGAGTCGCGGTTTGCCGAATACTGATTGATGCATGGACTGCGCGCGATAGAATGCCGGATTGGCAAATGTCGCAAGTCCGCGGATTTCCATTTGAGCTGCTGGACTCAGAGACTTCTCGGGGATGTACAGCATATCGGCTTGAATAACGGGCAGCGATGAGGGAAAGTCCCGCGATGTGAGTGGTAGTCGCTTTCGTGGTCTTTGGGCATACCGTTTGCCCTTGTTTGCCACCGTAGTTGTTGCTGGTCCGTGTGGGTTGTTTCCAGGGGCCTCAATCAGATCTTGCACCGTCGAGCGCGGAATCAGCTGGACTTGTGATAGATAGAGCCATTGGTCGGAAAAGGGCTTGAATTGTTCGTCTACAAATACACTGTTTCCTTCACGTTGCGCCTTGCCTTGAAAGGGGAGTGCGATGAGGTTTCCGAAGCCTCCATCGGGAATAGTGGCCTGAGCGGGTAGCATTCGATCAAAGGCCTCGAACGTGATTGTCTTATTATGCGCCGCAGCTTCGGTTATGAGGCAACTTCCAAACTCTCGGGCAGCCTTTGCGCTGATTGGCTCGAGGAAGAAAAACCAGATGTGGGCGCCGTTGCCGGACCTTGAGCGCTCAACGGCGGCGTTAATGCCCCGTCGTATTGCAACAAGCCGTACGGCATTTGTTGCCTCTTTCCAGTCCGCTTTGTCAAAATCGATGACGAGAACTTTCGTGTTGCAGTTCCTATCGAGAACATATTGCCCGAGGACATCGCGGAACCGGTCATCGTTGCCTTTAAAGTGAGCAATGATTGCGGCATCGCTTAATTCCGGGAAGACGCGATTGCTGCATTCTACACATTTAACTCTTTGATGGGCTGCTTTGGGGCAAATTCCTGGCTCCCACTCATTAGCACAAGCAGGCGTATAGCCAATGCCCCCGTCCTTTCTGCGATATCCATGAGCGTAAACATCTTTGCGCCCGGTAAAGAGACTGCGAAAGAGCTCGAGTTTATCGCGTGCTGGGCTCGCGCTGGTGACGATGCCCTCGATTTGTGCTCGTTCATCGAACAAAGCGCCAGCTTCTTCCCACTCTTCTAGCGTTGCGTAGCGTACGTCTGAACCGTTGTTGCAAATGACGATTTGTCGGTGTTGGTCCGATATATGTGTGATCGTCTGATCGTATTTAAATTGTGCGGTCCCAAAGAGGGCGTATTGATGCATGGCGTTGCCCATTTGAATGCCGTCCTTGTATTGGAGTTGTTGAGACGAGGGTACGGCATTACGGCTTTTTGGGATATGTAATTTCGATTCAAGTTTGCTAATGGCAAGGGATTATTCTGCGAGCGGCTTTCGGTCGATGCCAAGGCGCGCGACGGCCCTTGATAATCAGGGTTTGCGGTCATATGGGTAGCCGGAGGCGTAAAGAGCGGACCTCATTCAGACCCGGTGGGCAAAAAATGGCAAATATGAGTACTGTTGCTCGGTTAGTCTCATATCATTTGAGAAGTATCTAAGACCAATTGACTGAGTTTTAGTATATTCACCCCCCCCTAAACACGACGATTCGGGGCTTTATGGAGCTTGAAATCGGTGGGAGCGGGCAATTTCAGCGAAATTTTGCTGTTACTAAATTTATGACAGTACTCATATTTGCCATTTTTTGCCCACCGGGTACCGCTAGGGGCTAGTCGAAGCTCCCCTAAACAGCTGGGAATGCGCCGATCGTCAGCATATCTTGTATATGGATGGCTCAGCAAAAGAAGTTGCGGTGAAATAGGGATTGATTTGTGGCCATACGCCAAAAACAGTCTCTATTCCACCGCAAGTGGTAAAGGTGCCCCTAGTGGATGGGCTGGTAGCGGGGGCAGTAGCTAATGGCGATGGCGTCGACGCCTACATGGGTGGCGATGGTGCAGCCGATGGGGCCGGTGCCGGCGTTCACGTAGTCCTGGCCTGCGAGCGCCTCGTTGACAAGCTCCTGCTCCTCGGCGGCGCCGGTCGTGAGTACGCGCACGCTGGAGCCTGGATGCTCGGCCAAAAATGCGAGGCAATCGGCCATGGTGTTGGCGACGATGCGTTTGGCGCCGCGACCCTTTTTGATGGCCTTGATCTCGCCCGATTTCCACTCCGGCGAAACGGCCAGGCGAATGTTGAGCATCTGCGTGAGCTGGCCGGCGAGCTTGGGCGCGCGGCCGTTCTTAACGAGGTTTTCGAGCGTGCGGGGAATCAGCAGCAGGTGGGCGTCGGGCAGCGTCGCGCGGATCTGCGCCTCGGTCTCGTCCAGGCTGCGGCCGTCCTCGCGCATGGCCAGCGCGTACTCTACCAGCAGGCCCTCGGCGCCCGAGCCGGTGCGCGAGTCGATACAGCGCACGTCGAGCTCGTGCGTTTCGGCCGTCAGGCTGGCGTTGGCATAGCAGGCGGACCACTCGCTGCACAGCGAGATAAAGATGGCGCTGTCGTGGCCATCGGCGAGCACACGGTCAAAGAGTGCCTTGAACTCGCCGGCGCTCGGCTGCGAGGTGTGCGGCAGCTGCTCGGAGCCGGCCATGCGCGCGACGTATTCCTCGGCGGTAATCTGCACCTGGTCGAGCAGGTCCTCACCCTCGATAATCACATGCAGCGGAATCACGTAAATGCCGAGCTCTTGGGCGCGGGCGGGGGAGATGTCCGACGTGGAGTCGGTTATGATGGCAAAAGACATAATTGCACCTTTCGCTGGGGCGCTTGCGCGCCGCCTTCTGAGAGCAAAGTGCGACAAGTATAGTAGAGTCGTTCCACATTACTAGGTTCAATTGTTGAATAGTCAACAGTTTGAAGTGTCGGTGTGGAAATCGTCAACTGGGGAAGAGGAATGCCGATGGAGGCACTGGAGATATGCAGGCGGCCGGTCGTGTTGTTTGATTTCGATGGCACGGTGGCCGATACGGGCCGGGCGGTGATGACCTCGACGCGCAAGACGCTGACTGCGCGCGGGTTTTCGGAGACGCAGATGGGTGACCTGCGTTGCATGATCGGGCCGCCCCTGTGGAAGAGCTTTCACGACTTTTACGGCTTTTCCCGCGAGGAGTCGCTGGTGGTGGCCGACGAGTACCGCGCTTTTTTTGATGAGCTGGGACCGGAGGAGTATCCCGTTTTCGACGGGGTCCCCGAGTTGCTGGATGGGTTGGCCGCCCGGGGCAAGCGTATGGCCGTAGCGACGTCGCGCATGGAGGCAAAGTGCATCGACATGGTACGTGAGCTCGGGCTTTCTCAGTTTGAGGCGGTGGTTGGCATGAATCCGCCGCAGGGACGCGAGACCAAGGCCGATTCGGTCCGCGATGCCCTGGCGGCGCTCGGTGCGACGGCCGACGATGCCGTGATGATTGGCGACCGCTTTAACGACGTCGAGGGCGCGCACGCGATGGGCGTGCCGTGCATTGGCATCTATTCGGGCGCGGCGGCGCCGGGCGAGCACGAGGCCGCGGGCGCCGATGCGGTGGTGCACTCGGTGGCCGAGCTTGCTAAACTTTTCGCTATCTAATGACGTGATGTGAGGGGCGGGCGTGCCCGCTGCTCATTGGTAAGGAGGTCGTCCATGAATCAGGTGGAGCAGAGCGTTGCCGAGTATGTCGACGAGGTCTGGGAAGATGTCGTCGCTGATATCGAGCAGCTGGTGAGCTATCCGTCTGTGGCCGTTGCTGCCGATGCGGAGCCCGGTGCGCCGTTTGGCCGCCCGGTTCGTGATGCGCTCGATTGCGCACTCGGTATCGCGCAAAAGCTCGGCTACCAGACGAGCGATGACGAGGGTTATGTGGGTGTTGCCGATATCCCGGGCTGCGGCGATAAGCAGCTTGCGACCATCTGCCATGTGGACGTGGTGCCTGCCGGCCCCGGCTGGAATACCGACCCATTTGCGATGGAGCGTCGCGAGGGCTGGCTGCTCGGCCGCGGCGTGATCGACGACAAGGGCCCGGCGGTGTTGTCGCTCTACGCCGGCGCCTACCTGCTCAAGCACGGCATTGTGCCGCGCTATACCTTCCGCGCGCTGTTGGGCTGCGATGAGGAAGTGGGCATGTCCGACGTTCACCATTATCTGGAGAACCACGCGAACCCCGACTTTCTGTTTACGCCCGATGCCGAGTTCCCGGTCTGCAATGCCGAGAAGGGCCAGTTTGGGGCGACGTTTGTGAGCCCCAAGATCGACGGTGGGCGCATCGTATCGTGGAGCGGTGCCGAGGCGAGCAACGCCATTCCGTCGCAGTCTATCTGCGAGCTCGCGATTGCCGCCGATGAGCTTCCGGCACCCGTTGAGAACGCCGACCGCCTGGAGATCACGACGCTCGATAACGGGCATGCGCAGATTTTCGCCCACGGCATTGGCGGTCATGCCTCGATGCCCGAGGGAACGATCAATGCTGTCGGCCTCATCGTGGCGTATCTGCGCGAGGCCGAGGACGCGTTTGGCGCCCGTGACGAGCGCCTACTGACGCCTGCCGAGCACGAGTTTGTCAAGTTTCTGGCCTTTGTGCATGCGGACGCCTATGGCCGCGGCCTGGGTATCGATGCGACGAGCCCCGCGTTTGGCCCGCTCACCTGCAACCCCGGCGTCATCCGTGTGGCGGATGGCCACATCGAGCAGGTCATCGACGTGCGTTTCCCCGACAGCACCAGTGCCGATACCATCTGCGAGCAGCTCGAGCCGCTCGTGGGCCGCTTTGGCGTGACGTATCGCGTGGGTCGCGCAAAGGTGCCGTTCTCGGTGTCTGCCGACGATCCGGCCGTGAAGGCGCTTATCGATACCTATAACGAGTTTACGGGCAAGCATGCCGAGCCCTTTGCCATGGGCGGCGGCACGTATGCGCGCAACTTTGCCCGCGCCGTCTCGTTTGGCCCCGAGGAGACCGGCCTGGAGCTGCCCGCATGGGGCGGCCAGATGCACGGCCCCAACGAGTGCGCCAACGAGGAGCAGCTCAAACAGGCGCTCAAGATTTATATCGTGGCGATCCTGCGCCTCAACGAGCTCGAACTTTAAGGTTACGCGGTTTTCCAATCTAAGTTGCGGTGGAATAGTTCCTAGAATGGGCCATTTGACGGCCAAGCAGGAACTATTTCACCGCAACTTTGTTTTTATTGGTGTAAAAAGCGCGCCATGCTTGGGCGGGGAATGTTATTCGTTTGTAAAGCCGAGCCGCGCTTGCGGTAAGGGTCTATCAGATGCCCGTAAGAAACCGCAGTTGGCGCGAGCGCTGCCCGGTCGGGGCCGTATCTTTCCAAACAGCAAAGCGGGCAGGGTGCCCGCGATTCGCATGTATGAAAGGAAGATCATGCTCGATCAGGCTTATTCTCGTCGTCAGTTCCTCGGCCTCGCTGGTGGTCTTGCCAGTATCGTCGGTCTCGGTCTCGTTGGTTGCGGTGGCGCAGGCGCATCCGACGCCGCCGACAAGGGTAGCGCCGCTGCTGCCGAGTCCGTCTCCGGCGAGGTGACCTATGACGGTGCCTCCTCGTTCCAGGCTCTCGTCGAGGCCGCTGCCGAGAAGTTCATGGATGCCAACCCGGACGTCTCCGTCTCCGGCTCGGGCAACGGTTCGGGCAAGGGTCTGACCGCTGTCGCCGCCGGCACCGTCACCATCGGTAACTCCGACGTCTTCGCCGAGACCAAGCTCGAGGCCGACCAGGTCAAGAACCTCGTCGACCACGAGGTCGCCGTTGTGGGCATGGGTCCCGTCGTCTCCAAGAACGTGACGGTCGACGACCTGTCCCTTGAGCAGCTCAAGGGCATCTTCTCCGGCCAGATCACCAACTGGAAGGAGGTCGGCGGCGACGACGCCACCATCGTCGTGCTCAACCGCAAGGCCGGCTCCGGTACCCGAGCCACCTTCGAGGCAGCCGTCTTTGGCGACGAGGCCGTCGACTTTAAGGGCGACGCCGAGCTCGACAAGTCCGGCGATGTCCAGACTCAGATGGGCAGCACCGACAACGCCATCTCCTACCTGGACTTCTCGCACTTCGATGACTCCAAGTTCAACGCCATCAAGGTCGAGGGCGTGGAGCCCAAGAGCGCAAACGTCACCGACGACTCCTTTAAGATCTGGGCTACCGAGCACATGTACTGCGCTAAGGACGCCGACGAGGCCACCAAGGCCTTCCTGGAGTTCATGCTTTCCGACGACGTCCAGGGCAAGCTCGTCGAGGAGCAGGGCTTCATCCCCGTCTCTGCCATGAAGGTCGTTAAGGATGCCAGCGGCAAGGTCTCCGCTAAATAAGTAATCGCCCCGGAAAGGTTTGCAATGGCAAAACAGCTGCCAAAGCGCGACCTTGAGAACGTGGGCCTGGGCGTCACGGGCGCGTGCGTAGCGCTCGTGACGCTTGTCGTTGCCGCGCTCATCTTTATGGTCGCCCAAAAGGGCCTCTCGGCTTTTCTCAAGGACGGCGTTTCGGTCGTCGAGTTCTTCACCGGCACCAAGTGGGACCTAGCCAACACAGCCGAAAACGGCCTGCCCTATACCGGCGCCCTGCCCCTGATCGTCACCTCGTTTGCGGTCATGGTGCTCTCCACGCTCATCGCATTGCCCATCGCCATCGGCTCTGCCATCTTTGCAGTCGAGATTAGCCCTAAGTTTGGTTCCAAGGTCTTTCAGCCGCTTATTGAGCTTTTGCCCGGCATTCCCTCGGTCGTCTTTGGCCTCATCGGTTTTCACGTGGTTGTCGGCCTTATGAAGAGCGTTTTCCACGTGAGCACGGGCCTGGGCATCTTGCCCGGCGCCATCGTGCTGGCCGTCATGATCCTGCCGACGATGACCACGCTTTCGGTCGATGGCCTGCGTGCCGTGCCCGACAGCTACCGTCAGGGCTCGCTCGCGCTGGGCTACACCCGCTGGCAGACCATCTGGCACGTGGTGCTCAAGTCTGCCATGCCGTCGCTCATGACTGCGGTCATCCTGGGCATGACCCGCGCCTTTGGCGAGACGCTCGCCGTGCGCATGGTTATCGGCGGCATCGAGGCCATGCCGACGTCGCTGCTGTCGCCGGCGTCCACCATCACCACCACGCTCACCACGTCCATGGCAGTCTATGCCGAGGGCTCGGCCCAGGACGATGTTCTGTGGGCGCTTGGTCTGCTGTTGATGGGCATGAGCCTCATCTTCATCCTGATCATCCATCTCATTGGCCGCAAGGGGGCGAAGGCTCGTGGCTAGCACGCGCATCCATACCGACGAGGCGAGACTCGGGCGCGTCCAAAAGCAGGACCGCATCGCCACGGGCGTGCTGACGGCGATCGTCGCCATCGTCATGCTCATCGTCATCTCCATGGTGGCCTATATCCTGTTCGAGGGCATCTCGACGCTGATCCAGCCGGGATTTCTCACGCAGCCCGCGCGCGCCAACGGAACCCAGGGCGGCGTGCTCTACCAGCTGTTCGACTCGTTCTATCTGCTGCTGATCACCCTGGTCATCTCGGTGCCCATCAGCTTGGGCGGCGCGGTCTTCCTGGTCGAGTACGCACCGAACGGCCCTATCCGCGACATCGCCTCCACCGCCATCGAGACGCTATCCTCGCTGCCTTCCATCGTCGTCGGCATGTTCGGCTTTCTGGTGTTCTCGGTACAGCTGGGCTGGAAGTATTCCATCATCTCCGGCGCCGTCGCGCTCACCATGTTCAACATTCCCATCCTGGTGCGCGTGATTCAGCAGGCGCTCGAGGACGTGCCGCAGGCCCAGCGCGATGCGTGCCTGGCCATGGGCCTCACTCGCTGGGAGGCTACGCTGCACATCCTGATCCCCGAGGCCATGCCCGCTATCGTGACCGGCATCGTGCTTTCGGCCGGCCGTGTGTTTGGTGAGGCCGCGGCGCTGCTCTTTACCTCGGGCATGAGCTCGCCGGTGCGTCTGAACTTCTTGAGCTTTAACCTGTCGAGCCCCACCTGCGCCTGGAACGTGTTCCGCCCCGGCGAGTCGCTCGCCGTGCACATCTACAAGATCTATGGCGAGGGCAGCCCCGAGGCCCAGCAGATCGTCTGGGGCACCGCGGCGCTGCTGATGATCTGCGTGCTGCTGTTTAACGTAGTCGCCCGTATCGTGGGCAAGCAATTGGCAAGGAAGATGACGGCCGAATGAGCGAGATAAATGCAACGCCCGCAACCGAGGCGGCCACGTCCGAGACCCAGGACTTCCTGTCGAGCGTGGGGGAGAGCGAGAAACGCGTGCGCGTGAGCGGCAAGGCCGTGAGCGACGAGGTCGTGCTCTCTACCAAGGACGTCAACGTGTACTATGGCGACCACCATGCGCTGCACAATACGTCGCTCGACTTTCACAAGGGCGAGATCACGGCGCTCATTGGGCCTTCGGGCTGCGGCAAGTCGACCTTCTTGCGTAGCCTCAACCTTATGAATCGCGAGATCCGCGGCTGCCGCGTGGAGGGCGAGATCAACTACCGCGGGCGCAACGTGAACATCAAGGCCGAGAACACCTACGAGCTGCGTCGGTCCATTGGCATGGTGTTTCAGCAGCCCAACCCTTTCCGCAAGTCCATTCGCGACAACATCACGTTTGCGCCCAAGCGCCACGGCATCACCGACCGCGACGAGCTCGATCGTATGGTCGAGGAAAGCCTGCGCGGCGCGGCGCTGTGGGACGAGGTCAAGGACAAGCTCGACAAGAGCGCCTACGCTCTTTCGGGCGGTCAGCAGCAGCGTCTGTGCATCGCGCGCACGCTGGCGCTCAACCCCGACGTGATCCTGTTCGACGAGCCCTGCTCGGCGCTCGACCCCATCTCGACGCTGGCGATCGAGGACCTCATGTCATCGATCGTTGCCGACCGCGCCATCGTCATCGTGACGCACAACATGGAGCAGGCGTCGCGTGTGTCCAACCGCACGGCGTTCTTCTACATGGGCGATATGGTCGAGTACGACGAGACTGACGAGATTTTCCAGCGGCCCAAGGATAAGCGGCTGAATGATTACCTCACCGGCATGTTCTCCTAGTCCGGGACATGCTTGAGGCCCGCGGCGGCCACGGTTGCCGCGGGACTGATTGGAGAGGCGGGTCATCTCTTGCGTGAGATGGCCCGCCTTTTTGCTCCGCGACCGAAACGACCACCACAAAGGGGACAGGCACCTTCGTGGTGGTTTGGGGTGGGGCTCGCTGCTATCATGGACAACGTTGAATTTCTACGAAGGAGCAGGGCATATGGCGATTCTTTTGGGATGCGATTCCGTCAGCCTAGAGTTTCCCACCAAGCATATTTTCGATAGCGTAACGCTCGGCGTGGGCGAGGGCGACCGCATTGGTATTGTCGGTAAAAACGGCGACGGCAAGTCGACGCTGCTGAGTGTACTCGCGGGCACGCTGGAGCCCGACGATGGCCGCGTGACGCATCGCCGCGGCACCACGATCGGTCTGCTTGGCCAAAAGGACCAGCTTGTCGACACCGATACCGTGCATCATGCCGTTGTGGGCGACACGCCCGAGTACGAGTGGGCGTCGAGCCCTCGCACGCGCCAGATCCTCGCCGGCCTCATTAGCGATGTGCCTTGGGAGGGCACGGTGGGCGAGCTTTCGGGCGGTCAGCGCCGCCGTGTGGACCTCGCGCGCCTGCTGATTGGTGACTACGACGTGCTCATGCTCGACGAGCCCACCAACCACCTGGACATGCGCACCATCAACTGGCTCGCGCGTCACCTTAAGGCCCGCTGGCAGCGCGGTCAGGGCGCCATGCTCGTGGTCACGCACGACCGCTGGTTCTTGGACGAGGTCTGCACCAGCATGTGGGAGGTCCACGACGGCCAGGTCGATCCCTTCGAGGGCGGCTATTCGGCCTACATCCTGCAGCGCGTAGAGCGCGACCGCATGGCCGCGGTTACCGAGGAGCGCCGTCGCAACATGGCGCGCAAGGAGCTCGCGTGGCTAAGCCGCGGCGCCCAGGCTCGTTCCACCAAGCCCAAGTTTCGCGTGGATGCCGCTCGTGAGCTGATCGCCGACGTGCCGCCCGTGCGTGACGAGCTGGAGCTCAAGCGCTTGGCCGTGAGCCGCTTGGGCAAGCAGGTTATCGATGTGGTCGACGTGGATGCCGGCTATGCCGATACCGACGGCGCGCCCAAGCAGGTGCTCACCGATGTGACCTGGCTCATCGGCGCGGGCGACCGCTATGGTCTTTTGGGCGAGAACGGCGCCGGCAAGTCGACCTTGCTCGACGTGATCCAGGGCAAGATTGAACCCATGCGCGGCCGTGTGAAGATTGGCCAGACGGTGCGCTTTGGCGTGCTGTCGCAGCAGCTCGAGGAGCTCGAACCCTTCATGGGCGACACGATCCGCGAGGTGCTCAGCAACTATAAGAAGTACTACGTCATCGACGGCAAGGAGACTTCGCCCGAGAAGCTCTGCGAGCGTCTGGGCTTTACGACCCAGCAGCTCTGGAGCCGCATCGGCGATCTTTCGGGCGGCCAGCGCCGTCGCCTGTCGCTGTTGCTGACGATCCTGGACGAGCCCAACGTGCTTATCCTGGACGAGCCCGGCAACGACCTGGATACCGACATGCTCGCGATTGTCGAGGACCTGCTCGACGGCTGGCCCGGCACGCTGATCCTGGTGACGCACGACCGCTTCTTGATGGAGCGCGTGACCGACCAGCAGTGGGCGCTGCTCGACGGCCACCTGACGCATATGCCCGGCGGCGTCGACCAGTACCTGCGCCTGTGCAACGCTACCGCCGAGGGCGAGCCCGTGGGTGCGCCGAGCGCCAAGACCGGCACGTTTGACACTGGTGCTGCGGCGGCTGCGGCCGAAAAGCCCAAGTCGAGCGGCCAGCCCAATGGCCTTTCCAACGCCGAGCGCCAGAAGCTCCGCCGCGAGGTGAGCTCGCTCGAGCGCAAAATGGAGACGCAGCGCGCCCGCGTGGAGGAGGCCGAGGCCGCGATGGCACAGGTTGACCCCACCAACTACACGGCGCTCGGCGAGCAGCAGGCAAAGATCGACGAGGCCCACGCCGCCATGGACGAGCTGGAGATGGCGTGGCTCGAGGCGAGCGAGAAGCTCGAGGGCGAGGAGTAGGCGAGGATGATTAAGGCCGCGTTTTTCGATATCGACGGCACGCTGCTGAGCTTTAAGACCCACCAGATTCCGGCGTCGGCGCAGCAGGTGCTCGACAGCTTTCGCGAGCAGGGGATTGCGTGCGTGATCGCCACGGGCCGCCCGACCTACCAGATGCCGGATTGGCTGTTCGACTTGGGATGGGATGCGTACATTACGCTTTCGGGCCAGCACTGTTTTGATGCCAAGGGCGTTTATCGCAGCTGCCCGATCGATCCGGACGACGTTGCGGTGATTGTGGACCAGGTGGCGCAGGGGCGCTACGACTCGCTGTGCATGCAGGGCGAGAACTCGTTTGTGAACCGCCTGTCCGAGCGCGTGGTGACGGCTGGCAGCAACGCGGGAATCGTCTACCACGAGGAGCCGTTTGAGCACGCCTTTGACGCACCGGTCTACCAGTTTTGCGCCTTTGTGGACCCGGTCGACGAGCATATCGTGACCGACGCCGTGTCGCATTCGCTCACCACGCGCTGGTGCGACCTGTTCTGCGACATTATTCCCGCTAACGGCGGCAAGGACCTGGGCGTGGCGGCGACGCTCGAGCGGCTTGGTATCGACGCGAGCGAGGCGATTGCCTTTGGCGACGGCGAGAACGACCTGTCGATGTTTGCCGCCGTGGGCACGAGCGTGGCCATGGGCAACGCGCAGGACACGGTGAAGGCCGCGGCGACCTACGTTACGACCGCCGTGGACGATGACGGTATCTACAACGCCGCCAAGCACTTTGGGCTGCTATAGCTGAGGATTCGGCACTTAGGGACGTTCCTTTTCTGCCGGCAGCTGGGGACACTCCTTGCGGGGCGTGTCCCCATGTTGTGTTCGCCTGGCGCGTTTTGTGAAACACGGTTAACTTTTTAAACAACGTAGTAAGACATGGGCAACTTTTGCGGTAAAGTAAGCCAAGGAAAGTATCCAAAGGCTAACTAACAATCATCGCGAAAGGCGGCCCATGGCCCTACGTGAATCTGGAGAAGACTATCTCGAATCTATTTACGTGCTCTCGGAGCGCCAGGGCGTCGTTCGATCGATTGACGTTGCCGAATACCTGGGCGTAACCAAGGCGAGCGTCTCTAAAGCCATGGCGACGCTGGAGAACAGCGGCTATGTCGAAATGGGCAAGCGCGACGTTCATCTGACGGAGCGTGGTCTGGATGTCGCTCGCCAAATGTGGGAGCGCCACTGCTTTTTCGTGCGGTTGCTCGAGGAGGCCGGTGTTTCGGCGGATGTCGCGTCGCAAGAGGGTTGCCACATGGAGCACTGCCTGAGTGAGGAAAGCTTCGAGAAGCTACGGGCGATGTTGGGCCGGGAAGATGTAGCGGGTCCAACAACAGAAGCCTAATTGGACCCCCAGTAGCGCGGAGTTCACGCAAAGCGCGAACCAGCGACCGGGACGAAAGGTCCTGCCAACTATGTCCAACTCAGGCAAGGAACCCCGCCAGCAAGCGATGCCCAAGAACCACCAGCAACGTCGCCGCAGGCCGGGACCGGGCTTGGTTTTGAAAACATTCCGCAGCGCGAGGCCCGCCTTTCCGTTGCTCCGTAGGAGCAGGAAAGACGGGCCTCATGCGCGAGGACGTTTTCAAAACCAAGCCCGGTCCCGGCCGGACAGCCCACGAACGCTACAGGTTCTTGACCCCCATCGCGCGCATGGCGTTCAGGATGGCGATGATCGCCACACCCACGTCGCCAAAGACGGCAAGCCACATGTTGGCGATGCCGAGTGCCGCGAGCACCAGGATTAGCAACTTAATGCCCAGCGCAAAGATGATGTTCTGCCAAACAATCGTCATGGTCTTGCGCGCCGCGCGGATCGCGCGGGAGATGTTGGAAGGCTTGTCGTCCATCAGCACCACGTCTGCCGCCTCGATTGCGGCGTCGGAACCCATGGCGCCCATGGCGATTCCGACGTCGGCGCGCGTGAGCACGGGTGCGTCGTTGATGCCGTCACCGACAAAGGCGAGCTTGCCCTTGCCGCTCTCGGTTGCAAGCAGCGCCTCGACACGCTCGACCTTGTCGCCTGGCAGGAGCTGCGCGTGGAACTCGTCGAGCCCCAGCTGCTTGGCCACAGACGCTGCAACCTCCTCGCGGTCGCCCGTGAGCATGACGGTGCGTTTGACGCCGGCAGCGTGCAAGTCGCGAATAGCCTGCTCGGCATCGGCCTTTATGGTGTCGGCAATTACGATATGGCCGGCGTACGTGTCATCGACCAGCACATGGAGGATCGTACCGACGACCTCGCAATTGGGAGCGTCGATACCGGCCGCAGCAAGCATCTTGGCGTTGCCGACGACGACGCGCTTGCCGTCGATGCTTGCCGTGAAACCGTGACCCGCGACATTGGCGGAGTCGCTCACGCGATTCTGGTCGAGCTCACCCTGGTAGGCGGCACGTATGGACCGTGCGATGGGGTGATCGGAAAACGACTCGGCAAGGGCCGCGACTTCGAGCAGCGACTGCTCGGTATAACCTGCCTCGGGGTGTACCGCCACGACCGAAAACGTGCCGTTGGTGAGCGTGCCGGTCTTGTCAAAGACGACGGTGTCCACTTCGGCGAGCGTCTCGAGGTAGTTGGAGCCCTTGATGAGGACGCCCAGCTTGGATGCGCCGCCGATGCCGCCAAAGAAGCTCAGCGGGACGCTGATCACGAGCGCGCACGGGCAGCTGACGACCAGGAAGGTCAGGCCGCGCAGGATCCAGTCGGACCAGGCGCCGGTGACCAAGCCGCCGCCGAGCGCGAGTACCGCGGCCGCGCCGGTGACGGCGGGCGTGTAGACGCGGGCGAAGCGCGTGATGAAGTTCTCGGTACGCGCCTTCTTTTCGCTGGCGTTTTCTACGAGCTCCAGGACGCGCGCGACGGTGGACTCGCCAAATGGCTTGGTGGTGCGCACGTGGATGAGGCCCGTCATGTTGATGCAGCCGCTGATGATATCGTCTCCGGTTTTGGCCGGGCGGGGAATCGATTCGCCGGTAAGGGCGGCGGTGTCGAGTTGCGTCTCGCCTTCTACGATGACGCCGTCGATGGGTACGCGCTCGCCGGGCTTGACGACGATGACGGTGCCGACGGCGATGTCATCGGGGGAGACCTGCTCGAGTGTGCCGTCGGGTTGCTCGACGTTGGCGTAATCGGGCGCGATGTCCATCATGGCGCTGATCGATTTGCGGCTCTTGCCCACGGCGTAGGCCTGGAACAGCTCGCCGACCTGATAGAACAGCATGACAGCGGCGCCTTCGGCCATGTGCGGATCGGTGTCGGGGAAGAGCACCATGGCAAACGCGCCGATGGTCGCGACGGCCATGAGGAAGCTTTCGTCGAAGGCCTTGCCGCGGCGGATGTTGTTGTATGCCTTTTGGAGCACGTCGTAGCCGGCAATTAGGAACGGCACCAGGAACAGCACGAAGCTGGCGTAGACGTTACCCGGGGTGCCGAATGCGGCGGTAAGGGTACCGAGCTCCTCGAGGGCGTATACCACCGCAAAAATGCCTAGCGCTACCAGGATACGATTGCGCTTATGCTCAAGGGACTCTTTCTTCTTGCGCTTCTTCTTTTTCTTTGTGGGATCGGCGGCTGCCATGATTCAAACCTCCCATTTGAATGTATGAACACTCGCTCATATAATTTCGCGAGCAAAGGCCGCGGCAAGCGCGGCCTTTTGGGTTGGCGTTAACCTGGGCTAGAGAATGATCTCGCAGTCCGGCTCGGCGTCGGCCGTAAACTCCACGACGCGGTCGAGCACCTCGTCGAACTCGGCGTCATCGGCCTCGAGCGTCAGCTTCTGGGTCATAAAGTTAACGGACACGGATTTGACGCCCTCGAGCTTGGCCAGCTCGTCCTGAAGCTCGCGCGCACAGTTGGCGCAGTCGATCTCGTCGAGCTTGAACTGCTTTTTCATGGTGGGTTCCTTTCCCTGTCTTGCGGCTTGGGTGCAGGCCGCGCTGGTACCATGGTTGGTTGCTATTCGCAGATGTGGCTCATGCCTTGGTTGAGCATGGTGTAGACGTGGTCGTCGGCGAGCGAGTAGAGGATATTGCGCCCGTCGCGCCGGAATTTAACCAGGTGCGACTGCTTGAGTGTGCGCAGCT
Organism: uncultured Collinsella sp.; assembly: GCA_902473205.1. Lineage (GTDB taxonomy): Bacteria > Actinomycetota > Coriobacteriia > Coriobacteriales > Coriobacteriaceae > Collinsella. The sequence continues at coordinate 20,109 of CABRRA010000003.1, forward strand.
GGTGCGATACTGCCGACTGCGAGGTCTCGGTCGCTTCGGCGATGTCTGCCACGCAGAGCTCGCGGCCCATGAGAGCGTAGAGGATCTTGATGCGCGTGGTGTCGCTAAAGACCTTGAACAGGTCGGCAAGGTCGTACAGCAGCTCCTCGTCGGGAAGGTCCTCGGGCGAGCAGGTGGTGGGGATGTCGGGCACGATGGTGGTGTCGACGCTGGACTTTATTTCATCAGCGGGATCGCTCATCGCAATATCCTTTCATATGAACATGCGCTCATATAACTTACTTCCGAGTATATGAGCGCATGTTCATATGTCAATATATATTTGTGAAATATTTTGCTATCGAATGGCCCTAGTGGCGGCTAAGGGCATCGATGGGCTCGGATAAGGCCGCCGATGCCAACGTGGATACCTTAGCGACGTGCAAAAATGGGCCGATATCCACTTGGATATCGGCCCGCATTGCGTCGCTTGAGAGGAGCGTCTCGGCGTATCGCTTTTACACAGGCGCTATGGCCCGACAGGTATTGCTCGCGAATGGCGCTTTTACTTGGCAAACAGGTTCTTGAGGTTGAACTCGGCCTGGACGGTACGGAGCATGAGGTCGGTGTCGTCGAGGCCCAGGTGCTGCTCGTTGGCGTCGGCGGCGAGGGTGCCGCGACGGCGTGCCCAGTTCTCGAGCGCGGCGGGCGCGGACTCGCGGGGGAGCGAGCGCACGTCGGCGTCCAGGCTGCGGCAGATCTGGCGCGAGTCGATGACGATAATCTTGCCCGCGCGGCGTGCCTCGGCGTAGCCGTCCAAGTGAATCTTGAACCAGCTGTCCTCAAAGGCGGCGTTGTGCGCCATGTACGGATACTTCTTCATAAGCTTGAGCAGTTGCTTTTGCAGCTCCTTGTTCTCGCGGAAGGGCGTTTTGCCGTCAATGTCATCCCAGGTGATGTGGTGGATATTCGACAGCGGCACATCCTCGCCGCGGTAGATATCGGGCAGACCGCAGTAGTGTGCCTCGGCGTCGTGCGGGATGGCGTCGCTGGTGAGCTCCATGATCTCCCAGCCCACGTTGATGATGTAGCCGCGCTCGGGTGCGCGGCCGGTGGTCTCGATGTCGATGCCGAGTACCGTGCCCTGGATGGGCTTGCGAGCGTAGGCGACACCGAGCGCGTCGCGGTCGCCGCGGATCTCGCGCATGACGGACGCGGCGGTGCGCTTTTGCATTTTGCCGATGGCGGCACAGGTGTCGGCGTCGGACAGGCCGCGCGAAAGCGTCGCGGGTGTCACGTTGCGCAGACGCGCCTCGCCAATCTGGTCGCACAGGTCGCGGTTGCGGTCTGCCAGGTCGCGCACGGTGGCAAAGTCGAATCCGGGGTCGCCCTCGGCGGTAAAGTATTCGGTCTCGAGTACCTTGAGGGCCTCTTCGCCTTTCTGGCGCTCGGATTCCATGGCGCCGTGATCGCCATAGATAAACATGGGGATAAACGGCTGACGCTCGTATTCGAGTGCTTGCGATACGTTCATATAACTGCTCCTTGGACGGGCCGCGTTGTGCGGCTCGGGTTTGTCGAGTTATGGCGAGATGATAGTTTACCATGGGCAACTATTGGCATCGCGCCTAGGACAATTACAATACCCTAGTTGACCGCTAGGACTTTTACAATGCTGCCGAAAGACACGAAAGGTTCCATCCGTCATGGATTTGCTGATTGATATTCTGCTCGACGCCGGCAAGGACACGCTCTCGCTGGTGCCGTTCTTGTTGGCGACATATCTGGTCCTCGAGACGCTCGAGCATGTGGCAGGCGATCGCGTCAACGGCGCCGTCAAGCGTGCCGGCGCCGCTGGCCCCGTGGTCGGCTCGTTACTGGGCATAGTGCCGCAGTGCGGCTTTTCGGCCATGGCGGCAACGCTGTACGCCGGTCGCGTCGTGACGCTGGGAACCCTGGTGGCGGTGTTTCTTTCGACCTCCGACGAGATGCTGCCGCTGCTACTTGCCGAGCAGGTTCCCGTGCAGACTATGGCGATGCTTTTGGCTTCGAAAGCGCTGATCGCACTGGTCACGGGCCTTATCGTAGATGCCGCCATTCGCGGTCTGCGTCGCAACGCCCGTGCGCATGCGGCGATTCGTCGTACCGTGTTGGGGACCACTGTCAATCCGGCGCACGTTAACTGCGCGCATGACGACCACAGCGGCGGTGACATCCTCGACGAGGTTGCCGAGGCGGGCGTGAGCGCCGACCACATCCATGAGCTGTGCGAGCGCGACCATTGCGGTTGTGATGAAGACGAGGACGAGCACGAACATGGACATGGACATGACCACGATCACGGTCATGAGGGCGAGCATGAACACCATCACGGCCACGGTCATTCCCACTCCCATGAAGGTACGCCCGTCCTGTCGATTATCCGCAGCGCCATCTCGCATACCGTGCAGGTATCGGTATTCATTTTCCTGGTGACACTGATTCTGGTCGCCGTGCTCGAGACCTTTGGTGAGTCCGCAATCGAGCAGTTCCTGCGCGGCAACGAGACGCTCGCCGTTCTGGGTTCGGCGCTTGTCGGCCTGATCCCCAACTGCTCGGCGAGCGTGGTCATTACGCAGCTGTATCTGGAAGGCGCGCTGCAACTGGCACCGATGCTCGCCGGCACGCTCATTTCCGCCGGCGTGGGCTACCTGGTCCTGTTCCGCACCAACCGCAGCGCTCGCGAAAATGCCGTGTTCCTGGTCATGATGTACGTCATCGGCGCCGGCTGGGGACTCGTCCTATCCGCCTTCGGCCTCTAAGTAGGCCTAACAAAACGGGCTTCAAAATAGCCATGCCCGGCGCCTGCACAATGCGGCGACGCATGGCATTTTGAAGCCCGTTTTTTTGTTGAGCCACGGATCCTGAGCGCTCACACCGGTCAGAACAAAAAGGCAAATTTCCGGGCATAGCCTAAAAATCTGCCTTGGTTAGCGCAGCAGCTCGGTGAGGTTGCGCTTAAAGCGGGCGCGGTCTTCGCCGGTGAAGGCTGCCGGCCCGCGGGTGCGACCGCCAGCGCGGCGCACCTTCTTTTCTTCGTGGCGAATAAACAGCTGCATGTCGATGGTCGCCTTGTCGTACACGCGCCCGCGCACGCCGATGGCGGCGGCATCGCGGCCGAGCACCATGCTCGCCAGGCCAATGTCCTGCGTCACGACCACATCGCCCGCCTGCAGACGCTCGACAATGGCAAAGTCGGCGCTATCGGCGCCCACGCTCACGTCGAGCGTCGTGTCCCAAAAGCCGTGTCGTGCGTGCTCGGCATCGCGCGGATCGTCGCGGCGAATGTGGCGTTCCAGGTTCTGCGTGCTGTTGCCGGCGATAACCACGGCGACGCCCGCCCGCCGCGCGCAGTCGATCGACTCACGCGTGACCGGGCAGGCGTCGCCATCAATAAACAGCGTTCGCGGCATCTAGCGCACCAGCTTGCCAAAGCGGATAGCACGAATAATCAGCGTCACGCCAAACACCAGGAGCGCGGCGCCGCTAAAGATGACGAGCATCTTTGCCGACCACAGCGGATAGATAAACACGAACACGCCGGCGATGATGGAGAGCGCGCCGCTCAGGATAGCGAGGGCGCGGTTAGACGAAAGCTCGGATTCCAGAATGGACATGACACCTTCGACAATCCAGCCAAAGCCGGCCACGACCACCACGAGCGTGGTGAGCGTCGCGGTCGAGAAGGCCTGGTTGCGCAGGATTATGACGCCGCCCAGAATGATGATCAGGTTGGAGATGATGCTCGTGACGCGCCAGCCGGCGGGCAGCAGCGGCTCAAAAATGGCGGTGAACAGCCTGACGCCAGCCGTGATCACAAAGTAGAAGCCCAGGACGGTCGTCAGGAAGACGAGGGACTTGGCGGGCGCAAACAGCAGCGCGATGCCGGCAAGCAGTGCGATGACGCCCGTGGCGGCGTAGATCCAGCGCACGGCCTTGATTGCCTTGCCTGCCATGCTTTTCTCGTCAAATCCAAACAGATTCGACTGCTGGTCGTCGTTCTTAAAGATGCCCATGAGGTCTCCTTTCCGCGCGGCGTTTGCCGTCATTGTTGTTTTTGCGGCGTATGTCGCAGTTGCTACAACAAGTATCGCCTAAAGGCACCGGCGTATGGGTCGGGGAGGGCGAAGTGTAACCCAAAGGTCCCGATTTGTTCTCGTTGTTCCCCATGTCGCGTTTTTCTATTCAACAGGTGTAGAACATTGCGGCTCTGTTCGTTATTGCCTGCGTTTTAGGTTAGATTTTCCTAAGAACAATTGCCTTGTATTGGGGGTCTCTATGAACGAAGCTGTTCCCGCGGCGCCGTCGAGCGTGGAGTTGATGGCAAAGCAAGGTTGCGAAAAGCTCGGTCTGGAATCGTTTGACGCGCTGGTTCGTCGCGCCCGCACATGCCGCCGTTTTGACGAGTCCATGCGCGTGCCGCGCGAGTTTTTGCTTGAGCTGGCAGAGCTGGCGCACCTGGCTCCCTGCGGCGCCAACGCTCAGCGCCTACGCTTTCATGTGGTGAGCGACGCCGAGGAGTGTTCGAGCTTATTTGAAAAGCTCACATGGGCTGGTGCGCTCAAGGATTGGTCGGGTCCTGTCGAGGGCGAGCGCCCGACCGGCTATATCGCGATCCTTGCAGAGCGTCCCGCTCCGGGCAAGCCTGCCGCGCCAATCACCGAGGCAGACGCTGGTATCGCCGCGCAGACGATGATGCTCGCCGCCCGCAGCGCTACGCCCGAGGTGGCGGCGTGCATGTTCAAGGCTTTTCCGCCTCGTGCGATTGATGTCATGGGACTTGACGGCGACAAGTACGAGGTCAAGCTGATCATGGTCTTTGGCGTTCCCGCCGAGACACAGGTGATCGATGCAATTGATTCCAACCCCGACGGCTCTATTAATTACTGGCGTGACGAGGCACAGGTACACCACGTACCCAAGCGTCCACTCGCCGACGTGCTGGTGTAGTTGAGCGTCGCCGCGGCGTGATCCGGCGGCAAAACCACCACAAAGGCGCCTGTTCCCTTTGCGGTGGTGCGAGGGGAGGGCGTGTGGCCGATCTGTATTTGGTGCGGCATGGGCAGACTGAGCTCAATGTGCAGAACATTTTGCAGGGCTGGCAAGACTCGCCGCTCACAGAGCGCGGGTGCGAGCAGGCGCTGGCGACGCGCGCGGCGTTTGAGGACCGTGGCGTGACGTTTGACCATGCGTATTCGTCTCCGTTGGGTCGGGCGCAGCGTACGGCTGAGCTTATCGTTGGCGAGGGCCGTTCCATAGAGCTGGTCGACGACCTGCGCGAGTGGCACTTGGGCTCGCTGGAGGGCACATCAAATTGCGAGATGCCGCCGCAGCCCTGGGGTGATTATCCGGTGGCCTTTGGTGGCGAATCTGAAGGCGAGCTACGGGCGCGCATGGTTGCGGCGCTGTCCCGCATTATGGCCCGACCGCAGCACGACCGTGTGCTTGCGGTCTCTCATGGCTCTGCCTGTCAGGAGTTTCTTGAGTATGTGGCCGGCGGGGGAGGACAGCCCGACAACGGTGCCGTGCTTCATTTTGGCTATTGCGACGGGGCGTTTTCGCTCCTTGACTGGTAACGAACGAAAGGACCCCTATGAATAAAGACCTGTATCTGGTCCGTCATGGACAGACGATATTTAACCTCAAGCGCATTATTCAGGGCTGGAGTGATTCGCCGCTCACGCAGTTGGGCTGCGAGCAGGCGGCGCGCGCTGGCATGTTCTTGCGAGCGCGTGGCATCGAGCCCGACCACGCCTACACCTCGACGCTGCATCGCACCGAGCAGACTATCGCCAACCTGTGGCCGGGCCTTGCCTACGAGCGTCTGGACGGTCTGTGCGAGTGGTTCTTTGGCGATTTTGAGGCCGAGCGCGTGATGCTCATGCCCGAGCGTCCGTGGCGTGACTTCTACCGCCAATTTGGCGGCGAGGGGCAGATGCAGGTGCGCGAGCGCATGGTGGCGACGTTGACCGATCTTATGCGACGTCCGGACCACGAGTGCGTGCTCGCGGTGAGCCACGCCTCGTCCATCAAGGAATTTTTGGACCACGTGAGGGGAGCGGCGGCCGACGAGCGCGAGCGCGTTCCGGGCAACTGCTCGGTGCTGCATTTTGCGTTTGACGATGCGACGGATACGTTTGAACTGGTCGAAGTCTTTACGCAAGAAGATTATGCGCGCGAGCTGGGTCTTGAGCCGCTCGTGGCGGCAGCGGGTCCGCAGCGCGGGTAGCGCGGGCGTGGCGATGCGGATTGCCGACATCATTGCTCGATGCGAAAGGGGCGGGGATGCATGCGCATGTATCCCCGCCCCTTGTTTGTCGAGCTGCCGAGTCTTTGTGCCGGGCGTTTAGGCCCTGTTAGAACCGTGCGATCTGGTGGGTCAGCAAACCCGTCGGAACCTGCGGTGCGCCGCCGGCAACCTGCGCGGCGGGGAATAACGCGGCAACGGTAAAGTTGAACGGCTCTTTGCCCGTGTAGGCGCCGGCTGCGCGGGCTTCGTCTGCCAGGAGCTGCGCCGCCCCTGCTAGCGCGGCAGCATAGGTGGGGTCGTCTGCCGGCGTCGGCTCCGGTGCCTGGTCGAGCATGGCTCGGATGGCAGCAACGGCGTCCTCGCGCTTGACCTCCCACGCGCGGTGCGTAATGCCGGCGGGGTCGGTGACGGCATAGAGCGACGCGCCCTCTTTGGCGGCACCGAGGATGATATCCATAACGGGCGAGGCCTCGTAGGCGAGCGACACGGGGCGCGGCTGCACCTTAAGCTCGGCGATTGCACGGGCGGCTGCAGCCGCATCTGCGGGGGTCGCGCCGTCGCCCGTCAGTACGCCGACCGGGCAAATTGCCACAACGCCCGTCACGCGCCCTGGCTCTCCGGAGCATTCGTACACGTAATACGCCGCGCCCGGATCTTTGAGCATGAGCCCGTCGGCAATGGCGCCGCGCAGGGCGTCGTTGCCGCTTAGGATGTCGCCCATCTGCGGCAGCGCTTCGAGCACGCGGTCCTGAGCTGGGCGGATGCAGGGAAACGGAAGTGCTTTCATGGGCGGTCCTAACGCGCGAGTCGGTTTGTTTGCGGCTTATTATGCCCCAACTTGGACGCTTGCGTCCCAGAGCGTGTTGTCAACAAGCGCGATGAGCACGTTCTGGCAGCGAACGATATCGGCATGGGCCCCGGCTCGTTGGGCTTATGCGCGAGCACCAACGAGCCGGGGCCGTAGCTCATGCAATTGCGGTTACCCGTCTTGCCGGCAATGACGGCGGTATCGGTGCAGCCGGTAAAGAAGCCGACGGTCGTGTTCGCGTCCGTCACGTCATCGGCGGCGCGCTTGAGCGCAGCTAGAAGGGGAGAGTTCGGGTCGCGCTCGATGGCGGGGCGATCGCCCGTCACGGCGAAACTGCCATGGCAACCGGGAACCGCGGCCTCGGCGGTGGCAGCGGCCTGCTCGATCATGTTGATCGCGGCGGCCGTATCGGTCGGTGGCGTCAGGCGCATGTCGACCCAGACCTTGGCGTGGTCGGGCACGACAAAGGGGCGATAGCCGCCCTCGTCATCATCAACCATATGTAACCTCACAATCAGTTTGCTTTGCAAACCGATTGTAAGTCACCTGCAGATTCGCGACGCGCGCGTAGCAGCATTTACCGTTCGCAGGCCGAGCCATCGCGTTTGCCGTCCGGGCGGGTTTACAAACGACGCGGTGGGTACGTACCCTTCATGGACGACATGCTGTGCGACATATCTGCCTTTCGGTATCACCGGATACCTCCACAGGTCTTGGCAATAATGCCGGACCTGCCCGATTCTGCGGACGATCCGCGCAGGGAGCGCCTTTGTGAGCATCCGCTTGTCAAACATTTCCTGGGCACCCCGTTACACGTGTTGGCACAGGGCAGCTGTGGACGTAAGGGCGATCGTATTGTCAGACATGTTTGGAACGGGGAGAGGCCGTTTGGCTCCGTGCGGCAGACAGAGTTTGGCCTCGATGTCGCGTCCCCGCTCTTTACGCTGTTGACCATTGCTTCCTCGGTCTCAAACGAGCGTCTGATCATGTGCATGTATGAGATGTGCGGCACCTTTGCCGTGTGCAAGATTGCGCCTCAAGTAAAGTTGGCGCTTGAGCAGGCATATGGGAGCCGGTGGGGTGACGCACGGTCGGGCTGGGAAAACGTAAGGGACGCCTCGGGGAATCCAACGGACTTGTGGAAACGACCTCCCTTGATCGAGCTCTCTGACCTTACGGAGTTCGCCAATAAGATCCAGGGACTCCGCGGTGCTAAATCATTCACGCGTGCCGCGAAATGCATTACGGGAATTGTGGCATCGCCGCTTGAGGTCCAAGCTTCGATGCTGTTTGGCCTTTCGAGGCTGCGCGGTGGCGAAGGGTTGCACCTTACCAATAACGTTGAGATTCGCATGACGCGCAGCGCCCGCCTGATTTCGGGGCTTGATAGGCGCTACGCCGATATCTTGCTGTCAAATAAGGAGGGCAGCCGAGAGTGCCTGGTTGAATGCCAGGGTAAAGCCATTCACGGATCCATAGAATCCAAGATCTCGGACTCCGATCGAACGACGGCCCTGCAAGCCATGGGATATCCCGTCGTTCTGATGACCTATGGTCAGCTGGTTGACTCCGATGCCTTCCGCGTGGTGATGGAGCTTATCATGTCCTATCTCGATATGCCGTTGAAAGACAAGACGCCGCGGCAGCAGGAGCTCGAACGGCGACTTCGTGAGGAGATTTTTATCGATTGGGCGGGAATGTAGCCGCGCGGGTGGAAAACGGTCGCGGAAGCTAGGGTTTTAGTTGCGAATAGCCTTCAATTGCTCCTTGGAATTGGCTTGAAAAGTGCTACCTAGAGCAAGTTATTTCGGAAAATGGACAGTCAACTTTAGTTTGGCATATAGAGATCGATTTTTACCTACTAAAACCCCTGATAAAGCTGTTTGTAAAAGCAGTTGTGCTTAGCGACTAGGGCCTCACTGTCGATTATCCGAAAAAACTTATTATGGATAGCATTTTCAAAACCAGCCGGAGCAACGAATTCGGCCCCCGTTTCGTGAAAACGGGGGCCGAATGGGCTTCATGGTCTGCCTGGCAGGCTTGGCGCCGGCGCTATTTGATCACGCGCACGCGATACATCGACGGAATCTGCTTGAGCGCCTCGATGGTGCTGCTGTCCAGGTGCTCGTCGGTGTCGAACATGGTGTAGGCGTTCTCGCCGGCGGACTCGTTGGTCATACGCTGCACGTTGGCATTGTCCTTGGCCAGGATGGCCGTGATTTGGCCGATCATGTTGGGCACGTTGGCGTGCAGGCAGGCAATGCGGCTTGCGGCGCGCGCCTTGCCCATGCTGCAGGCGGGGTAGTTGACGCTGTGCGCGATGTTGCCGTTCTCCAGGTAATCCTTGAGCTCGCTGATGGCCATGTCGGCGCAGTTGGCCTCGGCCTCGCCGGTGCCGGCGCCCGAGTGCGTGGTGATAAACGTATTGGGCATCTTGACGGTCTTGGGCGTGGCAAAGTCGCAGCTAAACCAGCTCAGCTTGCCCTCACGCAGGGCAGCGTCGACGGCGTCCTCGTCAATGATGGTTTCGCGCGCGTAGTTGATGAGCACGGCGTCGGGCGCCAGCAGGTTAATCTGCTCGGTGCTGATCATGCCGATGGTGTCGGCCTTGCTGGGTACGTGCACGGTGAGGTAGTCGCAGCCGCGGCACAGATCCTCGAGCGTGCCCACGCGCTGCACCTCGCGGCTCAGCACCCACGCGTGCTCGACGGAAATGAACGGATCGTAGCCGTAGACATCCATGCCCAGATCGACGCAGGCGTTGGCGACCTTGGAGCCTACGTTGCCCAGACCGATAACGCCGATGCGCTTGCCCTTGAGCTCGCGGCCCACAAAGGCCTTCTTGGCCTTTTCGGCGTCGACCTGAATCTCGGGGTCGTCGGCGTTGTCGCGCACCCAATTCATCGACTGCACGACGCCGCGGCTCGAGAGCACCAGCATGCCAAGGACGAGCTCCTTGACGGCGTTGCTGTTGGCGCCGGGGGAGTTAAAGACGACGACGCCCTTCTTGGCGTACTCCTCGACGGGGATGTTGTTGACGCCGGCGCCGCAGCGGGCGATGGCGCGGATGCCCTCGGGCAGCTCGTAGCCGTGCAGGTCGGTGGAGCGCATCAGGATGGCGTCGGCCTCCTCGGCGGTGCCCACGAACTCGTAGCCCTCGCCAAACTCGACTTTGCCGTCTTTAGTGATGTCGTCGATGGTCTTAATCTTGCGCATGAAAAACTCCTTAGCAGGTTTGGTTTAAACAGGTGGTTTGAAGTGGCTGGTCGGCCCGCGCGTTGCGGGCTAGTTAGATCGCGGACTCAAACTATGCTGTGCTTCGAAGTCCTTCATGTACGAGGCCAGGGCCTGCACGTCTTCCATGGTTACGGCGTTGTAGACGCTGGCGCGCATGCCGCCCACCAGGCGATGGCCCCTGACGTTTTGAATCTGGTGTTCGGCCGCGCCTGCGACAAAGGTCGCATCGAGCTCGGCGTCGCCGGTGCGGAAAGTGACGTTGGCGATGGAGCGACCGTCGGCTTGCGTGGTGCCATGGAACAGCTCGCTGTGCTCGAGCAGGTCGTAGAGCAGGTTGGCCTTGTCCCAGTTGCGCTCGGCCATGGCGGCAAGTCCACCGGTCTGCTCCACCCAATGGAACACCTTGCCGCACACGTAGATGCCAAAGGTGTTGGGCGTGTTGAGCATGGAACCCTTGGCGGCCTGGGTCTTAAGGTCCAGGTACTGCGGCGTCTGCGCAAAGGCGGGGCCATCTGCGATGAGATCGTCGCGCACGATGACCACGGTCACGCCCGCGGCGCCGGCGTTTTTCTGCGCGCCGGCGTAAATGAGCCCGTAGCGCTCGACGTCGAGCGGCTGCGACAGAAAGCAGCTCGAGACATCGGCGACCAGCGGCACATCGACGCAAGTGGGCAGCTCGTGGTACATGGTGCCAAAGATGGTGTTGTTCTGGCAGATGTAGACGTAGTCGAGCCCGTCGCCCGCGGCCTCGGCGGCAATGCGCGCGTTGACGTCGGACATGGTGGGAATGCGGTCGAAGTTGGTGTCCTCGGAGCTCGCGAGCAGCACGACCTCGCCGTACTTGGCGGCCTCCTTGTACGCCTTGTTGGCAAAGTTGCCGGTCACGACGTAGCCGGCGCGGCCGCGGCACATGAGGTTCATGGGGATGCCCGCAAACTGCAGCGTGGCGCCGCCCTGCAAAAACAGGACACGGTAGTTGTCGGGGATGCTCAGCAGGCGGCGCAGGGTTGCCTCGGCGTCGTCGATGATCTGCTGATACATGCTAGATCGATGGCTCATCTCGAGCACGGACATGCCGCAACCGCGGTAGTCCATCATCTCGTCGGCGATCTCGGCGAGCACGCTTGTAGGCAGTGCGGCCGGGCCAGCTGAGAAGTTGTGCACACGTGCCATCTTCTAGTTCCCCTCGTAGTCGTTTGAACGTTCGGGATACTTTAGCACAGTGGAGCGCCAGGCGCGACCGCATCACGGTAAAACTCGAGTGCGCTGCTATGATTTACAGGATGGTTACATGGGGGAGGGGTGCTTTACTCCTCAGGCAAATCCAAATCTGCGAGCGAAGGCATGAGGCTTTCTAGGCGCTTGATCTCTTCGTCGCAAATTAGCTACCTCCTGCCCGCTACGACGCGAGCGTGGCGATGACGGCTTCGTCGCCGGCGTATATGAGGGTGTTGCCGTCGGGGATGATCGTCTGGCCGTCGCGCTTGAGCATCACCACAATAAACGGATGCTTGCCTTGCGGCACATCGCTCAGGCGTTGGCCGGCCAGGCGACCGTGGGGTGTCACGGTGACTTCGCGCAGCGTAACCTCGGCACGCTCTTCAAACGTTGGGGCGGCCATTACCAGCAGATCGCCTTCCTCGATGACGGTATCGCCGTTGGGCAGTACCGGGTGCGCCCCGTCGCGCAGCACCAGGACCACGAGCATGTCGGCGACGCTGCCAATATCGGCGAGCGAGCGCCCGGCAAACGGATGGCCCGCGCCTACCTTGAGCTTAACGAACGACATGCCGTCCTCGTCGCGGTAATCGTTAAACGTGCGGCGCACATCGCCTTCCGCGTCGATCATGTCGAGCTTTTTCGCCACTGCCGGTAGCAGCGAGCCCTGCACTACAATGCTCGACACGGCAATCACAAAGACCAGGTCAAATAGGTCGTGCCCACCGGGAACACCGACCACCACGGCAAAGAGGCTAAACACGACCGAAGCCGCGCCGCGCAGACCCGCCCAGCTTACGAGCGCGACTTGGCGAGGATTGGTCTTAAAGGGCGCCAACAGCAGGCCGACGGCGATGGGGCGGCTCACGAAGAGCATAAACGCCATGAGCGCCAGGCCCGGCAACAGCATTTGCGGCAGGCGTGCGGGCGTGACGAGCAGGCCCAATAAAAAGAAGATGGTCATCTCGGCCATCTCAGTGAGGGTATCGAAGAAGTGCGCCATCTCGACCTTGCCGGTGATGTCGCTTGCACCCAGCACAATGCCGGCCAGGTATACGGCCAAAAAGCCGTTGCCGCCCAGATAGCTCGGCAGTGCGTAGGCGACGATCGCCACAGCGAATAAAAAGATAGTCTGCGCGCCCTCGGCCGTTGCGTGTGCGCGTTCAATCAGGCGGCTGGATGTCCAGCCGATGGCAAGACCCAGCCCCGCGCCCAGGATGATCTGCTTGGCCAGCAGCACGGGAATGTCGATATTGCCGCCCGCTGCGAGGGTCGCGAGCACCGCGGTGAGCATGTAGGCGACGGGGTCGTTGGAGCCCGATTCGACCTCGAGCAGCGAGTCGGTGCCGCCCCTCAGCGACAGGTTGTGCTCGCGCAGCACGCTAAAGACGCTCGCCGCATCGGTCGACGCCACGATCGAGCCCAGCAGCAGGCCGCCGATCCAGTCGAAGCCCAGTGCGAAGTGCGCAAAGGCGCCCGTGATGCCGGCGGTGGCGATAACGCCGAGCGTGCTCAGCAGTACCGCGGGCGCGGCGACGGGCTTGGCGCGGTCGATGTTGGTGTTAAAGCCGCCGTAGAACATGATGAACAGCAGCGCCGTACTGCAGACGGTTTCGGTAAGCGCGTAGTCGCTAAAGTCGATGCGCGCCGGCCCGTTAACGCCCAGCAGCATGCCGAGCGCGATAAAGATGAGCAGGGTGGGGAAGGGGAGCTTTTTGCCGACGGGTTTGATGGTCAGGCATAAAATGATGACGAGGCCGATAAAGAGAAGTATCTGGTTCATGGGTAGTGTCCGCTCCTGGGTGGTTTGCGTGGCACGGTCAGTTGTCTGCGGTAATTTGTACCCAAAGATGGTGGGTTTATGGGGCCGAGCCGCGGGCGTTCGCATTATCGACACGAGGCGGGGGGGCGCGGGCGGTGCTGGTTGGGGCGTTGGTGCTGGTGGCGCGGTGTTTTCGGGGCGTGCGGGCGGCCGCTTGTGACCGTTGGCAGCGGTGGCACTTTCCAGCTTTATTGCAACGGAGTACAATGGGTAACGTTTAAGTTCAACTTGAAGTTTTAGTCGTGGCATCGGGCTTCGGCCGTAATGCAGGGAAAGGCGTTCCATGGCGATCTATGTGACATCTGATGCTCACGGGCACGTGCGCGCGCTGGACGAGGCCCTTTCCAAGATCTCGCTGACGTCCGACGACACGCTGTATGTGCTGGGCGACATGATCGACCGCGGTCCCGATCCGGTCGGTGTCATCAACTTGGTGCGGTCGCTGCCCAACGCTCGCGTGCTTAAGGGCAACCACGAGCAGATTATGCTCGACGCGATCATTGGCCAGGACCCGCTCGATGCCGAGACCTGGGATATCAATGGCGGTTGGACCACGCGTCAGCAGCTCAACGAAATGGAATTTGAGGCATACGAGGAGCTGGTGCGCTGGGCTGCCGCCCTGCCGCTCTACGCGGTGGTCGAGACTGCCGAGCGACCGTATCTGCTGGTGCACGCCGGCATTCAGACCGAGGCGGCGCGTGCGTTTTTGCTTGAGCATGGTGTCGATTGCGGCGACGGCAGGGGAGCGGTCGATGCCGATAGCGAGCTGCTGCAGCAAATGCTCGCCGTGCAGTCGTCCGATGTCTTGCTCTGGATTCGCCATGGCTATTGGGATGCCCCGACGGGACTGCTTTCTGCCGAGGGCAAGGGCCCGGTCGTGGTGAGCGGCCACACGCCCACGGTGTCGCTGGGGCGTTATTGCGAGGTTGGCGGCCTGGCGGGGCTCGATGAGGAGTCGGGTCGCGGGCAGATGGTGCGCCTGGGTGGCGAGGATACCGCCGGCGTGCCCGATCGCATCGATATCGACTGTGCGGCGGCTACCGGTTCCGAGTTCGGCCGCGTCGGGATCCTGCGCCTGGACGACGGGGCGGAGTTCTACGCAAACATTCTTCCTGGCGAATAACTTTGTTCCGCCGTTCTACCGAACGGCGGCCACGTTGACGCTGCGCAGCCCCGAAGCACCCCATCTTGTCGCTCAAACCGTCGCTCGCGTACGGAAGTACGCGTCGCTCCTCTTTCGCGCCAACCTGGGGCACTTCGAGACTGCTCGCTGTCGGTGCCAAAACATCGACGTTTCTTTTCTTCAAATTGATTCGAATTAGGCGCCGTACGGGTTGCGGTCGCGTTCGATGCGTTGGCGGATGTGGGCGTACTCGACAATCAGCAGCACCAGCAGCAGGGCCATGATAGCCAGGTAACTCACGACGGCGCCCACCAGGCCCAGCAGGTTGATCAGGATCACCGGGAGCACCACGCTCACGGCAAAGCAGATGAGGTAAATCTTGGTGACGTCGCCGGCGTGGCGCAGCACCGTGATAATGGCGTAGATAAAATCAATGGCCGCGGTTACGCCGCCGGCGACGACCATCAGCAGCGCCAATGTGCGGTAGCGCTCAAAGTTGAGGCCGTACATAAAGCTCATGAGGGGAATACCGGGGCCTGCCATAAATGCGGCGCATACGCCGGTGATGGCCACGATCAGCGCCATAACGGCAATAATAATCAAGTCAAAACGGCGGCGTTTGCGCGGGTTCGCCCAAATGCTCGACAGACGCAAAAGCTGCGGTTTATAGACAAATCCAATGCTCAGCAAATTAGCCTGCGCCGGAAAGAACAGGGCATTAAAGTACAGCTGATATTTGTAGGCCAGCGTGCCTTCCATCACAAACTTGGGCATGCTCTCGATGAGGTTGAACAGGAACAGTGCGCCAAAGAGCGGGGCGCACTGGACAAACAGGTGGCCGACCTCGCGCAGACTCACGCGACGCGATTTTTCGGTTTCGAGCAGGGCCAGCGGCGCGGTGACCAGCACGAGCGAGACGATGGCGGTGACACCCATGGCCATGGCCGCGATGGGCATGCTGCGCGTAAGGAACAGCGCCACGCTAAAGACCGCGATGACGCCGACGGAGCGCAGCGTTTGGCTCATGCCGGCCAGGTAGAGTTTATCGGCCTGCTGCAGGCGGCCCTCGTACACGTCCGCCACGCCGTCGATCACCTTATACAGGTAGACGCCCAGGCCGATCGTTGCCATCTGCGCGTCGTAGCCGCGGGCACTGCTGTATGCAAGGCCGCAGGCCAGCGCGAATGCTCCGCAAAGCCAGCGGTTGAGCTGGTAGGAGGCAAAGGACGCCTTCTCGTCGATGTCCGAGACCTGAAAATTGCGCACGCCGTAGTTGCACGCGATCATGATGAGCGTGCCGGTGACAAACGCAATGGAGAACTTGCCGGCTTCCTCGGCGCCCACGAGCTGCGTGGACACGATGGTGAGCAGAGGAAACGCCATGCCCCATACGGCGGTGCCCAGGGTATTCCAAAGGTGGTCGCGACGGGTGGCATGATCTTCGTACTCGGCTTCTTGCGTGGAGAAGCCGCCGCGTAGACGGCTCCGAGCAGGCGGTTCCACCAGGCATTGACCATGCGGTGGATGGGGCCGGGCTCGCGATCGCCCTCGCGCCGGCGACGTGTGGCTTGGCCGCTATTGGGCCCGCCGGCGTTGCGCTGGCTCAGCTCCTGGATGCGTGCGAGCTCCTCGGCCGTGTGGGAGGCAGGGAAGAGGCCGTTCTCGATGCGTCCGCCCTGGGCCTTTGCGGTGCCGCTGCTCGCTGCGGCGGGGTCGGCAATGCCGTTGCGGCGGGCGATGGCGCGGCGGACGCTATCGAGGGGCGTGATGCTCAGGGCGGAGTCCTTTCTATTGCTGCGCTCTAGTATAGACGCGGCGGTGTTTGCTCGTGTTTTTGAACGGATTGTTCAATATTTCGGCAGGCGGCAGAAAATTGTCGGTAAGCGTGCGGTATCCTGTTCAAGTTTTATGACACCCCCGATGCCGCCCTCGCGGTACCAAGGAGCTTTTACACATGGACGTCGCCGCATTTTTGCTGGCTCTTGTGCCTATCATCTGGCTTGTCGTGATGCTGCTGTGCTTTAAATGGCCGGCCTGGAAAGCCGCGATTGGTTCGTTTGTTCTTTCGTGCGTGCTCGCCTTTGCGTGGTGGCATTTGCCGGTGGCGCAGATAGCCACGGCCTCGCTCGAGGGCTTTTTGATGGCGCTGTGGCCCATCGTGTTGGTGATTATCGCCGCCGTCTTTACGTATAACCTCTGCGTTCGCACGGGCGCCATGGACGTGATCGGCAGCATGATCACCTCCATCAGCAGCGATCGCCGTCTGCTGGCGCTGCTCGTGGCGTGGTGCTTCGGCGGCTTTATGGAGGGCATGGCTGGCTTTGGTACCGCTGTCGCCATTCCCGCTGGCATGCTCGCGGGCCTTGGTTTTGAGGCCGTGCCTGCCGTGCTGATCTGCCTGCTGGCCAACGGCGTGCCCACGCCCTACGGCTCCATCGGCATCCCCACGGTGTCCGTTGCCGACCTGGTGGGTCTGGATTCCCTGCACCTGGCGACCGTTCAGCTGGTGCAGCTCGCACCGTTCTTTGTGGTGATGCCGCTGCTCATCGTGTTGGTTGCGGGCCGCGTGACCGACGATCAAGGCGATGTTGCGAGCGTAGGCGAGCGCCTGCACGGCGTGGCCGGCATCGCGCTGCTCTCTGGCGCGTCCTTTGTCGGCGCTGCCCTGGTCGTCGCTATGTTTGTGGGCCCCGAGCTTGCCGTGGTCGTGGGCTCCATCGTGTCGCTCGCGCTGACCGCCGCGCTTGCCATGCGCGCCGAGAAGTCCGGTCACCTGGACGCGCGCTTTCACATGAATATCGAGGCCGGTGAGCAGCTCACCGATAAGTCGGCGCTTTCTGCCTGGTCGTGTTTCATCCTGATTTTTGTACTGCTGTTGGGTACGTCCAACCTGGTGCCCGCCGTGCATGCCGCGCTTGCGCCCTTTGCGAGTCACGTGCAGGTGTATTGCGGCGAGAACCCCGGCACGCTCACGTTTTCGTGGATTAACACGCCGGGTGTTTGGATCTTCCTGGCCGCGTTTATCGGCGGCGCCATTCAGGGGGCTTCGCCGCGCATGATGGGCGAGGTGCTGGCCGCGACTGTGAAGCAGATGATGCCGACGGTAATCACGATGCTTTCGGTGCTGGGCTGTGCCAAGGTGATGGGCTATGCGGGCATGATCTCTTCGATCAGTGCGTTCTGCATTGCCGTCGCCGGTGGTCTGTACCCGATTCTGGCCCCGTGGATCGGTGCCGTCGGTGCGTTCGTGACCGGTTCGGGCACATCGTCGGGCATGCTGTTTGGTCCCATTCAGAGCCAGGCCGCTTCGGCGCTGGGTGTGAGCGACTACTGGATGGTTGCGTTGAACGCCCTGGGTGTCGCCGCCGGTAAGATGGTCTCGCCGCAGACGCTCGCGATTGGCCTCGCTGCCGTGCACGTGCGCGGTAAGGACGCCGAGCTCCTGGGCGCAGTGCTGCCCTACGCCGCCGGCATGCTGGTCCTCATGAGCGTCATCGCCATGCTCGGCCAAGGCCTGCCGCTGTAGTCGGCACTTTGGGAACGTCCCTAAGTGCCGGCATCTAGGGACACTCCTTGGTTGTTGCCTGTTCATAAGTGTCCCCAACGATTAGTCGATTAAGAACGTCCCCAATGACCAGGCCGCTTGCCTGCGATTTTTGACCGTTGGGCGGGCGCTTCGCCGTTGCCGCAAAAACGTTTTTGCATATCGGGTACAACGGGCTTTACGTGAGTAAAGTGCGCGCCGCGTCCACGTGCCGCGTTTTTAAAGGAGGCCCCATGCCTGGTGTTACCCCTGCAGAAGTTCTGTCCAACTTTGGTATTACGCTGGTCGAAGATCCCGCCGATAATCAGCCCCGCCTGTTGGTCGATCTACCCGCCGCGGAGCTCGTCGAGCACGCCATCCGCCGCGAAGAAGGCCGCATGGCATCCAACGGCGCGCTGGTGATCGAGACGGGGGAGCGCACTGGTCGTTCTCCCAACGATCGCTTTATCGTTGACACCCCCGATGTCCACGATAAGATTGCCTGGGGCGCCGTCAACCGACCGCTTTCGATCGAGAGCTACGAGACCATCAAGGCCGGCATCGTCGACTATCTCAACGAGCGCGATGTGTTCGTCACCCGCGGCATGGCCGGCGCCGACCGCAACCACACGCGTCGCCTGCTCGTCGCCTGCGAGCGCGCCAGCCAGGCGCTCTTTATTAAGCAGATGCTCGCCCGTCCGCTCGCTCGCGAAATTGCGCGCGCCGGCGAGCCGGACTTCTGCGTGCTCGCGGCACCTGGCTACCAGTGCGACCCCGCCATCAAGGGCCTCAACTCCAGCGCCGCCGTGGTTATCAACTTCCAGGAGCGCGTGATTCTGGTTGCCGGCACCGGTTACTCCGGCGAAATCAAAAAGTCCATCTTCAGCGTCATGAATTACCTGCTGCCCGTCGAGGACGACGTGCTGCCCATGCACTGCTCGGCCAGCATGGATCCCGTCACGCACGAGACTGCCGTGTTCTTTGGCCTGTCGGGCACCGGCAAGACCACGCTTTCGGCCAATCCCACGCGCCTGCTGATCGGCGATGACGAGCACGGCTGGTCCGACATGGGCATCTTTAACGTCGAGGGCGGCTGCTACGCCAAGTGCGAGGGCCTGGACGCGTTCCACGAGCCCGAGATCTTCAACGCCGTCCGCTTTGGCGCCATCTGCGAAAACGTGGTGCTCGATGAGAATCGCAAGCCCAACTACGATGACGTCTCGATCACGCACAACACGCGCGTGGCCTATCCCGTCGAGCACATTCCCAACGCGTGGACCAAGGGCATGGGCACCACCCCGAGCGTCGTGCTGTTTTTGACCTGCGATGCCTTTGGCGTGCTGCCGCCCATCTCGCGCCTGACGGCCGACGCCGCCATGTATCACTTTGTGACGGGCTTCACCGCCAAGATTCCTGGCACCGAGGTCGGCGTCACCGAGCCCACGCCCACGTTCTCCTCGCTGTTTGGCGAGCCGTTTATGCCGCTCGATCCCATGGTCTATGCCAAGATGCTCGGCGAGCGTATCGCCGACGGTCGCACCCGCGTCTATCTGGTCAACACCGGCTGGATTGGCGGCGGTTATGGCGTGGGCCATCGCATCGAGCTTGCCTACACGCGCGCCCTGGTGGCCCGCGCCCTCGACGGTACCATCGAGGACAGCGAGTTCGTGCACGACGACATCTTTAACGTCGACATTCCCACCACGTGCCATGGCGTGCCCGACGGCATTCTGGTGCCGCGCCAGTACTGGCAGAGCACCGCTCGCTACGACGAGGCCGCGCACAACCTGGCCGTGATGTTCGAGGAGAACTTCGAGAAGAAGTACTCGCACCTGCCCGAGTCCGTCAAGGCCGCCGGTCCGCACGCTCAGGTGCACGCCGACGCCCGTCATCGCGGACGCGGCCTGCTGGGGCTCCGCCACTAGCATCGCCTCAGACCCAAAACCACCACAAAGGGGACAGGCACCTTTGTGGTGGTTTTGCTCGCGCGGATGACTCAGGTTACAATACGCCTGACATATCGTCCCCTTCTCCGGATGGGGACAGCGCAAGCGCTCTTGTGACGGCACCGTAGGACTTTGAAGGTGGCCGTTGTAAGGGCGCTTTTTGTTTAGGCGCCCTCACTCGGGCGCGCACAATGAAGGGAGCACGTATGAAGAGCTTTATTGCCGAGGATTCATTTTGGGAGCTGTTTCCTCAGGCGGCGGTCGGTGTTGTGGTCGTGGAGGGTATGAAGCCCGCGGCCCAGATACCTCAAGAGGATGTGGACGCGATAGCGGCGCTGCTCGACCGTGCCAATATCGATGCGGAGCGTCATCTGACCAGCGATACAATCAGCGAGAACGCACCGGTCAAGGCATGGCGCGAGGCCTATCGTCTGTTCAAGACCAAAAAGGGCGCGCGCTGTTCAATCGAGAACCTGCTCAAGCGCGTGCTCAAGGGCAAGCCGGTGGGCCACATTACGCCCGCGGTGGATATCTATAACACGGTGTCGCTGTCCTATGCACTGCCCGTGGGAGGCGAGGATCTGCATGCGATTGAGGGGGACCTTCGCTTGAAGGTGACCGACGGCGGGGATGCGTTCCTGCCGCTTGGCGAGGAAGCGGACGACCCGACGCTGCCCGGCGAGCTCGCCTACATTGACGATGCGGGCGCCGTGTGCCGCTGCTGGAACTGGCGCGACGGCGTTCGAACGGCTCTATCCGACGATTCGGCCGACGCGTTTTTGGCGATTGAGTGCGTAGAGCCCGAGCGCATGGGGGACTGTCAGGCCGCCATCGATCGCTTAGCCGAGCTGCTTGAGCGCTATCTGGGGGCGACGGTTGTCGTTAAGACGCTTGTGACCCGCGACAATCCCCGCGTGGAGCTGTAGCAACTTCTGCAAATCATACTCGCCGGTCAAAACCACCACAAGGTGCCTGTCCCCTTTGTGGTGGTTTTTATGTTGATGAGTTAACAAATAGGGCGCGCAGTGCTGGCGGCCGCTGGGTACGGTTAAGATGTTTACCCGTTAGCATTATGCAAGCGAAAGGCGGGCGTCTCCCATGCAGCAGAGCGACGAGACACGTTTCGAGGACTTTGTCGGACTGATCAGCGGACTCTACAAGGAGATCCAGCGCATTAAGACATCTGAGGGCGCAAGGCTGGGCCTTAAGGGCTCCGACATCATGTGCCTGTACTATCTTGAGCGCAGCAAGGACGGCCTGACTGGTGCCGACCTCGCCCGCATGGCTGGCGTGACCCGCGCTGCCGTCTCGCGCACGCTGGCGCATCTGGAGGAGGGCGGCTACGTCGAAGTCGACGATTCGGGCGATGCCGCCGTTAAGTATCGCGCCCCGGTTCGCCTGACCACGTTGGGCGGCGAGAGCATGAACGAGGCTGATTGCATTATTCGTGAAGTGCTCGACACCACCGGCAAGGCCATGGGCGTGGAGCAGCGTGAGCAGATGTATGCGTCGCTGCGTACGATTCTCAACACCTTGCGCGAGCTGTAGGGCCGCCTGGGCATTTGCTTCCCATTATCAACTGCATCGTCCCGTTTAAGCGCGTGTACCGTGCCGGGGCATTGCTGTCAAAATTCCCTGCGCGGGACCTGCGCAAGAAAGGATTCGCTATGTCCGTCCGCATTATTACCGATTCCGCAAGCGATATGTCGCCGGCCGAGCACCCGGCACTGGACGTTTTGCCGCTGTCCGTCTCCTTTGGCACCGATGTGTTCATGGATGGCGTCGACATCGATCACCAGCGCTTTTACGAGATGCTCGTGGAGCGCGATGAGCTGCCCAAGACCGGCCAGGTCAACCCGTACGCGTTCTCGCAGGCTATCGCCGAGATTTGCGAAGCCGGCGATGAGGCTGTGATTATTACCGTGGGCGCTAAGCTGTCGGGCACCAATCAGAGCGCCCGTACCGCACTAGCCGAGGCGCCGGGCGGCGATGTGTACGTGGTTGATAGCAACAACGTCACCCTGGGTGAACGCATTCTGGTCGAGTATGCGCTGCGCTTGGTGAACGAGGGCCGTAGCGCGGCCCAGATCGCGGCGGCGGTCGAGGCCGTGCGCGACCGCGTGGTGGTTATCGGCCTGCTCGAGACGCTGGAGTACCTGGTGCGCGGCGGTCGCCTGTCTGCTGCTGCCGGCGCCGTGGGTACGCTGCTCAACGTAAAGCCCGTGGTAGCTGCCGAGGACGGTCTGATTGTGCAGCTGGGAAAGGCGCGCGGTTCCAAGAACGGCCGCAACCTGCTGAACCAAAAGGTCGAAAAGGCGGGCGGCATCGACTTTTCCATGCCGCTGGCGCTCGGCTATACGGGCCTTTCGGATGCGGTGCTCAAGAAGTATATCGAGGACAGCGCGGCACTGTGGGCTGGCCACACCGAGGGCGAGCTGCCCGTTCACACCATCGGTGCCACCATCGGTACCCACGTAGGCCCCGGTGCCGTAGCCGTAGCCTTCTTCCATCCCGCCAACTAACCAACCTGCCAACAAATGATCCCTTGGGGACGGAGGAAAACGGATCATCGACCGCACGGAGGCCGTGAATGATCCGTTTTCCTCCGTCCCCAAGGGATCATTTCTTTATGCTGTTAATGCGGAGAAGGGAGCGAGCGATGGCGTCTGAGGGTTTTTTTGAGCGGGTGTATGAGGTGGTTGAGCAGATCCCCGAGGGGATGGTCGCCACGTATGGTCAGGTGGCGCTGCTCGCCGGTCGCGCGCGAAGTGCACGTTATGTGGGGTATGCGCTGCATAGCAACCCACGCCCTGGTCAAATTCCCTGTCATCGCGTGGTGTTTGCCGACGGCCGTATCTGTGAGGGCTTTGCCTTTGGCGGTCCCGATGCTCAGCGCGAGCTCTTAATGGGGGAGGGCGTGGCGTTTACCGATTCCATGCACGTCGACTTGGCCGCCTGTCGCTGGCCAGCAGGGCTCTAGCGGCTCTGCCGTGGCCAAAACCACCACAAAGGTGCCTGACCCCTTTGTGGTGGTTTCCCGTTGCAGGTTTACCGGGGCTAACTTATGGAGAAGGTGTGGCGGCGCATATTGACGCTACAAAGTAAACCACGGTGAACTATATTGGTTTCAGCAACGGAGCAGGCAATAGGCGATGAAAAAGCCTGCCCTGTTGAGTTTGATTCGCATCCCTCCCCTCTGTGCGATTCAACGGTGTACTTCGGGAACAGGCCCGCTGGCAGCTAACTGCCGGCGGGCCTGTTCCTGTTTGTCGAGGGGGTGCGATGGACGGAGCCGAAGCGGTCCGGCTCCAAAAAAGGCGGACGCCGTAGCGCCCGCCCTAAAGCAATCGAAAGCTCAAGCCAGCAGATCGGTCTAGTACACCATGCCCATGGCGTCCTGAACCTCTGCCAGGGTCTGATCGGCGATCTCGTTGGCGCGACGGTTGCCCTCGTGCAGGACGTCCTTCACATAGTCCAGATCGTTCTCGTAGCGCTGGCGACGCTCGCGGATCGGTGCGAAGTACTCGTTGACGGCCTCGGTCACGTACTTCTTGAGCTGGCCGGAGCCGCCCATGCCGATCTCCTCGGCAATCTCGACCTCGGAGCGACCGGTGCAGATGGCGGCTGTCGAAAGCAGGCCAGACACGCCGGGGCGGTTCTCGGGATCGAACGTGATCATGCGCTCGGAGTCGGTCTGGCTCTTCTTGATGCGTTTGGCCGTCTCCTCGGCGGTCATCGAGATATTGATGGCGTTGCCGTAGCTCTTGCTCATCTTGCGACCGTCAAGGCCGGGAAGCAGCGGGGTCTCGGACAGCAATGCGTCGACCTCGGGAAATACCTTGCCGTAGCGGTTGTTAAAGCGGCGTGCGATGGTGCGGGTGAGCTCGATGTGCGGCAGCTGGTCGCGACCGACGGGCACGACGTTGCCCTTGCAGAACAGAATGTCGCAGGCCTGGTGCACCGGGTAGGTGAGCAGAAGGCCGGTAAGCTCGTGGCCCGAGGCCTCCATCTCGGCCTTGATCGTGGGATTGCGCGCCAGCTCGGCCTCGGAGACCAGCGACAGGAACGGCAGCATGAGCTGGTTGGCGGCGGGCACGGCGGAGTGAGCGTAGATCATGGTCTTGTCGGGGTCGATGCCGCAGGCAAGGTAGTCCATGACCATGTTGTACACGTTGTCCTGGATGTGCTCGGTCGTGTCGCGATCGGTGATGACCTGGTAGTCGGCGATGAGCACGTTGGTCTTGGCGCCCATGTTCTGCAGCTCAACACGGCCCTTGAGGGTGCCGAAGTAGTGGCCCAGGTGCAGACGGCCGGTGGGGCGGTCGCCGGTGAGCATGGTGAACTTCTCGGGCGTCTTGGCCAGGCCCTCGCGAATGGCGTTGCTCTTTTGCAGCGCGACTTCGTAGCTGTTCTCGTTTGGCATGATTGCTCCTTACGTATGTTCATGGGTCAAGATGATAGCGCGTTTATTGGAGGGGCGGTGCGTAAGTAGGCGAGGGGCGGGAGAGGGACGCGCGTGCTGCGGCATGTGCGATGGGTGCGGCGCGGCCGCGCTTGACCAACGGTGCCTTAGCACATCCTCGGCAGCTTGCCCTAGAGCTTGTGGTGGCGCTCTTCTTTGCGCTCCTCGGCTGCCTGCTCCTCCTGCTTAAAAGCGGGGTCGTCGGGGGTGACCAGCTCGTCCTCGTGCGTGCGCTTGTTGTAATGGTGGCGCAGCACGGGTTCAAACAGGTGCAGGTGCTTGGCGAAGGCAGCCGAGCCAATGGCGAGCACGGTAAAGATGAGCACGCGCATGGGCACCTCGACCTGGTTAATCGCAGCGGCGCCGGCCGAAAGCATGATGCACCAGGCATAGATGAGCAGCACGGCCTGTTTTTGGTTGTAGCCTTCTTGGATCAGGCGGTGGTGGATGTGGCCCTTGTCGGCCTGCCCGATGCTAATGTGGGCGCGCTTGCGGCGCACAATGGCGCTAAACGTGTCGATGATGGGCACGCCGGCAACGATGAGCGGGATGATAAGCGAGGTGAGTGCGGCGGTGCGGCTCACGTTGAGCAGCGAGATGGAGCCCAGCGCAAAGCCCAGAAGCAGCGACCCCGAGTCGCCCAAGAAGATGCTTGCGGGGTTGAAGTTGTAGCGCAAAAAGGCCAGACAGGCGCCAAAGAGCGCAATGGAGAGCGCGGCGGCGTCGATGCGGCCCGAGAGAACGGCCATCGAAAACATGGTGAACGACGCGATGCCGCAGATGCCCGTGGCCAAGCCGTCGAGGCCGTCGATGAGGTTAATGATGTTGGTGAATGCCACCAGATAGATCACGGTGATGGGGTAGGCGAGCCATCCGAGCATGATCTCGCCGGGGGCAAACGGGTTGACGATGACGCCGATTTTTAGGCCGCCGATACAGGCGATAAGCGCGGCGAGGACTTGTCCGGCCAGCTTTTGTTTGGGCGTGAGCTGGAAGACGTCGTCGATAGCGCCGGTTGCAAAGATGACGGTAAAGGAGAGCGCCAGCATGGGATAGCTAATGTGAAGGCGCGGGTGCGGCACCAAAACGGGCGGCCAACCCAGGTACCAGGTGCCTAGGATTTGCACAGTGCAGGCGACGACCAGGCCCAAAAACACCGCCGTTCCGCCCAAACGCGGGATGGGCTTGGTGTTGATGCGGCGCTTAGAAGGATAGTCGACGGCGTCGAGCTTGATTGCCAGGCGCTTGACCAGGGGTACCGTGAGGAAGGTCGTGATAAAGGCCGCCGCTGCCACGCATAGGTACGGTATGTAGCTCGGGGATGAAGCCATGAATCTAAAAACCGCCAAGCGTCGAAGGAAAAGGTCAGAAGAACGCCATGCGCAAAGGGCATAGCCGAACCATGATACTCGACCAAGGGGGGTGCATGGAATTGCACGCAGCGATAATCACGCGCTTACCAGATATTGGAATGTTGTCGATGGCTTGTCGGGATGCCGGCGGGGATCCATATGGACTGTATGGTGATTTTCGGCAAAAGAAAACCACCCCCCACGTTACGAAAATGAACCCACCTAAAACAGGTGGGTGCCCTCATCGACTGTTCCAGCGTCCTTAACAACGAAGGATACCTGTACTAGGTACGACTGTGTGGGCTCCCTAAATAAACGCGACGGTTCACCCAGTTGCTCCGCGGGGGGCGGAATACCTACATCATAAAGCGGCACTTTATCGATTCCAGTCTTGACATTACAAAAATCGTGTCGGACGATTACGGCGCCTTAGGGACGGAGCCGTCTACGCGGTCTGGCCCTTTATGTTTGAGCTGCTGAATCGTTGTTTTGGAGCATTTTTTTATGCCGACGTCGTTGACCGAACTTTTTTCGCCCGCCTGCCATTTGTGTCCGCGCCGTTGCGGTGCGGCGCGCGATGAGGGCGCGCGCGGCGTATGCGGTGCCGACGACACGCTTAAGGTCGCTCGCGCGGCGCTTCATATGTGGGAGGAGCCGCCTATCTCGGGCGAGGCCGGTTCGGGCACGATCTTCTTTAGCGGTTGCTCGCTTAAATGTATCTACTGCCAGAACCACGAGATCTCGACCGGCAATTTTGGCCTTGAGATTTCGTCTGAGCGTCTGGTCGAGATTATGCTGGAACTGCAGGACCAGGGTGCCAACAACATCAATTTGGTGACGGCGACGCACTATGCGCACCTGTTGCCTGCCGCGATTGCCGCGGCGCGGGCGCGCGGGCTGGTCATCCCGATCGTCTACAACACGAGTGGTTACGAGCGTGCGAGTGCCGTGGCGGCGCTGGGCGACCTGGTCGATGTGTGGCTCACCGACTTTAAATATGCCGATGCCGGGCTTGCGCAGTCGCTTTCCCATATTAAGGACTACCCGCGCGTGGCCGTGTCGGGTCTGGCCCAGATGGCGCGCGAGATCGAGCGCCGCGGGGGAGAGTTGGTGGATGAGGACGGGCTCATGAAGCGCGGCATCATCGTGCGCCACCTGGTGCTTCCGGGGCATGCGGACGATTCGTGTCGCGTACTGGACCTAGTGCGGCAGACGGTGGGCGACGTGCCGATCTCGGTCATGAACCAATACACGCCCAATGCGCTCATGCGAGAGCAGGGCGGCGATCTGGCGCGCGCCGTGACGCGCGAGGAGTACGAGCGGGTGCTCGACCATGCCGACGACCTGGGCTTTACGACGATGTTCTGGCAAGAGGGCGGCGCGGTAGACGAGAGCTTCACCCCGGCCTTCGACACCACCGGTGTTCTCACCAGTGCAAAGTAGTGCGTTCGTCGATGAATTTTCTGGGACGGGGATAAAAAATCATCGAGAGCATCGCCTGTTCGAAAAGTTGCCAAAATAGCCGCGCCCCAAAAAGACTGGTTATTGGGCGTTGACAGTTGGCGAGCCGTAGGTAAAATATCGACTTGTCCTGGGGACGTAGCTCAGTTGGGAGAGCGCTGCCGTCGCATGGCAGAGGCCGAGGGTTCGACTCCCTTCGTCTCCACCCTTGGATTTGATAAGCCGCTGACATTGTGTCGGCGGCTTTTTTTAAAAGAAAGGGCTATACCATGGCCGAGCTTGAGTCCCAACCACTGTCTGCCGAGGAGCGCGCCGAGTTGGAGGAGCTCCGCGCCGAGAAGGCCCGTCGCGAGGCCCAGGAAGAGGCCCGTCGCGAGCGCGAGGAGCTAGCTGCCCTGCGCGCCGAGCGTGCGAAGGCCGAGGAGGTCGCCGCGAACGCCGCATCCGAGCGCAAGCCCGCGCCCGCACCCAAGCCCGCTGCCGCGAAGCCTGCACCTGCCGCGCCCAAGCCTCAGCCTAAAAAGGCCGCTCGTCCCAAGTCCGTCGAGCCCAAGTCGAGCCGTGACGAGATGACCTTTGCCCAGCGCATGGTTACCTCCAAGGAGCCTACGGGCGAGAACGAGATCCCTGGCATGGCGCCGGCTCAAAAAATCATCATTGTCCTTGCCCTCATCGCGTTTGTCATCTTTATGGGCTACACGATCCTGACTAGCATGGGCCTGCTCTAACCGATTTGCATCGGGCATCATGTCCGCATGCTCTGCTCTCGTCCAACCCTCAAATTCTGCACCACACATCCGAAAGGTCGCCCCATGGCTTTGACCGACATCTCGCATCCCACCGACATTGCAATGCTCACCGATCTGTACGAGCTCACTATGGCCCAGGGCCTGTGGGAGAGCGGCAAGGCCAATGAGCAGGGTTGTTTTACCGCGTTTTACCGCGACCATCCCTTTGGCAGCGCCTATGCCGTCATGTGCGGCACCGCCGAACTGCCCGAGCTGGTCGAGAATCTGCGCTTTACGCCCGAGGACATCGACTACCTCGCATCGCTTGAGGCCCCGGCCGGCGGCGCGATGTTCAAGTCCGCATTCCTCGACTACCTGCGCGATTTTCGTGCGCATGTAAATATCGACGCCGTGCCCGAGGGCGAGCTCGTCTTTCCGCGCGAGCCCATGGTGCGTGTCACCGGCCCCGCGCTGGAGTGCCAGCTGCTCGAGACGGCGCTGCTCAACATCGTCGGGTTCCAGACGCTTGTCGCCACCAAGACGGCGCGCGTGGTGCTCGCCGCCGACGGTCGCCCCGTGGCGGAGTTTGGCCTGCGCCGAGCCCAAGGTCCCGATGGCGGCCTGGCCGTCGCGCGCGCGAGCTACGTTGCCGGCTGCTCCTCTACGTCCAATGTGCTCGCCGGCCGCCGCTACGGTATTCCCGTCTTTGGCACGCATGCGCACAGCTGGGTGATGAGCTTCGATTCCGAGCTCGAGGCCTTCCGCGCCTTTGCCAAGTCGAGCCCCAAGAACTGTACGCTGCTCATCGACACCTATGACGTGCGCGAGGGCTGCGAGCATGCCATTACGGTTGCCAAGGAGATGGAGGCGGTGGGCGAGCGTCTGTCGGCTATTCGCATCGACTCCGGCGACCTCGCCAAGCTCTCCAAGTATGTCCGCGGCCGTTTTGATGCCGAGGGCCTGCCCTATGTGGGGATCTCGGTTTCTAACGATCTGGATGAGTACACGATTCAGTCGCTGCTCGACCAGGGCGCGCCCATCGACAGCTTTGGCGTGGGTACCAAGCTTGCGACCTGCTATGACCAGCCGGCGCTGGGCGGCGTGTACAAGCTTTCCGCCCGCCGTGCGAGCGAGGCCGACCCGTGGACGCCGGTGGTCAAGCTCTCCGAGCAGCCCTACAAGCGCACGATCCCGGGCGTGCAGCGCGTGCGCCGTTATTACGACGGCTTTGGCGGCCCGGTCTGCGACATGATCTACGACGAGGACCATCTGGTGGGGGAGGGCGCCGCGCGCGGCAATACCCTCGTGGCCGTGAATGATGCCGCCCTGGTGACCGACGTGTCGGAGCTTGAGTATCGCGAGCTGCTGGTGCCGATCGTGCGCGATGGCAGCGCAGTGGCTCCGCGTGAGAGCATCCAGGACGCGCGCGAGCGCTGTGTTTGGGCGCTCGATCATCTGGACGCAGCTTTCAAGCGCTTCCTGTACCCGCAGACCTATGTGGTGGGCATGGAGCAGGGCCTGGCTCAGGTGCGCGACGAGCTCGTGCGCAAGAACATGGCCGCGGCCTCGGCTTTTCCCTGGGCAAAATGATTCCTTGGACGGTAGGGGCGAGTCACGCTCCCTTGGCCGCCAGCTCGGCCGTTCGCTGAACAGTTGATTGGTTTGACGTATGACGACTTCTTATAAAACGATGGTGGTAAAGATCGGTTCGTCCACGGTGGTGGGCGCCGATGGCAAGGTCAACCGCGCCTTTATCGGCGGACTTGCCGATCAAGCCGCAGCGCTGCGCAAGCTCGGCTGGCGTCTGGTCGTGGTGAGCTCGGGCGCTATCGCCTGTGGCTATCCCGTGTTGGGCTTCGACCGCAAGCCGGTCGGCGACCTTCCGAGCCTGCAGGCCTGCGCCTCGGCTGGTCAGTGCATCATCTCGTCGGCCTACGACGAGGAGTTCCATGCGCGCGACCTGCTCACCTCGCTCGTGCTGCTCACGCGCCACGACACGGCCCGTCGCACGTCCTACCTGCATGCGCGCGACGCCCTGCTGCGCCTCGTGGAGCTTGGCGTGGTGCCGATCGTCAACGAGAACGATACCGTTACCGTCGATGAGATCAAGTTTGGTGACAACGACACACTGGCGGCGCTTGTGAGCTGCCTGGTTTCTGCCGATCTGTGCGTGACGCTCTCGGACATCGATGGTCTCTATACTGCCAATCCGCACGAGGACCCGACGGCCGAGTTTGTTCCTGTCGTGCATAAGATCGATGCCAAGATTATTGCCTCGGCGGGCGATTCTTCCACATCGGTGGGCACGGGCGGCATGATTACCAAGATTCGCGCGAGCCGCATCCTGATGACGGCGGGCATTCAGAGCGTGATTTGCTCGGGCGAGGAACCCGATGCGCTCGTGCGCCTCGCCCGCGGCGAGAGCGTGGGCACGCTGTTCGATCCGCCGGCGGAGCGTCTGGACATCGCACCCCGCAAGCTGTGGATCGCACTGGGCGACAAGGCGCACGGCTCGGTGACGGTCGATGATGGTGCCGCGAAGGCGCTGGTTAGCCGTGGCTCTTCCTTGCTTGCGGTGGGTATTCGCGAGGTCGATGGCCAGTTTGCCGAGGGCGATGTGCTCGATGTGTGCGATCCGAGCGGTATGGTCGTCGCCCGCGGTATCGCTGAGGCCGATTCGGACGTGCTGGAGCTTGCTGCCGGTCGCCGCCAGGACCAGATCGCCAGCAACCGCCTGCTGGCAGACCTGGCCGAGAAGCCGGCGATTCATCGAGATAATTTGATCGTCTTCGCCTAACGGGTCGACGCTGCGCGCCGCCCAGAGCGACAATTTGTCATTCAAAAGGTGAGGCATGACCATCAGGTCTTCGCCTAACCAATTGACGCTGCAAACGCCCCTAAGCGGCAATCTGACGTTTAATCGTCGGGCATGACCAAAAGGTCAATGCCCTCCTCTTTCACGTCACCTTGCTCGCTTAGGGGTGTTTTCGCTTTCCGTCCTCTTCCTGCGGCATCGTCATTGCCGGTACTTGTCCGGCACCTGGGGACGTTCCTTTTGTGCCGGCAGTTGGGGACACTCCTTTGCTAGAAGATTCGGCGCAGGTCTCCGCGGTTGAGGGCTTCGTCGAAGAGGTGCTTGAACACCGCGCTGCCGTGTAGGCCGTCGTGCTCGAACTCGTTGGTCACCCAGGCATGCGAGTTGCCCACGCGGCTGAGCGTATCGAGCTGCATGCCCGAATCGACGTACATATCGTCGAAATACACCGCGGCCTGGAGTGGCACCTCGTTGCAGGCTAGGCGCTGCGGGTCGTAGATCTTGTCCCAGCTGGTGTCTTCCATCAGCAGGTCCATGGCGGGCTTAAACGGCATAAGCTCGGGCATCTGCTCAAACATCCACGGGAACATGGCCTCGCCGGTAAACATGAGCGGGCGCGCGAGTGTGTCGAACTCGGCACGATGGGCCTTCTCCTCTGCTGCGGCCCAGCGAATGGGCATGGTGTCGCCGTCGGCGTAGATAAACTCCTGCAGCGTCCAGTACAGCGGGTTTGTACGCGTGTTGGTGCGCTCGAAGGCGCGCATCAAAAAGCTGTCGGATACCGAGGAGCCGCAGGTCAGCGTACCGTCGCCGTCAACAAAAGCGTGATCGATAATCCAATGCATGCGCTCAAAGCTCGGCTTCATGCCAAAGTCGCTGCCCATGAGCTGTAGGCGCTCGACCGTCATCGGCGAGCCGTCGGGCAGCACGGGCTTCTGGGCCTCGAGCGCATCGGCCAGGGCTGCCACGCGGTCGACGTCAGCGGGGTAGCGGTCATAATACTGCTGCGTCTTGGCGGCCATGCGCGGGAAGGTGTGCGCGTAGACCTCGCTTGCGCTCGCCGGCACGTGGGGGATGCCGCCGCAGGTAAAGCTTGCCGCTATGCCCTCGGGGAAGAGCGACAGATAGCTCAACGTCAAAAAGCCGCCGTAGCTCTGCCCGAGTGTGACCCAGGGCTTGCCGCCAAAGCCCACCAGGCGCAGGTACTCAAAATCGCGCACGATGGAGCTGGCGAGGTGGCGCTTGAGGAAATCCGCCTGCGAGCGTGCGGCATCGGAGCCGGCCGCCGTCGCGCGCTCACCCAGTGCCTTGATCGTGCGTCCGTCCACGCAGCTACTGCGTCCGGTGCCGCGCTGGTCGGGAAGGACCACGCGGAAGTGCTTGACGGCCTCCTCGATCCAGCCATCGCTTGTAGGCGACAGCGGACGCGGGCTCTCGCCGCCGGGGCCGCCTTGCAAAAAGAGGAGGAGCGGTAGATCGTCGTTGATGCGGTCGGGGGCGCAGACCACGCGGTAGAAGAGCTTGATGCTCTCGGGCGCGCCGGCGATGGGTGCCGGCATGGCGCCGCGGCGCATGGTGCTGCCGACGGCCAAAAGCATGGGGTCTAGGCCGCGCCAGTCGAGAGGGACATCGATGCTGTGGTCCTCGACATACAGGCCGGGGACGTGGTACGAAGTGATGAGCGCCATGTGATGCTTCCATTCGTTGCGGTGTTTCGGGTTGACCAATTCTACCGCCGTCGGCGAGGGTGCGCATAAATCGGCTACCATGGGTGGCAAACATCTAAGAGAAAGGGCCGCCCATGTCGGTCGATATAGCCACGTATGTCCACGATCTTGCTGTTGCCGCCAAGGCCGCTTCGGGCGCGCTTGCCACGGCGAGCGATGTCCAGCGCCAGGAGGCCGTGCGCGCTATGGCCGCGGCGCTGCGCGACGGCGTTGATTCCATCGTTGCCGCCAATGAGCTCGATATGTCTGCTGCGCGCGATGCGGGCACCTCGGCGGGGCTTCTCGACCGTCTGCTGCTGACGCCCGAGCGCGTCGAGGGCATGGCCGCCGGTTTGGAGAAGCTCGCCGAGCTGCCCGATCCCGTCGGCCGCGTGCTCGACCACCGCGTGCTTGCGAGCGGTGTGGACCTGACCCGCGTGAGCGTGCCGTTGGGCCTGGTCGCCATGGTCTACGAGGCGCGCCCCAACGTGACGGCCGACGCCGCAGGCATCTGCATCCGTACCGGCAACGCCTGCATTCTACGCGGCGGCTCGCTGGCCTATCACTCGTGTGCCATGATCGCCGAGCTGCTGGCCGATGCGCTCGAGGCCAAGGGCTTCCCGCGCGAGGCCGTGTCGATGATCGAGTCCACCGACCGCGAGGCCACCGGCGAGCTCATGAAGCTCCGCGGTATTGTCGACGTACTCATTCCGCGCGGAGGTGCAGGCCTGATCCAGCGCTGCGTGCGCGAGTCGCTTGTGCCGGTGATCGAGACGGGCACGGGCAACTGCCACATCTACGTGCATGAATCCGCCGACTTTGATAAGGCGCTCAACATTATCGTTAATGCCAAGACCCAGCGCGTAGGCGTGTGCAATGCCGCCGAGTCGCTGCTGGTCGACCGTGCTGTGGCCGATGCGTTTTTGCCCGCGGTCGTGACCGTGCTGCATGACCACGGCGTGCTCATTCACGGCGACGAGGCAACCTGCGCCGCATGCGCCGATGCCGGGCTTGTGGAGGGCGATGACTACGTCGCCGCGACTGAGGAGGACTGGGGTCGCGAGTACCTGGCGCTCGAGATGAGCGTGAAGGTCGTGGCAAACGAGGACGAGGCCATCGCACACATCAACCGCTACGGCACGATGCACTCCGAGGCCATCGTTGCCGAGGATACGGATGCTTGCGAGCGCTTCCTCGATGCTGTCGATGCCTCGGCCGTGTACTCCAACGCCAGCACTCGCTTCACTGACGGCGGCGAGTTTGGCCTGGGTGCCGAGATCGGCATCTCGACCCAAAAACTCCACGCCCGTGGCCCCTTTGCCGCCGAGGCCCTCACCACCTACAAATACAAGCTCCGCGGCACCGGTCAGGTTCGCCCCTAAACCTCTCGCAAACGAAAAACCACCACAAAGGTGCCTGTCCCCTTTGTGGTGGTTTTGGCTTGTTGGTCGCTCGTTCGTTGTCTAACGGTATCTAAGCATATTTCCGCCATGCAATAGCTAACATTTCGGCAGGTGGACGGTTTAATCGGCGAGTAGATTCTCACCGCTTTGCGTGTGGCTCGGGGTTATTTTTGGCATGAGAGCAAGGAGATGCCCATGTCGAGAAAACCGCGGCAGAAATCACAGATTGGCCTGTATCACATTACGATGAGAGGCAACGGCAAGCAACTTCTGTTTGAAGATGATAAGGACAGAAGGCGGCTACTGTCGCTTGTCCGGACCTCGATAACGAGATTCAACATTACATTAATTGCTTGGTGCCTGATGGGCAACCACGTTCATCTTGTCATGAGCGATCCTGGCGACAACGTGAGCGATGCCATGCATCTTGTCATGTCTTGCTACGCAACTTGGTATAACCGTCGCCACGGACATGTTGGCCATGTTTTTCAGGATAGGTTTTCAAGCGCCCCTATTTCGAGTGAGGAATACCTTCTCGACGCTATTCGATATGTTCATTTCAATCCGCAAAAGGCCGGGGTTTGTCCATACGGCGCGTATCGATGGAGCAGCCACCTAGATTATGTTGAACGCGATCCAAAAATCGCAACGGTCGATTTGGCGCTCGTTCGTCTTGCCTTTCCCCGTGTGCGCGACTATAAGGCCTTTATGGATGCATCGAATGGGACAGTCGTTCGTCCGCCATCGGGTGGACGTATCGATGAAGATGAGGCCTTAGATGTAGGGACGGCGCTGGTCCGCTCGCTCGGCTTGAGTGGGCTCTCCGATGTCAAATCCCTCAACAAGACTAAACGCAACGAGGTGCTTGCCGCAATGCGAGGCGCGGGCCTTTCCATCCGCCAGATCCAGCGCTTGACGGGCGTGGGGGAGTGGTCGATCCGCAAAGCGGGCTAGTCTCCCTCCTGTCGCAAACGAAAAACCACCACAAAGGTGCCTGTCCCCTTTGTGGTGGTTATAGGTGGCGTGGGCGGTTAGGCCTGGAAGGTGTCGCGGTCGGGGGCGAAGGACTGCATTGCTGCGATGGCGCGGTCGAAGAGCTCGGGGAGCTCCCAGCCCAGCATCTCGGCGCCCTGCGAAATCACGTCGCGCGAGCAGCCGGCGGCAAAGCGCTTGTCCTTGAACTTTTTCTTGAGCGACTTAGTCGTAAAGTCCATGACGCTTTTGCTCGGACGCATGATCACGGCAGCACCGATCAGGCCGGTGAGCTCGTCGCAGGCAAACAGGATCTTTTCCATCTGCAGCTCGGGCTTGGGCAGCGAAGAGTTGAAATCGGACGTGTGCGTCTGGATGGCGCGGATGAGCTCAGGCGATGCGCCCTCGCCCTCAAGAATCTCGGCCGCATAGATAGTGTGGTTCATGGGGTCGTCCTCATGTTCCTCCCAATCCAGGTCGTGTAGCAGGCCGACGATGCCCCAAAACTCCTCGTTCTCGGGGTCGAACTCGCGCGCAAAGTAGCGCATGGTGCCCTCGACCGTTTCGCCGTGGGTGATGTGGAACGGGTCTTTGTTGTGCTCGTTGAGCAATTCGAACGCACGGTCGCGGGTGATTCCGGCGGAAAGCAGCTCTGCCATAAAAGACTCCTTGTGTTCGTAGGTATCGCTAAGAATGAATACTACTAGAACGACTAGAACGAAAAAACCACCACAAAGGTGCCTGTCCCCTTTGTGGTGGTTTTGGCGTGGGCAGGTTAGTTGAGGGCGGCTTGGGCTAGGCGGGCTTCGGCGGCCTCTTCGGTGACGCCCAGGGCCACGGCGAACTCCTCGATGGAGCGGCGCTTGGCTTCCTTGAGTACGCGCATGTAGTAGGAGCTGGGCTTTTTATCTGCTTCCTCGGCCTGGCGAATACGGTGCATCATGGTTTTTGCCACGCGGACCGTCTCGGGCGCGCCCAGCTTGAGCTGCTGCTTAAAGTGCGTCTCCTCGAGCGAGCTATTGCGCTCGGTAAAGGTGTCGCACTCCAGCTCATCGTAGTGGCTCAGCAGGTGCTCTGCATCTTGCTGGGAGATAGCGGCATGCAGACGGTCGGCCTGCGCCACGGGGTACATGAGAATCGTCTGCGCATGTCCCTGCTTGGTTTCGAGCAGCAACATGGGCTGCGGCGTGTCGTCCCTAAAACCGACGACGGTGCAGACTCCCTGACCCGGATGAATGACGTGTTGACCGATTGAGAACATGCTACCTCCAACTTATACGAATTTGCGTATGTTAAGAATACCACGCTGACGTGCGCAAACCATTACTTTATGCAGGAAAAGCACACAACTCCGATAGGTTAGAGTATTCGATAAATAGAACGGCTTATCCATACGTTTATGCATTTCCGGAACGTGTATAAACTGCAGGCAAACCGCCAACTTTGTACCGCCGCGCAAGAGCGGTAGTCATTTTTGTGCATATGCAATATCTATTAGCTTTACCCTGCGACAGTAGCTACCGCTTGTGATAAAGTGCTACAAACTCTGGCTTTTGCCCTACGAGTGACCAAGAGCTCGGGGGCTTTAACACAAGGAGGATCTATGCCCGAGAAGATTGAAGAGCTGGTACGCGCTGCGCTTGCTGCGGCCCAGGAGGCCGGCGACCTTTCCGCATTTGAACTTGACGATTGCGCTATCGAGCGACCGGCTGATACTTCTCATGGCGAGTGGACCTCCACCATGGCCCTGAAGTCTGCCAAGCTGGCTCATTGCGCCCCGCGCAAGATCGCCGAGGCCGTCGTCGCCCATATGCCCGAGGACCCCGCGATCGAGAAGGTCGAGATCGCCGGTCCTGGCTTCATCAACTTCTACCTCTCCGTCGCTGTCAAGAACGCCATCTTTGGCGAGGCCCGCGAGAAGGGTATGGACTTCGCTAAGTCCAACGTCGGTGGCGGCCTGAAGACCCAGGTCGAGTTCGTCTCCGCCAACCCCGTCGGCCCCATGCACATCGGTCATGGTCGCTGGGCCGCTCTGGGCGACTCCCTTTGTCGTGTGATGGACCACGCCGGTTACGACATCCAGCGTGAGTTCTACATCAACGACCACGGCTCTCAGATGAACACCTTCGGTAACTCCATCAGCACGCGCTATATGCAGCTTGCCGACATCATCGCCAAGCAGGGCGTGGATATCGACGAGGCTCACAAGCTTCTGATCGCCGACCGCGACGCCTTTGTTGCCGACGAGAGCGACGAGCATCCCGAGACCCATCCGTATCAGGACAACTTTGCCGAGACTCTGGGCAAGGACTCCTACGGCGGCGACTACATCATCGACGAGGCTGCCGAGTTCTGGCGCACCGACGGCGATAAGTGGGTCAACGCCGATCCGCAGGAGCGCATGGAGAGCTTCCGCGAGCGCGGCTACGTAAAGATGGTCGACAACATGCGCGACCTTTGCCACGCCGTTAACTGCGACTTTGATCGTTGGTTCTCCGAGCGCTCTCTGTACGTGAAGGACACCGAGGGCGAGACCGCCGGCACCTCCGCCGTCGACCGCGCTTTTGAGAAGCTCGACAAGATGGGCTACCTCTACACCAAGGACGGTGCCCTGTGGTTCCGCTCCACCGACCTGGGCGACGACAAGGACCGCGTCCTGATCAAGTCCGATGGCGAGTACACCTACTTCGCCTCCGACGTTGCCTATCACTGGGATAAGTTCCAGCGCGTCGACCACGTCATCGACATCTGGGGCGCCGACCACCACGGCTACATCGAGCGCGTCCGCTGCGTCTGTGACGCTCTTGGCTATCCCGGCAAGTTTGAGGTTCTGCTGGGCCAGCTCGTCAACCTGCTGCGCAACGGC
Organism: uncultured Collinsella sp.; assembly: GCA_902473205.1. Taxonomy (GTDB): domain Bacteria; phylum Actinomycetota; class Coriobacteriia; order Coriobacteriales; family Coriobacteriaceae; genus Collinsella. Next base: position 57,819 of record CABRRA010000003.1, read on the forward strand.
AAGCCCGTCCGTATGTCCAAGCGCAAGGGCACCATGGTGACCCTGCAGGAGCTCGTCGACGAGGTCGGCTCCGACGCCGCTCGCTACACGCTCATCTCCAAGAGCTCCAACCAGATGGTCGACTTCGATATCGAGGCCGTCAAGAAGCGCGACAACTCCAACCCGGTGTACTACGTGCAGTACGCTCACGCTCGCGTGTGCTCCATCCTGCGTCGTGCCGCCGACGTTACCGCCGAGCAGGCCGCCGAGATGGGCATGAAGGCCGTCGCCGAGAAGGCTATTGGCGAGAACGTCGATTACTCGCTGCTGACCGACCCGACCGAACTTGCCCTTTCGCGTAAGCTCAACGAGCTCACCGACCTCATCGGTAGCTGCGCTCGCGATCGCGCCCCGTTCCGCCTGACGCACTTTGCCGAGGAGCTCGCTGGCGACTTCCACAGCTTCTACGCCGCCTGCCAGGTCCTTCCGAGCGAGGGCCGTCCCGTCGACCCTGAGCTCTCGCGCGCCCGTTTGGCCGCCTGCGACGCCGTCCGTGTGACGCTCGCCCTGGTGCTTACCCTCGTTGGCGTTTCTGCCCCCGAGCAGATGTAAGCGCTGGTCGTTTGACTGCGTTGGTTTGGTTTGACTGAGCCTCGAAAGCCCGATCTCCCATGCTGAGGTCGGGCTTTTTGCGTTTAGCGAGACAATTTGGCTTGCTGGAAAATGCTATCAAATCGCAACTATACCGGTTTACTACGATGAATCGAGGGATTCCAATCACACGGGCTTTTCACCGAAAAGTGCAAGCCATCTAGCTGGGGTTTTATTTTTTCGGTTTTTGGCGTGGTCGTGGTTGAGCGATTCATCGTAGTAAACAGCCATAGTTTTGAAAATGACCCTAGGGGACGGAGGAAAACGGATCATTTTTGTCCCGTGGAGGAACGGTGGGATACCTTCTGCCAAGAATCGGGGGCATCTACTACGTTTAAGTGCGTACCCCGAACCACGCCGAAAATCGCAATATTAAAACCGCAGGTAGCAGGTCTGCGACTTTCGAAAAATAGTGAGTATGGTCAGGGGTGCGGGGGCAAACGTAGTAGATGGGCGCGATTCGTGGCACATCGATCTTGGGGCCGATGCCCTTGTCCCTTAGCTGTTCCGTTTTCTCGATGCTTGAGGCTTGATCTGCCTTCTTCTTATGAGTTGCGGTGGAATGGTTCCTGCTTGAGGGGTGCCGGCCGGGATTTGGGAACTATTTCACCGCAGCTTTTGATGTGGCGATGGTGTACGCCGGAACTTTGTAAAGAGCATCCCTTTTGACTAGTCGTTTAAGAACGTCCCCGATGACTAAGTTGCAGGTGGTTGCGGTTGTGTTACACTAACGCTGCGTATATAAAGCAATCATCTCTATACAGACCAATGATGTCCGTCGGTATTTGACGGAGCTAGACTGTTTAGCCGCCCTGAAGGTTTATGCAGGGAGCATGTGATCACAGGGCTTGAAAAGAAAGTTGAGCAAACACTGTGTCTGATCAACAACAAGAAAACGAAATAACGACGACGCAAACGGCTCCCGCTGCACCGGTTACGTCGGACCAGGCCGTGCTTTCCGCGCCGGCGCAGGTCTCGGCTCCCGAGGCGCTTAAGGCCGCCGCGCCCACCACGCCCGTTGCTAGCGAGGAGGCTGCTCCCGCTAAGCCTAAGCGCACGCGTCGTTTGGCCAAGCCTGCTGCGGACGGCGAGGATGCCGAAAAGCCCAAGCGTCGTACGACGCGCACCACGCGCGCGAAGCGCCCCGTTGCCACCGATGCTTCGGCCCCCATTTCCGATGAGGTCGCGCAGGCCCGTGCACTGGCGCAGATTAGCGAGGCCCAGGTTGTGCGTGCCCGCCGTCGCGCTGCCGAGCGCGAGGCCGCGGCATTGACTGAGCTCGCTGCGCCGGTCACCCCCGAGGCTCCTGCTGCCGAGCAGTCGGCCGAGAAGCCGGCGTCGCGCACGCGTCGCCGTACGGCAGCCAAGACGCAGCAGCCCGTCGAGCAGCCGACTCCTGAGGTCGTTGAAGCTCCGGCCCGTTCTGCGGCAGGGGAGGGCGCTCCCTCCGTTGCGCCCGCTGAGACCAGCGAGGTTCCCGCCGTTGATCCGGCCCTGCGCCCGCATCGTCGCGGCCGCAAGCCCAAGGCGTTTGTTGAGGCTGAGAAAGCCGCTGCCGCAGCAGCTGCTGCTCAGAGCGCAGCGGTGACGACCGAGCCCGCGGCCACGGCCGATGCCCCGGTCCAGGACGCTCCGTCCACCGAGGCTCCCGCATCTGCCGATGCCGAGCCCGCCGATGTCCGTCCCGGCCGCAGCCGTCGCACCGCGGCAAAGCGCTCGACGAAGGCGAAGGTCAAGGCTGAGGCCAAGCCCGTCGACGACAAGTCCTCCCAGGCAAACGCCGATGCCGCTTCCGAGGCCGAGAACGTCGACCAGCCGGCAACTGAGAAGCCCAAGCGCACGCGCAAGAAGTCCGCGAGGGCCAAGGGTGCCGAGCAGCAGGGCGACGCCGAACCCAGCAACCATGCCAATGCCGACGCCAAGGCAGAGGGCGAGGCTCCGTCCGGCACCGATGCAACCGCAGCCGCGGCTGCCGAAGGCACCGAGACCGAAGAGGGCGCCCGCCCCAGCCGCCGTCAGCACAAGCGCAACGACGAGCGCAACGACCGCAAGGACGATCGCAACAACGACCGCCGCAGCCGTCAGCGCGACCGCAAACAGCGCAACAAGGAGCGCAACGCCGCCCCCACCGAGCCCACGCTTTCGCGCGAGGAGCTTGCGGCCATGAAGGTAGCCGAGCTGCGCGAGAAGGCAAAAGAGTTCGAGATCGAGACGACCGGCAAGAAGAAGGCCGAGCTTGTCGAGGAGATCTACACGACCGCCGCGAAGGCCGAGGGCTTCCGTGATATTAAGGGCATCCTGCAGATTCGCCCGGACAACTCCGGCATCATCCATGCCCACGGTTACATGAAGTCCAACGAAGACGCCTTCGTCCCCGCTTACCTCATCCGCTCCGCACGCCTGCGCACGGGTGATGTCATCGAGGGTTCGCTGCGCCCCTCGCGCGGCGGCGACAAGCGAGCCGGCCTCGCCAAGATCACGACCGTTAACGGCATGGATCCCGAGCAGATCCGCAACCGCCCCAAGTTCGGCGACCTTACCCCGGTCTATCCCAACGAGCCGCTGCGCATGGAGCACGGCAAGGATTCCATCACCGGTCGCGCCATCGATATCGTGTCGCCGATCGGCAAGGGCCAGCGTGGCCTGATCGTGTCGCCGCCCAAGGCCGGCAAGACAACGATCCTTAAGAAGATCTGCCAGTCCATCTCGATCAACAACCCCGAGGTGCACCTCATTTGCCTGCTCGTCGACGAGCGCCCCGAAGAGGTCACCGATATGCAGCGCTCCATCAAGGGCGAGGTCGTGGCCTCGACCTTCGATATGCCTGCCGAGAACCACACCCGCGTGGCCGAGCTCGTCATCGAACGCGCCAAGCGCATTGTGGAGCTGGGCGGCGATGTCGTGGTGGTGCTCGACTCCATCACGCGTCTTGCCCGCGCCTACAACCTGGCGGCACCCGCCTCGGGTCGTATCCTTTCGGGCGGCGTCGATTCGGCAGCTCTCTATCCGCCCAAGCGTTTCCTGGGTGCAGCCCGCAATATCGAAAACGGCGGCTCGCTCACCATCCTCGCCTCCGCCCTTATCGACACCGGCTCCAAGATGGATGAGGTCATCTTTGAGGAGTTCAAGGGCACCGGCAACATGGAGCTCAAGCTCGACCGCGATCTTGCCGATCGCCGCATCTTCCCGGCCATCGACCCCGTTGCCTCCGGTACGCGCAACGAGGACCTGCTGGTCGACGAGCAGATGCGCCCGTTTGTCTTCGGCCTGCGTCGCATTCTCGCCGGTATGAACAACACCGAGCGCGCGGCGGCGTCGTTTATTAAGGGTCTTAAGGGCACCAACACCAACCAGGAGTTCCTGGTGCGTTCGGCCAAAAAGCACAGCGACTACGAGCAGACGTTTTAGACCAAAAGCCGCACGCTATATCGCCATAAGAACGGGCAATCGGGCCGGGGTTTATGCCCCGGCCCTTTCTTTACGGCGCCACTCGGCAACATTTTTTGACCTTATGACCGACAAGCAGCAGTTTTCGAGCCATAATCCGGCCTCATCGCTTGCAATCGGAGGGTCGGTTTCGCATAATAACTTTTAAGCTTCGCGACGGAAAACGCAGATGAAACGAACTATATACCGTTGCTTTGGGACGCATGTCCCGCTTCATCTTCTCTCGTGCAGCCAACTAAATGATGCGATTTGGGTGCTGGAAGATGGGGAGAGCTCATGGCTTCTTCTGATGCAACACAACGAGCAGTCCTTGCCGGACTTTCCTGCGGGATCGGCCTTGCCGCCCCCGTGGTGATGTATGCCGCGACGTTGCCGTTCTCGTCGGTCAACGAGACGGTTGTCGCGGGCGCGGTTCCCTTCGCCGTTGGTGCGGTGGCGGGCGTGGGCATCTACGCAGCCTCGCTGGGCATCTCCGAGTATCGTGCCGAGCACGATGGCCGCCTGTTTGAGCCCGATGCCGTGGGCGGCGCCGCTCAGTTTGGCCGGACCCACAACGAGTTCAAGACCGCCTCGATTCCCGCACAGCAGCAGGGGGCGGCGCCTCAGCCTGCGGCTCCGGCTGATCAGGCCAATGCCGCACAGCCTTCTTCCGCATTTCTCTCCGGCCTGACCGGTGCGTTCCAGCGCCGTCACGCCGACGATGGCGTTCCCACCATCGCGCGCGCGGCTAACGCCATGGATGAGGCCGAGGCCTGGTCTATGATCGACAGCATGCTCGATGACGATTCCCCGGTCAGCTGCGATCCCGTGCGTTCGCGCGATGTCTACCAGGTCGCAATCGACGAGCTCACCAACGGTGGAAAGACCGGTTCTTACAATCGCGATGACATTGCCGCTGCCGCACGCGCCGTCTCGGGCTCTCACGCCGCCCCTGCGGGTAGTACCGCAGCCTTCGTGGCGCTTGTGGCCAACGCCGCCAACAATGCCGCCTATAGCGGCGCGTCGTCGGCTGCGTACGCCTCTGCCGCGTCGGCTGCTTCGGCCGGCCAACAGAGCGCAGCTCAGGCGGCTCCTGTCGCCGACCCCTTTGCCGATGAGCCCCTGGCTGTCGACGAGGAGACCATTGCCGCTCGCCGAGCTGCCGAAAGCTCGCTTTGGGGCGTTTCGGCCCAAATGCAGGCCGCGGAGGCGGCGCCGTACAACGCCAAGCTCGCCAGCATGCCCATCATTTCCGATGCCAAGGGTGTGGACCTCGCCGATCTGGACGAGCCCGCCGCCATCACTGCCTCTATCGATACCCAAGATCGCGTGGATACCGATAGTCTCCCCGATGCCTCTCTCGAGGAAGATATCCCCATGGCCGATTATTCGGGCCACGAGGACATGTGGGCCGCCGCTATGGCGATCATGGCCGAGGCTGCCGAGCCCGCCCCCGTGGCGGTGCCTGCGCCTGCAGCCTCACCTGTGTCGGCTGCTCCCGTCTATGTCGGCCGCCACAGTTCCGTGCTTCCCGAGGATACCGCGCGTATCTCGCGCGAGGGTATCGAGCGCGCCGAGGCTATCGCTGCCGGCGTTATGGAAAACCGTCGTCATGAGCGCGTCAATCAGATTCTCGAGGAAGAAATCAACCGTCTGCAGTCTGCGGCCGTCAAGCGCACGGGTCGTGCCTATCTGAGCGTTATCGAGGGCGGTACCGCCAGCTTTACGCCGCTGCGCGCGGAGGCATAATTGCCGCATGGTTAAGGTCGATCGAAAATGGGCGCTTGCCGCCTGCGCCATGGTGCTCGTCATTTGGGGCAATTCGCTGGTTCCCGGTACGGGCTCTGGTTCGTTGAGCCTGTCGATTATGGAATCCATTCGCGGCTTTTTGCAGACCCTGGGGCTTCCATACGAGTGGGTGACCAACTTCGTCGTGCGCAAGTGCGCTCATTTTACCGAGTACATGGTGCTTGGCATCTTGGCGACGCACGCCTTTGACCTCGAAGGCCGGCGTACGTTTGATGTGTTGCTGCCCACGGCGGTGTTCTTGCTGCTTGTCCCCTCTATCGACGAGACGATCCAGCTATTTGTGCCCGGTCGCGCCGGCATGATTACCGATGTGATGATCGACTGCTGCGGGGCGACGACAGGCGTCGTACTCCGATATCTCTTACGGTCGCTGATGTACACCAAAAAGGCCGCCTAGGACGTTTTGCTTGGTCCTAGGCGGCCTTGTGCGTTTGAGGGCCTCTGCGGGGCATGACGGCGTTTTCCGGGCGTTTTGCGAGTTTGGCTACGCTGCGCCCCGCTGATGTGTCCTTTACTGGAGCGCCTGGGCGCCAAGGGCCAGACAACCCATGATGCCCTGCTTGCCCTCAAGGCTGTTATTGACAATGTAGGTTTCGATGTCGTTGACCTCGGGCGTGACGATATAGCCGTTGAGCATCTCGGCGCACTTTTTGCGTGCGAGCGGCACGATGGGGGTGTGGTCGGCCACGCCGCCGCCGATGATGATCTTTTGCGGCGCGTAGCACAGCGTGTAGGTCATGAGCGCCTGTGCCAGGTAGCCTGCGAGCAGGTCCATGGCCTCCGGATCTTCGGCCATGTCTCCGGCGCTCTTGCCATTCCAGCGCTTTTTAACGCCGGGGCCGGCGATGAGGCCCTCGAGGCAGTTGTCGTGGAAGGGGCAGGCGCTATGCTCGCCGATGGTGTCGCGCGGATCGCGCGTGACCAGGATATGGCCGGCTTCGGGATGCATCATACCGTGCACGAGCTGGCCGCCCGAGAGCACGCCGGCGCCCACGCCGGTGCCGATGGTCAGGTAGACCACGTCGGTGAGGCCCTGGGCGCAACCGAAGGTGACCTCGCCCAAGCAGGCGACGTTGACGTCGGTGTCGTAGCCACAGGGAATATTGAGCTCGTTTTGAATGGTGCCCAGCAGATCAAAGTAGCGCCATGCCGTTTTGGGCGTCTCCAGGATCTTGCCGTATTGGGGCGAGGCAGGGTTGACTGCCGTGGGGCCAAAGGCGCCAATGCCCAGCGCGGCGATGCCCTTGTCGGCAAACCATGCGTTGACGGCCTCAACGGTCTCCTGCGGGGTCGTGGTCGCAATCTGCTCGCGCTCCAGGACCGTACCGTCTGCATAGCCCGTGGCGCAGACCATCTTGGTGCCGCCAGCCTCGAGCGCTCCGATAAGCTGCTGCTCTGCCATAGTATTCCTCTCTCTGGGACGAGTTGCTCCGTGACTAAAGTATAGAGCTCTAAACCATTTAAGAAAGCGCTATAAAAAGAAGCCTCGCAACGCGGCGGGCGGTGCGAGGCTTCTTTGGTTGCTTTAGTTGCTGGGCCGTCCTTACCCGCGCGGCTTGATTTTATCACGCAGCGACTTGAGGTTCTCCAGCGCCGCGTTAAGTGTCTCGTCTCGCTTGGCAAAGTGGAAACGAATCAGATGGTTGACGGGCTCGCGGAAGAAGCTCGAGCCGGGTACGGCGCCCACGCCCACCTTAGACGCGAGGTCCTCGCAGAATTTGAGGTCGCTATCATATCCAAACTCAGAGATGTCCATCATGACGTAGTAGGCGCCCTGTGGCACGTTGTGCTCAAGACCGATGCTGTCGAGTCCCTGGCAGAACAGGTCGCGCTTGGCGGCGTAGAGGTCGAGGACCTCCTGGTAATAGCTGTCGTCGAATTTGAGGGCGGTGACGACGGCTTCCTGCAGGGGAGCGGCGGCACCCACGGTGAGAAAGTCGTGGACCTTCTTGATGCGCTCGGTGATCTGGGTCGGGGCAATGGTGTAGCCCAGACGCCAGCCGGTGATGGAGTACGTCTTAGACAGCGAGCTGCAGCTGATAGTGCGCTCGAACATGCCGGGCAGCGTGGCCATATAGATGTGCTCGTGGGGCGCGTAGACGATGTGCTCGTACACCTCGTCGGTGATGCAGTAGGCGTCGTACTTTTTGCAGAGGTCGGCGATAAAGGTGAGCTCCTCGCGCGTAAAGACCTTTCCGCAGGGGTTGGAAGGGTTGCACAGGACGATGGCCTTGGGATCATTGTCACGGAAGGCCGCCTCGAGGACCTCGCGATCGAATTCGAACGTGGGCGGGTTGAGCGGCACGTAGATGGGCTCGGCACCTGAGAGGATGGTATCGGCGCCGTAGTTCTCGTAGAACGGCGAGAAGATGACGACCTTGTCTCCGGGGTTCGTAACCGTCATCATGGCGGCCATCATGGCCTCGGTGGAGCCACAGGTGACCACGATGTTCTGGTTGGGGTCGACCGGCATGCCCATAAAGTGCTCCTGCTTGGCAGCGAGCGCCTCGCGCATGGCCTGGGAGCCCCAGGTGATGGAGTACTGGTGATAGAGCGGCTTGGGGTCGGCGGCGATGGTGCTCAGGCTGTTGAGCAGCTGCGCCGGGGGATCGAAGTCAGGGAAGCCCTGCGAGAGGTTGACGGCACCGTACTTATTGGAGATGCGTGTCATGCGGCGGATGACCGAATCGGTGAATGATGCCGTGCGATTGGAGAGTTCTTTCATGACGGTCCTTTCGAGGGTTTGCAGTGGGGCAAGTTTACTCCTATGAAAAGGGTGGGAATTGCTCGAAACGCACTCGAAAAACTCTTTTCAAAATTCTTGAAAATTGGGGCTTGCATCGCATGGCGTTCCTTGCAATAATAGTCGAGCGCGAAGCGCACAGGACACGGTGGGTGTAGCTCAGTTGGCTAGAGCGACGGGTTGTGGTCCCGTAGGTCGAGGGTTCGAGTCCCTTTACCCACCCCAGTTCTTGCTTCGTGTTGATATCGGGTCGTTAGCTCAGTTGGTAGAGCAGGGGACTCTTAATCCCAAGGTCCAGGGTTCGACCCCCTGACGGCCCACCACACGATATCTCCTCTAAAGTCCGCCATAACGGACTTTAGCTTTGGGTCGTTAGCTCAGTTGGTAGAGCAGGGGACTCTTAATCCCAAGGTCCAGGGTTCGAACCCCTGACGGCCCACCAAAGCATGTTAAAGCGACTGGCTTCGGCTGGTCGCTTTTTTCGTTGACCTCACATGGGGTCGAACCCGAAAGGGCGCGGAGCTGAGCTGTCTGCACCGTGATTCCCTTAGGGAAAACACGGCTCAAGCCCCGTAAGCGTGTTCTCCTTGGGGGAATCATACTTACGGGGCTCGATGCATGTTGAGAAATTGTGATCAAACTCAAAGTGTGAATCGATTCAGTCTGCTCGATAGTGCGAACCTAGGCTTTCGGTTCGTTTGCGCATGGCTTTGACCATCTCCGCAGCCAGCTGAATCTGCGACTTTAGGCGGGCGAGGGCAGCGATTTCGCTGTCATTGGCGTGCGGCTTATGCAGCGACGTCGCCTCGTCTTGTAGGCTTTCAAGCTCTTGAAGCGCCTCGGATAGGCCTGGTTCGGTCCTGTTGATCATGCAGTAGGTGCTCATTGTGTGTTTGAGGCAGCGGGTTAGGCGCTCGGCGACTGCTGTAGCGATGCCATGCTCGGGGAGGGCGACATCCACCGGTGCGTCAGCCTCGGGAGCGTCCAGTGCTGCTCGAGCCGCCGATGCGCCCGCGATACGCCCGAATACGATGCCATTGGCGCTCGACAGCCCTCCGATGCGGTCGGCGCCGTGCATGCCGCCTGTTGCCTCGCCACAGGCGTAGAGGCCCTCAACGCCCGTGTACGTGGTCTTGTCGATCTTGATACCGCCGTTAGCGGCGTGGGCATACATCGCCACACGTATCTCGTCGCTCGGAGCGATACCATGCTCGTCTTGTAGCCAAGTGGCAAATGTCTGCACGAACTCGGGGACATTCTCTCGCGGGAAGTCGTAGTGGAGCGCCAGGCCTTCGGCACCCGCTTGATCGATGGCAAGATCGATGGCGCGGGAAGCCAGGCGTGAAGTGAAGGGACCATATCCGGAGCGCTGTTCAAGCAAATCGTCCAGCTTGACGTCGGCGATATCGACCGGCTGGTCGAACTTGACGTAGCGCCAGGTCTTCTCGTTAAAGACAAGGTTGCGCTTAGGCTCAATGAAGCCGGGCATCATCTGCATGAACTCTATATTAGTAAGGGACGCACCGTGCGACCGCGCGATGGCTTGTGATGAGCTGAGCACGTCGGCGGAAGTGAGGCTGCGCTCGAATAGACCGCCGGTACCGCCGGCGGCGATGATAGTGGCCTTGGCTGTAAAGGTCACAATGCGCTCGTCCGTTTGGTTGAAGAGCACGGCGCCGACAATTTTTCCGTTCGTATCCTCAACAAGATCGATAAGCTCGTGGCGGGGGAGCAGGCGTATGCCGAGCGAGTCGATCTGGGCCGTACACGCGTCTTCGAGGGGTTTGCGGGTGAGGCCGCGCCACATTCTCGTCTTGTGGTCGAAGCAGGGGATAAATTGCTTTTGCTGGGCGCTTTCGGCGCTTTGCGGACGCTGGAGTTCTACGCCCAGATCCTGTTCGAGCCAGTCAATCGCTTGGGGAATGCCGTGGACGAACGTCTGGACGAGTTCGGGGTCGGCAACGCCGCCACCGACGGTTTGGATGGTGTCGATAAGGTCTTGTTCGTCGTCTTTGTCGACGGGACCAATAAGCCCGAGGCCCCAGGTGCCCGGGAAGAAGCTCGATCCGCTCATGGTCTTGCCAGCGCATGCGATGGCAACGGTCGCGCCCGCGCGTGCTGCTTCTATGGCGGCGCAAAGGCCCGCGATGCCCGATCCGATTACCAGTACATCAGTTGATTCCATAGGATTCCTTTCTCGTTCGCGCATTGTCGCACGGGAGATTGGCAAAGGTATCGCAAAGATGGGATAAATCGGCAAAGGGCGAATATGGCACGTGGACGTTAGGGGCGCTTGGCGGCTCCTTCTCCTCACACTTCATGTTACATCAGAACTGATATATCGGCTCTCGAACGCTTTGTGGCGACAAAAAAGAGCCGCTACCCGGGTGGGTAGCGGCTCTAAAGCTCAACTACATGAGCATCGCGCGGGCGCGATTAGGCCTTGAGGGCCTCCTCGACGGCGACAGCGCAGGCGACGGTGGCACCGACCATGGGGTTGTTGCCCATGCCGATGAGACCCATCATGTCGACGTGCGCAGGCACGGAGGAAGAACCGGCGAACTGGGCGTCGGAGTGCATACGGCCCATGGTGTCGGTCATGCCGTAAGAGGCAGGGCCGGCGCCCATGTTGTCCGGGTGCAGGGTACGGCCAGTGCCGCCACCAGAAGCGACGGAGAAGTACTTCTTGCCAGCCTCGAGGCGCTCCTTCTTGTAGGTGCCAGCGACGGGGTGCTGGAAGCGCGTCGGGTTGGTGGAGTTGCCGGTGATCGAGATGTCGACGTTCTCGTGCCACATGATGGCAACGCCCTCGCGGACGTCGTCGGCGCCGTAGCAGTTGACGGCGGCACGGGGACCATCGGAGTAGGGGATGGTCTCGACGACCTTGAGCTCGCCCGTGAAGTAGTCGAACTGGGTCTTCACGTAGGTGAAGCCGTTGATGCGGGCGATGATTTGAGCGGCGTCCTTGCCCAGACCGTTGAGGATAACGCGCAGCGGCTTCTTGCGAGCCTTGTTGGCGTTCAGAGCCAGGCCGATAGCGCCCTCAGCGGCAGCGAAGGACTCGTGGCCGGCCAGGAAGGCGAAGCACTCGGTGTCGTCGGAGAGCAGCATGGCGCCCAGGTTGCCGTGGCCCAGACCGACCTTGCGGTCCTCGGCGACGGAGCCGGGAACGGTGAAGGCCTGGATGCCCTCGCCGATGATGGCGGCAGCCTCAGAAGCGGACTTGGCGCCACGCTTGACAGCGAGAGCGCAGCCGAGGGTGTAGGCCCACTCGGCGTTCTGGAAGGCGATGGACTGGGTGTTGTTGACGATCTCACGCGGGTTGAAGCCCCTGTCGGTGCAGATCTGCAGAGCTTCCTCGAGGGAGGCGATGCCGTTGTCGGCGAGGCACTTGTTGATCTTGTCAGCGCGGCGCTCGTAACCTTCGAACGTAACAGTCATAGTTATTTCCCTCCCTTTCTACTCGTGAACCGGGAACACGCTGGCGACGGAGTGGGTCTCCTCGTCGGTGCGCGGGTCGATGTACTTGGCAGCGTTCTCCCACTGACCATAGTGGCCCATAGCGCCAGCGATGGCCTCCTCGGGGGTCTTGCCAGCCTTGACGGCGTCGGTGAACTTACCGAGGTTCAGGAACTCGAACGCGATGATCTCGTTCTTGTCGTTGAGAGCCATGCGGGTGACGTAGCCCTGAGCGAGCTCGAGGTAACGAGCGCCCTTGGCCTTGGTGCCGAACATGGTGCCGACCTGGGAGCGAAGGCCCTTGCCGAGGTCGTCGAGGGAGGCGCCCACGGGCAGGCCGCCCTCGGAGAACGCGGTCTGGCTGCGGCCGTAAACGATCTGCAGGAAGATCTCGCGCATAGCAACGTTGATGGCGTCGCAGACGAGGTCGGTGTTGAGGGCCTCGAGGATGGTCTTGCCGGGAAGGATCTCGGAAGCCATGGCGGCAGAGTGGGTCATGCCCGAGCAGCCGATGGTCTCAACGAGGGCCTCCTCGATGATGCCGTCCTTGACGTTCAGCGTGAGCTTGCAGGCGCCCTGCTGAGGTGCGCACCAACCCACACCGTGCGTAAGACCGGAGATGTCGGAAATCTCCTTAGCCTGGACCCACTTGCCCTCCTCGGGGATGGGTGCGGGGCCGTGGTATGCACCCTTGGCAACGGGGCACATGTTCTCCACTTCCTGTGAGTACTGCATGCCTCTCCTCTCTATCGTGTTGGCGTCCCGTCTGGGGGTCGTGGCTGGCGATTGCCGGGCGACCCTTCGAATGGGACATGACATGCAGCCCCTATAATACCGCGAAATGCACGGAATATTCGGCGAACGGCTCAGTTTTCGTAGCGAGAAGCGCGGAACTTTCAATTGAAACGATTTAACTAAACTGTTTGTGGTTGTGCGGTCCGTTGAAGGAGCTCGGTTGTGGTCAAGCTTTTGGCAAGACAGCGTTGCTTGACCTGTGGCTATATTGCCGTTCGCCATCGGTTTGCCGCCTTTTACCGTCGACGGGTGCCATTTTGCGTGAATGTTTTGATGGCACGTTTCAATCGTGCTGTATTGGATGGCAAGCAGATCCCGGCGGAGGGAGCGCCATGCAGCGCGTTTGGAGAACGGTTACCGGCTTTTACCATGTCTGTGCCCGCGGTACAGGCAAGCAACTGATCTTTGAGAACGATGCGGATCGCTGGGAGTTTCTGGAACTGATGCGTGACTGCTGCTGTGATGCCGGCGTGACGGTCGTGGCGTGGTGCCTCATGAGCGACTACGTGGATCTGGTGCTTTTGGATTACGAGGACGAAATGAGCGCTGCTATGCAGCGGCTGCTGTTGACGTATGCTCGTCGGTTCAATAAGCGCGCTGGGCGCGCGGGCTGCCTATTTCGTGAGCGTTTTGAGCGCCGCTCGCTCGATACCGACTGGCAGGTGATGGAGGCTATTCGCTCCGTACACGCCGATCCGCAGGAGGAGGGCATTAGCCTAATCGAGCGTTATCCCTGGAGTGGCTTTGCGGAGCATCTGCGCGCTTACGACAGTGATGCGGCAGATGTCACGAGGGGATTTTCCGATCCTTCTTGTGCGCTTGAGCTATTTGGTTCTGCCGAGGGCTTTATTGCCTATTCGCTAGCGATGCCCGACGGCGGCGAACCGGTGCTGTGCGATATGAAAGAGACGGAGTGGGAACGCCACTCCTTTGCCGACAGGTTGGCGAAGAGCCTCGGGGCTCCGCTCCACGGGGTTAAAGCCGCACCGCCGGCGCGGCGCGATGCCGTTATCGTTGGATTGCGCGATGCCGGATTTACGGTGCGTCAGATTGAGCACTATACCGGGATTGGCAAAAGTACGGTTTCTCGTATTGTGCGCGCTTATGCGCAGGTGGACGCGCAGGCCGAGGGCTCGAAATAAAGGCAGAAAAGAAAATGGCCGAATCGCGAAAGTTAAGCGATTCGGCCAACAGAATTCTTCAGATTTGAGACAACTATTACTGATTATTTTGTCCCGTGAGCATACCGTCGAGGGTGCGCCAGGCGAGCTCGGCGCATTTGACGCGGGCGGGCATGTGCGAGATGTCCTGGAGCTGGGCGGCCTCGTCCAGGTCTTCCAGGTCTTCCTCGGAGAGCTGCTCGCCACGGATCATGGCGAGGAAAAGCCCTGCCAGACGACGAGCCTCCTCGACCGTCTCGCCGGTGATGAGATCGGCCATGATGTCGGCGCTGGCCTGGCTGATGGCACAACCGTGACCGGTAAAGGAGGCCTCCACGATCACGCCGTTTTCGACACGCAGCTGCAAGGTGAGCTCGTCGCCGCAGCTGGGGTTGATGCCGTCGTGCTCGTGCGTGGGGGCATCCATCTCGTACTTATAGTCGGGATGCGAGTTGTGCTCCATAAACGTGGTGGAGGTGTACAGATTACCCATTGAACGTGCTCCAAACGTGATGCAGGCCGGCGATAAACTTGTCGATATCGGCCTTGTCGTTGTAGAAAGCCACGCTGGCGCGGCAGCAGGCAAGGTTCTCGACGCCTAGCCAGGTGAGCAACGGCTGCGCGCAGTGGTGACCGGCGCGGATGCAGACACCGTCCATATCCATGATGCTCGCGACATCGTGCGGGTGGATGCCCTTGACGTTAAAGCTGACGACGCCGTGGTGGTTGTCCCAATAGATGGAGCCGATGATCTGGACAAAGTCGAGCTGCATGAGCTCGCCCATCAGGTAGTGGACGAGTGCCTTCTCACGGGTCTGGATGTTTTCGTAGCCTACCGTGTTGACCAGGTAGTCAAGCGCCGCGCCCGTGGCGAAGATGCCGGCGGCGTCCTGCGTGCCGGCCTCGAACTTCTCGGGGACGGGCGCCCAGACGGCGTCCTGCTCGGTGACCGAGTCGATCATCTCGCCGCCGGTGAGCATGGGCGGCATGGCGTTGAGCAGGTCCATCTTGCCCCACAGCACGCCGATGCCCATGGGGCCCATGGCCTTGTGCGCGCTAAAGGCAAAGAAGTCGGCGCCCAGATCGGCCACATCGACCGGCATGTGCGGCAGCGACTGCGCGCCGTCGACGACCAGATAGCCGCCGTACTTGTGCACGAGCTTGCCGAGATTCTTGACCGGGTTCTCGACGCCCAGGACGTTAGAGACCTGACCCACAGCCAAGATCTTGGTCTTGGGGCCCACCTTGGACAGAACCTCCTCGGTCGTGAGCTGACCGGTCTTGGTGGGGTAGAGGTAGACGAGCTTGGCGCCGGTCTCGCGGCAGACCTGCTGCCACGGGATCAGGTTAGAGTGGTGCTCCATGATGGTGATGACGACCTCGTCGCCCGGCTCGAGGACCGTGGGCGCAAAGCTCTTGGCGACCAGGTTGAGCGACTCGCTCGTGTTGCGGGTGAAGACGACCTCGTTGGCCTGGGGGGCGCCGATGACGTCGGCGATCTGCTGGCGCACCTTCGCGATGGCCTCGGTGGCCTCGACGGACAGCGAGTACAGGCCACGCAGGGGGTTGGCGTTCATGCGCTGGTAGAAGTCGCGCTCGGCGTCGAGCACGCAGGCGGGACGCTGCGCGGTGGCGGCGCTATCGAGGAAGGCGATCTCGGGGTGCTGCTGGAACAGCGGGAACTGCGCCTTGTAGGGGTTGGTCTCGATGTCGACGGTAGGCCAGCCGCGCGAGGCCTCGTCGCTGGCGTCGAGCTCCATAGGCTCCGGTGCGGTACAGGTGTCGCATTTAACGTGCTCGGTGTCGATCATGCGAGCTCCTCCTCAAAGTTGTCGATCAGGTTATTGCCCAAGCGGACGACGGCAGCGCGGGTGCGCTCGTCAGTGGCGGAAAGCGCGGCGTCCTCCAGCTTGGCGCGGATGAACAGGTCCTCGGCGGCGTTTTGGTCAAGGCCGCGGCAGGCGAGATAGAACAGCTGCTCGTCGCGGACGTGACCGATGGTGGCGCCGTGGTTGCCGGCGACGTCGTCCTCGTCGCAGAGGATGACGGGAACGGTCTTGTTGTCGACGCCCTTGTTGGCCAAGAGCACCGTCTCGCGCTCGGTGCCGACGGCACCCTTGCAGCCATGCACGAGGTCGATGGTGCCGCGGTAGACCTTCTTTGACGTGCCAGTCAGCACGCCGTTGGCGTCGATCTCGCACTCGGTCTTGCGGCCGCGGTGGCGCAGCTCGTAGTTAAAGTCGCGCACCTGCTCGCGGGCGCCAAGGTAATCGGTATCGATCGTTACCTTGGCGGTGTCGCCCAGCAGGTCGCCGGCAAGGCCGGTGGCGCTGGCACCGGCACCCAGGACGGTGTGCTGCACGTTGACGCGCGCGCCCTCGTCCAGGAACAGACCGGTGTCGTCGAGCGCGATCCAGCTGTCATCGAGCGTCTGCGTGCAGGTTACGTTGACGGTGGCGTACTCGTGAGCGCACACGCGCAGCACGGAGCCCACGACGCCTTGGCCGTTGACGGGGGAGTCTAGGGCGATCTGCAGGTCGAGCGTTGCCTGCGGGCGGGCGACGACGTCGATGGCGGCAATCGCAACCGCTGCATCGACACCGCTCACGCGCACGGTAACCGTGGCGTGCTTGTATGCGGACACATCGATGACGATGCGCTTGGTGGCGTGGTCGGCCAGGTAGGTATAGGCAGCCTCGCCCATGCCGGTCTCGAAGGCCTCGGCAGGGGAGAGCTCCTCCTCGAGCTTGATGGCGCCGGCCTGGTAGACAGAGGTGGCGGGCACGTCGAGCTCGGTCTCGGGCGTGATGCGGGCTCGATCGGCGGCGTCGCCGGGGGCGGAGGCGCGGCGCTCGGGGAAGCGCTCGGCCATGGCATCAATGGCGGCGTCGAAGGCGTCGGCCGAGCCGGCAAACTGCTCGTCCAGCCCCTCGATCTCAACGGCCTCGGCGGGAGCGGCGGCAAGCTCGTCCGAAAGCTCAAGCTTGGTCTGGTTCATTTTGAGCCAGCCCCAAGTTGCTGCCGGCATCGCATTAACCTGCTCGAGCGTGGTAGCAGCGGTGTTGGTTTCCTGTTTCATTATCCGATCGCTCCTTCCATCTCGAGCTTGATCAGGTTGTTCATCTCGACGGCGTACTCAAGCGGCAGCTCCTTGGAGACCGGGTTGGCAAAGCCGTTGACGATCATGGTACGGGCCTCTTCTTCCGAGATGCCGCGGCTCATCAGGTAGAACACCTTGTCGTCGCCGATGCGGCCGATGGTGGCCTCGTGGCCGATGTCGACATTCTTGGCGCGGATGTCCATGGCGGGGATGGTATCGGAGCGGCTTTGGTCGTCGAGCATGAGCGACTGGCAGCTCACGGTTGCCTTGGAACCCTCGGCCTTAGGCGTGGCCACGATGGAGCTGCGGAAGGTCTGGATGCCGCCGCTCTTGGAGATGCCCTTGGTCTCGACGGTCGCCGAGGTATCGGGCGCGTTGAGTACGACCTTACAGCCGGTGTCGAGGTTTTGGCCGGCACCGGCAAAGGTGATGCCGGTAAAGCTCGAGCGGGCGCGACGGCCGTTGAGCACGCTCATGGGATAGAGGTAGCCCACGTGGCTGCCGAAGGAGCCGCTGATCCACTCGATGTCGCCGTCCTCGTCCACGCGCGCACGCTTGGTGTTGAGGTTGTACATGTTCTTGGACCAGTTCTCGATGGTCGAGTAGCGCAGGTGTGCACGCTTGCCCACAAAGAGCTCCACAGCGCCGGCGTGGAGGTTGGCCACGTTGTACTTGGGTGCGGAGCAGCCCTCGATAAAGTGCAGGTCGGCGTCGTCCTCGACGATGATGAGCGTGTGCTCAAACTGGCCGGCGCCCTTGGCGTTGAGGCGGAAGTAGCTCTGCAGCGGAAAATCGAGCTTGGTGCCCTTGGGCACGTAGACAAACGAGCCGCCCGACCACACGGCGCCGTGCAGGGCCGCAAACTTGTGGTCGGTGGGCGGGATGAGCGTCATAAACTTCTCGTGGATGAGCGGCTCCCACTGCGGATCGTGCAGGGCCTCCTCGATGCCGGAGTAGACGATGCCCATCTTGGACGCCGTGTCCTGCATATTGTGGTAGACGAGCTCGGAGTCGTACTGTGCGCCGACGCCCGCCAGGTAGCTGCGTTCGGCCTCGGGAATGCCCAGGCGCTCAAAGGTGTCCTTGATGTCGTCGGGCACCGACTCCCAGTCGTGCTTTTGGTCGGTGTTGGGCTTGACGTAGGTGACGATGTTGTCCATGTCCAGGCCCTCGATGGAGGGGCCCCACGTCGGGTCGGGGAAGCGATTGAAAATATCGAGGGACTTTAAGCGCAGGTCGAGCATCCATTGCGGCTCGTCCTTCTTGGCGCTGATCTCGCGCACGATGTCGGGCGTGATGCCGGCGTCGAGGCGCTCGAATCCCTCCTCGCCATAGGTGAAGTCGTAGAGGCTGCGGTCGATGTCCGCGACCTCGGTGCGGTTCTTGGTCATTGCGTCGCCCCTTTACGCCTGCTGCTCGGCAGCGGCGGCCTCGGCCTGGGCGCGCTGCTCGGCGGCCTCGCGCTCGAAGGTCTCAAAACCGTTCTTGTCGATCCAAGGGATCAGCGAGGCGTCGTCCTCGCGCACGATATGGCCCTTGACCATAACGTGGACGCGGTCGACATCCAGGTGCTCCAGGATGCGCGTGTTGTGCGTGATGATGAGCATGGAGCCGTCGCAGCTCTTGCGGTAGGCATCCATGCCATGGCTGACGGTGGACAGGGCGTCGACGTCCAGGCCGGAGTCAGTTTCGTCCAGGATGGCGAGCTTGGGCTGCAGCAGCAGAAGCTGGAGCATCTCGACCTTCTTTTTCTCGCCGCCCGAGAAGCCCACGCCCAGCTCGCGGTTGAGGTAGGCGGTATCCATGTTGAGCTCGGCCGCGAGCTCCTTGACGCGACGGCGGAACTCCTTGCCCTTCATCTCCAGGCCGGGGCGGCCGGCGATGCTGGCGCGCAAAAAGCTCGACAGCGGCACGCCCGGGATCTCGACCGGGGCCTGGAAGCTCAGGAACAGGCCGGCGCGCGAGCGTTTGTCGGTGGTGAGCTCGGTGATGTCCTGGCCGTCAAAGACGATGCGGCCGTCCTGCACGGTGTAGACGGGGTCGCCCATGACCAGGTGGCCGAGGGTGGACTTGCCGGCGCCGTTGGGTCCCATCAGCACATGGGTCTCGCCGGCGGCGACGTTGAGGTTGACGTTGTGGAGGATGGTCTTCTCGTCCACGGAGGCGGTCAGACCTTCGATGGAAAGCAGCGGATTCGCACTCATGCTGTCCCTCTCTGTATATGGTGTACTCATAGGTGTACTAAACCCTAGGAATCTTCTCGGAATAAAGTTACTATGGGTTCGGCGTTAGTCAAGGGAAAACCCGACTAATCCACTCGACTTTTTAGATGTGGGACATAATTATCAGGCTTGTTTGCCCCGCGTGCATAGGATTTGGGACAAACAAGCCTGGTATTTTGTCCCGGCAACGATGAGAGGGTAGGTATGCTCATTTCTTCTAAGGGCCGCTATGCCCTCCGACTGATGATCTATATCGCAGCGCTTGGTGACACCGAGGGCAAGATTGCCCTGCGCGAGGTCGCCGACCGTGAACATATCTCGCAAAAGTATTTGGAGCAGTTGGTCCGTCCGCTCATGAAGGCGGGCCTGCTTAAGAGCGTACGCGGTAAGGGCGGCGGCTACATGATGGCCAAGGACCCCGCCGAGGTGCGTGCCGGCGACATCCTGCGTGCCGTCGAGGGCAGCACGGCTCCGGTGGCGTGCGATGGCATCGACAACAGCTGCACTCGCAGCGATCTTTGCTCGACCGTCAAGTTCTGGCGCGGGCTGGACGACGTAATCGAAAAGTACGTCGACGGCGTGACCCTGGCAGACCTGGCCGCCGTCCCCGAGATCAACTTCGATATTAAGCTGTAGGGGCTGGCTTTCGTGAAGTCGTACGAAGCCTTTGATTCGCGTCTGGCACTGCTAGAGACAGCTCGATTCCAAGATTTCGATAACGACTATGTTGTCTCCGGATGTGCATATATCTATGAGCAGGTTTTCGGTATCTCAATTACGCTCCTTAAGCGTCTGCTCGAGTATGAGGGTGCTACGCTTGCCGCGTCGGGGTCTCCTCGTGCCATCTTGAAGGAGGCCTACCGATTCTACGACTTTATTGATGAGGCGGCCTGGTTAGATATGCTCAGAGACCGCAATACGAACGTACATATCTATGACAACAAGCTCGCTCAAGATTTGATCCAGCGCATCTTGAACGTCTATATTCCCGCTTTCTGCCAGTTGAGGGACGGGTTGATGGAGCGTTACGGCGAGCTTCTGCTGGCTCCCGACGACCAGTTTGTTTAATTCCTTAAGATTTCGCGGAGGGTTGTTGCCGTTTACCGAGGGGTTGTTGTGCAACAACGGGCGAGTTGGGATACTTAAATTCATCTTTGCAAACTGCACTTTAACTATACCAATGCAGGGAGGATCTATGCAGCCCAAGCATTCCGCAATTGTCGCGGGCCTGACGCTGGCGCTTTCGTTTGGCACCGTTGCCGCGCCTGTGACTGCTGTTGCCGAGGAGCCCACGCCGGGTGTTGCCTCGGATGCCACCGATATCGATAAGGGCCTTTACACCCAGCAGTCCTTCTCGGGCGTGCTGAGGTCGGTTCAGGGTGTTTCATTTGTCAACGTGACTGCCGAGATGAAATACTTCACCAAATACGAGAGCCATGGCAACTATAACCAGGGCTTTTCGTATGGCGACGGCTATAACGCGCTGGGCTATTACCAGTTCGACCGTCGTTGGTCGCTCATTCCGTTTATGAAGCAGGTCTACAACTACGATTCTGCTAAGTACAGCATGCTTAAGGCTGCGATCGATCGCAGCAGCGAAATTTCCAACGCGAACAACCCCATGTATGCGAACGGCCAGCTCACCGAGCTGGGCCGTATTGCGCAGGAGGCCTTCCAGGGTGCTTATAACGCCGACCCTGCTGAGTTTTCGGCTCTACAGGATGCGTATGCGTATAACTCGTACTATGCGGTGACCGAGGCGTGGCTCAAGAGCGCCCTTGGTATTGACATTTCCGGCCGTGCCGACTGCGTCAAGGGTATGGTGTGGAGTATCACCAATATGTGCGGCACCGGTGGCTGCCAGGACTTTTTCCGCTGGGCAAAACTTTCCAACAACATGACCGACCGCGAGTTTGTGACGGCGCTTTCGAACAGCGTGGTCAATAATGTGGCGACCAAGTATGCAAGCCAGCCCCAGTACCACGAGGGCTGGAAGAACCGCTACCGCAATGAGCTCAAGGATTGTCTGGTCTATATTGCCGAGGACGAGGCTTCCACGGCAACGCCCGTGCAGCCCGTGCAGCCCGTGCAGCCTGAGCCCACGCCGGCGCCTGGTCCGAGCATGGCGCCTGCTGCTCCCGCCGCACCGACGCCTGGTACCGATGACGGTGCGGGCGACGATAATGATACGGATGCGCCCTCGACCGATACTGACGGCGATGGCTCTGCTGGTGGCACTACCAACGACGGCTCTTCCTCGAGCGGCTCCGATTCGAACGGCTCTGCTGCGGGCGATTCGTCTTCAAGTTCTGCCGGCAATACGGGCAGTGCCGCCTCTGGTTCGACCGACGCTGGTTCCTCTGACTCTTCCACTGGCTCGAGCGATTCTTCCGCCGATACTGGTTCTAGCAATGACTCTAACTCTGACGCCGCTTCTGATTCCGGTGCTTCCAAGGACGACTCGAATAAGGCGCCGGACGCGCCGGTTATTTCGACGGACAAGAAGCCCTCTTTCGTTGTGCAGCTTGGCTACACGTTTGGTTCCTCGCTGATGGCTGGCGCAAGCAGCTTGTCTCCTGACAAGAACAATTCTGATCAGACTTCCACGGAAAAGGCCGAGGCCGCAAAGGGCGACTCCAAGGACGATGATTCCGAGAAGACCGAGTCCGATAAGAGTACTAGCTCTGAGGAAAAGGGCGAGAAGTCCGCTCAGAAGAAGGACGAGGAAAAGGGCAAGACCGACAACCAGAACCAGGAGCAAAATGGCTCTAAAACGGTGACCACCACGACCACGACCAAGTCTTCGGGCGGTAACATGCCCAAGACGGGCGACCTCATCGTTATGGCGAGCCTTGCCAGTGCAAGCTTGGCCACGCTGGGTGCCACGTCTATTGTGAGTGGCAAGCATAAGCTCGATCAGCAGAATAAGACTGCTGGTGAGGACGGTTCTGAGGAGTAGCCCCTCGGTTGTCAGATAGCTAAAGAGTTGGGACGGGGCCCGGTGCGAATGCATCGGGCCCCGTTTTGTTGTGCAACGATTAGTTATGCCCCCTCACACCCCATGTTGCTACCGTTGCCCGATATGTTTGTGTACCGACATCCGTACGTGCGAGGCGGTCATTACAATTGGCATCATGCTGCGATTTAAGGGGAACGTTGCGATGTCTGAACAGGCAAATAATGGTTGTGCTGCCGACTTTGGCGTGCGTCTAATCGGCTGTACCGACGATGTGGTTTTGCCCATCGGCATGTACGACTATGCGGAGGCTCTTGGTTGCTGCACGCTGGTCGACAAGACCATGTTTATTGCCGATATGCTGGATTGCGATGCGTCCGTTATGGTGTGCTGCCGACCTGAGGGTTTTGGCAAGAGCATGAACTTGTCGATGCTCAAGGCTTTTCTGGAGCGTCCCGCAGTCGGTCGCGCCGGTCGGAGCTCGTTTGTCGATACTCTGATTTGGGGTGCGGATGGCGGGCGCTATCGGAATGAGTATGCGTGCTATCCAGTGATATCGCTGGACTTTTCTGGCGCCGCGAGGCGCGGCGCCGCTGTTGCCGATGTTGTTCGCGATGCTCTTTCGGGCGAGTGCGCTCGGCTGTTGGCGCTCTTGGAGGCTCCGGATTTAGCGCGAGATAAGGTGCGTCACATCGAACGCGTTGCGCGTGGCGTAGCGAGCGCGGACGAGGTTGACTCGGTGCTTGGCGTGCTCATTGAGCTGCTGGTGATGGCCTGTGATGAGCAGGTTGTATTGCTTGTTGATGGGTACGACGCGGTGTGGTTGGGCCGTGCGAGTGCGAGGGGCGCTTCCGGCGCCGATCCGGCAAAGCTATTCGATTGCGTGCTGTTTGACGTCATTGCCGCTGCGGGCGATTCGTTGCGGCTGGCGTGTCTGATGGGGGAGCGTCCCGGCCCTGCCG
Organism: uncultured Collinsella sp.; assembly: GCA_902473205.1. Classification (GTDB taxonomy): domain Bacteria; phylum Actinomycetota; class Coriobacteriia; order Coriobacteriales; family Coriobacteriaceae; genus Collinsella. The sequence continues at coordinate 81,081 of CABRRA010000003.1, forward strand.
AAGCGGCACTTTCTTCGCGAAACTGCTCGTATTGTCTGACGACGCCGCTGTCGACGTGGTGTGACCGTTGGTTCGGCTTTTCGGATGCCGAGGTCGAGGCTCTGTTGAATCATGCTGGACGCGAAGAATACCTGGATGATGCGCGTGAGTGGCTCGAGGGATATCGGTTTGGCAGGGCCTATTGCTCGAGTCCGGCGCGTGTGATCGGCTTTCTGGACCGAGGCTGCACGGCGCCTGTGCGTGCCGATCTGTATGGATATGCCGATTGCCTGAGTAGGGTAGTTGCCGGGTGGAATCTCGACCGCCTTTCGGTCCTGTTCGATTTGCTCGAGGCGCATGGATGCGTTGAGGTTCCGGTTTGCTTGGGTGCTACGGGGCCAGAGACCTCGTCTGATGATGGTTTGTGGACGGCGCTGTATCTGTCCGGTTTCCTGACGACAGATATGACTGAGGAGTCGGAACATGGCAATCGCCTCCTTGCCCTGCGGTTGCCCAATAACGAGCTTCGCCAGACCTTTCGTCTGGTGATTATTGAGTGGTTTGAGCGTGCTGCCGAGGACGTTCGAGACGCCGATGCGTTTCGAGACGGGTTGTGCCGTGGGGACGAGGATGCGGTGAAGCGGGCGTTAGACCGCATCCTGGGAGATGCGGGAATCGGTGCGAACAACCCAGATGCGCCGCTGCCATATCATCTGCTCTTGCAGGGGCTCTGCTTTGGATTGCCGGGCTATGCCAATCCTGCCTCGAGGCGAAAGCGTGGCGCGGATCGCTGGGACATCCAGGTATTTCCTACGGGCGCTGTTTTTGACATGGCAGACACGATCGGCATGCTCGACGAGCGCCCGCTGATAACAATCAACATGATGTATGACCCCGGTGTGGACGCGCTCGGCCTCGAGCTGCTGGCCGTTCAGGCGCTGCTCGACATAGAGCGCGACGGCATCGACAAGATTCGCGTACCGCGACCCGGTGTGGGCCGCATGCGCTGGGGATTCGGTTTTGATGGGCTTCGTGTGGCTGCGGTGTGCCAGCGGCTGTAGGGGCAGGCGATGCTGCGGGGGTGCCCGCTACTCCGCGTCCTTCATGGGCGGCATGGGCTCCCAGTCGGGATCCTTGATAATCTTGCGAGCATCTTTCATGCCACGGCGCAGCGCCGGGATGCCGGTCTTAAAGCACTTGTCAACCGCTGCCAGACGAATGAACTCCTTGCAAAAGGTCGCGGCATTGCCCAGACGGAACAGTATGGGGTGGTAGTCACCGTAGATCTGCATGTAGCGGGCCAAAAAGCCGCGATTGCGCATGATGTAGTAGCGGTTGGTGTCGCTCGTGGAGTTGAGCTGGCGTTTGCCGGCGATGTCCCAGTTAGAGACGGCGCGGGCGCGCTTGAGCACCACGTCGGCAACCACGGCGGCGGGGAAGTGCTGGCTCGCAACATAGCCGTAGCAGGCATCGTCGCCGTAGATGAAAAAGCGCGCATCGGGCAGGCCGATCTTGTCGACTACGCGGCGCGAGAACAGGCCGCCTTCAAAGCACAGCTGGTTCATGGCGCGGTAGCCCTCGGGGCCCAGGTCCCACTTAGCGATGGGGTTGGGGATACCGAGCGAAAGGATGAGCTGGTACTGCCAAAAGAAGGCACCGCCGTCGAAGTCCAGGCGCGAACCCTGGATAACGTCGTAGCGGTCGGTCCACTTTGCCAGGCGCTCGATGCCCTCCGGGATGACGAGCACGTCGTCGTCCATGACCCAGAACCACTGGGCGCCCAGGTCGTAGGCGCATTTGGTGCCGGCGGAGAAGCCGCCCGCGCCGCCGCCGTTTTCAAGCTGCGGGGCGTAGATGACACGGTCGGTGCCACCCTTTGCATCGGGCTGATCGGTGTCGATGTCCCACAGGCTGGCCAAGCGCTCGTTAAATGCTGTGCACATGGCCTCGGTCTCGCGCGAATTCTCGTTATCGACGATCACAATGCGCCAGGGCACGGCCGTGAGCTCGGTCATAGAGTCGAACAGGTTGGCCAAGAGCTCCTGGCGCTTATAGGTGACGACAACGATGGCAAGCTTGTCGATGGGGGCGGGAAGGGTGGAAGTCATGAACGAGAATATCCTTTCGCGTGGGCAGCATTTCGGCCCTGCGGAATAAACAACGTGTCCCATGGGACATGACTATTGTAAGCGTAGGTAGGCGCCCGCGGTTAATGTTCCACTAATCACCAAGAACGTTTGCTACAAGCCTGGTTGACGTGCGTGCGCGGCGAGATTGCAAGCGCGCATTGTGGTATTACATAGGTGCCGAATCCCGTGGACGCGATCTTTGTGTTTGGATGCCCTGTGAATAAAACTCGTTTAGCTTCCTTTGCCGATAGCCTTCCCGTCAAGGTCATGTTGCTGTTTTTGGTTCTTCAGGCCGCATTTGTACTGAGCAATACCGCGGCAAATTGTCTGCCGAGGCCCGTCATCGAGTCGCATGTGCAGGGTTCGGAGTCCTCTGCCCTGTTGTCTGACATGTATGTCTACGACCACCGTGTTGCAGCTGGTCCTGTTTGCTTTGATAACAATCGCTTTATCATTGAAGTCGCACAGCAAAAGGACCAAGGTTCTCCATTTAAGACGATGACTGTTGCCGAGATTGATGACGTTACGAAAGCCGGTGGGATTACGCATCAGCAGTACTACCGGTATTGGCATGGATGGCAGCTACTTAAGAATGCCTGCCTGTTTATTGGCGGTATCAACGTTGTCGTGGTGCCTGCGGCCGCTCTGGCGATTGTCGGCTCCGCTTGCGCTTACGTTGCCTTACGGAAGCGATTTTCAAAGCCATTGACGTTGGGGTTCCTTACAATCCTGTTGTTCTCGACCAATCTGTTTTTCAATTTTATCGGTGATCTGCTGCTGTGCATCTCGTTCTTTGTGGCGCTCATCATGATGTCTTGCATGAGCCTTCGTTTGGGCTCGGCCCCGAACGCACGGGTTTTCACAAGCCGCCTTGTCCTTTGGTCGATAGCGACGGGCGCCGTGTTTTCGTTTCTTGACTTTTTAACGATTCCTGCCGCAGTTGTCGCCCTGCATTGCTTTTTCGCCTTCATTGCGCTCCCCAAGGGTGAGCGCCCCAAGCGTTGCGTCGTCACGATGCTGCAGGCGCTCTTTGGGTTTGGGCTTTCGTTTGTGTTTACCTGGGCGATGAAATGGGTTGTCGCGGCGTTTGTGCTGGGCTGGGACGCGGTCTTTTCGAACGTTCTGGGCGAGATGGGCCTTTGGTCTGCGCATGGGGCTTCGTCACTGTTGCCCCAGGCTGACTGGCCTCAGATTTTGAAGGAGTTTTATTGCATGAGCCCGCAGCTGTTCGCCATTTGCTCAACTGCCGGTTATGCGATGATCTCGAACGTCGTTTGCCTTGTTTCGTTTGCTGCCGTATTGGCGATCTGGATTGCCGTGCTCGTTTGCTCGATACGGGGCGGCGCACAAGACGGTCGTCGTCGAAAGGTGTTGATCCAGTCGCTGCTCATGGCACTGCCTCTGGTTGTTGTTCTGGGTTATTTCGTTGTTATGCATGACCATGCGATCGTTCATATTCCGGTATTTGGCTGCAAGAATTGGGCGATTGTCTTTGCGATTTTATTTGTTTCGGGTGTAAGCGCGCTTCGTGGTCTGAGGAGTCAGAAGGTCGCTTAGCCGTTCATACGGGCCTTGATGGCCTCGACTACGGCCCTGCGCACGATATCCACGAGGAGCAGGGAAAGCGCGAGGCAAAGGCTCATAAGGATTCCGAGCAAAATGGCGGCGGCTGGACGGGGCGTTCCCGTTTGGATGCCCGTCGCCATGGTGTAGATTGCATTGTCGAAGATGGGCCGCCAGACGTTGCAGGTAAACGACTGCACGGCGTAGAAAGCGAGCGTTCCTGCGGCGAGAGATATGATTGTCTCGTCTGCAGCAGTGACTTTGTGGCGCGGCTGATGGAGCGCTGCGGCGGCAACGAATGCGGCAGCCAAGATAAAGGATATGACGGAAGTGGACTTGTAGGAGAGCTTCCAGAGCGCGTCGTACTGGCAATTCGCCGATAGCAGGAGCTCGAGCGCGACGGTGGCTGCAATGAGTCCGATAAGCACGATCTTGGATTTTTGAGCGCCGGATGCGTTGCCGTGGCATTCGAGGACAAAACGCATTTCTCCTGCTGCAATAAACGCGACCAGGTAGGTAACGGCGCTCATGAGCTTGCGCCACAAAACGATACCGTCCGCTTCGTTCGCCGTCGCCGCGATGAAGCAATTGATTCCAAATGTTGTGAGCACGAGGAGCGCTACGACAAACGGGGCCCTTTTGCTGCCGATCCGCTGCCTTGCCAACGCAATCGCCGGCACGAGCAATGCGGATGCTGCATAAACCCAGATAAACTCGATGCCCAGCGTAAGCCAGCCAATCTCATGCAGCGAGATTTCGGGCAGGGGATAGACGTACATCGAAACAAGCAGGCAAGCTGCGCAATAAAAGAGCGTGGGCAAGACGATCTTCTTGAGGCGCCCAAGCGATTTGAGCGTGAGGCCCTGCGCGAATGAACCGTTTTGGAGGGCGCGTTCCGCCGAGGGAATCAGGAAGTACCCCGAGATCATAAAAAAGACCTCGTTGGCCCAGCAGCCCAGCAGGTTGATAAAGCCGAGCGCGCCGGAGTAAGGGAAGACGACGAGAGGTGCATATTCCGGTAGACCGGCGCAGACGGCCTGGAAGGTCCACTGAAACGTGTGAAATATGGCAATCCCAGCGACCGCGATTAAGCGCAGCGCCTCGATGGAGGTATTTCTGCTTGCTTTGCTACCCATCCGACTATTTTCCAGCGCGTGCGTTGTATGAGCCAAAGTGCGATGTGATCATTTTTAGAGTTTGCTTGGGCCCCTTGTTCCATACGTTATACAAGCCCTCGCCCACGAGGTCCTTGGCGTATGCGCAGTAGCTGATTTTAGGGTCGGCGACGCCCATATACTCGGCATAGAGCTTTTTGGCCGCGGGAGTAACGCGAGGATTGGCAAATACCAGCTCTTGCGGCATGCGTTCGAACATCCTGTGGATCGCCCGCTCGATTTCGGGGTGCCCCTCAATTCCGGTGTGCTCGATCATGATGCCCATATAGGTGAAGCCGCGTGTGATTTGCGGTGTCCATACGGCGGGGTCGGTGATGTTGAGCCGCTCAAGAATATCGACCATGTCATTCCAGCGATTAAACGGCATCAAGGGGTCGCGCTTGGCAAGGGCGGCTGCCTTTTCGGGTGTTTCCTCGCGGTAGCAGTAATACGGCTTGGGCCAGTAAGCGATCGCCTTTGCCTGGCAGAGCGTTTCGACAAGGAATGGATTGTCGGCCCAGCCCGCACCGGGGATTTCCTCAAACCGGATATTGTTTTGCATCAGGAAGTCGCGACGATAGATTGCCGTCCAAATGGACGGATGGTGGGCCAGCAGGTGTGGAGCGTCGTGAATGGTGAACGGTTGCCGAGGCGGTTTAATGCGACCGCGATATGCGCAATGTAGTTTGACCTCTTGGGGAGTATCGGGGTTGCGAATGATCCAATACGGGGTCTCAATAATATCGAGCTTGTTCGGATCGCCAAATTCGCGCTTGGCAAAGGCAAGCATGTCGGAGTACATTCCGGGCTCGATCCAGTCATCGGGCTCGAGGATGGCAATCCAGTCGCCCTTTGCCTCGCGAATGCCCAGATTGCAGGTTGCGCCGTAACCCTGGTTTGCCTTATCAATCACTCGAACGCGTGAGTCGCACGCAGCGAAATCTTGCATAATGGCGAGCGAGTTGTCGGTGGATCCGTCGTTTATGGCGAGGATTTCCAGTTCGATATTCTTTTCGTTTAATAGGCTGCCTATAGCCTGAGAAAGATACGGCTCGGCATTGTAAGTAGGCACGATTACGGTTAGCATTCAAACACTTTCTCTAGGCGATTTGGAAGAATTATACCTAATTGCGTTTGCAACGGTTTTAGTTGCATATGAGTGAAAGCAGCTAAAACAGTTGCGTCGTTCTTCGCCGGAGCCTCGCGTAAATCAGGTTAAAAAACGGCTAACTTCGAATGCTGTTTCTTTGTTTTGATTTACGGCCTGATGGATTGCGTGGGCTAATATACATGTAAATCGATCTAACTTGTAGCCCTCTATATTTGCTTTGTTTTTCCGGGAAGTGCTTTTGCGGTTGGCTTGCTGCTCATGGGCTCCACCTGCCTTATAATTTCGAGAGCATCACCTGTACTTGTATCTGATGGGGGTTGGTATGAAACGTCATCTGCTACTTCTTGCGACTTTCGTTGCGGCGTTAGTTATTGGACTTAATCCGCTGATCGGGCCTGTCGCCACTGCCTATGCAATCAACGGTGAACCTGTTCAGCAGGATTCAACTGCTGAAGTCGCGGATTCTGAGAGCAATTCAAACTCGACTAACGACCCCGCCTCCTCGCCCTCCAATAAGAATCAGGTCGACTCTGACAATCTTGCCGCAGAAGAAAATGACTCTTCCGTTGTGGCGGATGGGAACGGCGACGTTTTAACCGATTCGTATCAGTATCTCTATATCGCCTATCCGCAGCTTCCAGTCGGTGTGGACCAGGTGATTGCTTTTGCTACCCCTAACGATTCTGATGTACTCACAGATGCGACTCTTGAATTGGAATCCACAACTGGTAACTCCCTTTCTGTTAGTGCGATGGCCGTCAGCGGCAATGCTGCCGCATTTCAGTTCGGTAAGGATTATGCCGAGTGCGGATATGATTTGATTTCGATCTCCTATCATCTGCAAGGCGATGCCACGGAACACAGTGTCGATTTGATGCAATGTGGATATGCGTTCGACATTGATGCGAATGCCGCTGTGGACGACGGCCTCGCCGAAGGCAGTGCTAATTCGTCTGTTTATTATTCAGATGATTCTGGCAATGCGATTCAGGCTGCCACGATTGGCGACGCACTTACCGCCTCAAATGGGGAGCAGTCTCTCTCTCTTGCCGGTACTGCTGTGAACGGTGCGTATGTTATTGCTCTTGATCCTGGCCATGGCGGCGTTGATCCCGGCGCTCAAGGTAATGGGAAGAGCGAGGCGGATCTTACTTGGAAGATTGCTGTTGCCTGTAAGGCCAAGCTGGAGCGATATGGTTTTAAGGTCGTGATGTCTCGAGGACAAAGTGGATCTTATGGCAGCAACGATTTTCTGTACCGCGTTCAGCGATGCGTAAAGCAGGGTGCACAAGCTTTTGTGAGTTTTCATATTAACTCTGGTAGTTCTGCGGCGCATGGTGCTGAGGTTTACGCGCCTACGGCCAATGGCACGAGCTATACGAAAGCCTCTGTCGAGCTTGCCCAAAAAGTAATGAATAATTTGTCTGCGCTTGGCTTGACCTATCGTGGCGTGTTTCAGATGACGGTTGGTGACGAATTTGCCGTTATTCGCTGTGCTCGCGAGCAGGGGATCCCTGGCATCTTGATCGAGCATGGCTTTATTTCTAATTCGGGTGACGTTTGGAAATACTTTAGCGATGCTGGTTGCAAGCGTCTGGGGGAAGCTGACGCCGATGCGATTATTGCTCAATTCCCGCGTTCTAGTTGGATGGATTACTCTGCTGTATTTGATGCTGACTATTACCTAAAGAATAATCCTGATGTCGCTAAATGGTCCAACAACGATAAGGACAAGGCCCTCCAACATTTTATTAACTACGGCATGGCCGAGGGCCGCCGCGGCTCCGAGGCGTTCGACGTGCAGAGCTACTACAACGAGTACCCCGACCTCCGCGCCGCCTACGGCACCGACCTCGCAAGGTACTACGAGCACTATATGAGTTACGGGAAGTCCGAGGGGCGCCACGCTACCGGCTGCTCCAAGATCAAGGGGCTTCGCACCTCGTCGGGCGGCGTGGACTACGCTCCCGTCTATGACCCCGGGTACTACCTCTCCCGCAACGACGACGTCGAGAAGGCATACACCAAGGTCAGCGGCTGCGGCGTGACCATGCTCGACGACTCTGCCGTCCTGCGCCACTTCATCAACTACGGAATGGCCGAGGGCCGCCGCGGCTCCGAGGCGTTCGACGTGCATGGCTATAAAACTCGTTATTTAGATCTTCGCAAGGCTTTCGGTAAAAATTTAAAGGCTTACTATACCCATTACCTTAAATATGGATTAAAAGAGCGGCGCGATGGGTCGAGCATGACCAGTTTCGAGGGCTACATTATGTCTCCCGCCTTTTCTTCATATGAAGATGCTGCGGCCCATTATCTAAGAACTGTTGGGGAGCAGGCCTATCCGAAACCTGTTTATAAAAACAAAGGGGCTGCCACAGTTAAAGAGTTCTGCAAGATTCTTTATGAAGAGGCAACTTCTGAAGGCATCTCTCCTGAAGTGCTCTATGCCCAGGTCATGAAAGAAACAGGTTATTTAAAGTTCGGCAATCTTGTTAAGCCTGAGCAGTGCAATTTTGGTGGTTTGGGAGCTACGGGAGCCGGTAAGCCTGGATACACTTTTGAGTCTGTTCGAATCGGTCTTCGCGCTCAGGTTCAACATCTTAAGGCTTACGCTACTGATGAACCTCTAAACAAAACCTGCGTTGATCCCCGTTTCGGATATGTCAAACGGGGATGCGCGCCTAAAACGACTGACTTGAATGGAAAATGGGCTGTTCCTGGTATTGGTTATGGAGAGAGCATCAATTCAATCGTACTTGAAGTTATCGGATAATTGATAGATATAGTTTAAGAAGGTATACAGTGGAGAAAATTTTTCTTAAAGACGAGTATGAGCGTATTTTTTCTCGCATTGCCAATGGCGATAATATTACGGTTTTGCGCTATGGTGATGGTGAAAGAGCGATCATGACCGGTGAAAAGGTTGTAGCTCAAGAAGGATGGTCGTCAGAGGGCGACTCGCCTTTGGCTACCGCATTAAAGAACACGCTTACTCTAGATAACGATAATGTTTTTTATGGCATCTCTTGCCCCTGCTGCGATCGTCCCGCCTACTACTGGTATTCAACGCATATTAAAAGTAAAAATATTACATTTGCTAACCTATTCGTTAATTCTAATTATCAGTCTTTTAAAAGAGATTTTAAAAGACTGACCCGTGATGCCGTTGTAATTGCAAATCAAGCTGGCCAGTTTAATACAATTGGCAATTTGAATGTTCTTAAGTACTATCCAGTTGGCGATGATTGCATCAATTACTGGGAAACTGAATGTGGCAAACTGGTCTCTCAAATTATTCGGGATTTTGGTGCTCGAGAGAATCTGCTGTATGTCGTTTCCGCTGGTCCTATGGCTGAACCAATTATTTATGAATTGTATAAAAACAATCCAAATAATTGTTATGTCGATTTCGGTTCCTCAATTGATGCCTATATCCATGGTTCTGATACGAGGCCTTATTCAAATCCCAACACTATTTATGCTAAGCGCAACTGTTGGATGTTTCGTCCAGACAAGGTTAGTTTTAATGTATCTGTTGTTCTTACCTCTTATAAAAAACCTGATGCTTTAGAGAAGCAGCTTGCTGCCCTAGAAAAACAAACATTAAAACCTTCAGAAATTATTCTGTTTCAGGATGGCATAGACAGTTATTATTCGATTAATTTTGATAAAACAGTTCTTGGCTATTTTGATGATGTGCGAATTGAGAAGTCTAATAGGGGTGTGTGGGAGCGTTTCAATTATGCTCGCTCCTGTAAAAACGACTATGTTTGCCTATTTGATGACGATACCATTCCTGGTGATTGTTGGCTGGAAAGCTGCCATTTTGCCATGATGAATCAAGTTGGAATTTACGGTGCGATTGGCGTTGTTCTTCAGGATCCTGCTGGTTACCCACTCGATAAATCAAAGTACTACCGGGTTGGATGGGCAGAACCTAATAAAAGGACTATGCAAGTCGATTTTGTTGGCCACTCCTGGTTTTTGCCAAAGTTTACACTCGACTATATGTTTGAGGGAACAGAAGCACTCCAGAACTATAAAATTGTTGCTGAGGATATGACGCTATCTTTAAAAGCAGCTGAACACGGGATAATGACTTATGTTCCCCCTCACCCCTTCAACGACCATCGTGTTTGGGGCTCTGATCCCGCGCTTGCGATGCGCTATGGCCAGGCTGACGGTGCCCTTTCTATGAATTTTTCAAATCTAACTAAGATGCAAGAAGCTATTACTGAATTCTCAGCAATGGGATTTCAGTTTCTATATGAAAGGGATATGAACTTAGTTCACTCGCAAAAAAATGAGCTTTCTAGATATCATCAAAAGGAGAAATTGAGGAAGCTTTATTCGCATTTTCGACATCCTTTTAATTAATTTGATAGGCTAATATTTTATGGCAAATAGTAACTCTAGAGCTAAAAATGCAATTCTTGCATCTATTGCAGGTGTTGGTGAGCAGCTTGCCAATTATTTAGGTTCGTTCATCTTTAGAACTGTTTTTCTCTATGTCTTAAATGCGAGCTATCTTGGTATTTCTTCGCTATTTACAAATATATTGCAAGTTTTTTCGCTTACAGAACTTGGTATCGGTTCCGTAATCGCTTTTAATATGTATGGACCTATAAAAGATGGTGATGATAAATCCTGTGCGGAGCTACTAAATTTTTACAAAACCGTATATTCAATTATCGGAATTCTTACTCTTGTTTTAGGCGGAGTTTTCTACCCGTTTATTGACTCGGTAATTGCTGATCCTGGAAATATTCCTTCAGATGTTAATCTAAATCTTGTCTATTGGCTTTTCGTTATACAGAGTGCTTCAAGTTATTTTTGCGTTTATAGGCAATCTCTTCTTAATGCCGATCAGAAGGGTTATTTAATTTCTTCTGCAAACTGTATCTATAACATTCTGTCAAATCTTATAAAAATAGCTATATTGTTGATTTCTGCTAACTATACTTTAGTTTTAACTGTGGGAATCTGTATTGGCATACTTTATAATTATTTTTTGTCCGTATGCTCTTCTCGCCAATATCCTTCTATTGTCTCTCAATCGAATGCTAAGTTGTCCAAATCAAAGTGTATTCGAATTCTAAAGGATACAGGCGCATTGATGTGTCATAAAGTCGGTGGTGTTGTTCTCAATAGCACTGATAGCATTATTTTGTCTACCTTTATTGGTGTCACTACGGTCGGTCTTTACTCGAATTATCAACTGATATCCTCTGCCCTTGATTTATTCCTTAATAAAATATTTGGTAGTTTTGTCCCAACAATTGGCAATGCTTTGATTGATGCTGTCGATGATGAGAAGTTGTCTCTCTATAAAAAGTTGAGGTTTATTAATATATGGGCAGCATCGCTTTGTGCGGCCTGCTTTTATCTATTGATTAATAATTTCATTACTCTTTGGCTGGGTTCTGACTATTTGTTAGATCAATCCGTGACCATAGTTCTATCTATCCATTTTTTCTGGAACTCATCTCGAATCATTAACGTATGTTTTGTTAATGCTTCCGGTCTATTTGTGAAGGACAAATTGCGTCCATTAATTCAGGCTGTTTTAAATCTTGTTATTTCTATTGTTGGAGTTATTCATCTTGGAATTGTCGGCGTGTTTATTGGAACGTTTGTGAGTACACTTCTTACAAGTGCTTGGAGAGAGGGTGTTATTCTATATAAATACCTATTCCATACTTCTCCGGCAGACTATTTTAAATGCTATGTCTTCTGGTTTATAATTTCTTTAATTCCTTGCATTCTGTTAAACAGCCTGTTTTCATACTTTTCAATTTCAATTATGTCCTTTTTGTTTGAGACGGTTCTTTCTCTGGCGATCATTAATTTATATTTCTGCCTGGTATTTCACAAAGACGATTCATTTGATTTTTTAAAGCAGCTATTAATTTCTTTAGCTAGAAGGGGATTGCAAAAATGAAAGTGATGTTAGTTTTTGGTACGCGTCCCGAAGCCATAAAAATGTGTCCTCTTGTTAATGAGCTTAAATCCAATTCTGATCGCTTTGACACAGTTGTAACGGTGACCGGTCAACATCGCGAAATGCTTGATCAGGTTTTGAAAGTATTTCAAGTGGTTCCTGATTACGATTTAGCTATTATGAAACCTGGTCAATCTTTATTTGACGTTACCTGCGACGTTCTTCTCAAGATTAAGGATGTTCTGGTAGCTGAGCACCCGGATATTGTTCTTGTGCACGGCGATACCAGCACTTCATTTGCTGCTGCTCTGGCTTGCTTCTATCTTCATATTCCGGTTGGTCATGTTGAGGCGGGGCTTCGTACTTATAATATAAGCAGCCCCTGGCCTGAAGAATTTAATAGACAAGCCGTTGATATCATTACGGATTATTATTTTGCTCCCACTTCCACCGCTAAAGATAATTTAATTAACGAGGGAAAGCCTGGCTCTAAAATTTGGGTTACCGGTAATACCGGTATCGATGCACTTCGCACAACTGTTCGCTCAGGTTATTCACATCCTGAGCTTGATTGGGCAAAAGATAGTCGTCTGATTCTTATTACAGCTCATCGTCGTGAGAATTTAGGTGCACCTATGCATCACATGTTCCGTGCAATTCGTAGAGTGATGGAGGAGCATCCAGACACAAAAGCGATTTATCCAATTCATATGAACCCCCATGTTCGAAAAGCCGCTCATGAGGAGCTCGATGGTTTTGATCGCCTCCATATTATTGACCCTCTTGAAGTCCTTGATTTTCATAATTTTATGTCAGCAAGTTATTTGATACTGACGGATTCCGGTGGTATTCAAGAAGAGGCTCCTGGTCTGGGTAAACCAGTTCTCGTTATGAGGGATACTACAGAGAGACCTGAAGGCGTCGAAGCTGGCACTCTCAAACTTGTCGGAACAAATGAAAACGTCATTTATAACGAATTTTCGAGACTTTTGTCGGACCGGAAGGCTTATTTATCGATGAGTCAAGCTTGCAATCCTTTCGGAGATGGCTTTGCCTCAAAGCGTATTGTTTCTGTCTTGGCGTCTAGTCGATAGCCTCTCTTGCCAATAGTGAATTTCTAAGTTGAAGTTTGTTGTCGGCAATTATATGAACGATATTACATTTTTAAGACGGGTTGTATCATTAATGGGTAATCAGGAGCTTATTGCTGAGAACCGGTCTCCGCTGTTCTCGATATGCACGCCTATTTATAACTGTAAAAAATATTTACCTGATTTATTCTTAAGCTTGAAGTCGCAGCTCGATAACTCTTGGGAACTAATTCTCGTTGACGATTGCTCTAGCGATGGATTGGTTGATTATCTAAGCAATCAACCGTTAATTCCGGCTGACCAACTTCTATATCTTAAAAACGATCATAGACTCGGTCCTTTTTCATCTAGAAGGCGTGCAATTAATGCAGCGTGCGGTGAGTATGTCATTTGCATTGATGCAGATGATACTCTTATTTCCAATCATGCCCTTTTGGATTTAAGGCGTATCGTTGAATGCTCTTCGCCTGACGTTATTATGTTTAATATGACTAGAGATTTAAATTCTCTCGACCATTTTATTAATTATTCGGCTGTGTTTTCACAGGGCAATGGGTTCATTGATAAAAAAGATATTATATTTGCTTTTATTAATTCCTATAAACTAAATAATCTTGCAAGCAAAGCTATTAGACGTCCTCTTTTTTCTGATTTTGACGAAGTAAATCTTGTTATCAATGAGGATAGATTTGAATTTTCTAATATAATCTCCAAAGCACAATCTTTTTACTTGCATAACAAACCTATTTATTATTATAGAATTAATAGCAATTCAACAACTGAACGTTTGTTATCGGTTGATCATTTTAAACAGATTGTATTTATTGAGGAGCAAATTTCTCTTAAATATTGTTTCTGTAATGACGATAGATTTGGACAAGCATTGTGTTTTTTGATGTCTACTGACCATATATTACGTTCTATTGCTTCTTCTAAAAAATTCGGATTGACTGCAAACGCTGTTTTCGAAGTCAGTCAATCTACCTTTTTTAAAGAAATGCTCGATATTTATAAAGGTCAAAAATGTCCCATCGTCAAAAAAATCGCATTTTATTTACTTGAGAATAGGTTTATTAAACTTTGCACTTTTTATTATCTGCTTCGAAGTATTGTCTAAACGTCATCTAGGAACTATATGGGTGCTACATTGATTGATATTTGCATGGCTACTTATAATGGCGGCGAATATTTGGCTCAACAAATCGACTCTATTCGCTCTCAATCTTTTAATGAATGGCGTCTGCTCGTTTCTGATGACGGGTCTTCCGATGACACAATTGCGCTTATCAACAAGTATTGTGGTCTTGATTCAAGGATCTGTAACGTTTCGGCACTGAATCCGTTTCATTCTGCTACCAAGAACTTTATGTATCTTCTAGCCTCTTCCTCTTCTCCCTATGTGATGTTGTGCGATCAAGACGATTTCTGGTTACCCGATAAAGTTGAACTAACATTAAAAAAAATGAATCAGCTTGAATCGTTGTTCGGACAATCAGTTCCTCTTTTGGTTTTTACAGATGCTATAGTTGTCGATTCTTCACTATCTGTAATCAAGCATTCTTTTGTTCAGGGGCTTTCTTTCAAACCCGGTTCCGTTTCTCTTCCTCAGCTTCTTGTTTCTAATGTTGTTCAGGGTTGTACTGTGATGGTCAACCGCTGTGCGGTGCTAAACGCTTTGAGTTCTCCCATCCCAGATGCTTTTGCTTATCATGATCATTGGCTTGCGGTTACAACTATGGCTTGTGGACACATCGGATTTTTGAAAAGAAAGACACTGCTTTATCGTCAACATGAAAATAATGTTGTAGGTGCAGATGCTACATTAAATCTTTTCGAAAAGCTTGCCAACGGTTTAAAACGTTTTCTGACTCCAGGTTCCATTAGGAATGCATATAGCAAAGAGAGTTTATTTGCCTTGCGTGCTAAAGCGCTTCTTGATTCGACGCTTCCTGTCCGTTGCTCCTATTTCGATGATCTACGACAGCTTTCTAGTTTTGGCTCATGCCGTATTTTAGATAAAATAAAGTTGATATCGAGGTATTCGCTGCTTAGAGATGTTGGGATTTACGGTAGTTTGACACAGTTATTTGTTCTTTTATTAGGTGGTTACATAAGTAATGACTAGCTCATTTCATAATAGCGTCTTTGTTGTTATTTTTGCCGGCGGTGTTGGATCGCGCATGCGAGGCGCGAAGGTCCCTAAACAGTTTTTGGAATTGGGGGGCAAATCCATTATCGCCCATACCATCGACCATTTTGAAAAGCATCCCATGGTTGCCGGCGTCGTTGTCGTGTGTGTTGCCTCGGGTATGGACCATATGCGTGAAATAGTCGAGGCCGCTCACTACTCCAAGGTCTTGTCGATTGTTCCAGGTGGCGAGACGGGTCAGGATTCCATCTTTAATGGTCTTTCTGAGCTTAATCGGCTTGGCGTAACGGATGAGGACTCTATTGTTTTGATTCATGACGGCGTTCGACCGCTTATTGATGAGCAGACTATCACCGCGTGTGTCGATTCTGTTTGCCAGTATGGTTCCACCGCAACGGTTGCTCCTTCTCCTGAAACGATTATCGAGGAGGAGGATGGCGTGGTGGAACGTGTCGTCGACCGTTCCCGTTGCAAGCTTGCGCGTGCTCCCCAAGGCTTCAAGTTTAACGATATTTATGCCGAGCACCTCCGCGCACGCAAGGAGGGCAGACATGATTTCATCGATTCAATCTCGCTTATGGCGCACTATGGACACAAAGCCCATACGGTTGAGGGGCCTGCGGATAATATTAAGGTGACCACGCAGCGCGATTTCTTTGCCTTTAAGGGGTTTGTTGATTACAAGGAAATGGAGCAGCTATGGCCGCTGTAGATAAATTTTTGTTTGACCGTGCTGCGCAGATTGCCACTCAGGCCAATCTGCCCTGGGCCGAGTTGGACGGTAAGACCGTTTTGGTGACAGGATCAACGGGTCTCATAGGCTCTCAGATCGTGAGGACTCTGCTCTCTAGAAACGATTGCGTTGATGCCGGCATCAGCGTGGTTCTGCCCGTTCGAAATATTAAAAAAGCGCAGGCTCTGTTTGGCGACCGAAATGACGTTTCAGTTCTGGAGTGGTCGCTTGGCGATGAGCTTGCGGGTTCCGAGCGCGTGGATTATGTAGTCCATGCTGCCTGCGGAACATCAAGCAAGAGCTTCCTCGAGACTCCCGCCACGACGATTATGCAGATTGTTCATGGCGGGGAGGCTGTACTGAGGTACGCTTACTCTGTAGATGCGAAGAAGGTTCTGTTCCTCTCTACTATGGAGGTTTACGGCGAGGTCGAAGGTGTGGCTACTGAGGATAACCTTGGTAAACTGGACCCCATGGTCGTTCGTAACAGCTATCCCGAGGCAAAACGTCTTGTCGAGTGCCTGTGTGCTTCGTATGCCACTGAGCACGGTGTCCCTTCGGTTGTTATGCGTTTGGCTCAGACGTTTGGCGAGGGTGTCCATCCCGACGACATGCGAGTGTTTGCCGATTTCGGTCGTCATGCCATTGACGGCAAGGACATCGTCTTGTTGAGTGATGGCCTTAAGCGCAACGGCTACCTTTCAGTCGACGATTCTGTGCGCGCTATTTTGATTGCACTGGTTAATGGTCAATCGGGAGAAGCGTATAACGCAGTTAACGAGGATGCGTATTGCAGCATTAGGGAAATGGCGCAGTTGGTTCTCGACCAGTTTGGCGCTGAGGGTACACAGGTCCGCAGAGAGTTTGACCCCGAGCGCGAGGCGACGTTCAGGAAGGCCTCTGACCTCATGCTCGATTCATCTAAGCTCAAGGCGTTGGGCTGGGAGCCCAACGATTCGCTTTCTGATATGTACCGTGCCATGATTGATTGCTGGAGCGTTCATGACTAACGTGATAGCGCAGAAACCATCCGTCCTTGTGATGATGGCTACATATAACGGCGAGAAATATGTTGCTGAACAGATCGATAGTATCCTTGCTCAGGAGGGTGTAAACGTTACGTTGCTTATCTCGGATGACGGCTCGAGCGACGCAACTCCTCAGATTTGCTCTGGCTATGCTCAACGTATGCCAAATGTTCTGTTTGCTGTTAATGAGAAGAACAAGGGCCTTGCTAGAAACTTTATGGACATGCTTTACGGCAGTGATCCCATGGCCTATGACTTCTTTGCATTTTCTGACCAAGACGACTATTGGATGCCTAATAAGCTGTACAGGGCTATTGAGGCTGTTGCGGCGGCTGGTGAAGGTCCGCATCTTTATTACAGCGACGTATGCAATGTCGACGAACAGCTTAATGGCGGATCAAGAGAGTATGAAGCCTTTGGTCCCTATGCCGATTCGTTTGCCTTGCTGTTGACTGTAAAT
The DNA here is from genome assembly GCA_902473205.1 of uncultured Collinsella sp. Taxonomy (GTDB): domain Bacteria; phylum Actinomycetota; class Coriobacteriia; order Coriobacteriales; family Coriobacteriaceae; genus Collinsella. Next base: position 98,422 of record CABRRA010000003.1, read on the forward strand.
TGGGCTTCTGGCTGCACGATGGTATTTAATTCGTCTTTTGCGGCCGTACTTCAGCAATATGCACCTCGAGATTGGCCTCGCATCCATGATGGATGGGTTCACTTGGTCGCCCGATCGCTAAATGCTCAAGTTCCCGATCTTAATCATGCCTATATTAAGCGTCGTATTTCTGGTCAAAATCAGGTTGGCGAGCGTGGATTAAACAGTTTAAGCGTCCATCGCGTTAAGCGCATTGTTAGCTCATTGTTGGAGCCTTCCAAACACGACCTTACTCATGCTGCAGCCCTGCTGCTCGATGGCTATGCCGAAAGTATGAACGATGAGGACAGGGAGCTTGTGCATCGTTTTGTTAGTGGGCAACGTAGTTTCGCAAGGCGTTTGGGTATGATGTTTGACCCTGCGTTTTCACAGCCATTTCCACTTGAAAATCTCATGTTTAAGGGCAAGATGCTTTTAAACATATATTAATCCTGAGGCAATTTAAGTTCTTTAACGTAGTGTACTCCCGCTCGACGCTTTTCTTTGGGCGGGAGCTGCATATAATCGCCGTAATGTTTTGTTAAATAGCCATCCCAGTCGGCAAACGTCTTGTATTGCTTACCCTCAAATTCAATAGGTGTAAGGGCTTGCAGCCTCGCAAGTTCTTCGGTTTCTACCTCAATACTGTAAGCGCCGCCAAAAGGCATCGCATAACGGCATGATTCATCTTGATTGTAAGTGCGCATTGCCTTGTCAATTTTACTGATTATCCAGTTTCGGGGAATGAAAAGGCACATTGCCTTTGCTACATAATAGGCGGCTTTTTGTATTTCGCTCTTATTTTGTGGAAACTTATATCCGCACTTGACGATATAAAGGTTCTTAAGGAGCGAAACCTTACGATATTGCTTGACGCGTTCTGACGGATCGTTTGAAACTCGGTCATATGGGAAAATATCAATCCATACGCCCTGCGACATTGCGATATGCGAAGAGTAAATCTCTGAGTATACCGTTCCATTTTTGCGAATCTTGCCAAAAACAAGGCCACAGCTGGGTTCAGTGCCCATGTCCTGGAACACAAAGCTATTGCGAAGCTCCGTTTTGCATACTTTTGCAAAACGGTCGTAGTCTTCTCTGAGCATGCCGACATCTATGTCGTCATCCCAAGGAATAAAGCCTTTATGGCGTGCGGCACCCAAACAAGTTCCACCCGAGAGAAAGTAGTTGATTCCGTTTGCGTCGCAAATGCGGACAAGCTCATCGAGCATCTCGAGCTCGATGTTCTTGAGTTGTGTTAGCTGCTTTGGCGTAAATTGCATTTAATCCTCTTTTGTCTGATTTCGAATCAGAACTCTATAGTAAAAACTACTATAGAGCTTAATCTACTTGAATAATCTCTTAACTAAGGAGCACCGTGTCGATTCGTCACACTAATTATCCGCTTGTCAGCATTGTTGTACCTTGCTATAACGCCGAGCTCACAATTGAATCCTGCTTAGACTCTCTTCTAAGTCAGGGTTTTCAGAGGCTGGAGATAATTTGCGTGAATGACGGCTCTAAAGATAAGACGGCAGATATATTGGATTCGTATCGCTTGCGCTATCCTGAAGTTATTGTTGTCAATCAAAAAAACTCCGGCGCCTGGCTGGCTCGTTTGTCTGGCATTCAAAAGGCCGAGGGCGACTACATTATGTTTCTAGATAGTGATGACGTTGCTGTGCCAGGATTTATTGACAAGATGTATGAATTTGCCTCTTCCATTAATTGTGATTTGGCGGTATGTGGATTTAATCGCATTGATGTTGGTACCGGTAAATTGATGTCTGCTGAGTTTTGCAAGCCTTTGGGATCTTTTTCGCTAAACAAAGATCCGGGTAGATTGCTTCAAATTAATCCCGCTCCATGGAATAAGATATATAAAGCTTCGCTTCTAAAGCATAGCCATAGACTCTCTGTTGCTCCGGTGATGCTTGACGACTTGTCTTTACTGCTTCTCGCGCTCTTACGGAGTGATGGCCTAATTTCCTATCTTCCAGAGGCCTTGGTCGAGTACAGAGTTCACGGTGACTCGACCATTAATTCGATAAATCCGGGGCAACTCAAAGACGCAATTGTGGCAATGGCTGAAATTCGCTCTTGTTACAAAGATTGCCGTTCTATTGAGATGCTTGATGCATTTGATGCGGTTGCTTTTGCACACATTGTTGTATCGATGTCTTTTCGATTGTTGGGTTCTTGTATATCGAACGTAGGCAATGAGATTGACGCTTTAATTGCGGCGGCTGATCGTGAATTTCCTTATTGGCGCACTTCTCGCTATCTGTCAATATGCTATGGCTGCAAGAATGGCGGAATCTTCTTAAAGGCTTCGCTTGCGTCCACTTTCGTTAAACTTGGACTTTTTAAGCCCGCTCTATCCGCATATCGATTGTTCAGGAAAGCGATCGGCAAGGATATATCTTGGTAAACTGCCGAGGTCGTAACCCTGAAGTTGCGAGTACATTTTTATCCAAACACCGATTGATGCGCTGTTTTAGGCAGGATTGGCGAGTAGTAAGGTCTAAAGCCCCGTGCTTCGGTATTATATTTGATAGGTCCACGTTGTTTCGGAAGTGAGCTTTGAAGACACTGATTATTATTCCAGCATATAACGAAGAGGAATCCCTTGGGTCTACGGTCAGCAGACTGACCGCTTTTGTTCCCGATGCTGATTACTTGGTCGTTAATGATGGCTCCAGCGATGGAACTGTTCAAATTTGCCGTGAAAATGGTTATCCGTTTTTGGATCTGCCCTGCAACCTTGGACTTGCCGGCGCATTTCAGGCGGGCATTAAATACGCTTATCGTCATGGTTATGATTGCGCTATTCAGTTTGATGCTGATGGCCAGCATTTGCCGCAGTATATCCATGATCTTGTGCAAGCGCTCCAAACATGTGATATCGCGATCGGTTCGCGATTCGTCGATCAGTCTAAGGGCGGCTCGCTGCGCATGTTTGGTAGCAATATCATCCAGGGTGCCATTAAGCTCACGACTGGTCAGGTTATTCACGACCCCACGTCGGGTATGCGTGCTTTTAACAAGCGCATGATTAAGCTTCTCGCACTTGGGCTCAACATGGGTCCCGAGCCCGATACTGTTTCATACCTTATTCGTGCCGCCCATGCCAAAGTTGTCGAGGTGCCGGTTCAGATGGCCGAGCGCGAGGCGGGGGAGAGCTACTTTAACTGGAAGTCGTCCGCCAAGTATATGCTTCGCATGACTTTATCTATTCTGTTTATCCAGTTCTTCCGTAAAAGCTTGGAGGGCGATGCTGCATGACGCTGCCGCTTCGTATTACGCTGTTTGCAGCGTCCTTGCTCACGTTTGGTTATATGACCGTTAAGATTCGTGATTCCAAGATGCGTCTTGAGGATTCTCTGTTCTGGTTTTGCTTTTCGGCACTGCTGCTGCTTGCCAGTATTTTTCCTCAGGTGTTTTTCTGGCTTTCGAATCTCGTTGGCACCATGTCGCCTTCGAACTTCGTGTTTCTATTCTTCATCTTCATTTTGCTTATTGTTTGCTTTAGGTTGAGCGTTCGTCTTTCTCAGCTCGATACGAAGCTTCGCGAGCTTACCCAGCAGTTGGCGATCGAAAAGCTTGAGCGCCATCAAAATGACGAGCGACATGCGAAAAGAGGCTAATTCATGAAAGGCATCATCCTCGCCGGGGGTTCCGGCACCCGCCTGTACCCGCTCACGC
>CABRRA010000004.1:0-100503 GCA_902473205.1 uncultured Collinsella sp.
GCAGAGCCACTAAATTTGCATCAGCCCTCAAAACATGTTTGAGAACGGTGCCTGGAGTACGTGCCCCTAGGGCAGGAATGAGGTTGCTTTCCAACGCATTCCGCAGGGGGCGGCATTATTTTGTAGCGCGAAGCGCGGATCAAAATAATGCCGCATGCCCGAGGACGCGTTGGAAAGCAACCTCATTCCTGCCCGAACAGGTCAGTCTACCTGCGCATTTACAAATTCGTAAACTTTTTTCAAAAAAGTGCTTGCACAGTTCTCGAATCATAGGTTATTATCTTCCTCGTTGAACGCGCGGGTCCAACAAAACGGACCGCGAATCAACAACATAGCATGTCGGAGTGGCGGAATTGGCAGACGCGCTAGCTTGAGGTGCTAGTGACCGCTTTTTGGTCATGCGGGTTCAAGTCCCGCCTCCGACACCATCGCATTTGAGAAGCCTCTTCGGAGGCTTTTTTGTTACCGATAGACGGTGGGGTCCACGATGGAAACGCTTGAACGCAACGAGTGGGCAGACGTTGCCCAACTAGTCGAGATCACGAGCGATGCTGTCATCATCTGTGAGCTCGACGGAACCATTCTGCATGTGAATAATCGCTTACTTGGTTTGATGTGCGAGGAACGCGCCGACGTCATCGGTGGAGATGTTAAAGACGTCCTGTACTCGTCCGCTTTTGAACGTGCGACGGAACATCGTCTGCCATTTGAAACTGATGGCTCCGAGAACGAACTGATGCTCAAGCTGAGTGACGGCTCCTTTATCCCCGTCTTGGTTCGTGCGGGCTCCGTAACGCCTCCACGCATCTTTGGGCGCCGCGCGCCACGTGTCCTGGTGGCGCTCCATAGCATCGAAGAACAGTATTCGCACGACCGCCAGCTCAAGCGTGCGCTTTCGGAGCTTAGAGTGGCGAACAAGCGCCTCTCTGGCACGCTCTCGGTCATTATGAGCACTGTGGGCTCCGATGAGTTGCCCAGCCTACTTGATACCGTTTTGAACCAGCTTGTAGGAACGCTCGATGCTTCGGGTGCCGCTATCTATTTTTCTGAGAGCGGCGGTTTTAAACTTCGCGGTGTTTCCAAGGAGCTGTACGACAGCTACCTGCCTGAGTTTTTGCCGTATGGTGCTGGCATTCCGACGTATGTTCTTCGTGAGTCGCGTGCCTGTCGCTTGTCGATTCAACAGGACCTTGAGGGTGATAAGGCCGCCTCCGGTATGTTTATGGACTTGGACAATCGTTCTAAGCACCTGTTGCGCATGCAGGATATGCCCCCGTACCGCAGCGAGATCTGTCTTCCCGTTTTTTACGGTACGCAGATTCTTGGCGTGCTGGAAGTTGGTTGGAAACGCCCTCAGGCACCGCTCGCCTATGACGTTAATGTGCTCGAGGTTATTTGCGATTACCTGTCTATCCAGCTGGTCGGCATGGCATCGAGCCTTCGCTCCCGTCGCACGGCCGAGCTTGGCCGCTCGCTCAATGTCTTGCGTGATGAGTTGTTTACCTTTCTAGACGATTCCGCCGCGGCAACCCAGGCGGTATCGTCCGAGATCTGCAATATGCTTAACTGCCATTTTTGCCCTGTTGAGTATGACGCCAGTCTGGATTCCTACGTCATAGATTTTGAAGGCGGCAGTCGCGTTGCTTTGCCGGACGATCCCGAGAAGCTTTTCTTTTCCACGACGGCGCCAGCGGCACGTCTGGGGGCTGGCCCTGATGGCTTTGAGGCATCTGTTTTGGGCGGTACGAGTGCCGAGGACCTTAAACACGTCCGTATAACTCGCGTTGACGAATCGATGCCTATGGGAGGCTGGCTTAGGGCACATGGTCTGCCTTGTCAAGGTCTCTACGTCGACTCCGGCATCGAGGCGGGGCGCCCGCGCTCTGAGGGTGATGGCAAGCACAGTAACGACGCGATTGTTCCTGCTTCTGTTGCGAAGAGCCCGACGACGCGCGCGCTGCTGCTTCGTGATGGTAGCCAAGAGCCGATTGATGATCTTGAATATGACTACTTGGTGCACTTGGCGCATGACTTTGAACTGATCTACGAAGGCGAATCTCAAAAGCGCGAGGAGCGCCATATCGCTCAGACCCTTCAGATCGGCATGAGAAATTCCCTGGGGGATGTTCCGGGTATCGCAACCGATTCGGTGTACCTGTCGGCCACGAACTCGGCGTTGGTCGGCGGCGATTTCTATACGCTCATCCGTCTTCCCGACGACTGCGCCGTCATGATTTTGGGCGATGTGTCTGGCAAAGGCATTGAGGCTGCATCGATGTCCGCGCTCGTCAAGACGGCCCTGACGGCATATGCCTGGGAGGGCGCTGGACCGGCCCGCATGGCACGCTCCCTTAACAGCATGCTCATGGGCTTCTCGAGGGTCGAGACGTTCGTGACGGCCTTTATCGCCAAGATTGACCTTAAAGCCGGACGCGCAACGTATTGTTCGGCGGGCCATCCTCCGACCATGGTCATCAGGCCAGAGTCGATGCCGCTGGGTGGCGGCGAGGCCCGTGGGGGAGAGGTCGAGCTGCTTGGATGCCAATCGGGCGTAATCGGTGCCTTTGAGAGCATGGTGTACGAGACGGGGGTGTTTACGTTCGCTCCTGGCGACATGCTCTTCATGTATACGGATGGAACGATTGAGGCCCGCGACCGCACCGGAGCGTTCTTTGGCGAGCAGCGCCTTCGTGACCTTCTGCTCTCTGTCTCGGGTGAGGGCGTATCGGGAATCTGCGGAAAGGTCTTGGGCGAGCTTGACCGATTTACCGAATCGGCGCTGGACGATGACATTGCATTGGTGTCCCTTGAGTTTTTACGGGGTCGTTCATAGACGACGCTGGGCGGGCTGAATCCGTACGGTTGGGGAAACGAATGCATCGAGTGGGCTTTTTTGGGGAACCATGGTCGTATGAATGAGTGGAATGACATAGCGGTTTTGACGCCACCAGGCGATATCGACATCGCCACGGTGCCTGCGCTGCGTCGGCGGCTGGATGCTTTGATTGGCCGCGGCGTGCGTCGTGTCGTCATCAACTGTCAGACTGTTAGCTTTATCGATTCGACGGGCTTGGCATTCCTGCTTACGCGCGCTCGTGAGTTCATGAGGCGAGAAGGCCTGCTTTCGCTCGTCAATGCATCAGGTGAAGTTGTTCGCTTTTTGGAGATTGCTCGTCTTGTCGATATCCTTCATGTCGCGAGGCCGGCACGGGAGTCTATTCCCGCCATTCCGGTGGGGGAGCTGCCTCGCTGGAGTAAGAGCGTCGAGGTCCGTCAGGGTATCGAGAATCTTCCATACTACCGACATCGCATCGCCGAACTCCTTGAATCGCTTCCGTTGCGCCGTGACGAGCGCTACGATGTCGCATTGGCGTCGGGGGAGGCGCTGGGTAATGCCTATGACCATGCGGGCGGTATCGGGTGCGTCCTGACGGTTCAGGCCTATGGCGATCGCGTTGTGGTTGAGGTGCTTGATCGAGGTGTCGGCTATTCTATCGATGAAACGAGCGAACCGGTCGCATCTGAGGAGCGCGGCCGTGGCATCAAGCTTATGCGTATGCTCGTCGATAACGTGGAGGTTGCTCGTCGTACGGACGGCGCCGGCACGCGCGTGCAGATGGTGAAGCTGTTTAGCGGAGCGCTGGAATCGTGTGCCTAGCCAATCGCTTTAGCGCGTTTAGCTACTAAGAACATGCGGCAGACAAGTTTTTTGAAAAAAGTACTTGCGTCTTTTGGACAACTCGCGTAAATTAATAACCCGCAAGCGGACATGGCTCAGTTGGTAGAGCACAACCTTGCCAAGGTTGGGGTCGCGGGTTCGAGCCCCGTTGTCCGCTCCATTTGGGCGTTTAGCTCAGGGGGAGAGCGCTTCCCTGACACGGAAGAGGTCAGAAGTTCAAATCTTCTAACGCCCACCAAATGTTCGCAGCTCAGAGGCTATGTCCTCTGAGCTGTTTTGTTTTGCTACCAAGCACGCCGTCAAATATGCCAGCAAATATTGATCCAAGGTCCCCGTAGTGGTGCCGGCAGGTTGCATACGTCCTGGCCGACCGTGACCGCAACATGTTGGTCAAGCATAATCTTTTGGATTCTTTTGGCGTGAGCGGCTTGGTTTTGGTAGGATTTGTCAGCGGCTTGACTAAGGGGGTTTTATAACTGCCATGCAGGTAGCCGTGTTGGTAACGTTTTACCGACTTGCCAAGAACCCCTCATAATTAATGCGTCTGCAAAATGACTAATTGCTTTGACCTGCTGAAACACTATATGTTGTGTTTGACCTAAAAAAAGAATACAGGATATAGATGCCTCTTTGTCGTATGATAGATGGCGGACAGAGAACGAGGACCTTATTCGCCCCATTTGGATGGATCTTCGAGCCCCTTGATTGGCTGCGAGGATTGTCCGCATGAGGGCCTATGGTTTTCGAAAACACAGATTGCGCGACGGCGCCGCAAGACAGGGGCAAGCCCTGCCGGGCATCGTTTGGCTCTGAAGCGCAATACGATTTCGACGCGAAAGAGGCAAGAGGATGAAGATCATCAAGCGCAGCGGCACCGAGGTTGTCTTTGACATCGATAAGATTGTCAATGCCATCCGCGCCGCAAACTTGGAGGTCGAGGAGAGCTCTCGTCTTACCGACCGCCAGGTGGTTTACGCGGCACAAAACGTCGCCGAGGCATGCGAGAACGCGGGCCACACCGTGTCGGTCGAGGAGATTCAGGATCTGGTCGAGGACGAGATTATGCGTCTCGACTGCTACGAGGTCGCTCGCCATTACATCATCTATCGCTATGTTCAGAGCCTGAAGCGTCAGAAGAACACGACCGACGACAAGATTCTGTCGCTGATTGAGTGCAATAACGAAGAGGTCAAGCAGGAGAACTCCAACAAGAACCCGACCGTCAATTCCGTTCAGCGTGACTACATGGCCGGCGAGATCTCCAAGGACCTGACCCAGCGCGTGCTGCTGCCCCAGGAGATTGTGGATGCCCATAATGAGGGCCTGATCCATTTCCACGATTCGGATTACTTTGCCCAGCACATGCATAACTGCGACCTGGTGAACCTGGAGGATATGCTCCAGAACGGTACTGTTATCTCGGGTACGCTGATCGAGAAGCCGCACAGCTTCTCGACCGCCTGCAACATCGCGACGCAGATTATCGCTCAGGTTGCTTCCTCCCAGTACGGTGGCCAGTCGATTTCGCTGACCCATCTTGCCCCGTTCGTCGAGGTGAGCCGTCAAAAGATTCGCGGCGAGGTCGCCCGCGAGCTCGAGGAGCTCGGCGTTTCCGCATCTCCCGAAAAGGTCCGCGAGGTTGTTGAGGACCGCCTGCGTGACGAGATCCGTCGCGGCGTTCAGACGATTCAGTATCAGGTCGTGACCCTTATGACCACGAATGGCCAGGCGCCGTTCGTGACGGTCTTTATGTATCTCAATGAGGCCCGTACGCCCCAGGAGAAGCATGACCTTGCCATGATTGTGGAGGAGACGCTTCGTCAGCGCTATGAGGGCGTTAAGAACGAAGCCGGCGTGTGGATCACCCCGGCGTTCCCCAAGCTCATCTACGTGCTCGAGGACGATAACGTTCACGAGGATTCCCCGTACTTCTACCTGACTCAGCTGGCTGCGAAGTGCACCGCCAAGCGCATGGTGCCCGACTACATCTCCGAGAAGAAGATGCGCGAGCTCAAGCTGTCGAAGGGCGAGACCGCGGGCAACGGCGACTGCTATACCTGCATGGGTTGCCGCAGCTTCCTGACGCCCGACCGCTCCGGCAACGGATTTAACAACGTGGCCAACGCGCTGAACTATGATCCGAACAAGCCCAAGTACTACGGTCGCTTTAACCAGGGCGTTGTGACCATCAACCTGCCTGATGTCGCGCTGAGCTCGCACCAGGACATGGACAAGTTCTGGAAGATCTTCGACGAGCGCCTTGAGCTGTGCCACCGCGCCCTGCTGTGCCGTCATGAGCGTCTGATGGGTACGCTTTCGGATGCCGCACCGATTCTTTGGCAGTACGGTGCCCTCGCCCGTCTGAAGAAGGGCGAGACGATCGACAAGCTGCTCGTGGGCGGTTACTCCACCATTAGTCTGGGTTATGCCGGCCTGTATGAGTGCGTCAAGTACATGACGGGCCACAGTCACACCGAGAAGGAGGGCACGCCCTTTGCCATGGCCGTCATGCAGCGCATGAACGACAAGTGCGCCGAGTGGAAGGCTGCGAGCGACATCGATTTCTCGCTGTACGGCACGCCGTTGGAGTCGACGACCTACAAGTTCGCCAAGTGCCTGCAGCGTCGTTTTGGCATCATTCCGGGCGTGACGGACAAGGGCTACATCACCAACAGCTACCACGTCCACGTGTCCGAGGAGATCGACGCATTCGACAAGCTCAAGTTCGAGGGTATGTTCCAGCAGCTTTCGCCGGGCGGTGCCATCTCCTACGTCGAGGTTCCCAACATGCAGGACAACCTCAAGGCTGTCATTCGCGTGATGCAGTACATCTACGACAACATCATGTACGCCGAGCTCAACACCAAGAGCGACTACTGCCAGGTGTGCGGCTACGACGGTGAGATCAAGATTGTCGAGGATGACGGCAAGCTGGTGTGGGAGTGCCCCAACTGCGGCAACCGCGATCAGGAGAAGATGAACGTCGCCCGTCGTACGTGCGGCTACATCGGTACTCAATTCTGGAACCAGGGCCGAACCGAGGAGATCCGCGACCGCGTGCTGCATCTCTAATAATCATCCCAGGCCGCCCCGTAGCGAGGCCCCGGACCTTTACTCGCTATTTCGGACAGTCCTGGCTCACGACGGAGGCGCCACTGGCGCCTCCTGTTCGTGCGGAACTCATATCGAGCAAAGGTCCGGGGCCTCGCTACGGGGCGGCCAAGTTGACGTAGCTGAGATGCAGCATGCGGTCTGCTCACTCCTCGAAGTTCTTAGCGGAAATAATTCGAGCTGCAGCAGCGATTTACTTGCGATGACGGTTGAGCTGCAACAAAGTTTTTATTGGACCTCGAACCCTATACTCGATGTTCTCTTCGTTCATTGAGTTACCCTTTGCATGAGGCCGGGACATATCGTCCCGCCCGCAGTTTCGCAGGCCGAAGGCCGAGAATGTTTGAGGACGGGATGATATGTCCCGGCCTCCCGGGAGAGTTACCTATGAATTACGCGAACATTAAGTATTTCGACATTGCTGATGGGGAAGGCGTTCGTACTTCTCTGTTTGTGAGCGGGTGCCGTCGTGGGTGCAAGAACTGCTTTAACTCTGTCGCGTGGGACTTTGCTGCGGGTGAGCCGTTCGATCGTGCCGTCGAGGACAAGATTATCGAGAGCCTCGACCAACCCTTTATCGATGGCCTGACGATTCTGGGCGGCGAGCCTATGGAGCCCGAGAATCAGGCGGGACTTGTTGACTTTATCGAACGCGTGCGTGCGGCCTATCCCGAGGGGTCGGGCAAGACCATTTGGTGCTTTACCGGCGACGTGCTCGAGGAGCTTATGCCGGGTGGCCGTCATCATACCGAGGTGACGGACCGTATCCTGGCCTGCCTCGACATGTTGGTGGATGGCCCGTTTGTTCAGGATCTGTACGATATCTCATTGCGCTTTAGGGGCTCGAGCAATCAGCGCGTGATTGATATGAACGCCACGCGCGCCCGTGCTGTGCGCGAGGGCGTTGCGCTTTGCGACGCTGTGGAGCTTTGGCGGGACGATCCGGTCTATTCGACCCATACTATGTAACTTGTGGCCGATGCCAAAGGGCGTGGTACCATAGCGCGAACGCAAAATCGGAAAAGTGAGGCCCAGATGGTCGATCAGGAAAAAGTCGAGGCCGCCATTAAGCTGTTGCTTGAGGGCATAGGCGAGGACCCAACTCGTGAGGGCCTGCTGGAGACCCCGGCGCGCGTTGCCCGTATGTATGGTGAGATCGCCGGCGGTATGGATCAGAGTGCCGAGGAGCACCTGTCCAAAACCTTTGCCGTCGCTTCGAACGACTTGGTTATTGAGCGCGACATTACGTTTTACTCGCTGTGCGAGCACCATCTGCTGCCGTTTTATGGCAAGGCCGCCATTGGTTATATCCCTAACGGTCGGGTGGCCGGGCTTTCCAAGCTCGCCCGCACGGTTGAGGTCTACGCCCGTCGTCTGCAGCTGCAGGAGCAGTTGTGTGCACAGGTTGCCGATGCCCTCATGGAATATCTTGCTCCCCAAGGGGCGATTGTGCTGATGGAAGCCGAGCATATGTGCATGACCATGCGCGGCGTGCAAAAGCCCGGCACCAAGACCGTGACACTCGCTCGCCGCGGCGTCTTTGAGACTGATCCCGCGCTCGAGGAGCGGTTCTTTAGGATGCTGGGCCGTTAGCATGAGGGTCGTCAACGACTTTACATCGAAGACCGATGAGGGGACGTCGCGTCGCGGTTTTATGGCTTCGGGCCTGGCGCCTTTTGGTGCCATGCCTCGCATTGATTACATTTGCGCCAACGGGCTGTTCCGGCGGCACCTGGGTAACATTGCACAGTTGGAATCGGGACGCATCTTCTGCCGCCACGGTATTGACCATCTTCTCGATGTCGCTCGCATTATGTGGATCAAGAATCTCGAGGAACAGCTCGAATTTGACCGTGAGGTCATCTACGCCACGGCACTTCTTCACGATATCGGCAAAGATGAACAGTATGAATCGGGTATATCCCATGATGTTGCAAGCGAACGCGTCGCTGATGCGATTCTCGGCGGCATGCCCGATGATGTGGCGTTTGAGCCGGCCGATGCCGCAGCCATTAAGACGGCCATTCTGGGCCATCGAAAGCTGCGTGTGAACAGCCAACCGCTTGAGCGTCTGCTCTATGCAGCCGACAAAGCGTCGCGCGCCTGCTTTGCATGCCCCGCGCGCAATGCTTGCAACTGGAGCGATGATAAAAAGAACCTGTCGATTCGCGTGTAGTTAGTTTGCGCGGTCGGGGTTCTAAACGAAGGAGACGATCGCGATGAGCAACAAGAAACTGCCCGAGAATGCAACCAAGACTGAAGGCGCCGAGCTCGCCCGCCGTGGAAGGGGCGAAATATCCACCGCAACGGCGGTGCCCCACGTGAGTTATGACGATCTGCGCCATGCTGACCGCATTACTATCGACGGTCTCGAGGTCTTTGCCAACCACGGCGTGTATCCCGAAGAGAATGCGCTGGGCCAGAAGTTCATCGTGTCCTTGGTGCTCTATGCCGACCTGCGTGCAGCGGGGGAGCACGATAACCTGGACGCTTCGATTGACTACGGCTCGGTGTGCCACGATGTCGATGGCTATCTGCGCGAGCATACGTTTAAACTCATCGAGGCGGCAGCCGAGGGTGTGGCCCAGATGCTGCTGCGTCGTTACCCCTTGCTGCTTGGCGTGCGTGTTAAGCTCGATAAGCCTTGGGCTCCCGTCGGTCTTCCCCTGGCAAGCTGCGGCGTCGAGATCGAGCGCGTGCGCTAACCGGTTCTAATACGTCTCTATGGGCGGCTGCTTGAGCCGCTGCGATAGAGCTCTATTGTTGGGACAGTACGTGTCGAGCAGGGCGTGAAACCGCTGATTGTGGCTTGGCTCGAGCAGGTGGACGAGCTCGTGGGCGACAACCATGCCGAGACACTCGATGGGATAGGCGGCAAGTTCGCGTGCGATGCGAACGGCACCGGATTTGGGCGTGCATGAGCCCCAACGCGTTTTCATGCTACGTACGGAAACGCGGGAAACGGCGACACCCATTGCGATTTCGTACGCGCGTACCATATCGCGCAGCGCCGTGGTGACCTCGGATGCATAGAGTTGGTCGATGCGGGTCTGGAGCTCATCGGACGTCAGGCCGTCGAGGGTTGCGCGCCGCTTGGCCTGTGGGCGTTCGTTCGATTTGTCGGTACCCATAAAACTTGCGAAGGTAGCCTGCTTGGGCCGCGGTGCGGGTGGCTCAAAGTTGTGGTCGAGTGCATCCTGAACGGTGATGGGTTTGCCCCAAAGCGCAATGATGGACGAGGGACTGAGCGGCTCTCGCGCCGTCGCCTGACGTTGCTCGCGCTGGGCAAGTCGGCTGATAATCCAGGCGCTGTTGCGCTTCACAAACGCTTCGATACGCTCGCGGCTGGCGCCGAGCGGTGCGCTGGCGTGGACCTCGCCGCTCGATGTGACGCGTAGGTTGAAGTTCTTGACGCACTTTTTGGTAACGACGACGGGGATGGGCGTCCCATCCGGTCGGGATACGGAAATCGTAAACTGCTGCGTCAAAAGTGATCCTTCAGATTGGGGACGGGCCGGCATGTCGGCCGTTCGGCATGCCGGCCCGCTCAGGGGATGTGAAATTAATAACGCTCAAAGAAGGCAAGGACATTATCGCTGCAGAGCTTCTGCATCACGGTCTTGCCAAAGTGCTTGGAGAGCATGTTCTGGAACTCGGGCATCTTGCTGGCATCGGAGAGGAAGGCGGGCACCGTGGCACCGTCCCAGTCGCCGCCGAGCGCGATGACGTCCTCGCCGCCCAGGTCGAGCCAGTGCTCGATATGTGCCGCCAGCTGGTCGAAAGTGACGTCTGCGGCTGTCTTGTCGGTTGCGTCGTTGGAAAGGAACTCGCTGCAGTAGTTGAGGCCGACGATGCCGCCCATGTCGCGAATGGTGCGGAACTGGTCGTCGGTGAGGTTGCGCTTGGCGCCGCAAACCGCACGGGAGTTGGAGTGGCTGGCGACGAAGGGACGCGTGGCGTGGGCGACAACCTCGTCAAAGCACTCGTCGTTGAGGTGGGAGACATCGAGTACCATGCCGGCGTGCTCCATCTGCGTAAGTGCCTCGATGCCGGCGGCGGTGAGGCCGGCGTGGGTATCGTGTCCGCTCGCGAGCGGTCCCTGCGCATTCCAGCTGAGCGATGACATGAGTACGCCCAAGCTCTTGAGCACCTCGATCAGCGCGGGGTCCTCGGCAAAGAACGTGGCGTTTTCGATGGTGTGGATGCAGGCGACCTTGCCGTCCTTGAGCGCGGGGCGAATGTCTGCGGCGCTGCGCACGTTGACCATGCGGTCGTGGTTGAGCATTGCCTGGCCGCTCATATGCGCCATGATCTGCGCCTGGAAGCGCGCGGCGTGGGCGGTGGGAATCTCGTCGGGGACAAACGTGGCGAAGCACTGTGCCCATGGCGTGTTGCCGATCTTTGCGAGCGAGATGGCGCAGGCGTTGCCCTCGATGAGGTCGAAATCTTGCGGATGCATTTCGTCGCCGGGGAAATAACCGTCGGTGCCGGCGGTAAAGCGCAGGTCGAGATCGAGCGTGGCCCAGCCGATGCGGTCGGCGGTGTCGCAATGTAGGTCAAATACGGGATATGCCATGGTTCCTCCGGATGCAGCGTTTCTTTGCAAACTGTCATTGAATTGTATGACTAGGGTATAGTTAGCGCCATATGTTCACGGCGGCCCGCGTTGTGCGCCGCCCTTATCACGGAGGTTACCATGTCCAACCAGGGCAAGAAGGTCAAGACCCATTATCGCGGCACGCTCGATGACGGCACGCAGTTCGATAGCTCCTACGATCGCGGCGAGCCGCTGGAGTTCACCTGCGGCGCCGGTCAGATGATCAAGGGCTTCGACGCCGCTGTTGTCGACATGCAGGTGGGCGAGAAGAAGACCGTGCACATTCCTGCTGCCGATGCCTACGGCGAGCACAATCCCGAGATGGTTATTACCTTCCCGGCCGAACAGGTTCCCAACATCGAGCAGATCGAGAAGGGCATGAAGCTCTTCCTGTCCACGCCGAGCGGCATGCCCGTCCCCGCCGTGGTCATCGACGTGACGCCCGAGGCAGTGACGCTCGACGCCAACCACGAGTTGGCCGGCAAGGATCTCAACTTTGATATCGAGCTTGTTGAGGTCGAGGGTTAGAGTATGCCTGAGCGCTTGGTTTCGACGACATGCTTGGGAAATCTCAACGATCCGTCCTATGAACTCCTGCTTCGCCGGAAGCTGGGCGGCGTCTTTGAAGTTGACGAGCTGCTGCTCGATTGGGACCAGGCTGATGTATGCGCGTTTGTGGGCGTGACGGAGCTGGGGCGCACGGTCGATGTTCGGCTGGATACTGCCGACGGCGGTTGTCTTGTCGACGGCGACGTGCTCGCCGTCGACCACACGGGCGTGGTGCCCGTGGCGGTTGTCGTGCGCCTGCGCAGCGCCGAGGTTTATTTGGTCGAAGTTGACCGCATGGACCCGATTGCGCTCGCGCATGCGTGCTGGGAGATCGGCAATATGCATGCGCCGCTTTTTCGAGGCGATTCGGACGAGCATACCGTGCGCATGTATACGCCGGTGCAGCCTGTTTTGGGCCGCATGCTCCGGGGCGTCGAGGGCGTTCGGCTCTCGACGGTTACCCGTGAACTCGATTCGGACCGGCGCTTTGCGTCGAGTGCGGCGGATGCCGTTGTGAGTATGGCTCGAGACTTTACGATCGTAAAGAAGGCGCGCGGTTAACGTGCGTATAAGTAAGACGGACTTTGAGAGGCAACTATTCAAAGTCCGTCTTTCTGTTGATGAGATGCTGTGGGGGAAAGCATATGGGTCTTGAAGGAATCAAGCTGATTGCATGCGATTTGGACGGCACGTTGCTGCATCCGGGGGAGCGCGAGCCGCGTTCCGAGGCCTTTGAGCTCATCGATGAGCTGCATCGTCGCGGTATCGTGTTTATGCCGGCGAGCGGCCGTCAATATGCGAGCTTGCGCTATCTGTTTGCCCCGGTGGCCGATGAGCTCGCCTATGTATGCGAAAACGGAGCCCTGGTGATGAGCGAGGGACGTGCCGTTGCCAAGCGTTCCATGGAGCGTAGCCTTGCTATGGATATCGCGAATGCCGTGGTTGCGTATCCCCATGCCGACGTGACCCTTTCGTGTGAGGGACACCTCTACACCATGAGCGGCAACGATGCGTTCGTCGATCATTTGCGCTATGAGGTCCACTGCGATGTGGCGGTGGTCGCCCGCCCCGAGGACATCGACGAGGACGTCATTAAGATTGCCTTCCAGACGCCCGAGGTGGATCAGCCGGCGGCCCTGGAGTATTTTGAGCGCCTCTTTAGCGACCGTGTTGACGTGATGACGTCGGGAACCGAATGGACGGACTTTATCGGTTTCGGTTCGGGCAAGGGCTCCGCGCTTGCCGATTACGGTCGTGCCCTGGGTATTTCGCCCGATGAGATGATGGCGTTTGGCGACAATGAGAACGATCGCGACATGCTCAACGTCGTTGGCCATCCCTATCTGATGGAGAGCTGCAACCCCTCTATGCGTGGCATCAACGACCGCGTTCGCTACGTGCGCACGGTCGAAGAAGAGCTGCGTCGTCTACTTGCTGAGTAGACATTTGGGACATGTCTAGAAATCTACTTTTTGCTGCAAAGTGCGGAAAGGTGGATTTTAAGGCATGTTCTAAACATCTACCGGCAGTCGGGGCAGAGACCCTCGAAGATGGTGTAGTGCGACGTGACGTTCCAGCCGATTTGCTCGGACGCCTTTGCGTCGAGCTGGGCGTCGAAGGGGAGCGGCACATCGATGACGCGGCTGCACGAGGTGCAGATGATATGCGCATGCGGCTCGATCGTGCGATCGAAGCGGCTGCCGCCCGGCGTCTTGATTGAGAGGATCTCGCCGGCGTCGGCCAAGAGATTGAGGTTGCGGTAGACCGTACCGCGGCTGATTTTGTCATCCTGCGCGCGCACGACGTTGTAGATTTCGTCAGCGGTGGGATGGTTATAGCTTTGGCGCACGGCGTCAAGAACCAGCTTTCGCTGCCTGGTATTCCTTCTTTGCACCGCCATGCGCCTCGCCTCTTTTCTATTAACGGTCGTAGGTAAATGATACCTTATTTAGCACACAATACTAATAATGAGGACTGAAGCCGTCTTCATTGGCAAGTGGGGCTCGGACCTGGGCGTCTACGAGGCGAAAACGCGTTCCCATGCGCTCGCAGGAGGCATGAAGCGCCTCGAGATGAGATAGGATGTTTGCCGGAGCTCCCTGTATCTCCATCTCGACTGAGCCGTCTTCCATGTTACGCACCCAGCCGGTGAGTGCGCGTGCCTGCGCGAGGTTGGTGTTGGTAAAGCGAAAACCAACGCCTTGGACTTGCCCCGCCCAGCGCAGGAAGTAGCGCAGGGGAGTGTCTTGAGTGGCCTCGTCGCTTGCGAGTACGGTAAGCCTGCGGCGCAGCTCGAACTCGACGTTTGATGGTTTTTGAGGCTCTCGACTGCCGCCGGTGACGCTGGAGAAGAACGTATCGAAGAGGCCCATCGCTATGCCTGCTTGACTGAATCGGCGGGGAAGGTAATGCCGGCCTGCTGACGCACGGCATCCATGATGCGCAGCGAGACGAGCGTGACATCGCGGTAGTGGCCGAGATCATGGCGTCCCGCCGGGGTCTCCCAGATCTCTTCCTTAACGTTATCGATGCCTCCGATGGCGGTGATAAAGTCTGCGAGTTCGTATTCCATGGTGTTGCTTGACTTGGGAAGGTCGAGCGCGCGGCCGTTGTCGTCCTGTTCGCGCGGCGCCTCGGTCGCCGAGCCGCGTACGACGTCGCCGCGATAGTCGATGCGGACGTTGCGGGGCGTGGACAGATGGTCGATCTGGATAGTGCCACGCTCGCCTTCGATCTGCGAGGGCAGCAGGTCATTCGTAATTTTGGAGTGAGCGAGCTCGACGGAGATACGGCCACCGCCATAGCTGGCGAGAATGGAACCGCAACCGTCGATGGGGCCATGGGTGAGCTCTTGCGTTGAGGGGTCGAGCAGCGTGGCCATGCTGGTGAGACCGGAGGGCATGCCGAAGATCTCGACCATGGGCTCGACGGTATAGACGCCGATGTCCATGAGGGAACCCGATGCCATATTGCAATCGAAGATATTGGTGGCGCGTCCAGCGAGGATTTCGTTGTAGCGCGAGGAATACTTGCCAAAGCGCAGCGAGGCGCGACGAATGGGCGCAATCTCGCCCAGGGCGTCCTCGACGGCGTGGAAAGCGGGGTCATGGAGCGGGCGCATGGCCTCGAGGGCCACGAAACCTGCTGCCTCGGCAGCACGGAAGACCTCGAACGCTTGGGCCTCGGTGGCGCAGAAGGGCTTCTCGACGATAACGTGCTTACCGCCGGCGATGCAGGCGAGCGCCTGCTCGTGATGGAGCGCGTTGGGGCTGCCGATGTAGACGGCATCGACGTCGTCGGCGGACGCGAGCTCGTCGAGTGCGGTGAAGTTGCGTTCGCCGCCGTGCTCGGCGGTAAAGGCGGCACCGCGATTGGCATCGCGTGAAAGCGTGCCCACAAACGCGGCTTGGTCGTTGGCATTGACGACCTGGATAAAGTCGTCGGTGATCATGGATGTGCCGATGGTCGCTATACGCAGCATACGTCCCCCTTGCGTTGTTTGGTCTACAGGATGAGTGTAGCGCGTGGGGATATAAAGCTGCGCGAAAACGCCGTTACAGGTCGCTCTCGCTAAAGCCGGTGTCGATATCGAGGTTGGCTCCGTCGGCCGCGGTGGTGGCGAGCTCGTCGCAGCGCTCATTGAGCTCGTGGCCGGCATGCCCCTTAACCCAGATGAACTCCACCTTATGCTTGCTCTTTGCGGCAAGCAGGCGCTCCCACAGGTCGCGGTTCTTGACGGGCTGCTTGTTGGCAGTTTTCCACCCGCGCTTTTTCCAGCCGTCGATCCAGTGTTTGTTGAAGGCGTTGACGACGTACTGCGAATCGGAATGGACCTCAACCTCGCAGGGGCGGTTGAGTGCCTCGAGCGCCACGATGACCGCCATGAGCTCCATGCGGTTGTTGGTGGTCTTGGCGTAGCCGCGCGAAAGCTCGGAGGTGAAGGTCTTGCCGGCGGGGTTGGTGTATTTGAGTACGGCGCCGTAGCCGCCGCGTCCCGGATTTGATCGGGCAGAGCCGTCGGTATAGATGATGACCTTCACGGGCTTCCTTTCGTTGGGTACGTTTCGTGTGAGTGACCATTGTAGCGCCATGCCCGCCGCGGGCTAGCAATCTACGATTTCTACCCCGTCTTCCGACAGCTGGTCGGCATGGATGATGCGGTTGAGCTCGTCGAGGTATTGCCGCAAGAGAGGAGAGGGCTTGCGCTCGTCGTGCATGATATATCCTACGTGCATCGTTGGGGCGTCTGCTAACGGGATCGATGCCATACCCCACTGCATTTCATTGGAAAGGACACCGGTCGACAGGGTGTAACCGTTCGACGTGATAAGTAAGTTAGTAAGTGTTCCGCGGTCCGAGATTCGTATGTTGCGGTCGCAAGGGATATAGCTAAAAGGTTCCTCGGCGTAATAGAAGGAGTTCGAGGTTCCCTGCTCAAAGCTGTAGCGCGTATAGGGTGTAAGGTCGGCAAGGGACAGCTGCGGGCGGCGTGCGAGCGGGTGGCGCTCGCTAACGAAGACGTGGACCGTCGCGTCGAAGAGGGGATGGAAGCTTGCGCGGGCATCGGCGAAGGCCTTCTGCAGAACCCGGGCGTTAAAGTCATCCAGATACAGAATGCCGATATCGCTGCGAAATGCGCGGACGTCATCGATGATCTGCGAGGTGGTGGTCTCGCGCATGATGAACTCGAACTTACTGTCGCGGCAGAGCTCGACGACGTTGACAAAGGCCTCGACCGAAAACGCGTAGTGCTGGGCCGAGACGGCAAGGCGGGCCTGAGGTGTGCCGCCGTCCTCGTAGCGGGCCTCGAGCATATCTGCCTGCTCTACGACCTGGCGCGCATAGCCCAAAAGCTCGGTACCGTCGTTGGTGAGCGTGACGCCGCGGCTGGAGCGCGTAAAGATTTCCAGATGGAGCTCCTGCTCGAGGCTTTTGACGGCGTTTGAGATGTTGGACTGAGCGGTATAGAGGCGCTGAGCTGCAGCGTTGATTGAGCCGGACTCTGCCACGGCAATCAGAAAACGAAGCTGCTGGAGGGTCATCGGCGCCCGTCCTTTCGAGTGTTATCTATAAAACCGATAACAAGTTAGCGCTTTTAAGTGATTGACCGAGGGAAACAATGCTCGTACTATTCAAAACACACAAAGGCGGTAGGTAATTAAGCCGACCACGGAACCGGGATGCGAAAGGAGGCCCGCATATGAATTGCTTACCAAGACGAATGCCGGGCTCCCGTTTGCGCCCGTCGGCGTGATCAGGAGACAGCGACTTACTTCTCTTACTCTTATTACTTTTGTTCGATCAAGGAGATCATCATGAGCCAGTTTATCAACAACCCCGAGCACACCTTTGGTTTCGATACCCTGCAGCTGCACGTTGGCCAGGAGAGCGCCGATCCTGCATCCGACTCCCGTGCTGTGCCTATCTATCAAACCACGAGCTATGTGTTCCGCAACTCCCAGCACGCCGCCGACCGCTTTGGTCTTGCCGACGCCGGTAACATCTACGGCCGTCTGACCAACTCCACCCAGGGCGTCTTCGAGGACCGTATCGCCGCGCTCGAGGGTGGCGTGGCCGGTCTTGCCGTCGCCTCCGGTGCCGCTGCCATCACCTATACCCTGCAGGCACTTGCCCAGGCTGGTGACCACGTGGTCGCCCAGAAGACCATCTACGGCGGTTCCTACAACCTGCTGGAGCACACGCTCTCCCAGTTTGGTGTCGAGACCACCTTCGTCGATGCTCATAACCTGGACGAGGTCGAGGGCGCCATCAAGGACAACACCACGGTCATCTATCTCGAGACGCTCGGTAACCCCAACTCCGACATCCCCAACATCGACGCCATCTCCGAGATCGCCAAGAAGCACGGTCTGCCGGTTGTCGTCGACAACACCTTCGGCACCCCGTATCTGTTCCGTCCGCTGGAGCATGGTGCCAACATCGTCGTCCACTCCGCAACCAAGTTCATCGGCGGCCACGGCACCTCGCTGGGCGGTGTGATCGTCGACGGCGGTAACTTCGACTGGAAGGCGAGCGGAAAGTACGCCCAGATTGCTGAGCCCAACCCCTCCTACCACGGTGTTTCGTTTGCCGAGGCTGCCGGTCCCGCCGCCTTCGCAACCTATGTCCGCGCTATCCTGCTGCGTGACGAGGGCGCTTGCATCAGCCCGTTCAACGCCTGGGTCCTGCTCCAGGGCACCGAGACTCTGTCGCTGCGCGTTGACCGCCATGTTGAGAACACCAAGAAGGTCGTTGAGTTCCTGACCGGTGACAGCCACGTCGCCAAGGTGAACCACCCGAGCCTGCCCGAGCACCCCGACCATGAGCTCTATCAGAAGTACTTCCCCCGCGGCGGCGCTTCGATCTTCACCTTCGAGATCAAGGGTGGTCAGGAGGCTGCCTGGAAGTTCATCGACCACCTGCAGGTCTTCTCGCTGCTCGCCAACGTGGCCGACGTCAAGTCGCTCGTCGTGCACCCGGCTACCACCACGCACTCCCAGCTCTCTGCCGAGGAGCTTGCCGAGCAGAACATCACGCCCTCCACGATTCGACTTTCCATCGGTACCGAGAACGCCGAGGACATCATTTGGGATCTGAAGCAGGCCTTTGCCGCACTGGACGAGTAGGGCGACTTGTGCAAGGACCCCTTGCGACTCGATGGTATAACTGCATTAAATGCCTGCTCAAGGTGCCTGTGCGAACAATGGTCGCACCGGCGCCTTTTTTGCATAGAGAGGGTGCAAAAACAGGGTTTTTGGCACGCTTTATGCATTCGAGTTGTGGAAAACTCCTGTTGAGAGGATGTGAGTTTTACGCAATTGACGTGCGCCTTTTGAGTAAAACCGCAGGTCGCGATTTGCTCGGGGTACTATGCAGCGCGATCGAATCGCACACAGCTCAAACGCAGCAAAAACGCACTACGGAGGTTTCCAGCTACATGAGGATCGATTCACGAAAACCGAAGGCCGCCGCCCTTTCTGCCACGCTTGCCGTGGCGCTTTTGGTGGGTGCCGGCGTAACCGAGGCCCACGCGGCGACGCTGTCCGACGCGGTCGGATCTACGCCGTCCGAGGCGACGCTGGTGCAGCCCGTCGACTACCGCGGCGATGGTTATGGCTCTATGCAGGAGTGGAATGCCTCGATGGGGGCAAAGCGCGACTCCCTGGAGATGCGCGCTCAGATCATTATGAATATGTATGGCGACTATGCTACCGATGACGAGCGCGCTGTGCTGCAGGGTTGCATCGACGGTGCGGGTAGCCTGTTGACAATGGGGGAGGTCGACGCCAAGTCGACCGAGCTCGACGAGCTTCGCTCCACGCTTGAGGATGCCAAGCGCGAGGCGCTCGAGGCTGCCGCGGCCAAAGCCGAGGCTGCTGAGGCTGTTCAGGCTTCGTATTACAATGCCGGCTCCGGCTCGTCTTACGCGTCTGCTGCGTATTACGCGAACGGCTCGGGCCTGACGCGCTCGAGCGGCGTCAATAACTATAACGGCCGCCGCGAGACTTATTACAGCAGCAACGTGTTGTATCACCACCGCACGGGCGAATGGACGCAGGACGCCGAGGGCTTTTGGCGAGATTCCGATGGCTACTACGTCGTGGCCGCGGGTGATAAGGCTCAGGGCTCCACGTTTACCGGTTCCAAGGGCGAGTGCAAGGTCTATGACTCCGGCTGCGCAGCCGGAACCACCGACTACTATACCGGTTGGTAATCTGCCATAAGCCAATAGGACATGACGGGCGGGCGTCTTTACCGAGCCTTTGGGCAACGTAAGGGCGTCCGTTTTTTGTGCATGCTTGAGCTAACAGAGCGCTTACCGTGGCAGTACGCCGCGCATATGGGCGCGGGGCACACTAAGTCACGAGAAACAAAGTCTTTCTCGTGGAGGAAGTGGTTCCATGAACGCTCGAGATGTCGCTATTGCCGTCGTTGCCCTTTTGATCGGATGCCTTGGTCCGACGGCGGCGCTAACTGCCGGCTTGCAGTCCGATACGGGCGCCGCTCCTGTGATTGTGGGCGCCTTGATTGCAGCGGCGCTGCTGGGAAGCGCCGGCGTGCTGCTTTGCCGCGATGACGAGGACGAGGTTCCGGAATCGCAAAATAAGCCTCAGTTTTAGCCTCGAGCTAAATGCAACAGGCCTTCGCGAATGACGGAATCCTCGCGAAGGCCTGTCTGCTTGTATTGCGCACATCGCGATGCGGCCGAGGCTACCAGCTGCTTTCTATTTCGCGAATCCTCTGGTAGAGCCAATCGTTTTGCGGCACTTGGATATCGTGTTTGGTAGCTAGGCGGCAAATGGTGCCAGCGAACTCCTCGACTTCGGTTTTTCGTTGTGCGATGCGATCCTGCGCCATCGAGGGCATACCGACGGGGTCGATTCCCTCGATGAGGTGCACCATCTGCGTCAGGTCTGCCTCGGTCAGCTCAATGCCCTCGGCGTTGGCGACCGCAAGCGTTTCGCGCATGGCGGAGACAAAACAGCGGCGCTGCTCGGAGCCCGGCTCCGTGGCGCTTCCGTAGGTCCCGCCGTAGGCCATGCAGGTCTGGTTGATGCCGTCGTTGAGCATGAGTTTGGCCCACATGCGGTGCGCAATATCGCGCTCGACGGTATGGGCGATGCCGCAGCGCGTATAGAGCTCGTCGATCGCGGTGATGGTTGCGGGGTCCGTGCCGGCCGCCGCGCCAAAGCGGATTTCGCCCGCATTGGTAAAGGTGAGCGCGCCGTTGAGGAACACGGCGTCCATGCCCTGGCAGATACCAAGAACGGTATGCTCCCAGCCAAAGCGTTCGGCAATCTTTTGCTCGCTCGTAATGCCGTTGCACAGCGAGGCGATGAGCGTGTTGGGTCCCACGACGCGCTCCATAGTCTTGAGTGCTTGGTCGAGACCGGTGGTCTTGACTGTCAGGATGACCAGATCGGCGGGCGTCGCCTCGCTGGCGCGGACGGACGTGAGATCGCAGGGCTTGCCGTTGACAGTGAGCGCATCGTTCGCATGACGCTCAAAACGGGCATCATCCATGACGTATTCGACGGCGTCGTTGCCGAGCGCCCGGGCGATCATGCTGCCGTAGAGCAGGCCGACGCCGCCCTTGCCGATAAAGGCGACCTTGTTGATCTGCATGTGAATCATCTCCCCATGTAAAAGGCGCCCGCGTAAGGGGCGCCTGATGGATTGTATGCTGCCAGGGTGATTGGTGGGTGCGCGGGGCGGCTGTTATAAAAAAGAAACGTTTGCCTGGACGCTACGCTGCAAGGCAGACCGCAAAGACGCGGGCGGGGTATCCGACGCCATCGCGGACCTTGGGGAAGGTGCAGAAGATGACGGCACCCGTGGCGGGAGGCTCGTCCAGATGGTCCATGACCTCGATCTGATAGCGGTCGACCGAGAGGATGTATTGCTCGCCGGGGTAGGGGTAGGCGTCCTCGCGCGTGGTCATGCCCGGCTCCTTTCATCGGGCTTTTTGCTGATGTTAAAGCGGTGCCGTGACAGCTCGATTTCTGCTGCGTTACGATACGTTCTCGATTGCGATTCCACGATGTTTCGGCTGCGTGACCATTGTGTTTCGCCTTGCCGGGGCGCTGATGGCGAAGGGAGGGGCCGTGCAATATCGCGTTGACCCCAAAAGCGGCAACCGTATCTCGGCGTTGGGTCTGGGCTGCATGAGGTTTCCCGGTGCGCCGGGACGTCCGGATGCGAAGACAGCCGATGCCATCATTTCCCGTGCGGTGGAGCAGGGGATTAATTATCTGGACACCGCGTATCTCTATCCCGGTAACGAGGCGTGCGTGGGCGCCTCGCTTGAGCGCTTGGGGCTGCGTGACCGGGTGTTGCTGGCGACCAAGTTGCCGCATGCTTCGTGCAAGTGCGCGGAGGATTTCGACCGGTTCTTCGATGAGCAACTGCGGCGCCTGCGGACCGACCATATCGACTATTACCTCATGCATAACATTACCTCGCCCGCCCAGTGGGAACGTGTGGTGGCGTTGGGCATTGAGGACTGGATCGCGTGTCAAAAGGCGGCGGGGCGCATTCGCCAGATTGGTTTTTCGTACCACGGCAGCGCGGTGGATTTCCTGACGATGCTTGACGCATATGACTGGGATTTTTGCCAGATACAGTACAACTATGCCGGCGAGCGTTACCAAGCGGGAACGGCAGGACTCATGGCGGCTGCGGAGCGCGGGCTCGCGGTGTTTGTGATGGAGCCGCTGCTGGGCGGGCGTTTAGCGGGCAAGCTGCCGCCACGGGCCCGCGCTGTGCTCGATAGTGCCCGTGACCCGCATTTGCGCACTCCTGCCGCCTGGGGTCTTTCGTGGGTGTGGAATCATCCTCAGGTGACGATGCTGCTTTCGGGTATGACCGATACCGCGCAGGTGGACGAGAATTCGTCACTGGCAGACCTCGCGTTGCCGAATTCGATGACTGCCAACCAGCTCGACACGATTGCGCGCGTGTTGATGGAGTTTGAGAAATCGAACCGTGTGCCCTGCACGGGATGCGGCTACTGCATGCCATGCCCCAAGGGTATCAACATTCCCGGCTGCTTTGCCGCCTACAACGCGAGCTATGCGCACAGCTGGTTTACGGGTCCATCGCAGTACTTTACGGCGAGCGCGGTGCGCACAAGCGAGGCCAAGCTGGTGAGCAATTGCGTCAAGTGCGGCAAATGCGCGCGCCACTGCCCGCAGCATATCGATATCCCCGAGCGTCTCGATGACGTGCGCCGACGCTTCCAGCCGGGCCCCGTAACGGCCATGCTTAAAGTCTTCGGCAAAACACGCTCCTCATGACCCTTTTATAACTTGCGGTGGAATAGTTCCTGTTTGCGGCAGAATAGGGGCCAAACAGGAACTATTTCACCGCAACTGATGGGAGGCTATCGTGGGTGACCGAGGTTTACGTAATGATTCGCGTGAGGTTCGTTGGGGCATTTTGGGTGCCGGACACATTTCTCATCGATTTGCATCGTCGCTCAAGAAGGTCGACGGGGCACGGCTGGTGGCTGCGGCCGGTCGCACTCCTGCACATGTCGAGGAATTTTGCCGAGCGTTTTCGATCGATGCTGCGCATGGCCACGCCTCGGTCGACGATAACGGCAATGCGGCTTATGACGCGCTGATTGCCGACCCCGATGTCGACGCAATCTACTTGGCTCTTCCGCATGGCATGCATACGCGTTGGGCCTGTCGCGCGCTGCGCGCCGGAAAGGCCGTGCTGTGCGAAAAGCCGGCCGTTTTGAGTGAGGAAGAGGCTCTCTCGATTGTCTCCACCTCTCGTGAGCGCGGCGTGCTGTTTATGGAGGCGATGAAGAATCGGTTTTGCCCGATGCGCACTCGCGTGAAGGACTTGCTTGCGTCGGGTGAGCTTGGCCGTATTGTCTCGATTGAAAGCGTGCAAAAGCTCGATTACGGCGAGCCTCCTTCGGGCTATCTGCTTGATTCGTTGCAGGGCGGCTGTCTATATGACATGGGCTGCTATGCGGTCGGTTGGTTTGAGGATTTGCTCGCGGGCGCGTGCGAGGTTTCATCCCGTGAAGTTCGCTGGCGTGACGTATCGGGCGGCCGCGTCGATTGGGCCGACGAGATCCGTATGAGCGTCGGCGGTATACCCATTCATATGGTGTGCGACGGCAAAGCAACATATGAAAGCCGCTTAACGATTGTCTGTGAGCGAGGCTCGTTGGAAATCGAGCGTCTCCATCGCCCCGAGCTCGCCCATGTGAAGTATTCCGACGGTCGAACGCTCGAAATAAATGCCCCGTTTGAGATCGATGATTTCTACGGCGAAATCCAGCATGCGACCCAGCTCATCCGGGCTGGGAAACTCGAGAGTCCCGTCATGCCCCTTGCCGCCACGCAGCGCTGCGCGCGCATTATCGATGCGATTCGCTTGAAACTTTAGTGCGTGGGGGCATGGCGCCAGCGCCTGGAATGCCTTGGAGGCCTTTGCCCCTGATGCCCCTTTTATAACTTGCGGTGGAATACGGTCTGTTTGCGCCAAAATAGGGCACCAATAGACCGTATTTCACCGCAACTGATGAGTAGGGAGCTGGAGATGCTGACGATCGGGTGTCATCTTTCGACGACGAAGGGCTATCGGGCGATGGGGGAGACGGCGCTGTCCATTGGCGCCAATACCTTTGCATTCTTTACGCGCAACCCGCGCGGCGGCAAGGCGAAAGACCTTGACATGGATGATGTGGCGGCCCTGCGCGAGCTTATGGAGCAAAACGACTTTGGCCCGCTCGTGGCTCATGCCCCGTATACCTATAACCCCTGCTCCGCTAAGGAGCGAGCGCGCGAGTTTGCCCTGGAGGCCATGGCCGAGGATCTGCAGCGCATGGAAGCACTGCCCGGCAACTACTACAATTTTCACCCCGGTGCGCATGTGGGACAGGGGGCAGACGCCGGCATTCAGATGATTGTTGATACGCTGTGCCAGGTGATGTTCGAGGGACAGCAGACGACGGTATTGCTCGAGACCATGGCCGGCAAGGGCACCGAGGTGGGCCGTAGCTTTGAAGAACTGGCGTGCATTATCGAGGGCGTTGCCGCCAAGTGCCCAGAGCTGTCCGATAAGCTGGGCGTTTGTTTGGACACCTGCCATGTGAGCGATGCCGGCTACGACATCATCCATGATCTGGACGGCGTGCTCGACGAGTTCGACCGCGTGGTGGGTATCGATCGCTTGCATGCCGTACACATCAACGATTCGAAGAACCCCTGCGGCGCCCATAAAGATCGTCACGAGTGCATCGGCAAGGGATACCTTGGCAGCGAGGAATTTGGTGGCGGTATGCAGGTTATGCAGAATATTGTATCGAATGGCCGTTTGTGTTCGCTGCCGTTTATTTTGGAGACTCCGAACGAACTTGCAGGTTATGCAGCTGAAATTAGACTATTAAGGTCATTGCAGCAGTAATGACTGTCACAAAGTAGAGTATTCAATTCACGTTATGGGTTTGTTTCATTCAGTTTTCTCATTGCAGATTCGTAATTCCGGGTGCATAATAGCCAACAGTTTTTGCAGACCTCTGAATCAAACGAGGTCACCGGAAGGAGACTGATTATGAAGCTGAAGAAGCTTGGCGCATTTGCCGCCACGGGTGCTATGGCGCTCGCCCTTGCTCTGACGGGCTGCGGCTCGTCCAACGCCACCTCTGGTTCTGATGCCGGTTCCAGCAGCTCTGACGACGCTAAGGTCGAGAAGGTCGACGGCTCCAAGGAGTATGCGCTCGTCAAGGACGGTACGCTCACCGTCGGCACCTCTGCCGAGTACGCTCCGTTTGAGTACAAAGATGACAACGGCGATTATCAGGGCTTTGACCTTGAGCTCATCAAGGCTATCGGCGACAAGCTGGGCCTGGATGTCGAGTATGTCAACAATGACTTTGACACGCTGGTTCCGGGCGTCGCTTCGGGCGCCAAGTATGACGTTTCCATCGCGGCTATCACTGACACGCCCGAGCGTGAGAAGGAAGTCACTTTCTCTGATTCCTACTACATGGACGATCAGGCTATCGTGACCAAGGTCGATAACACCGACATCACGGCCGATAACTACAGCGAGAAGCTCAACAATTCCGACGCTACCATCATCGTCCAGTCTGGCTCGACCGCCGAGTCCTTTGCCCAGGAGAACTTCCCCAAGGCCAAGATTGTCCCCTACAAGGACGCTACCGAGTGCTTCAGCGCCCTGCAGTCCGATAAGGGCGACGCTGTAGTCACCAACCGCTCCGTTGCCAGCCAGCTGACCGCCGAGCAGTTCAACACCTGCCAGACCATCAAGCAGATTAGCACCGGCGAGGAGTACGCCATTGCCATCAACCAGGGCAACACCAAGCTCAAGGATGACATCAACCAGGCCATCAAGGACCTGACCGACGACGGTACCGTCGACGCCCTCATGGCTAAGTACAACATCAAGTAAAATAACTACTTGATTGCGCGCGGGCCCTTTCCGTTTTGCGGAGAGGGCCTTTGCGCTTCTCTTGACGGAGAGCGTTTCCGTCTCGTTTTGCCGGCAACTTCTACGATAGGAGCCACCTTGTCTCGACTGAACAAAGGGGCCGCGGAGCAGCGTTTTCCACTGCCCGCCTTGCTCCAAAAGCTAGTCTGCGTCATGGCCGTGGCGCTCGCGCTGGTGTGCGCGGGGGCATATGCGCCCACGACCGCCCAGGCGCTTGAGACCGCAAAGATTACCGCCCGACCCAACACCGGTTCGGGCAGCGATGTGGTCGGCGGCACCGAGACGCGCATTACCTGGGAAGTTCAGGCCGATGCCGACGAGGAGCTGAGCGGTCTTTCTTTGACGTTTGTCGACGGCACGACATTTGGTACCGATGACACGCGATTGACGATGCTCTCGGGCGAGGACCTCATGGATCGTACGCCCATGAAACCCACGTGCAAGGCTGACGGCCAGACGCTCAAGATTGACTTTGGCGAGACGGCGCCTGCCGGCGGCTTTTTCCGTGTCGAGGTTTATGGTGTGACGTTTCCCGTCGAGGGCGGCGATGAGGCCTTTAGCGGCACCTACACTTTGGCCGATGGCTCGACCAAGAAGATCTCCAAGATTCCGTCGGTGGAGATCAAGGGCGTGACGGCCTTCGATAACTTCTTGGCCGACCTTAAGGAGCAGCCGTGGGTCGAGGCTTGGAACTCCAATATGTTCCTGCGCCTGTTCTTGAACCCGGTCATTTTGGTCCAGAGCCTGCCGATCGTCTTCAAGGGCTTCCTCATGTCGCTCTCGATCGTGCTTGTGGCGTTTCCGCTGGCAATTCCCTTCGGTTTCGCCCTATCGCTCATGCGCATTTCCAAGTCGCGCATCCTGCGCTGCCTTGCCGGTATCTACGTGAATATCATTCGCGGTACGCCGGCGTTCCTGCAGATCTATATCGCGTTCTTCGGTCTGCCGTTGGCCGGCGTCAAGGTTGATGACTACGTGCTCGGCGTCATCGTCATGGCCATGAATTCGTCTGCCTATCTGTGCGAGATCTTCCGTGCCGGTATTCAATCAATCCCCAAGGGCCAAAACGAGGCTGCTCGCTCTCTGGGCATGAATGCCTTCCAGACGCTGCTCTACGTTATGATTCCGCAGACGTTCCGCAATGTTTTGCCTACGCTGACCAGCGAGTTTATCTTGCTTTACAAGGATACGTCGCTGCTTGCCGCCGTGGGTGTGGTCGAGATCGTCATGAACGCCCGTACCATCGTGGCCACGACGGGCTCCATTACACCGTACGTGGTTGCCGCCCTGTTCTATCTGGTCATCACCCTGCCGCTCGCTCGCTTGGTGAGCGGTCTTGAGGCGAGGCTTTTGGGCACGACCGAGACTAAGAAGAAGCGTCCCGCCAAGAGCGCCGGACAGGTTGTCGCGACGCCTGCCGATCACATCGCCGGTCTGTAAGGAGGTCCTATCATGAGCGAAACCAATAACTCGAACGAGGTCGTCGTCAGTATCAAGAACCTCCAGAAGGCCTTTGGCGACAACGTGGTCCTGCGCGATATCGATCTGGATGTGCACAAGGGTGAGGTCGTTGTGGTCTTGGGCCCCTCGGGCTCGGGCAAGTCGACAATGCTTCGCTGCATCAATCGTCTGGAGCATCCCACGAGCGGCTCGATTATCGTCGAGGGTGTGGACGTGTGCGCCAAGGGCGTCGACCTTAACAAGGTGCGCACGCATCTGGGTATGGTGTTCCAGCAGTTCAATTTGTTCCCGCACCTCTCAGTCAAAAAGAACGTCATGCTCGCGCAGCAGAAGGTGCTCAAGCGCAGCAAGGAAGAGGCCGAGAAGATCGCCGTCGAGGAGCTGACCAAGGTCGGTCTTGCCGAGCGTATCGACTTTATGCCGAGCCAGCTCTCGGGCGGCCAGCAGCAGCGCGTTGCCATCGCCCGCGCCCTGTCGATGAACCCGCACGTCATGCTCTTTGACGAGGCCACCTCGGCGCTCGACCCTGAGCTCGTGCGCGACGTCTTGGGCGTCATGCGCGACCTGGCGCACGACGGTATGACCATGATCGTCGTGACGCACGAGATGGGCTTTGCCCGCGATGTCGCCGACCGCGTCGTCTTTATGGACGGCGGCGTTATCGTGGAGGATGGCACGCCGAGCGAGGTCTTCGACCATCCTAAGAGCGAGCGCACCAAGGCGTTCCTGGGCAATATCTCCTAGCCGCTTTATATGACTGACATAGCAGAAAACGGGAGCTGGATGTGATCCGGCTCCCGTTTTTGTTGGGACGCGAATGTGTTTTGGTGCAGAGCGCGTTACGGGCGGAGCTCATTGCCGCTAGACGAGCTCGGCTCCAAGGGCGCGGCAGGCCGCCTCGCCCTCGTCGTCGGGCGCGTCGTAGCAGATGGTGGAGTCTACGACGTTGACGCCGGCCTCGTCGGCGTCGCCCTTCCAGTTGTCCATCCACTCGCCCTCGGCCCACGAATAGGAGCCAAAGAGGACGACCTTCTTGTCGCCGAGAGCCTCCTTAACCTCGTCCCACATCGGCTGGAACTCATCGTACTCGAGTTCCTCGGAGCCCATGGCTGGGCAGCCGAAGGCGAAGGCATCATATTCGGTGGCCTTGTCGGCAGAGAAGTCGGCGCAGGAGATGACCTCTGCCTCGGCGCCGGCATCGGTTGCACCTTCGGCAACGAAGTTTGCCATGGCCTCGGTGTTGCCTGTGCCGCTCCAGTAGACGACTACGATCTTGCTCATGTTGAGTCCTTTCAGTTGTGCGGCAGGTTGCCGCGGCTTCTATGTTCTATCGGGTTGCCTGGGCAAGTTGCGCCAGGCTGCAGCCCTGCTGATAGACAAAGGTGAGGTATTGAGTGCAAGCGCGGTAGGCGTCAAACATCGCAAGCGCTTGCTCGACATTCGTGTAGACCTTCCAAGCTCCAAAGACCTTGTAGTTCTCGCCGCGCTGGACGATAAACTCGTGCACGTCGTCGTAGGGATATCCGAGGAAGTAGCCTATTTCGTGCGGAAACTCGCAGGTACAGTCGTTGCTGCAGCTAGCTTGCTGGGGTAGTGCGCATCGAGTCTGGCTACAGGCGCATTCCGCGACGTTATTGCTCGCGAGCGTGATGCGTGATGCCAAATGCACAAGGCATGTCGAAAGGTCTCTTGTGTCGTAGCCTTCCGAGGCGAGCGCCGTTTGGGCGCGAGGGTCTGCGAAATAGGTGGTGAGGCTTTTGGCTCGGTACATATACACGAGCGCTCCGCAGGGCCGCCAGACCAAAACACTCAGGTGGATACCGAACGGGTCAAGCTCGCGATTGCACTGGGCGATAACGTTGAGCAGGCGTGCTCGGCGTTCTGCGATGGTTTCGGTTGCGGTCGAGCCGTCCCTGTGGGCGTAGGCGCCTGGATAGGTAAAGAGCGATGCCGGCTTGATGCCCGCGAGCGTGGGAGAGCAGTTGCGCACGACTGCTGCCTGAAACGTTGGGATGTCTATGGTTCGAGTCACGGCGCTCCTTACGGATCTAAACTGTTAGCCTAGGAAAACTTATACACGAAAGTAAGCCATGGTCAACAAAAAAGTTTGAAGCGGGAAACTAATTGACCGAACGGACATGATTTTGGGTTAAGATGGGGACACCCCATGGGGGTATCTAGATAGTGCTACTTGAAAGGGGAACGCATGAGTGACTTGCTCAACCCTGCGAATCTCATCGTGCTGGCCGTCATTGCCGTCGGCATGTTTTTTGGACTGCGTCGCATTGCCGCTTCGACACGCGGGAAGAGTTGCTGCAGCGATGGTGCGAGCGGCAAGAAGGCCAAAAAGGTTGTTGTGGTGGATACCGATGCGTCACACTATCCCTATAGCGATGAGCTGCTCATCGGCGGCATGAGCTGTGACGGCTGCGCTCAGAACGTAGCCAATGCCCTCAATGCGCTGGACGGCGTGTGGGCAACGGTGACGTATGCGGATCACACAGCACGTGTGCGCTCTAAACAGCCGGTTGATCGTGGTGTCCTCGAGACGGCCGTGAAAGACGCGGGCTACTACGTCATGACGCTGTAAGCGCCGCCCTGGATGCGCTTCCTTGGCTAGGCTCGTCCGCGCAGTTCGATGTCTTGGATGTCGTCGAAGTCGATGGCGATGTCTTTGAGCTTGAGGAGCTTGAAGGCGGGGAGTACCTCGTCGAGAATGCCGGTGCGGGAGCGATAGCCGTACGTATCGTAATAGGTGACACGAACCAAGTCGCCACGTTTGAGACCCTCGAGCTTTTTAGAAAGTACGAGGGCTTTTTCTTCCGTGAGCTCACGTTTGGGCTCGACGGTGATTTCCTGCTTGCGCACGAGCTCGTAGTATCCCGTGAGGGCGGCAAAGGGCATAAACTGTGCGGCGCGGTTGGCGCGCACGGCACCGTTGGCAGTGAGCTTTGGGTCGGCGGAGCGGCGTCTGCCCTCGGGGTCCGCCAGGCGCTCGAAGGCGGTCGGCGGGCGCACGGGCTGTTGTTTGGGCTTAGGCACGGTGTCCTCCAACTTGGTCGTTGCGTTCGCGCGCGGTGGCGCCGGCGGTAAAGCTTAATCCCTTGACGAGCGCGTTTTTGCCGTACTTGCCTTTCACGGCCAGGACGGCGCGCGCCAGGTCGCGCTCGCGCTCATCGGCCTCGATATCGCTGAACAGATCGATGGTGGCAAATTCCTCGGGCATGAGGTTGCCAAAGCCCAGGTTGATGCGCTTGACCGGTCGTTTAGGGTCGACGGTTTGCGCCCAAAGATCATCGAAATAGCCCATGATCTTCTTAAACGAATTGGTGCGCTCGGGCAGCTTTCGCGAAGCGTTGGAGTGCGCAAAGAGTGCGGCATAGCCACCGCGCGGTTTGCCGCCATGCTCTCCCACAAAGATGCCATCGATTGCCTGCGCCTCGCGCACCAGGCGGCGCCGTTCGCCATCGCACTGGACGGGCTTGGGCGCACGGGGTGCGAGCTCGGGGCCGGCGGTTGCGGCGGGTTCGATGCTCGACGTGCTCGAACGCAAATGCCCGCATCCGTCTACATATTGCGCTGTGCCGCTGGCGTCGAGGCGGCGTATGTCGGCGCGCTCGCTCGCGTAGCCTACAAAGAGCGAGATGCTGTCGCACACCACGTGCTTATCGACTAAGTCCAACACGGCGTTGTCGACCATCTCGCGCAAGACGGTGTAGGCCTGCTCGTAGGCATAACCCTTCGAGAGCACCTGTCCTGTGGTGGTCGAAGTTGCTTGCGGGCGATAGGCTTGGATATCGGCGATGGTTGTCGACTCGCGCCCGAAGGCGTGGTCGATAAGATACTCGGCATTGACGCCGAGCTCGTCGTAGAGCAGGTTTTCGTCGAGCGCCGCGACGCCCATCAGATCGTAGACGCCGTATTTTTCGAGTCGGGCTGCCACGCCGGGGCCGATGCCCCAGATATCGGTGATGGGACGATGGGGCCAGATTTCCTTGCGAAAGGTCTCGTCGTCGAGTATGCCGATGCGGCTGGGTACGTGCTTGGCGGTGATATCGAGTGCAACCTTGGCCTGGAATAGGTTGGGGCCGATGCCGACCGTCGCCGTGATGCCGGTGCGCGCCAGGACCTCGTCGCGCAACATGCAGGCGAAGCCTTCCGCATCGGTGTGATAGAGGTCCAGATAGGGTGTCACGTCGATAAAGCATTCGTCGATGGAGTAGACGTGCACGTCTTGCGGACTCACGTATTCCAGATAGATACCGTAAATTTGCGCCGACACCTCCATGTAGTGCTGCATGCGCGGTATGGCCTTGATGTAGTCGATGCCGTCGGGAATTTCGAACAGACGGCAGCGATTGTGTATCCCCAGGTCCTTCATGGCCTGTGTGATGGCGAGACAGATGGTCGTGCGCCCGCGCGATTCGTCGGCAACGACCAGGTTGGTGGTGAGCGGGTTGAGCCCGCGGTCAACGCACTCGACGCTAGCGTAGAACGTCTTAAGGTCGATGCAGACATAGGTGTGACGCTCGTGCCCCACGCGTCCTCCCATCAAACACATGTTCTTATCGAATACATGTTCGATAATACCCGCTTGTGCGGACATCGTCAAAACCTGTCCCTTTTTGGTCGGTCGCCGTTTGGGGGCCGATTGGCAACGCTCGCTGATTGTAGTCTTGACCTGCGCTAGAATAGTGGCATCTGAATGTCCGGGCGCATGGAGGCGTGCGCCCGTATGCTGAGGAGGACTCTATGGCAACTGTTGCCGCACCTATCGATGCTACGTCGACTGCCGCTTGGAAGGCGCTCGAGGCTCATCAGGAGAAGCTCGAGGCCGAAGGTATCGACCTCAAGGCCTGGTTCGCTGCTGACGCCGACCGCGTGAACAAGCTGAGCTTTGACGCCGGTGACCTGCACTTCGATCTTTCGAAGAACCTGGTGACCGATGAGACCGTCAAGCTGCTGTGCGATCTTGCCCGCGAGGTGAAGCTCGAGGAGCGCCGCGACGCCATGTTCTCCGGCGAGCACATTAACACCACCGAGGACCGCGCCGTCCTGCACACCGCGCTTCGCCGCCCGGTAACCGAGAAGGGCCAGCTCATCGTCGACGGCCAGGACGTCGTCGCCGACGTGCACGAGGTCCTCGATCGCATGTATGCCTTCGCCGAGCGCGTGCGCTCCGGTGAGTGGAAGGGCGTTACCGGCAAGAAGATCGAGCACCTGGTGTCCATCGGCATCGGTGGCTCCGATCTGGGCCCGGTCATGGCCTACGAGGCCCTGCGTCCCTATGCCGACGCCGGTATCGACTGCCGCTACATCTCCAACATCGACCCCAACGACCAGGCCGAGAAGCTCAAGGGCCTGGATCCCGAGACTACGCTCGTGATCATCGTCTCCAAGACCTTCACCACGCTCGAGACCCTCACCAACGCTCGCGAGGTCAAGACCTGGATGCTCGAGCAGCTCAAGGCTCAGGGCGCCATCGACGGCTCCGATGAGCAGAACGCCGAGGCCGTGGCAAAGCACTTCGTCGCCGTCTCCACCGCACTCGAGAAGGTCGAGGCCTTCGGCATCGACCCTGCCAACGCCTTCGGTTTCTGGAACTGGGTTGGTGGCCGCTACTCCGTCGACTCCGCCGTGGGCCTGTCGCTGATCGTCGTGCTCGGCCCCGAGCGCTTCCAGCAGTTCCTCGAGGGCTTCCACGCCATCGACGAGTACTTCTGCAACACCCCGCTCGAGAACAACGCCGTCGCGCTGATGGGCCTGCTCAATGTCTGGTACGTCAACTTCTTCGGTTCCAAGAGCCACGCCGTGCTGCCGTACTGCCAGTACCTGCACCGCTTCCCGGCCTACCTGCAGCAGCTCACCATGGAGTCCAACGGCAAGCATGTCCGCTGGGACGGCAGCGCCGTGACCTCCGACACTGGTGAGATCTTCTGGGGCGAGCCCGGCACCAACGGCCAGCATGCCTTCTATCAGCTGCTGCACCAGGGCACTGTGGTGGTTCCGGCCGACTTCATCGCCTTCGCCAATACCGCCAACCCTGCGACCGACGGCGGCCAGGATGTCCACGAGCTGTTCCTGGGCAACTTCCTGGCCCAGACCAAGGCGCTCGCCTTTGGTAAGACGGCCGATGAGGTTCGTGCCGAGGGCACGCCCGAGCAGATCGTCCCGGCCCGTTGCTTTGAGGGCAATCGCCCGACGACCTCGATCTTCGGCGACACGCTGACCCCGTTCGCACTCGGCGAGCTCATCGCCCTGTACGAGCACATCACGTTTGTCGAGGGCACGGTCTGGGGCATCGACTCCTACGACCAGTGGGGCGTCGAGCTGGGCAAGCAGCTTGCCAAGCAGATTACCCCGGCCTTCCACGATGACGCCGCCAAGGCCGAGCAGGACGCTTCGACCCAGGCGCTCATCGAGTTCTATCGCGCGCATCGCAAGTAGTCGCTGCTGTTAACGCATCGCGCCTTATAGTCAGGGGCCCGTATCCTATCGGATGCGGGCCCCTTTGCTTTGCCGTAGTCCCGGGGCGCACGGCCTTTGTGGAACATCGCTGGGGCGCCGCGCGCCGCGAGAACCCTGCGCCTAGATCTCGGCCTCCGCATGGTCTCGCTGCGCCTCGGGCAACTCCCCGTAGAGCGGATGGTCTTCGAGCCTAAAGCGCTCGACCTGTTCGGGAGTGCGACCGCGCACAAAGAGCCACGAGCGATCGATCGGCGTCGCCATGAGCGTGCTGGGCAGCGCGTCGGCGCGGTCGGAAAACACCCGGACACTCTCGGGATCCTGGAACGCCAGCACCAGATGCGTGTCGCAGTTGCCCATGATGGAGCGTGCGCGTGCCTCGCCATAGAGCGCATCGAGCTGGTTGGTCGACTGCAGCAGCAGCGTTGCCCAGATGTTGCGGCTTCGGATAATCGAGAGCACGTTGTCGATCTGGGGGATCTGCAGATTTGCGAAGTCATCGAGCATAAAGCGCACGGGCACGGGCAGGCTGCCGTCGGGCTGCCTATCGGCCTCACGAATGAGGCCCATAAACGCCTGCGAAATAAAGAGGCCGGTCAGCGGATCGAGATTGCGGTCAATATCGCTCACGGTTACAAACAGGGCGCAGGGGGTGTGTCCCATGGAAGCGAAGTCCACCTGATGACACTCACGATAGAGCTGTGCCGCACCGTCGAATCCCAGACACATGACCTTTTCGGCAAGGATGCCGACGATGCTCGCGTGCATGCGCTCGGCATTTTGCGTAATGGCGTAGCGCCGCCATAGCGAGAGGGCATAGCTTTGGGGGTCGGTCGTGATCAGGTCGTCAAACAATCGACCCGTGGCACCGTCCTGCAGGTGCTCGATCAGCTTGATGACCGAGCTGATCGTCTGCTCGTCGGCGGGTAGCTGTTCGGTGACGTAGGCGATAAGACACGACAGCAGGTTTGCCGCCGCATGATCCCAAAAAGGCTGGTTGTTGTCCTCGATGGGGCAGATGGCCTTTGCCACCGAGAGGATGTCCTGCTGGTTGGGCCTGCCGTCCGCCTTGCGGCGAATGTGCCTCAGGGGGTTGTAGCCGCAGCGCTCGATGCCGGGCGCAAGGGCCGGGACGGTGTTGAGGTCGGCGAAGTTGAGACATTGCACGCGGTAGCCGTGGGCTGCCAGCACGGGTCCCACTTCGCGACAGAGCGTGCCTTTGGTGTCGAGCACGATGTAGCTTGCGTTCATTTGCAGCAGGTTGGGCTTGAGGACGTTTCGGGTCTTGCCGGCTCCCGAGGGGCCGATCACAAGTGCGTTGTTGTTGAGTCCCGTTTGGCGGGTGTCGCAGGAAAGCGTTCGATCCTTGGCGAGGATGGTGGACGATGCGGACTCAGATGCGGCGAGGCGGCTGGCGAGGTTAGACATGGGCGACCTCCTTGGTGGTCGAGAGGATTTCGTGGGCAAAGCCGAGCTCGACGGCGCGCTCGGCCGAAAGGTAGGTGTCTTTTGCAGTGAGGGACTGGATGCGCTTGGGCGTGAGGCCGCTGCGGTCCGAGAGGATTTGCGTGAGGGTCTTGCGGGTCTGCATGAGACGCCGGCTGGTTTCCTGCAGCGCAAGTGCCGAGCCGCCTGCCCCCTGGGGAATCAGCGGGTCGTGAATCATGAGCTCTGCATGGGGCGCCATACGGCGATCGTCGCCGCCCATAAAGATCACGGCGCCCATGGACGCGGCGAATTCCAGGCAGACGGTGCGGATGGGGCACGATGCGAGGCGCATGGCGTCATAGATCGCAAGACCCGATCGCACGCTTCCGCCGGCGCTGGCGACAAATATGGTGATGGGGCGGCTGGGGTCGGTGGCATCGAGCAGACGAATCTGCTGGCATAGGTCGTGGGCCATCGGGGTTTCGATGTTTCCCATGACGGAGAGCTCGCGACGGGCGAGCATCTCATCGTAAATGCTGGTGAGCGTGATACCTCGGGCGGATTCACGCATGGTGAGGGGGCTGATGATGGGGGAATGATTGGTGTCCATGAGGACTCCATTCTGTTGGTTGTGTTGTGGAATAGGATTGTTGCCCGCGGAGGGGCTGGCGGGCTACAGGGTTCGTCCGAGCCTGAGATCGAGCTCGGTTGTGGGGCAGGCTGCCCGTTCGTGCGGCTCGCAAGCGCCAAGGGCTCCAAAGCGATGGAGCGTTGCGACGGGCGTGGTGTAGGCGAGCCGCAGCTGATGCTCGACAGGGGCACATCCGTCATTTTTGTAATGAGCCGCGTAGTACTGCGCGATGCTGGCGTTCATCTCGCTGCCATTGCGATGGCGCTCAAACTGGCGTCTGCAGGTCTCAATGATCTTTGCTACCGACTTGGGTGCCGTCGCGGGAACAAGGGCGAGATAGCCCTCAAATAGCTCGTTGATGCTCAGGAGGCACAGCAGGTCGATCAGCGTCCTTATGGCTGCTCCCTCGGCGGAAAAGTGCGCGGTCATGCGGTTATATCGGTTGCGGTCGACGATGGCCGCATGGGGTCTTGGAGTTTTCTGCCCCGTGGTCCCGGGCTTTTGCCGCGCCTGTGTATTGAGCTCGACGTTGCAGCGCTTGAGGCCGTCCAACGGAAGGAACAGTGCGGTGCGCAGGGTGTTCCGCTTGCTTTCGAGTTCATGACGCTCGTCGGGTTCCCATTCGAGCTTGAGTTTCGTGTCGAGCGCCGTAAGCATATGGGCTAGGCAGCCTACGGTAAGAACGCACGAATCGTTGTCGCGTTTTGGGGCATAGGGGTCTGTCAGCTTGCGAATGTCGGGGTCGCCCATGATCTTTGTGCAGCGCTTCAGCAGTTGAGGGTGGTCGGCCAAGATCGTCGCGAGCGGTAGCGACGCGTAGTTCTTGATGGTCGCGGCGGCAAAGGCGGCGTCATATTCGTTTGCATATGCTCGCTCAATTCGGGCATCCAGAATGCTTTTCTTATCGCCGTCTTCAGCGCGGTGGTTTGTCATAGCTTCTCCAATCGGTTGATGTTCGTGCTGTTTGTTGATGTGTTGGTTGCCGTGAGTGATGTGCTTGCCGTGGGTGATGTGCTGACGTTGGGGTGCTATGCGGTTTTCAATGAGCCCGTGAGGCAGTTGCTGCAGGGGTGGGATGGAACGGCCCATGCAAGGCGGAAGGCATCGTGCTCAAAATCGAGACAGCAATGCCCTGGGTGCCTCACATGTGGCAGTTACCTCATTAAGTTGTCATTGCGTTTGGGGTTGTACTTTGCCGATCTTCCTTTTCTTACACGCTAAAACTCAAACTTCATATGCTCGATCTTCTTAAAACCGCAACGGGGGTCTTTTATCAACTTATATGTCGGAACGCGTCTTTGCAAGTACTTTTTTGCCTTTGTTTCAAATGGGGTGGTTTTGCAACCGTCATACGCGCGCTGTGCGAACGTGCCCCGGCTCGGATAAGATAGTGCGCGATAAAAACGATGCAAGGAGGCACATATGGCAATTAAAGCCATCGCAATGGATATCGACGGTACGCTTACCAACGATCAGAAGGTGATCAGCCCGCGTACGCGCGAGAAGCTGCTCGCGGCGCAGGAATCGGGTATTAAGCTCATCTTGGCTTCGGGCCGTCCCGCATGGGGGCTACATGCTCTGGCACAGGAGCTCGACCTCCAAAACCATGACGGTCTGCTAGTCGCTTTCAATGGCGCGCATGTGGTCGACGCTCAGACCGATGAGGTTCTTTTTGACCAGGCCATGCCGGCTGACGAGCTGCACCGTCTGATTGATCATCTGCAAAACTATGATGTGATCCCCATGATCTCGCTCGGTCGCGACTTGCATGTCGAGGACTCGTACCACTGCATGATTACGCTGCCGGATGGCTCGCAGAAAAACATTGTCAAATACGAGCGCGATGCCTGCGACCTTAAGATCCGCGAGGTCGAGAGCTTGCATGAGGTCGTGGACACTTATCCCGTGGACAAGCTGCTGACGGCGGGCGATCCGGCCTACCTGCAGGCACATTACGAGGAGATGTATGCGCCCTTTACCCAGACGCTTTCGGGCATGTTTACGGCTGACTGGTACTTTGAGTACACGGCGCCCGGTATCGACAAGGCCCGCGCGCTTGAGGGTGCTCTGCCCAAGCTCGGCATCGATGCCAGCGAGGTCGTATCGTTTGGCGACGGCCAGAACGACAAGTCCATGATCGAGTGGGCTGGTACCGGCGTCGCCATGGGTAACGCTGTCGATGAAGTCAAGGCCGTGGCCCAGATGGTGACCGCCAACAACAACGAAGACGGTATCGCGGTGGCACTTGACCAGCTACTGGGTTAGAATCGCCGATAGTGCATGGTTCGGGCGTCCGCTTGCGGGCGCCCTTTTGTTAGGGAGGGTGCCGTGTCCGCATTTCCGTTCGACGCCGTTATCTTTGACATGGATGGCGTCATCGTCGATACCGAGTATTACTACCTGGGCGAGACTGCCGCGTTTGCCAAGGAGCTTGGGCTTAATCTGACTCAAGAGGAGTTGAATGGGCAGGTCGGTACCTCGCATCAGTTCTTCCTGCATATGCTGGTCGATTGGTTTGAGCGCGCCGGTAAGGGGCATTTCACTGGCGATGAAGCGTTGGCCCGTTGGGACGAATGGGCTCATAAGCGTCCGCGCGACTATCAGGCTTTGATTAACCCAGGCGCCGTGGATACGATTCGAGAGCTGCCGCGCCGTGGCGTTCGCGTGGCGCTTGCCAGCTCGTCTCCCATGGTTAGCATCGAGGAAGTGCTCAATGCGTGCGGGCTGTCGGATGCCTTTGAGTATGTGGTGAGTGGCGAGCAGTTTAAGGAGAGCAAGCCCGAGCCCGACATCTACCTGCATGCGCTGGACCTGCTGGGGCTGCCCGCGAATCGCTGCTGCTGCGTTGAGGATTCGGTGCCTGGCATCACCGCTGGCAAGCGAGCCGGCCTGACAGTCATTGCCAAGCGCGAGGAACGCTTTGGCTTTAGCCAGGATGCCGCGGACAAGATTATCGACCAGCTGCCGGAGCTGCTCACGCTTTCTTAGGATCGCGGTAGTTGCGCGTTTTTCGGGTCTGATGAGTAAATAGCCAACATTTTGGTGCGACACCTAGCATACTTTAAGCCAATGCGGGCTTAAGGGCTTGTTGAATGCCCTTAAGCCCGTTTTAGAATTAATTGTGCTGGGAGAGGGTATATGCCACCGACTGAAGGGCCAACTGACGGTAAAGCAGCGATACCGCTGTACCAACAGGTCATTGATATCATTAAAAACGAAATCAACTCCGGCGCCTACAAGGCAGGCGCGCGGATACCCAACGAATTCGAATTGGCTGAGAGCTATAAAGTTGGCCGCGTTACCGTGCGACGCGCTATTGAGGAGCTCGTCCAGCAGGGCTATCTAACGAAGCGACAGGGGAAAGGCACGTTTGTCAATGCCCCCAAGCTCAAGCGCAAGATTCGCCAGAAGGATGACGTTCAGAGTTTTTCGGACGCATGCCGCGTTAACGGAATGGAACCGGGGGCGTGTGTCATTTCGAGAAAGATACTGCCGGCGGATTCCACCGAAGCGCAGTTCTTTGGTGTTCCCGTTGGAACTGACTTGATTTGCGTTGAGCGCGTGCGCACTGCCGATGGCGTCCCTGTCATGCTCGAGAACAACATATATGTTTACGAGGATAACGCCTATCTATCAACGGCACCTCTATCTAACCAATCCATTTATGAGAGTCGTGCGCAACCGGACGGGCCGCACGCCCGCGTTTACCGACCCGTGCACGCTCGAGGTCGCGTGCGCGTCGCCCGAGGTCGCTCGACTGTTGGCAGTTCCCGTTGGCGAACCCTTGTTTTATATGGAAGCCTTCTTTTTCGATGAGCAGCGGCGGCCGTTTATCATCGGTCGTCAGCGGATCGTTGGGTCTCGCTACGTTTTTGACATCTAGGACATTGCGAATGGAAACGCCCGGTGGATCATCTCACCGGGCGTTTCCATACCGTTCACGGCGCAAACGCAACCGTTCAACCGCGTTGCGGCAATCAGTTTGAAATTATCTTGATGACGAGAAAAGCTGCTGGTAATCTATGGGACGTCATAGAACGTCTGCATTGTGCAAACGTTGAAGCGAGATGCGATGCAGTCTCGAGTTCTTTGGAGGTATCTATGTCAGATACGAAGGCGAAGAAGACAAACAGACGTTTTAAGTTCAAATTACCGCATGTCTATACGATCATGTTCTTGCTGATCGTTGTCTTTGCGGTCCTGACTTGGATCGTTCCCTCTGGTCAGTATCAGCGCAAGACGATTTCGACAGCGGCGGGCGAGCGTGAAGTCGCCGTTGCTGGAACCTATGAACAGGTCGATAAGAACTACACCGATTCAGAGACCGGCGAGACCATCAATCTGGGCCAGGATATCTTCGCGGTTCTGCAAGCGCCCACCAAGGGTATC
This sequence comes from uncultured Collinsella sp., assembly GCA_902473205.1. Classification (GTDB taxonomy): domain Bacteria; phylum Actinomycetota; class Coriobacteriia; order Coriobacteriales; family Coriobacteriaceae; genus Collinsella. The sequence goes on from CABRRA010000004.1 coordinate 40,285, forward strand.
CAAGAGGCTGCCGACGTCGTTGCGTTCGTCTTATTGATTGGCGGATCGTTCGCGATCATCACCAAGACCAACGCTTTGAATGCCGGCATGAGCCGTGTGATTAAAAAGCTCAAGAACAAGGACATCCTCATCATTCCCATCACGATGACATTGCTGTCCATTTGCGGCACTACGTTTGGTATGTCTGAGGAAGCCCTGCCGTTCTATGCCATCTTCATTCCCATCATGATGGGTATCGGTTATGACTCGATGACGGCATTCATCATCTGCTTCCTTGGTCCTAACCTGGGATATTGCGCTTCGACCATCGACCCGTTTAATGTTTTGATCGCCCAAGGCATCATTGGCATCGAGGGTAATCCGCAGCTGTGGCTGCGCGCCGTTTCTTGGGTCATCTTCACTGCCGTCGGTATCGCATGGGCCATGCGCTACGCCATGCGCGTCAAGAAAAACCCCGAGTCGTCCATTGTGTACGAGGACGATAAGCTCAAGCGTATTGAGTTTTCCGTGACCGATGCCTCCATCGAGGAAGAGTTCACTATCCGTCAGAAGCTCGTGCTTATCGATTTTGCTTGCGGTATGGGCATTATCGTCTGGGGTCTTGTTACCCAGGGCTGGTACATGAATGAGATTTCCGCCGTGTTCCTTGGCATGGGCTTGCTTGCCGGTATCCTGGGCGGCCTTGACCAGCAGACGATCGCAGAGGAGTTCGTTAAGGGTCTCGCCGACTTTGCGTACGCTGCCATCGTTATCGGTATCGCTCGCGGTATTCTGGTCATCGCCGAGGGCGGCATGATCATCGACACCATCCTCCAGGCGCTCGCTACTGCGCTTGCCGGTGCACCCGCCGCCGTCTACACCACGTTTATGTATATCGTCCTTGGCCTGCTCTCTTTGCTGGTTCCCTCGAGTTCTGGCCTGGCGGCGCTCACCATGCCCGTTATGGGCCCCCTGACCGAGCTCATGGGCCTCAATCCCGAGGCGGCCGTCACCGCGCTCCAGTTTGCCAACCAGACCATCAACACCATCAGCCCCGTGGCGGGCATGACGGTCGCCGGCCTTGCCGTGGCTAGGATTTCGTTTGGCCAATGGTGGAAGACCATTTGGAAGTTCTTCATCTTCATGGTCGTGTTTGGCTTGGTCATTACTGCCATTTCCGGCATGCTTCCGGCGTAGGTGGTTGTGATGTCTGATCGTTTGACGGTCCTGACGTCTAAGAGCGTCTTTACCGGTACGGGGGACCTGCCGTTTGAAGGTTTCGTAGCGGTCCGTGGCGATCGAATTGAGGCTGTTGGCACCAAGTGTGAGGTAGCTTCGTATTTGACCCAGGCGGACGAGGTAGTTGACCTAGGCGACCGCACCGTCATGCCTGGCCTGATCGATGTACATACCTTCTATACAGGCTGGGCGCTGCGGACGTTGGGGTCTGATCTGTCCGGCATCGCCGATGCCAAAGAGGCCGTGTCGCTCTTGCGCGCATGGAAAGAAGATCATCCGGATTGCGCGGCGGCTTTTGGCCACAACCTACCCGAAACGTTGGCATCGGATGCCGAGAACGCAAATACAGCAGCTGTGTTTGACGATTGTTTTGGCGATATCCCCGTCGTCTGCTTTACATCGGGTGCGGAGACCTGCGTTCTCAATGCTGCCGCCAGTGCGCGATACGGCTTTACGCCCCAGGCGTGCTATGCCGAGAAGATCTGGCGCATGATGAGCGATTTCCTCGCGCTGCCCGAGGTGCGTGCCGGGTATTCGGACTACATGAACATGCTTAACGAGCGCGGCGTTACCGCCATCAAGGAGATGGCGTTTGATGACTATTACGGCTTTGCCGACGAAATGGCTCGCCGTGAGGAATCTGGTGAGCTGACGGTTCGCGTCTCTATGATGTCGCAGCCGGTGGGTGCCGGTGCAAATCTGGCATATGCCCGCGAGGCGCGAGAGCGCTTCCGGGGACCGTTCGTTCGTTTTTCTGGCTTCAACCGTATGACCGATCGCGGCGTATGGGCGGGGCTTGCCGAGATGATAGACCCCTATGAGGACTCGGCCGATGCGGGCGCTGCCGGCAAGACGGTCGTCGAGGAGCCAGAGTGGGATCTGATTGAGAACGAGCTGCGTGCAATTGATGCTGAGGGCTTCCGATACTCCTTGCATTGCCAGGGCGATGGCGCCGTTCGCCGCACCGTGGCGCTCTATGCCTCGCTGCCTCGAGGCGAGCATGGACGGATGCTTCGCCGCCATGCGATTACCGATCTCGAGAACTCTGACCCGACCGATCTTGTCGAGTTTGGCAAGTTAGGTGGAATTTGCGAGGTCTATCCGCAGATTCTGACGCTGGACCGGCGCGAGGATTGCCTGTCGATGATGCGTCGACAAATTGGCGAGACGCGACTTTTGCACAGCTGGAATCGCCGCGGCATGGAAGATTCCGGATGCACAGTGTGCTGTGGAACGGATTTGCCACTGCTGATTCCGAGCCTGGGCGAGTCAATCTACAGCGCGTGCGGCGGATTCTTCGCCGACGGACTGCCCGTGAATGAGGTCAACACGCTGACGCTTGTCGAGCTCTTGCGCGCTTGGACTGCCGGGGGCGCGTACGATCTGATTCGCGAAGACGAGCTGGGTACGCTTGAGGTTGGCAAGCTTGCCGATATCTGCGTGCTCGATCGGGATGTGTTCGACCTCGATTATCGCGACGCACGTGATCTTGCGGTTGACATGACGATGTCGGACGGACAAATCGTGTTCGACCGAAATAAGGAGGCATAAGATGTCTGAATCCAAACCGACGCTGCGCCGCGAGCAGATTGCGGGCATGAATATCCACTACATCATGTGGTCGCTCGATTACTTCCTTGATGTTCAGCAGCGCTTGGGCTTTGAGTCCATTGAGCTGTGGTGTGCAGAGCCGCATGTGACGCTCGACCATACGGGTTACTTTGAGGCTGAGGTCCTGGCGAAAAAGGCTGCAGACCGTGGGCTTAGGTATCGTACTCTGTGCCCCGAGAATGTTGTCTATCCTTGGCAGTACTGCGCACGCAAGCCGCTGCATGAACAGCGCAGCCTGGCGTACTTTAAACACGGCATTGAGCTTGCCGAGGTACTTGGGTGCGACCGTATGTCCGTCAACTCGGGCTGGGGCGACTGGGACGAGGACCGCGAGGAAGCCTGGAAGCGCAGCCGCGAGCACTTGTCCATTCTGGCGGAGTATGCCGGCGAGCACGGTCTGGTGCTTACGATGGAAAGCCTGCGTCCCGAGGAGAGCAACCTTGTGACGACGGTTTCCGATGCGAAGCGCATGATTGACGAGGTCGCGAGCCCGTACTTACAGCCCATGGTTGATACAACCGCGATGGGCGTTGCAGGCGAGACGCTCGAGGACTGGTTTGCCGCCTTTGGTGATGGGGCAATTCACGAGATGCACTTTATCGACGGTGACCCGTATGGCCATCTGGTGTGGGGCGATGGCAAGCACGATATGGACGCCTTCGTCGCCACGCTCAGCGCCCATGGTTTCGACGGCATGCTGGGCCAGGAAATCACGGACGGTCGTTACTACGATGACCCGGCGGCGGCAGATGCCAAGAACATGGCCGCATTCGAGAAATATCTGATTGACTAAAACAACCATCGGCCACGCAACCAACGTCATTGATTGCGGGCCAAACAAGAAAGGAACTGGATATGAACGCACACGATCTGATCAAAGAGGCAATTGCCGAGAAGGGCAAGTTCGACAGCGTCTACTGGATTGCTTGCGGTGGCTCCATGATCGATTTGATCCCGGCTCATGAGCTTCTGCAGCGCGAGGCAACCACCTTCACTTCGTATATCTATACCGCACGTGAATTCGACATTATGCGTCCGCGTCGTCTGGGCGAGAAGTCCCTGGTCATCGCTTGCAGCCACAGTGGCAATACCCCGGAGGTCGTCGAGGGCTGCGAGATTGCCCTTGCCGCCGGCGCTACGGTGATCGCCCAGACCGACAACGCTGGATCCAAGATCGACTCCGGCAAGTGGACCACGTGGGTCTACCCATGGGGCGAGGGTGTGCCGCAGGCCGAGGTCCCCGCTGGCATTTCGCTGTCGCTTGCGGCAGAGCTGCTCGATCAGCAGGAGGGTTACGCCGATCTTGCCGATATGTATGCCGGTATCGCCGAGATGGATAAGATTCTTCCCCCGGCACGCGAGAAGGTAAATGCCGAGCTGGGCGATCGCTTTGCCAAGCTTTGCCAGGAGCACGAGTTCTTCTATATTCTGGGCAGCGGTCCCAACTTTAGCCAGACCTACGGTTTCGCTATCTGCTCTCTTATGGAGATGCAGTGGCAGCACTGCAGCTACATCCACTCTGCCGAGTACTTCCATGGCCCCTTCGAGGCTACTCAGGATGGCGTTTTTTACTTCCTGCAGATGGGCTCCAGCGAGTGCCGTGCTATGGACGAGCGCGCCCTGGCGTTCCTTAAGACGCATACCGATACGCTGATGGTGCTCGATGCCAAGGAGTACGGTATGGAAGCCGTGCCGGCGAGCGTCCGTGCCTATCTGGACCCGGTGCTGTTCTACGCCATGAACTGCGAGCTGCGTGCTGCACGCGGCAAGGTGTTTGATCACGATCCCGATTTCCGTCGCTATATGGGTGTTGTCGAGTACTAGAAGGGACAAAGGCCATGGCATTTAACGTTAACGCGCTCGGATTTGGCGACAACGTCGTCGATCGCTACGAGCATATCCACACCATGTATCCCGGCGGCAATGCGGTGAACTTCGCCGTTTATGCCAAGAAATGCGGTGCCGCACGCTCTGCATACATGGGCATTTTTGGCAATGACGCCGCTGCCGAGCATGTCATTGCAAGCCTCGAGGATGAGGGTATCGAGCTTGACAAGTGCGAGCAGATGATTGGCGAGAACGGAGCGGCTCGCGTGACCGTCGTTGACGGTGACCGTGTCTTCCTCGGCTCCAACGAGGGCGGTATCCGTGGCGATGCGCGCTATGTCCTCGATCGCTTTGATCTTGCGTACATGAAGCAGTTCGATGTGGTTCATTCGGGCAACTATTGCTTTACCGAGCGCGAGCTGCCCAAGCTGAAGGCTGCGGGCGTCACGGTCTCTTTTGACTTTTCGGACGACTCCACCGACGAGTACTACGAGCAGATTGCGCCCTACGTCGATTTTGCTTTCTTTAGTGCGGCGGATGCCGCGAGTGAGGACGAGATTCGCGAGCGTCTGGCATGGGTGAAGGGCCTGGGTCCGCGTTTTGTGTCGGCTACGGCGGGCGCTGAGGGCTGCATTGCTTACGACGGCGAGCGTTATTACCGCCAGCTGGCTAAACCGGTAACGGACATGAAGGACACCATGGGGGCGGGCGACTCGTTCCTCACCTCGTTTTTGATGTGCTATCTCGATTCCGCCAAGCGTGGAGAGGATGGCGCCGAGGCCATCGAGCGCGCGCTCGACTTTGCTGCCGGGTTTGCCTCGACCGTGTGCGGCATGGAAGGTTCTTGGGGCCACGGAGCGCCAATCGTCGAATAGCTTAAGAAAGCGTACGGCGGTCTGGCTATGAGGCCTTGGACAGCCGATGCAAAACAATAAGCGAAACGCGAAAAGGGGGCTCGCCATGCGGTGGGTCCCCTTTTGAACATTGGAGAAGAGTATGGGTATTAAAGCGTGTGCGGCTGGTTTTTGCTGCGCGGACGTCTATCAAAACATCGGCGTGTTCTATCCGACTGGTAACGGCATTGACTGGGGTATCCATCTTGCACGAATGGGCGTTTCGGTATCCGCCGTGTCAGTTGTCGGCAAGGACGAGTACGGAGACAAGATGAGGGAGGCGCTGGCCGCTGAGGGGTTCGATATCTCACATCTGCGGGTGGAGGATGGCGACACCTCGGTGATGCTCATGGCATTGAAAGACGGCGTCGATCGCGTGCATCTCGAGGCAATCGATGGCGTAATGGAGACATATCGACCGAATGAAGATGACCGGGCATTTATCTTAGAGCATGACATCGTTCACACCGACCTGTTTGGCAATTGTTTGGACCTCCTGCCCGAATGGCATGATGCGGGCAAGATGGTGGTTATGGACTTCTCGGTGTTCAGCCAGGATCCCGAATATGCCTGCGAGAATCATTTTCCCTACGTTGACTACGCATTTATGTCGTTTGAAGAGGACACTCCGGAGCTACGAGACTGGGTACGCCACGTGCAGGAATTGGGACCGCGCGTTGCGGTTGCCACGCTTGGCGAGAAGGGAAGCATTGCCTATGACGGTGAGCGCTTCTATGAGTGCGGGATCGTACCGGCGGAGAAGGTCGTTAACACCGTGGGTGCCGGCGACTCGTATATTGCCGGGTTTACCAAGGGCGTGATCGATGGCCTTGATATTCCGGCGTGTATGAAAGCGGGCGCTGGGCTATCGTCCCGAGTGATTGGTTCGTTTGAGCCGTACTAGGGTCAAATGCCTGGAAAGGAGTACGAAATGGTTATCGACATGTTGGTTCACCCCATGCTCTACGGCGAGATCTGTACGCCGGGAGATGAGCCTGATGGATTCGGTTTTTGGTCACGAGAATTTGGTATGGGGCATATGGGCCCCATGGATTGGGATGAGCTTCAAGTCGAGATGGACGTCTGCGACGTGCAGAAGAGCGTGCTCATGCCGCTCGATGTAACCACGGCATGCGGAGGGCACTTTGGCACCAATGACCAGATTGCCATGCTGGTTGCCGCGCATCCCGATCGTCTGTGGGGATTTGCAAGCGTAGACCCGCAGGTGAGCGGTGCTGCAGACGAATTGGAGCGCGCCTTTACCGAGTTGGGGGCAAAGGGGCTTTGCCTGCATCCGGCAAAGCAGGGTTTTGCCCCCGATGATGCTGTGGCCGAGCCGCTTTACGAGCTGTGCGAGCGCTATAACAAGCCTGTGGTTTTCCATGCCGGTATGTCTTGGGAGCCTGGCGCAGAGCTCTCGCGCAGTAACCCGCTTGCATTTGAGCACACAATCGCAACGCATCCAAATGTGCGTTTTAGTTTGACCCACTTTGGCTGGCCCTGGGTGCGCGAGACCGTGGCGATGCTGCTCAAGTATCCCAACTGCTACGCGGACACCTCTATCACTTACATTGATTCGCCCGAGGAGATGATGCAGCGTCTTTTCACGGTCGATATGGGGCCGCTGTGGTATGAGCGCGCGCTATCGCACCAAGTGATGTTCGCCAGTAATACGCCGCGCTTCCGTGCATTCAAACTCAAGCGGGCGCTCGATACCGTGCCCATGCGCGACGATGCGCGAGAAAGGCTCTACTGGGGTAATGCCCTGCGTTTTCTTGAAGGGGATGAGTAAACATGGTGACGCTCGAGACATTGAGCTATCTATCGACTGCTCCGGACCAGTTCATCGATATTACCGAAGACGTGCACGCTGCCATCGAACGCAGCTCGGTGACCAATGGCTTGGCGGCGATTATTTTGTCGCATACGACCTGTGGAATCGTGGTAAACGAGGGGCTGCCCTGCGTGGAGACGGATCTTATGGAGACGCTTGATCGCATCGCCCCGCTCGATGCCCCCTATGCGCATGCACACTTCCTGCCGAGCTATGGAGCCACCGGCAACAACTCCTGTGGGCATATCAAGAGCATGATTTGTGGAAACAGTTGCTTCTTTCCCGTCCAAGATGGCCACATCGTGTGCGGAAGTGCCCAGAACATCTATCTTGCGGAGTTTGACGGTCCGCAGAAGCGAAGAGTGTACGTCGAGGTGCTGGGGGAGTAACGTCCCTGCGATAACCCTATGAAGGAGCACGTTATGTCGTTTCTAACTTCGATGTTCAAGACCGAAAAGCCGGTTATCGGAATGCTGCACCTGCGTCCTCTGCCGGGCGATCCGCTGTATTACCCGGGTGGAAGCGTGTCGCAGGTCGTGGAAGCCGCCAAGCGCGATCTCGAGGCGTTGCAGCAGGGCGGTGTCGATGGCATTTTGATTACCAATGAGCTCTCGATGCCCTATGAGCAGCACGTTTCTCCCTCAACCCTTGCATCGATGGGCTATGTAATCGGGGCTCTATCCCATGATCTGTCGACCCCTTGGGGAGCCGAGGCTATTTACGACGGTGATGCCACAATCGAGTTGTGCGCTGCTGTCGATGCGCAGTTCACGCGCTGCAATTTTTGCGGTGCCTGGGCCGGTGATCTCGGGCTGATTAACCGAGATTTCGCTCACACCATGCGTCGCAAGGCGGCGCTGCGCTTGGACGACCTCAAGCTTTTTCACTTCATCACGAGCGAGGGGGAGGTTTATCTCAACGACCGCACGACTGCGGACATTGCCGATTCACTTCTCTTTAATTGCCTTCCGGATGCAATGGTCATCGGCGGTTCGGCTGCCGGTCGTGGCGCTTCGGGCGAGCTTGCCGATGAAGTCCGCGAGCGTGTTGGCGAAGTGCCTGTGGTATGTGGCACCGGTTGTCGCGAAAATACCGTGGCTGACGTATTTGCTCACTACGATGGCGCGTTTGTCGGCACGTGCTTAAAGCGCGACGGAAAGCTGGATGCCCCGGTTGATGTTGAGCGGGTAGCTCGTTTTATGGCTGCCGCTCGTACGGCGCGAGGGGAGTAGGCGGTCATGGCGTTCTATCTGGGTATTGATATTGGGACAAGCGCCTCTAAAGGCGTTTTAATCGATGATCGATGCAACATCGTTTGCCAAGCCTCTTGTGGACACGAGACGGACAACCCGTGTGACGGATGGTACCAGCATGATGCGGAGGCAGTTTGGTGGGGCGATTTTTGCCGCTTGTCGCGCGAGCTGGTGGCGCGATCGGGGGTTAACGCAGCACAGATCGGATGCGTGGGCCTTTCCGCATTGGGTTGCGACTGTGTGCCGGTCGATACCGAGTGCAACGCGCTGGCGCCCGCGATTTTGTATGGAGTCGATGCACGTTCGAAGCCGCAGATTGACGAGCTTCTTTCCGAATATGGGTCAGATCGCGCACGCGAGCTTTTCGGGCACGATCCCTGTTCGTCAGATATTGCTCCCAAGATCTTGTGGTTTAAGGAGAATATGCCCGAGGTGCACGAACGTGCCGCGAAGTTCCTGACGGCGTCATCGTTTCTATGCGCAAAGTTGACGGGGCGTTTTACGGTGGACCGTTATTTGGCGGAGGATTTTCTTCCCCTATACGACCGCTACACCTGGAAGGTTGATGCTCGGGAATGTGCTCGTTTCTGCCGGCCTGACCAGATGGCTGAGGTAATGTCGGCTACCGATATTGCCGGGGTGATTACGCGGCGTGCGGCTGAGGCAACGGGGCTTGCGGCAGGGACACCTGTCTTAGTGGGAACGGGCGACTCTGGTGCCGAGGCCATTTCGACGGGTGTATTCCGTCCCGGCGATATGATGGTTCAGTTGGGGAGTACGGCGTATTTCATCTACCTAGCTGATCATATGATCGATGATGCCCGCCTGTGGCCAGGGACGTTTATCATTCCCGGAACTTACGGGATCTGCGCGGGGACCAATACGGCGGGCGCACTCACATCGTGGCTGCGCCAAGAGCTGTATCGCGACGCCGTAGAGGCCGAGGGCCACGGTGGCCCCGATGCCTATTCGGTTATGGCGCATGATGCCGCCGATGTGGCGCCGGGTGCCGATGGGCTCCTGTGTCTGCCGTACTTTGCGGGGGAGCGTACCCCGCTCAACGATCCCGAGGCGCGTGGCGTCTTCTTTGGCCTGACCGGAAGGCATACGCGAGCCCATATGGTTCGCGCCGCCTTGGAAGGCGTCGCGTATACCGTTGCATCCCATGTCGACATTATCGAGCGAGAGCATGGACTGCCAATTGGGCGCATTATGCTTGTCGGAGGTGGAACCAAGAATCCAGTTTGGATGCAGGCTATCGCCGACGTATGTGGGCGCGAGGTCTCGGTTGCCAAGGTTACGGTGGGTGCATGCTTCGGTGATGCCATCATGGCAGCTCTCGCAGGTGGCGCCTACGCATCATGGGATGAACTCGCCCAAGTCCTTGGCGTTGCGCAAACAATCGTGCCCGATATGGCTGCCCACGAGTTATATGCGTCGCGCCGTCATATCTTTGACGAATTGTATGCACGCAACAGTGATCTCATGCACGAATTGGTGTAATGCTGCCGAACTGTACCGCCTTCCAATAGGGGCTGCGTTGTGCGATTCGCATGCCCCTTGGCATTTTTGCCCACAGGGGTTAGCGAAGGTCAAAAACAGAGCGCGCATTTGCTAAAACTGCCGACTCAATGTGCTGTATATCGCAGTTTTTGAGCGTGGCGATGCGTTCTAAGGTCCTTGTGAGCGATCTGATGAGCGACTGCGCGCTTGTTTCTGTGTTTGACTCGGCCGGCGCATCGGTCTCGAGCAGTAGACGGTCGAGTGGAATCTGTCGGGCATATTCGCGTCCACGTTTTGACGTAAGCATGCGTTCATTGACGGAAAAATAACAGCCCGCATTACGCACGCGGGCGAGTTCGTCCGAAGTACCGCTAAACCAGTGGAAGATGATAGCGGGGGAGTCGGGGTTTGGGATGAGTAGTCTATGCGATTCGAGGACGTCCAGTACGGCTCCCGCTGAACGAACGGCGTGAATTGATATCACACGCCCGGTAAGAGGATGCTGCACGAGTGTATCGCAGAGCCGGTCAAATGCCTGTATTTGTAGCGGCTCACTTCCGGCAAAACGAGCGGAAAAGTCGAGTCCCACCTCGCCGATGTAACGCTCTTGGGTGGCAACTTCGCAAAGCAGATTGACTTCGGCAGGACCGCAGCGGCCGTCGGCGAGCCACCAGGGGTGAAGCCCGACGCCGGCGATGATGCCTGTTTGGCGACGGGCGCGCTCGTTTGCGCTAGTGAAGTCACGTGGATCGACGCCGCAATCAAATAGGCCCAAGCCCAGCGCCGTTGCCTCATCGGCAACGGCGTCCGGGTGAGCCATTAAATCAAGATGACAGTGCGCATCAAATAACCGGGGCTCCATCTCGGCGCGCTCCGCTAGTCCAGACGTTGGCCATCGGAGCGTACGCGCTCAGTGCCGCGGCCACTGATCTGGCGGATAACCTCGCCGGCGATCATCTGGCCCATGATAGGCGGCATAAAGCTGGCGGTTCCCAGCTCGGTGCGCTCGTGGATGTTGGAAGGGTCGCGGGGCTGTGTCTTAACCGATTCCTCGCAGCTAAACAGTACGTGTAGGCTCTTGACTCCGCGCTTCTTGCATTCTTTGCGCATAATGCGGCTCATGGGGTCACGTACCGTATCGAAGATGTCGGCAAAGCGGAGGCACTCGGGATGGAGCTTGTTGGCCCCGCCCATGGAGCTAACCAAACGAATGTCGTGGTCCTGAGCATATTTGGCAATGGTGAGCTTGGCCGAGATGGTGTCAATGGCGTCGACGACGTAATCGAGCTTGTCGCTCGTCTGCTCAAAAACGCTCGCGAAGAACTCGTCGATGTTATCGCTCAACAGATATTCGGTGCGTTTGATAACGGTGGCGGCGGGATTGATATCGCGAATCATGGCTTCCATCACGTCCACCTTGCGCTTGCCGACGGTGCTGTGAAAGGCGATGGCCTGGCGATTGATATTGCTGGGCGCGATGATGTCCTTGTCCAGAATGACGAAATGACCGATGCCGCCGCGGGCGAGTGCCTCGCAGCAGTTGGAGCCCACGCCTCCGCAGCCGAGCACTAGCACCGTAGCATCGGCGAGCTTATCGAGTGCCTCGCGGCCCATGATAATCTCGAGCTTGGTGTCGCGTGTCTCGATGGGAGTTGCGGCTGTGGTTTCGGTCATAGATATCCTCCGATGGGGAAGCGAATCGTGTTTTAGCTATCGTCATTATAGGTAATCGCCCATAGGTTGCGATGGCGTTTGCTTTGATGTGGTTTGAAGCATTGCGATTAGATAGTTAGACAAACATCTAAATATCGAGTATAGTGTGCACGTCATGAGAGATGATGAGAGGAGGTCTTATGCCGGGAGAGGGTTTTAAGGTGCTTGCCGATCCAACGCGACGGCGCATTTTGGAGTTGCTGCGCGAGGGCAATTGCACGGCGGGGGAGCTTGCCGAGCATTTCGATATCAGTAAGCCGTCGTTGAGCCATCACTTGGCGACGCTCAAAAACGCCGGGTTGGTGACCGACGAGCGCCATGGCCAAAACATCGTATACAGCTTAAACACCACCGTCATGCAGGACTTGATCGGTTGGTTTATGGGCTTTACAAACACGGAAGGTGATAAGGATGAATAACGAAAACAAGGGCATTCACGCCACGGGGGTATCGCGGTGTGTGTGGATTGCGCTGATCGCTCTGTGCGTCGCCAATGTCGTAGCGCACCTCATGGTGATGCCGAGCTTGCCTGCGCAGATTCCCACGCACTGGGGCGCGAACGGAGCCGTCGACGGTTGGGGTCCCAGCTGGATGGCCTCCGCGCTCGGCGTGCTGCCTCTGGTGCTTCTCGCAATGTTCTGCGTGGTGCCGCGCATCGATCCCAAAGGTGAGGCATATCGAACCTCGGGCAAGTTCTATCAGGGCTTCGTAATCGCCTTCACCTTGTTCATGTGCGCCATAAGCTGGCTGGGAGAGCTTACGGTCTGGGGCGTGGTGCCGGCGGTCGGTTCGGTTAACGTGCTGATTTCCGGTGTTGTCGGTTTGCTGTTCATCGGCGTAGGCAACTACTTGCCGCGTGTGAAGCAGAACTATACGCTCGGTATCAAGACGCCTTGGGCGCTTGCCAATCCCGAGAACTGGCGCCGTACGCAGCGCTTTGGCGGTGCCTGCTTTATGGTGCTGGGTATTGGCCTGATTGTGATGGGCGTGGCGGGTAGCGTGCTTTCGAGCGAGGTCACGGCCGCGGTGATTGCGGTTCTGGCGTTTGGTTCGGTTGGAGCCGTCTACGTCTACTCGTATCTGCTGTGGCGCAAATCGCAGCGAGCCGCTCGCTAAGGTTGCGGAAAACTAGCGTACGCAGTTCATAGTATGTTCCGGGGGAACTTTTCCCAGGTAGTATTAGGGGGTATGGGCAACCATGCCCCTATTTCGTTACGTTTCAGAGCTGGTTTTTCCATCTCGTTTCCACTAAAGCGAAACAAGAATAGGAAAACAGCAGGTAGAAAGGATAAAACAGGCATATGGCGGAGTTTATCTACCAGATGTATCAGGCTCGCAAGGCCCATGGCGACAAGGTGATCCTTGACGACGTGACCCTGAGCTTCTACCCCGGTGCCAAGATCGGCGTTGTGGGTCCCAACGGCATGGGCAAGTCGACCCTGCTCAAGATCATGGCCGGCATCGAGGAGGTCTCCAACGGCGATGCCAGGCTCACCCCCGGCTACACTGTGGGCATCCTGCAGCAGGAGCCGCCGCTCGATGACGACAAGACCGTCATCGAGAACGTGCGCATGGCGTTTGGCGATATGATCGCCAAGGTCGATCGCTTCAATAAGATCGGCGAGGAGATGTGCGACCCGGATTGCGACATGGACGCCCTCATGGCCGAGATGGGCAAGCTCCAGGACGAGATCGACGCCGCCGACGGCTGGGATATCGATTCCAAGCTCGGCCAGGCCATGGACGCCCTGCAGCTGCCCGATTCCGACATGCCGGTCAACGTACTTTCCGGCGGCGAGCGCCGCCGCGTGGCCCTGTGCAAGCTGCTGCTCGAGGCTCCCGACCTGCTGCTGCTCGACGAGCCCACGAACCACCTGGACGCCGAGTCGATCCTGTGGCTCGAGCACTTCCTGCACAACTACCAGGGCGCGGTGCTTGCCGTTACGCACGACCGCTACTTCTTGGATAACGTTGCCGAGTGGATCTGCGAGGTCGACCGCGGCCACCTCTATCCCTACAAGGGCAACTACTCCACGTATCTGGAGACCAAGGCCGCGCGTATCGAGGCTCAGGGCAACCGTGACGCCAAGCTCGCCAAGCGCATGGAGGCCGAGCTCGAGTGGGTACGCAGCTCGCCCAAGGCTCGCCAGGCAAAGAACAAGGCCCGTCTGGCTCGCTACGAGGAGATGGAGGCCGAGGCGCGCGCCAGCCAGAAGCTCGACTGGACCGACATCCGCATCCCTGTGGGCCCGCGTTTGGGCAACAAGGTGCTCGAGGCCCATCATCTGCACAAGGAGTTCGATGGCCGCGTGCTCATCGATGACCTTTCGTTCACCCTGCCGCGCAACGGCATCGTGGGCGTGATCGGTCCCAACGGCGTGGGCAAGACTACGCTCTTCAAGACCATCGTGGGTCTGGAGCCGCTGACTTCGGGCGAGCTCGAGGTGGGCGAGACCGTCAAGATCTCTTACGTCGACCAGAACCGTTCCGGCATCGACCCCGACAAGAACCTATGGGAGGTCGTCTCGGACGGCCTGGACCACATGATGGTCGGCGAGACCGAGGTTCCGAGCCGCGCCTATGTGGCGAGCTTTGGCTTTAAGGGCCAGGACCAGCAGAAGCGCGCTGGCGTGCTCTCCGGCGGCGAGCGCAACCGTCTGAACCTGGCGCTCACGCTCAAGCAGGGCGGCAACCTGCTGCTCCTCGACGAGCCCACGAACGACCTCGACGTCGAGACGCTGTCCTCGCTCGAAGCGGCGCTGCTCGAGTTCCCGGGCTGCTCGGTGGTCATTAGCCACGACCGTATGTTCCTGGACCGCGTCGCCACGCACATTCTGGCGTGGGAAGGCACCGACGAGAACCCGGGCAACTGGTATTGGTTCGAGGGCAACTTCGAGGCCTATCAGGCCAACCGCATCGAGCGCCTGGGCGAGGACGCAGCCCAGCCGCATCGTATCCACCGCAAGCTGACGCGCGACTAGTAGCAAGTAGAAAGGCCGCCACCAAGGGCGGCCTTTCTTGTAGCGATTGCACTGCAGCTATGCCCTGGCTGCTGGTTTGATTCATAATCAAAGTCATCTCTTTGGGATTAAAGCCCGTTTTTGCTATGAGTGATTTTCTAATTCCGTTTAAAACGTAAAGACGCATTGGGTTGCAAGGACATAAGCAAATCGAATTGAAATATAACCAGTGCTGTAACGTTAAAAAAAAGATTATAGAATAGGAGTACCTTATAAGTCGCTTCTCTAGAAAGAAGAACATATGCTTTCGCGTCGTCGTTTTCTGCAACTTGTCGCGTCTTCAATTGTCGCCTTAGCCGCACGTCCGAAAGAGGTTTTTGCTTCGACGGGCAATATTGATGGTGAGCAGATACAATTTACTTCTGAAATTGCGCAAGAGCTTGCCGATAAATATATAAAGGGACTCCTCGGCTATTCGTATACGCCTTCTGACCCTATTCCTTTTGTAGATGTTGATGGGTCCCCGCTTGGTTACATTGTTCCGGTTGTGACATCCAATAGAGCCGCGGGCTATTTGGTTTTAGATGCTTCAGATGATGAAATACTTACGGGATATCGTTTTGGAGACGGCTTAGTCAGCCCTATGGATCGGGGAGGAGATCTTGGTGTCGAGTCTTATTCGTTCAATAACCCAGTCGTAATGATCAATCCATTCGAATTCGGCGTGCAATCTTTGGACGGTTCAATAACAACAAATTGCGGAAGAACAATCCCGGCTGTTTCCATAGAAGGACGGCCTGTCGTTTTATCGAATAAACCTTCAAGCTGGAACGATGTTGTAATTTACGCAACTCAAATGCAGGATTACACAGTATCTGGATTTCGTTCCATTTCTCAGTTTATGTCATATGATGAAAGCGAGATTAAGAGGCTTACCGCCCACTATGCTTGTATGGTGACAGCTTTTTCGAACGTTGCGGAACTGTATGGCATTGCCAATTTATATAGCGACCCTTCGCAATATATGCAGATATGGAATTACACCAATACCCATGCTCTTTCCGATGAAGAACAGACTGTTCCCGGCGTTGTTTTGGGTGGAACGCCGATATCAACCTGTGCAACGGGGTTTACAAATTACTGCGCAAGCAGAGGAAGTACTCTTATCGCCCGCACTGTCTCCTCTCCGGCTATCGCGAGCATTCAAAATGAGATTAACTCTAATAGACCGAATGTTTTACATGCGAGTTTGTACAACGGATCAGCCCATTCTGTAACAGCGGAGGCTTACGCCACACTTACTGGTAAGAAAACTGGAGAGACAAGGCAGATGATTGGCATAGCGGACGGCTGGAATTCATCTTTATCCTTCCTGAAGTATGATCAGAGCTATTATGCGTGGACTTATGGAACGACTTTTTCGAAGTAGGGCGATTCGTCTAGCTCTGTCTTTGGTGCTGATGGCTTCATTGGTGGGCTGTTCAACAAAGGAAGAGATATCGCGCGGAGGTTCCGGAGAAGTGACTGCGACAGACTCAGGTTCATTAGAAATAGCTGGCGGGCATGCCGATGTGATGTTACAAGGAAAAGGCGTGCTTAGGTCGATTGATGCTGAAGACGCTGTCTGCTCAATAGAGGATTTGAAGACAGGTGAAACTGCATCGTACCGAGTTTCAGATAATGCTGCGAATATGATTGAGTCGATACCGACTGGAGCGCAGGTTTCTTTTAGATACTTTGCTCCGCAACTTGAGGATGAGCTTGCTTCTCTGGTGTCTATATGCACCGATGACAACTAAAAGGCCTGAATTCAAACGGCCTCGGATGGTCAATTGGCTATCCGAGGCCGTTTTTTACTCGACCGGGGCTTCGACCTTGTCGATGGCCCAGGCGGCTCCGAGACCGCCGGTGGTGTTGCGGCGGATGCGCACGGTAACCTCGCGGCGCTCGCCGGCCTGCGTGTAGCACAGGGGGAAGTTTGCGCGGTTTCGCGCGGCCTCGATGGTACCGCGCTCGCGGGCGATCCAGTAGTACTCGCCGACAATGCCGAGCGTGTCGGCGCCGTAGGGGAGATAGGTCGACAACTGGTGCAGAAGCGGGCCGGGGCAGAAGACCTCGGTTGCGAAATCGACGGGGAAGTCCTCAGGGATGGCGGGCGCTGCGGGTGCGGGGGTTGGGGCCGCTGCGGGTACCGAAGCCGGTGCCGGTGCGGGAACTTGGTCGCAAGTAGAGGTGGGCACGGATTCGATGACGGGTGCGGGCTCAGGCACCGGTTCCGGCTTAACTGCGGAATCTGCGGGCTTCACGGTGACGGGCGCGTCTACAGCTGCAGTTTCAAACTCAACCTGCATCGCGCTCTCATTCTCGACGCTCGACTTTGCTTCGATGGGCGTGGATGCCATAGTGGTGATGCCGGCGTTGGCGTTCTCGGGGTCATAGACGACCGTGAGCGAGATGGCGGGCTGCGGCGTCTCGGGCTTCGGCGTCGACTCGGTAGCGTCTTGATCGGCGGGCTGATCGTCCTCGGCCTCGTCGCTAAAGACATCACTGTTTTGGAACGAAGGCGTCTCGGGTTGGTCGGCGGTTTTTTCGGTTGTCGACTTGGGAGCTTCGTTGAGCTCCGCAGTGGCTTCCTGCTCGGATATGACTTCGGGATCAGTCGTGGCGGTGGTTTCGGTTTCGGCTTCTGCCGTTACCTCAATAGCGACTTCAATCTCTGCCTCGGGCTCGGATTCTGGCACGGCTTCAACCATGGCTTCAGGCTCGGGACGCTTAACGTGCTTGGGGCGCACGGCCTTGAGGTCCTTCTCGCCGCGTTTTTTCTTTTTGTAGGACTGCTTGGCTCCCTTGGCAGCCTTGGGCTTGTCCTCGCCCTTGGCAAGGGCGGCATCCCAGGCCTCGTTGGCGATGACCGTGGCATACAGGCGACCGCCCTTAAAGACGGTCAGCTTAATGCAGTCGTCGAGCTCCTCGAGCAGCTCGCGCGTGGACTCGAAGCCCAGGTCATAAGCGGCCATGTCACCAGCGGCGAGTGCCTCCTCGACCTGCGTCATAAACGTTTGCTTGCCGCATCCAATCGCATCGCGCAGCAGGCGATACAGATAGATGTGGTTGCCCAGCGAAAGCGTGGGCGTAACTATTGTCTTGCTCATGGCAAATCTCCTCTTTACACACCAAAGCATCTTACCATCGCGCGGGGCTTGCCATCTCGTCGCCCAAGGCAAACGGGCGCGACCGTTGCCGGTTCGCGCCCGTTATGCAGGTCGGTTATCTATGAGGGGCAAACGTGCTTAGTTGCCCGATGCCGTGCCTTGGCTCGAGCTGTCAGATGCCGTGCCGGACGCGGTTCCGCTCGAGCTGTCGGTGTTGTTATTGTCGGTGGAACTCGTGCCCGATGTATTGCCGCTCGTCTGGTCATCCGTGCTCGGCTGAGAGCCGTCAGTCGTTTGGCTTGAGTCGGTCGTGCCGGATTGCGTGCCGCCGCTGTTCGCAGAGGAATCAGCGCTCTGCGACTGATCAGGGGTGTTCGAGGACGAGTCGGTGGATGCGGAGGTGCCCTGCGAGTCGTCCTGCTGGCTTTGCGATTGACCAGTGCTATCCGCGTCGTGCTCGGTCGTATGCGACGAAAGGATCGGCTCGGGGCGCTCGCCCAGGCCCTCGCCGGCGGTGGTGATAAGGATGGCACCGGTGCAGGTGATGACCGCGACGATGGCGATGGCGATCGAGAAGATGATGACCTTCTTTTGCGTCTGGCTGCGCTCTGCCGCCGCCTTGGCGCGCAGGCTGTTGGGAGCGACGCGTGCCGTGGTCGCGCGTCCTGCAATCTGGCGCATCTCCTGGGTAGTCGCGGCGCCGCCTAAGTGCTCCTCGGCATTAAACTCAACGGGCTCATAGGCGCCGGCGGGGTAGTCGACGTCGGCGTGCGTACCTTTGAGGGCTTTGGCGCTGGCAGAGATAAAGTGGCGGTAGACCTGCGAGGACACAACGGTGATGACCGAGCTCACGGCGGCGCCAATTACTGAACCGGCAATACCAATCTTGGAAGCAAGCGCGACGCTCGTGGCGGCGGCTGCGGCGCCGGCGATGATCTGGGGAATGGAAATGTCATCGAACAGGCCCTTTTTGGGCGCGATGGCCATGGTCTGTCCGATGGAATGGTTTTCGTGAACGCCGTTGTTGAGCGCGGCTGGTGTCATGACGCGCGTGCGCGGCGCGTCGGTGTACTTGGTTGTCATACGGGGCCCTCCCGGTGTAAATCTGCTTCGTTTCATGTAGCCATCAGGGTACCCACCAGATGTGAATCGTACGTGACATTTAACAGATATCATCAACTCATCAATTGCTCACCAAGTTGGTGGGATGCGGTTACACCCGGCGGTTGAACTACAATAGGGCTTGCTAATTGTTGTGAATGGCGTCTACGCACGGGAGCATTCTTATGAATCTTCACCTTTCTCAGTCTGATGGCTTTTTGCGTGTGGCGGCGGCGTCGCCGCGGATTCGCGTGGCCGATGTCGAGGGCAATGCCGAGGTTGCGCTGGCGGCTGTTCGCGAGGCTACCGAGCGCGGCGTCCGCGCGCTGGTGCTGCCCGAGCTTAACCTGACCGGCTATACCGCGGCTGATCTGTTCCATAACCGTACATTGCTGCATGCCTGCGAGACCGCACTGGCACATATTCTCGATGAAACCCGCGAGCTGCCGATTGTCTTTACCATCGGTCTTCCCGTTGCAGTTGCCGAGAATATCTACAACTGCGCCGCCGTGTGCTGCGCGGGCGAGCTTTTGGGTCTTACGGCCAAGAAGTATCTGCCCAACTATGGCGAGTTCTACGAGCGCCGCTGGTTTGCTCCGGCGCCCGCAGATCCTGTGTGGGTCGAGTTTGCCGGTCAGGGTCCGGTTCCGCTGGGTTCGGGGCTTGTCTACCGCTGCTGTGATGAAGGTGCCGAGGACATGGTGCTGGGCGTTGAGGTCTGCGAGGACCTGTGGGTGCCGGCGCCCCCTTCGACCGAGATGGCGCTTGCCGGTGCGACGGTGATCCTCAACCCGTCGGCCTCGGACGAGATTATCGGTAAGGCAGACTATCGCCGCAGCCTCATCTCCAATCAGAGTGCGCGCCTGTACTGTGCCTATGCCTATGCAGATGCGAGCGAGGGCGAGTCCACGACCGACATGGTCTTTGCGGGCGAGAACCTCGTCTACGAAAACGGATCTAAGCTCGCCGTCACGAAGCTCCTCACCTGCGATATGGCCGTCGCCGACGTTGACCTTGACCGTCTGGTTGCCGAGCGCCGTCGCTCAACGACGTGGACGCGCGCGGCCGATGCGCCGGAGGCCACGACCGTTGAATTTTCGTTTGAGGGCGTGCTGGCAGACGAACCTGTCCTGCACGATGCACTCGGCATCGACCGTGTCTTCCCCCGCGCGCCCTTTGTGCCGGCTGACCATGGCGACCTGGCCGAGCGTTGCGAGACCATCCTCGACCTGCAGACCGCCGGCCTCAAGACCCGCCTTGCCCATACGGGTACCAAGGCTGCAGTCATCGGCCTTTCGGGCGGCCTGGACTCCACGCTGGCACTGCTTGTGACCGTGCGTGCCTTCGATGCACTGGGGCTGCCGCGCACCGGTATCACGGCCGTGTCCATGCCCGGCTTTGGCACGACGCATCGCACCAAGTCGAATGCCGAGTCGCTCGCCCGCGACCTGGGTGTGAGCTTCCGCGAGGTTTCGATCCACGCGGCCGTGGAACAGCACTTCAAGGACATTGAGCACGATCCGGCCGTCCAAGACGTGACCTACGAGAACAGCCAGGCCCGAGAGCGTACGCAGATTCTGATGGATCTGGCCAACCAGGCCGGCGGTTTTGTCATCGGCACGGGCGACCTGTCGGAGCTGGCGCTCGGCTGGGCTACCTATAACGGCGACCACATGAGTATGTACGCCGTTAACGCGAGCGTGCCCAAGACGCTCGTGCGTCACTTGGTGCGCTATGCTGCCGATGTCTTTGGCGGACGTATTGCCGAGGTCTTGCTCGATATCCTCGATACGCCGGTGTCCCCCGAGCTTCTGCCGCCCACGGGCGACGGCGAGATTGCGCAGAAGACCGAGGATTTGGTGGGCCCGTACGAGCTGCACGACTACTTCCTCTACTACCTGCTGCGTTTTGGCTTTGAGCCGGGCAAGATCTACCGCATGGCACTCAAGAGCTTTGAGGGCGTCTACGATGCCAAGACCGTCCACACGTGGCTGCGTACGTTCTACCGTCGATTCTTTGCCCAGCAGTTTAAGCGCAGCTGCCTGCCCGATGGTCCCAAGGTGGGCTCGGTGACGCTCAGCCCGCGCGGCGATTGGCGTATGCCGAGTGACGCTAGCTCGCGTCTGTGGCTTGCGCAGATCGACGCGCTCAATCCAGTTGACTAAGGTTGGCTAAATTGAACCAATACGGGGTTTGCAAGCGTTACACTTTTGCAATCTGATGGCCCGTATCGCGCGGCGCTCTTGTCGGAGCGCTGCGTTTTTTATATTGAAAGGTGGCACCGTGCAGGCATCGCAGCGTCTCGACCGCTTTGGCGCGGAGGTCTTCGCCTCGCTCAACAACAAACTTCTCGCGCTGAAGGCCCAGGGCAAGACCATTTACAACATGAGCGTGGGCACGCCCGACTTTAAGCCGTACGGCCACGTGGTGGAGGCGCTCACACAAGCCGCCCAGGATCCCGAGATGTGGAAGTACGCCCTGCGCGACCTGCCCGAACTCAAGCAAGCCGTGTGCGATTACTATGAGCGTCGCTTTGGTGTCTCCGGCATTACGCCGTCCATGGTGCAGTCGTGCAACGGCACGCAGGAGGGCGTGGGCCATTTGGGCCTGGCCCTGCTCGATCCGGGCGACACTATTTTGGTTCCCGATCCGTGCTACCCGGTCTTTGAGGCGGGTGCCAAGATCGCCGATGCCAAGCTCGAGTACTATCCGCTGGTTGCCGAGCACAATTACCTGCCCTATGTGGCGGGCATCGATCCCGAAGTGGCCGACCGCGCCAAGTATATGATCGTGTCGCTGCCCGCCAACCCGGTGGGCTCGGTGGGCACGCCCGAGATCTACGAGGAGATCATCGCTTTTGCCCGCGAGCACGACCTGCTCATCGTCCATGACAACGCGTACTCCGACATCGTGTTCGACGGCGAGCCGGGCGGCAGCTTCTTGCAGTATCCCGGTGCGCTCGAGGTGGGCGTTGAGTTCTTCTCGCTCTCCAAGTCGTTTAACGTCACCGGTGCTCGCATCGGCTTTTTGGTCGGCCGCGAGGACGTGGTCTCTGCCTTTGCCAAGCTACGCAGCCAGATCGACTTCGGTATGTTCTTCCCGATCCAGAAGGCTGCTATCGCCTGCCTGAACGGTCCGCGTGATGAGGTCGAGGCGCAGCGTTTGAAGTACCAGGAGCGTCGCGATGCCCTGTGCGACGGTCTTGAGGGCCTGGGCTGGGAGCGTCCCAACGCGCATGGCTCCATGTTTGTGTGGGCCAAGCTTCCCGGTGGTCGCACCGATTCCATGACGTTTTGCGAGGAGCTCATGGAGAAGGCCGGTGTTGTGGTGACGCCGGGCGCGAGCTTTGGTCCTTCGGGCGAGGGACACGTGCGTATGGCGCTGGTTTTGCCGCCCGACCAGATCGCTTTGGCTGTCGAGGCCATCCGCGAAGCGGGCCTGTATTAGAAAGCTATTTCGGCTCGTCAATAGCTCGAAACCGATTTCGTGCAGTTATTTTACGAATTCTGCAAATAATTTCGGCAAACGGTCGATATTTGGCTGCGAATAGGAGCATAATCAAAGTCCCGATTGGATGTATTGGGATTACGGCAAGCCGCTCGGGTCGTTCCCGGGCGGCTTGTTTGTGGAGAGAGATGGGAGTTTCTAATGGTTAACGAGAAGAAGGTCGCTATTGTCGGCTGCGGTTTCGTCGGTTCGTCTTCGGCGTTCGCGCTGATGCAGAGTGGTCTGTTCTCCGAGATGGTTCTCATCGACGTGGACAAGAACCGCGCTGAGGGTGAGGCTCTGGATATTGCGCACGGCATGACGTTTGCCGAGCCGATGAAGATCTACGCTGGCGATTATTCCGATGTCGCCGACGCCGCCATGATCGTCGTCACCGCTGGCGCTGCCCAGAAGCCCGGCGAGACCCGCCTGGACCTGGTCAACAAGAACGTTAACATCTTTAAGTCCATTATCCCCGAGATTAAGAAGTCCGGCTTCGACGGCATTCTGCTCATCGTCTCCAACCCGGTCGACGTTCTGACCTACGCCGCCATCAAGATGTCCGGCCTGCCCGAGGGCCATGTCATCGGCTCCGGTACCGTGCTCGACACCGGCCGTCTGCAGCAGATGCTCGGCGCTCACGTCGAGGTTGACCCGCGCGACGTTCAGGCTTATGTCATGGGTGAGCACGGCGACTCCGAGTTTGTCGCTTGGTCCAGCGCCCAGGTTGCCGGCGTGCCGCTGAACACCTTCTGCGAGCTTCACGGTCATCTGGAGCATGAGGCTGCCGAGAAGCGCATCGCCGAGGACGTCAAGAACTCCGCCTACACCATCATCGAGAAGAAGCACGCCACCTACTACGGCGTCGCCATGGCCGTTAAGCGCATCTGCACTGCCGTCATGCGCGATGAGCAGACCGTTCTGCCCGTTTCCTCGCTCATGGTGGGCGAGTATGGCCTGTCCGATCTTGCCATCTCCATGCCGACGGTCGTTGGCCGCGACGGCGTTGTCTGCCGCGTCCCCGTGCCGCTGAACGATGGCGAGCAGCATGAGCTCACCGCCTCTGCAAAGGCCCTCAAGGACATCATCGACAGCGTCGACTTCTCCTGCTAAATCAAGCTTGCTAGAGCAAAAAGTTACAATGAAGGCGTCCGGGTCCACACGGCCCGGGCGCCTTTTTGGTGCAAGGTAACCTGACCCCAATGCACCATAGTTGATGGGAGGGCCATGTCGGATTCGCCTAATTTTTTGACCTATGCCCAGACGGCGTTTGATCCGTTTGAGGAGAGGCCGTTCTGCGCGGTGGATAGCCTCGTCTTTGCGTGGTTGTCCTATTTGCGTTTGCCGGGTGATATGGCGGAGCTGACGAACTGGCAGGGCCTAGACGTACGCGAGCTGCTGCGTGCCGAGTGCTACCGGGACATGATTGACGACTTGTGGGATCCAGAGGGGAGCAGGGCCTTGTTGGAGGCCGTGGCAGCAAGCCCTCGCTACCGTGGCGTGCACGTTTGCGGCTATCGTGCCGTGAGCGATGTGGTGGCGACAGAGCAGTTTGCAGCCATGGCGTTCCGGTTTCCGGCGGGGTTTAGCTATCTTTCCTTCCGGGGGACCGACAGCACGATTGTGGGGTGGAAAGAGGACTTTAACATGGCGTTCCGGTATCCTGTGCCGGCCCAGGAATCCGCGGCGCGTTATGTGGACGAGGCGGCGGATGCGATTGACGGGCCGCTTTTGTGCGGAGGTCATTCCAAGGGTGGAAACCTTGCGGTGTACGGTGCGGCGATGTGCTCCGATGTCGCCCGTGCGCGAATCGAACGGGCGTATTCCCATGATGGTCCGGGTTTCGTCGAGGAGTTTCTGAACGGCAACGCCTTTGCCGATCTTTCCGGTCGAATCGACAAGACGCTACCTCGGTCGTCGATCTTTGGCATGATGTTCGAGACGCAGGAGGACTATGCCATCGTTGAGAGCACCGAGTTCAGTCTGCTGCAGCACAATCCCTTTAGCTGGGTGGTTGATGGTCGCGACTTCGTGTACTGTGAGCGCCTGTCCGCCGGTGCTCGATACGTTGATGGCTCCATTCGCGAGATGCTGCTTGCAGTTTCGCCTAGCGAGCGCGAGCGTTTTGTAGATGCGTTGTTCTCCGTGTTTGAGGCTACGGGTGCTGAGCGGTTTGCGGATATCGCTGGGAATCTGCGCGAGAGCCTGCCCGTGATGCTCCAGGCTGCGCAAGGGTTTGACAAGGATACGCGACGCTTTGTCTCGCAGACCATCGTGGCAATTCTTAAGTGTGCGCTGCTGCCCAAACGACCCCAGATCGACATGCCCGCCGCCGGCAAGAGTTTGGCAGAACAGCTCGAGGCTTGGCAGTCCGAGCTCCTGCGCTAGCCATTGGTGCAAAGCAACCTGTCCCCGATGCACCAATCTTCGATGCGCCTGGGGCGGGCTCGACCGCTATACTGGTTCGTGCCGAAATCGATCTAGAACGGAATGCCGTATATGAAAATCAATCACG
Organism: uncultured Collinsella sp.; assembly: GCA_902473205.1. GTDB lineage: Bacteria > Actinomycetota > Coriobacteriia > Coriobacteriales > Coriobacteriaceae > Collinsella. Next base: position 65,351 of record CABRRA010000004.1, read on the forward strand.
CGATTCTGCATATCCTGGACTTTGACTCTGCCGTCAACGTTATGAGCCAGCGCGAGCTCGATACCGAAAGCCGTGCCGTGCGCAATTTCGTAACCACGCATCTGCGCCGTGCACGCACCTCGGCCGACAATAAACGCGCCACGTTTGCCGAGAACTCTGCGTTTGGCGGCGAGCTCAAGGGCTATTTCTTTGGCGAGCGCGAGTTCGTGGACCTGTCGCAGCAGATTGCGGAGTTTATCTCTTCCGAGCTCACCAAAGCCGAGAAAGCCGAGTCCACCGACGTGCTCGTGGCCGATTTTGACGACGATGAGGATGCCCGCTGGTTTGCCGTGATGCTGCTGGGCTCCAAGCAGGCTTTTATGCACGAAGTGGGCCGCGAGGAGGGGGAGGTGCGCAACGACATCGCGCGCCACTACGCCATTCTGCCGAACCCCTCGCAAAAGGTGCCGAGCTATGCCATCGTGCGCGCAAGCACCATGGAGATCGGCTACGTGGACAAGAAGCGCAAGATTGCCGGCGAGGATCGCATGCTCATTCCCGACGGCCTGCTGCAATGCGACACGGGCGTTTCGGGTAAGGAGGTCATCGACACGGTGACGCGCGTGGTCGAGGAGGTCGCTGAAGAGCACGGCGCCAACACGGCCGTAGCGCTCGCCAAGGTCAAAGCCGCCGTTGCCGAGAAGGTTGAAGACGACGAGGAGCTGCCGCCTTGGGATATCGTCGATGAGGTCTTTGAGGACGAGCCGGTTATCAAGGAGAGCGTGCGTGCGGCGCTGACCGAGGAGAAGGTGCCCGAGCGCGTGCCCGTGGAGCGCAAGCAGGTCGAACGCGCGGCCGTGCGCAATCACAAGATTCGTACCGACACGGGCATCGAGATCAGCTTCCCGGCCGAGATGGGTTCGAATTCCGAGTACATCGAGTTCGTCAACGAGCCCAACGGCCTCATCTCCATCGAGCTCAAGAATATCGGGTCAATTGAGAATCGATAAACTGCGCTTGAACTTCAGACAAAGCAAAGGCCGAAACCCTTCGGGACTTCGGCCTTTTTGCTTGGAGCTGAATTGAGTTGCAGACTGAGCATAAGTCAGCGAAAACGCCCCTAGGCGAGCAAGGTGACGTGAAAGAGGAGGGAAGCGTACTTCGGTACGCGACCGACGATTGAACGTCAGATTGCCGCTTAGGGGCGTTTGCAGCGTCGAGAGATCCGTCGTTCGTTAGAACGACGGAACCAAAGGTGCAGCGTCGACTAGTTACGCGGTTTGGTAAAACCGCGTAACCCTAGAGTTGGCGTAAGCCCTCTTCGAGACCGGTCTTGCTGTCGGTCTTCTCGTCGCGCATCTTGATGACGCGGGCGGGGACACCGGCCACGACGGCACCGGCGGGGACGTCCTCGACGCACACGGCGCCGGCGGCAACGACAGCGCCCTTGCCTACGTGCACGCCCTCCAGGACCACGGCATTGGCGCCGATCATAACGTCGTCCTCGATGATGACGGGCGTGGCACTGGCGGGCTCCACGACGCCTGCCAGCACGGTGCCGGCGCCGATGTGGCAGTTCTTGCCCACGGTGGCGCGGCCGCCCAGCACAGCGCCCATGTCGATCATGGAGCCTTCGCCAATGACGGAGCCGATGTTGATGATGGCGCCCATCATGATGACGGCGCGATCGCCAATCTCGACACGGTCGCGGATGATCGCGCCCGGCTCGATGCGGGCGTTGATACCCTTGAGGTCGAGCATGGGCACGGCGGAGTTGCGGCAGTCGTTCTCTACGTCGTAGTAGTCGATGGAGTCGGCGTTGGCGTCGAGGATTGCCTTGAGCCCATCCCAGTCACCAAAGACGGTCTTGCCACGTCGACCGCCGTAGACGTGCGCATTGCCCCACTGGACCTTCATGCCCGGCTTTTCGCGCACGTACAGTTTGACGGGCGTTTTCTTGGGCGCGGTTGCGATGTAGTTGATAATCTCCTGTGCATCCATCTCGGCTGCATTACTCATTTGCTGTCTCTCCTTTGAGTGGATCCGGTTGATACCTGGTTAGGCAAACATGACCTGGTCGAACGTATAGAAGCCAGGCTCGCGGGTGACGAGCTTCTGCGCGGCTGCCAGGGCGCCGTTGACGAAGATCTGACGGCTCGTGGCGCGGTGCGTGAGCGTGACCTCCTCGTCCTGGCCGAAAAAGCTTACCTCGTGCACGCCGGCGACGGTGCCGCCGCGCAGCGAGTGCATGCCGATTTCCTTGGGATCGCGCGCGCCGCACATGCCCTCGCGACCATAGACGGGGTGGTAGCCTGCCTCGGGCTCAGCTTCGACGACGGCGTCGAGCAGCAACTTGGCGGTGCCGCTGGGGGCATCGACCTTTTGGTTGTGGTGCGTCTCGACGATTTCGCAGTCAAAGACGGGCAGCTCGCGTGTAGCCTGCGCTACCAGATGGCGCAGGGCTGCGATACCGATGGAGTAATTGCCCGAGTGCATAACGCGGGCATTCTGGCCCAGCTCACGCAGGCGGTCCATCTGCTCGGGGGTGTAGCCTGTGGTGCCTGAGACCAATGCCGCGCCCGTGCGCTCGACATAGGCGACGACGGCGTCGAAGGTCGCGACGTTCGAGAAGTCGATAATCACATCGGCAGCCGGTGCGTTCTCGAGCTTGCTCAAATCGAAGCCAATCTGGGCCACGATATCAAAAACGGGTTGACCGGCGGCGTCGACAACGCCCTCGGCGGTGGTGCGGATGAGCGAGCCCATGCGGCCCGTTCCCATAATGACGGTCTTAATCAAGCAGACCAGCCCCCTTCAGAGCATCGGTAAGTGCAGAGCGCGTGTCGTCTGCCATGGGGCACAGCGGCATGCGGTAGTTTGCCTCGATCATACCCATCTGGGCGAGCGCCTCTTTGACGGGGATGGGGTTGACCTCACTAAAGAGGGCATTGATGAGCGGCTGGCCGGCAATTTGGATATCGCGGGCACGCGCCACGTCACCGTCCAAATAGGCGCGGCACATGTCATGCACGAGCTGCGGCTGCACGTCTGCCCACACGCTGATGGTGCCCGAGGCGCCCAGGCTCATGAGCGGCACGGTAAGCGCGTCCTCGCCCGAGTACATGCGGAAGTCGTCTGACAGCAGGTGGGCGATCTTGGCCGCGTAGGCGACGTTGCCCGAGGCCTCCTTAATACCCATGATGTTGGGGTGCGCGGCCAGGCGCTCTACGTTGCGCTCGCTGATACCGCAGCCGCAGCGGCCGGGGATGTTGTACAGGATGCAGGGGATGTCCACGGCATCGGCGACGGTCTTAAAGTGCTGATAGATACCCTCTTCGTTGGACTTGTTGTAGTAGGGGGTAATGAGCAGCAGGCCGTCGGCTCCCAAGCCCTGGTAAGTAAGCGACTTGGTGAGCATGGTCTGCGTGGAGTTGGAGCCCGAGCCGGCAATGACGGGGACGCGTCCTGCAACATGCTTGACCACGGCGGCGACGACGGAGTTGTCCTCGTCGTCGGTCATCGTGGCGCTCTCGCCGGTGGTGCCCAGGGTGAGGATGGCGTCGGTGCCGTTTTGCAGGTGGAAATCGATAAGGCGCTCGAGTGCGTCAAAGTCGACACTGCCATCCTTTTTAAACGGCGTGACGAGGGCGACGATTGAACCCTCGAGTTTGCGGATGTCCATGTTCTTCTCCTTCGCGTCCGCGATCTGGATGCGTTTGTTCCATTGGGCGGCGACTGCCAGGCGCTCGTCTTGGGTGCGACGGCGGGCACTTTCGGCGCGCGACTTGGCCAGCAGCTCTCGGCCGTTCGGCAACACGTCGAGCGTGGCAAAATAATCGCCCGGGCGCTCGGCGCGGCGGATGAGGTCGGCCGAGCCATCGGGGCGCAGCAGGACCTCGGCGGAGCGCAGCCGCCCGTTGTAGTTGTAGCCCATGGAGTAGCCATGCGCACCGGTATCGTGGATCACAAGCAGGTCGCCCATGTCGATATGCGGTAACTCGCGATCGATGGCGAACTTGTCGTTGTTCTCGCATAGGTTGCCCGTGATGTCGTAGGTGTCCGTAACGGGTACTGCGGTCTTGCCGGCGCCACCCGGCTGGCCCATCACCGTAATGTGGTGGTAGGCGCCATACATGGCAGGGCGGATCAGATCGACGGCGCTTGCATCGACACCGATATAGTCCTTGTAGATCTGCTTCTCGTGGATGGCCTTGGTGACCAGGCAGCCGTAGGGGCCCATCATAAAGCGGCCCATTTCGGTGCAGATGGCCACATCGCCCATACCGGCGGGAACCAGGATCTCGTCGTAGGCCGCGTGCACCCCCTCGCCGATGGCGTGAATGTCGTTGGCCTGCTGCTCGGGTAGATAGGGGATGCCGACGCCGCCGGACAGATTGATGAAGGCAACATGTGCGCCGGTCTCGCGCTCCAGGCGCACGGCAAGCTCAAAGAGGATGCGCGCGAGCTTGGGGTAGTAGTCGTTGGTGACGGTGTTGCTGGCAAGGAATGCGTGGATGCCAAAGTCCTCGGCGCCCTTGGCTTTGAGTATGCGGAAGGCCTCGAAGAGTTGCTCGGTGGTCATGCCGTATTTGGAGTCGCCGGGGTTATCCATGATGCCGTTGGAGAGCTGGAACAGTCCGCCCGGATTAAAGCGGCAACTGACCGTCTTGGGGATGGGTCCCGCAACGCGCTCAAAGAACTCGATGTGGCTGATGTCGTCAAAGTTGACGATGGCGCCCAGTTTGTCGGCGAGCTCAAAGTCCGCTGCCGGCGTGTCGTTGGACGAGAACATGATGTCGTGTCCCGTGATGCCCAGCGAGCGGGCGATCATGAGCTCGGTGTAGCTTGAACAATCGCAGCCGCAGCCGTATTCGTTGAGAATGGAAATGAGCGCCGGGTTGGGATTGGCCTTGACGGCAAAGTATTCCTTAAAGCCCGGGTTCCATGCAAAGGCATCGCGCACCTCTTGCATGTTGCGGCGGATGCCCGCCTCGTCATATAGATGAAACGGCGTGGGGAACTGCTCGACGATATGCTCGAGCGTCTCCTTGTCCACAAACGGCTGCTTGGCCGCATATGCCTCGTTGGGGGTCAATGCCATGTCCCGTAAACCTCGCTATCCAGACGGCGCCATCTGCGCATCGAATCCGCATAGCGTGGACCCAATGTCCGGATAGCGCTCCCGCATTGCTGCAGACAGTCCTGTGGGTGTTTCCCGCAGGCCCACCAGGTTGTTCGTGCCCGAAAAGCCCAGTTCGGCGGGTTTCGCCTCCCCACGGGGTCAAAGCCTGCCGGCTCGCCCGCGGTTCTTCGTGCCCGCGCCTCTATCAAGTGGTAACGACCCTACCACGTTGCACTTTACCAAACAAGAGTATTCGTATATAACGTTTAAAAAATGCAGCAATATGCTGGAAACATGTGTGCCACAATCCTGTATCACAATAAGTTGCAACAGATATGCCTCACGAAGGGATCCTCTATGACCGAGCTCCAAGAACTCCGTCGCTATCGCCGCGATCTCCATCGCATTCCGGAGCTCGATTTCGATCTTCCGCAAACCATCGCTTATATCGAGGGCGTACTGGCACCGCTCGCTTGCGAGGTGACCCATCCGTGCCCCAGCTGCGTCTGCGCTTTCTTCGATGCTAGCGTTGGCGCCGCACATGCCACGGCGATTCGGGCCGACATGGACGCGCTGCCCATTGCCGAGGCAACAGGGGCAGCGTTCGCCTCGACCCATCCCGGCAAGATGCACGCTTGCGGACATGACGGACACATGGCTATGGCACTTGCCGCCGCGACGCATGTCGACCGTACGATTCGCGAGCGGCCGGGCGCCATGAGGCGCAACGTGCTTTTTGTGTTCCAGCCGGCCGAGGAAACGACCGGTGGTGCCAAGACGGTATGCGAGAGCGGTGTGTTCGAGCGCTACGGGGTCGACCGCATTTTTGGCTTCCATGTGTGGCCCGATCTGCCTGCCGGCATGTTGACGAGTTGTTCCGGTCCGCTGCTAGCGCGTTCGAGCGAGACGCATATCCATATTCACGGTACGAGTATTCATATCGCTAAGACCTATGGTGTACCGGTCGAGGAGTCGCACGATGCGGCACTGGCGGCAGCAAAGTTTTTGGTTGCCGAGCGCGAGCTGATGGACGAGCTGGGCACCGACGAGCCCTGTATCGGCAAGTTTGGTCTGCTGCAGGCCGGTACGGTTTGCAATGCGGTGGCGGGGGAGGCCCATGTTGCCGGCAGTCTGCGTGTGTTTACGGACGACATGTTCGACCGTGCGCGTGAGTGCGTGCGCCGCGTGCTTGATGAGGCATGCGCTGCAACGGGCTGCACGTACGATCTTGACTTTGCCGAGGGCTATCCGCCGGTCGACAACGACCCCGAGTTGTTTGTCAATGTCGCGCCCGCCTTGCCCGAGCTACAGCTCGTAGATGAGCCTTTGCTGATTGCCGAGGACTTCGCCTTCTATCAGCGCCATCTGCCGGGCGTGTTCTTCCTGCTGGGCACGGGCGTGCCGGAGGCGCAAGAAAACCCGATTGACGCTGATGGCTGCCCAGCCTATGCGATGAGCGCTCTTCACACTGATACCATGCTCTTTGATGAGGAAATTTTGCTCAAGGGCCTCGATGTCTACAAACGATTGCTTTTGCTTTGTTAGTCGACGGGGACGCATCTTCTCGAAAATACGAACAGATGTACGCTATAATAGAGATGTAGCTCTATAGAAACGTTTGACGTTATTAACGTAAGGCGATACTATGATTGCATCATATAAAGATGAAGACACTGAACGCTTTGCAATGGGTGTGCGGATTAGGAAGTTCATTCCTTTTGAGCGGGTCGCCTTGAGGAAGATTCGCCAACTGCAGATCTGCGCTTCGCTTGATGATCTTCGCGTTCCGCCAGGCAATCGTCTTGAAGCGTTGAAGGGCGATCGCGCCGGTCAATATAGTATCCGTGTCAATGAGCGCTATCGGGTCTGTTTTGAGTGGAGACAGGGGATGGCTTGGAATGTCGAAATCGTCGATTATCACAAGTGATGAGACTGCGTCTGATTTGCTGCCGCCGGTGACTCCTGGCGAGCTTCTCAAAGAGGAATTTCTTGCCCCTATGGGCATTTCTCAATATCGCCTTGCTAAGGAGACCGGGATTCCGGCTCAACGCATTGGGCAGATTATCTTGGGAAGGCGTCGCGTGACGGCCGACACCGACCTTCGCCTTTGCCGCTACTTTGGCCTGATGGATGGCTACTGGCTTCGAGCCCAGATGGCGTTTGATCTCGAGGCAGAGAAGAGGCGCATCGAACCGGAACTGGATAAGATCGTTCCCGTTCAGCAGGCCGTTGCGCTGTAGCGCTCAAAGATGTTGAGGTTGGAGTGACGATGGAACGACGCCGACAGACTGCCGTGTACAGTCCTGGTGGGTGCGGGTGCGGCTTGCTGCTGCTCCCGGTTATTGCTGTGAGCATTGGCGTGATGTTTGCGCTTGCTGGACTGGCCGCAGCGGCACTTGTGCTGTTGATTGTGGCCATTGGCGTGACGATTTGGCTTTGCCGCTCTCGCGAGCAACGTCGTGCCGATGGCAAGACCAATGTCGGATGGGTCTTCTTTCTGATCATTGCGTACCTGCTGAGTGTCAGCTACCTGGTGTTCTTTGTCCTGTTGATGATCAGTGCCTTTACCGGGGAATCCGTCACGGTGGGGTAGGCTTCGACGAGCCTCTTGAGGATGAAAAAATGGAGCCGGATGGGAAATACCCCCATCCGGCTCCATTGCTCAATATTGGCGTGCACTTCTACTCGGCTGCCTCGCGGCGAGCGACCTCGTCGATCAAGATGGCATCGCCGTGCTTGGCGGCGGCAATGCTCGCGGTCATAATCATGCCCATTGCCGTGATGTAGGCGAAGAGCATCGACGGCGCCACGTCCATAACGATGCCGGAGAGAATCGGCGTCGCCACCTGAGCCGCCATGCTCACGGTGTAGTAGTAACCGGAGTAGCGGCCCACGCTTTGGGAGCTGCAGCACTCCAGAATCATCGTGTACACGCACAGGTCCACGCCGCCCAGCGCGACGCCCATCAACAAAAAGACCCCGTACAACACGGGCGAGAAACCGGGTGCCAGCCAAAGAAGCGCGGGGCACAAAACCATGATGACGGCGGTGCCCAGGGCGACCTTTTTGCGGCCGATTTTGAGCGAAAGGTTTGCCAGGGGTACGTAGCTTAGCAGCGCGCCTGCAATCGTCACGATATTGATGATGGCATAGGAACCGCCCTCCATGCCATAGAACAAATCGGCATAACGGCTGATATTGGTGGTCATGGCGTTATAGCTCATGTAGTAGAAAAACGTTGCGGCGAGCAGCATGATGATGGAGCGACGCACGTCGGTGTCTGCAACGCGTTCCTTACCGCCGGCCTCGGGGGAGTCGTCTTTGTCAATCTGATCCTCGTCGATGCCCATTGACAGCGATTTCTCGCGCATCTTTTCGACGAGGGCGGGCTCACGGACAAAGATGCCGTAGACAACGGCTGACACGAGGATAAAGGCGGCCTGCAAGATAAAGAGCGGAAGATAATCAGGTTTGTCGGCCTTGGGAACCATGACCGAGATGGCGACGAGCATAAGACCCGTTCCCGCATAGCCGACGATCTTTTCGATTGAGTCCGCCTTGGTTCGAAGTGGGCGAGGCGTAATATCTGCCACAATGGCAACCGTCATGGTGCGGTAGGCGCATATTGCCAAAAGCGTGAGGATAATCGCGCCAATGAGCAGAGGTAGGCTGCCCATGTTGTTGGCGATCGCGATGAGCGGGACGGAGAGCATTGCCACCGCGGAGCCGCCCAAGATAAAGGGCGTTCGACGCCCGAGTTTGCTTGCGCAGCGGTCCGAGAGGATGCCAAAGAGCGGAAGCAGGAACAGGCCAAAGACATTATCGATGGCCATGATCGCGCCGGTGAGCGAGTTGGATAGGCCAAAGGTCCCTGTGAGCATCTTGGGAACGATGCCGTCGTAGACCTGCCAAAAGCTGATCATGCCCATAAAGGGTAGGGAGGCGAGGGCGACGGCCTTGGTGTCGAGCCGGGCCGCCCGCTTAAGATTTGGTTGGGTCATGCTGGTTCTCCTGGTCGGTAAAAGCGGGGAGGGGCGATGTCGGCCCTCCCGTCCTACAGTTGTCCAAGGTTGGCGAGAAACGCCACATAGAATTCGATACCGCGCTTGTAGACGTCGACGCCGATGCGTTCGTTGGCGGCATGGATGAGTTTGCGCGCCTCGCCCGAGTAGATGAAGCCGCAGAAGCGGTAGACGCGATCGCAGATCTCGTTGAACTCGCGCGAGTCGGTGCAGGAGTTCTGCACGTAGGGGGCAAAGCCGGCCTCGGGATAGACACCCGACACGCAGCGATGGATGTAGTTGAAGGCGGCATCGTCTTCGTAAGGCGAGATGGGCGCGGGCTCGGTGTAGGGGATCGCCTCGTTGATTTCGACGGTGACATGGTCGGGGCTTACGCCCGAGGCGCGGCACTGCTGGGCGGCGAGCCTGCGAGCGCGTTCAACGGCATCGGCGATGGTCTCGAACGGAGCGATGCGCACGTTGAAATTGGCGCGAGCGACCGGTGGCAGCACGTTGTGCGCGTTGGAGCCTTCGAGCTGCGTGAGCGCATAGGTTGTGCGCAGCATGGCCGAGGTCTCGGGGCTGGCGGCCATGATCTTGGTAACCGCGGGGCGCGTGAGCCACAGGTTGCCAAAGATTGCCTGATACGTCGCGCTGCTACGGGCACCCAACTCGGTCAGTGTGGCCTCGACGGCGGGCGTGAGCTGCGGCTTGCCGGGGTTGGCCGAGATAGTCTCGCATACACGGCAGAGAAGACGGCAGGCATCGTTTGCCGCAGGCGTAGAGGCATGGCCGCCGTCGGCGCGCGCCGTGACGGTAAGGTCGACGTGGCCCTTCTCGGACACGCCTACCATGGCAACGGGTTCGGTGACGCCGAGCGGGGCGTCGGTTGCCACGGCGCCACCCTCATCGAGCACCATGTAGGGATGGATGTTATGCTCGCGAAGCCACTGCACTGCATGGGTTGCAGTAGGTGCGGCGATTTCCTCGCCATCGCTCGAGAAGAACCAGACATCGCGCGGGGGAACGAAGCCCTGGGCAATCAAATGCTCGGCGGCCTCGAAGAAAGCCGAGACGATGCACTTGGTGTCGAGGGATCCGCGGGCCCAGATCTCGCCGTCGAAGATCTCGGCTCCAAAGGGATCGTGCTTCCAGTCTTGGCCCTCGACGGGCACGACGTCCTGATGCGCCATCATGACGATGGGGTCCAAGGCGGAATCGGCGCCAGGCCAACGCAGGAGCATGCCAAAGTCGTCGACGCGTGTGAGCTCGGCGACTTTAAAGAAATGCGGATAAAGTCGCTGAAGCGTGGGAATCCACTGGCTGAAGGGCTCATCGTCGCGCTCGGCGATGTTCTCACGCGAAACGGTGGGGATGCGCAGCAATTCGCAAAAGCGCTCGACGGCTGCCTCGTCTGCCTTGTAGGTGCCTGCATCAAGAGGCGCGCCCTGTGCGACCGATACCGATGCTCCCATGGTGGGACTCCTTTCGTGTTGTATATCGAATACGTCAAGATTATCGCCCGCACCGCGCGTGGGAAATGGCGAAACACGTTGTTCATCTGCGGGCGGCGGGTCGGATAGCCTTAGCCGACGATGACCGTGCCGTCTTCGGTCACGGTGATGGCGTCTCCCGTCGACACAGCATCGAGAAACTCATCGCCCAGGTTGTCAATGGTGGGCATGGAGGTGTCGGTCCATACACCCGAGAGGATCGCGCCAGCGGCGGCAAGGCTGTCAATGGGTTTGGAAAACAGCAGGCATGCGGGTTGGCGCCCCATTTTGGTGGCGCAGAAGAGCACCATGCCGCCTGTGGTGGAGCCGATAGTCTGCGGAAGACACAAGGCACATCCCGCCAAAGGTTTGCCGTACAAGTCGGGATTGTTTTGGTCGGAACACGTGGCCTTTTTGTCGCCAAACATCAGTGCCTTCTGAAACGATGCGAGTGTGTTGAGCCCTCCGTGAGAGACAAGTGCCTTGGCGTGGGCAGTTCCGGGGACAACGACGCGGCCGTGAAAGATTTTTTCCATGAGGAGTCGCCTTCCTATTTGATTGGTTTTCCGGTGGTGACGTAGGCGAGCACCTCGTCGTCGGTGTAGTAGCGCGATGCCGAGTACGTACGCAACTTGTTGGAGTTGGTGATGATGGGCATGCTGCCGCACAGCGGGTTGTTGGTGTACATAAGCGGGCAGATGCTCGAGACGACGGCACCGGTAGTCGAGAGGCGTCTGTATGCCGCAGTCTTGCGGAAGGCGTCTGCCACGGATGGTGCGGCGGTCAGTACGGTGGGTACTTGCACGCGGCAGTTGCCGGAGGCGCTCAGCCCATCGCAGATGGCGTCTGCCCAATGGACGAGTTGTGCAGACGAGAGGTGGGGGCAGCCGATGAAGGCAAGCTTGGGGCGCGCGCCCGGGTTCTTCCACATAACGGGGTAGCTCGAGCGGATGCGTTCCAGCTCGGCGTCGTCAATGCGATAGATTCGGGCGTCTGGTGCTATGAGGTGTTCGCCTTGTTCGACGGCCTCGGGCGTGATGCCGTCCACGTGGTAGAGCCCGACAGCGCCGTTCGATGCGCTGGCGGCGCCCATGTCCTTAAGGTAGTCCTGCGTGCCGGGTGTGAGTTCGCGGCCAAGCCAGCGGTCGAGGCCTTTAATGTAAGGGACGTCTTCCATCACCTTCATGCCAATGGCGCTGCCAAGCACTTGCGCTTCGGGCTTGCGCTTGCAGTCGACTTCGATGATCCAGGTCGCCTTGCGGCCCTCATCGGTGAGCAGGCCGAATTCCGGGACAAAGCTGGCAATTGAGCCGAACATCTCGATGATGCCGGAGTTGCGATTGCAGCGAGCGCCCAGCACGGAGTTGGCAAAGACCACGGCGCTGCTTTCTGCCCAGCTTAGGATGTCGCCACGCCGAGGTCGATTGCCAACCTCGGGCTGGTAGCAGGTGCAGGTGAAAGCATCGTTGTCCAATAGACCCATGCTGCGCAGCTGTGCCTCATAATCGTCTTGTTTGGAATACATAATCTTGAACAGCAGCTTTTGCAGCGGGTTGGCCGGGACGGCGGGGTCGAGGGGCCTCGGGTCGACCGAGAATGACTGACCGGACAGGGCGCCGTCTTTCAGCAGCTCATCCATAAGGTCATAGACTGGACCGAGCATGGAGAGGCCAAAACTTGTGACAAGATGACCGTTTGCGCCGGTCACGGGAACCATGCGCTCGGCGCCAAAGCATTCGCCGTACATAACGAGGGTCTTGACCACTTTGGCCATGGCGGGGCCCTTGGCGCCGTCGAGCAGGGCTTGTTGTTGGGAGGTCAGGTTCATCTGTGAGCCCATCCTTTCGTGTTAGATATTGGTGCCGAGTCGGTATGCCGCACGGACCGCTTCGAGCACACGACCGGGTGCAAACCCATCGCCGATGTTATGCAGCTCGTCTGCGGCGTGCGTCTGCTGCAGTTTGTAGAACAGCGCGTCGTCGGGGTGTCCGCCGCAGGCAATGATTACCAGGTCGCAGGTTAGCTCGAGTGACTTCCAGTCGTTGCCGATTTTGGGTGCAAGCGGGTTTTCGACGTTCTCGGGCAAGACCGGTGACCACGAGACGTAGGGGTCGGGAACGTTTTTGTGGCAGTTGCGACTCAAGTGGAGACGCGCACACCTCGATGGGGCTCCAGACTCGCGTTTGCCGTCGACCTCCGCGCGCTCGACGCGTGTCATATTGAGGAGCCGCACATTGCGTCCCCTGAGCGCATGGAGTAGGTGGCCGCGATTTGCCGTGCAGGCGCCCTGCATCATGTGAGGCAGCATTTCAATTACGCTGACCTGTGGTATGCCGTGTTCGACAGTGAGCCATTGGGCAACCTCGCAGCCCACGGCCCCTCCGCCAATGATGGTGACGGTTTTGGCGTTGCCAAGCAGCGCGGGTTGGCGCAGTAGCTGCGTTGCCAGCACGGCATGACCCGATGCTGCAAGCTCCGTAAGACCGGGGATGGGCGGTATTGCATTGGAAGTGCCTGTCGCGCACACGATTGCGTCGAAGCCTGCTTTTGCAAGATCTTCGGCGCGTGCTGCCCGTCCAAGTTCGAGTGTCAGGTTCCCGTTGGGTTTTTCTGCCTGCTCGCGCACCTGTCGAACAAGATATGATCGGTAGTTATCGAGGTCGAACTTGATCCGGGCGGCGCTGGCGGAGAGGAGTTTTCCTCCAAGTTCATCTTCGGCATCGATGAGCTTTACGTCGTGGCCACGACGCGCGGCGATTAGCGCACAGACCATCCCAGCGGGTCCGGCTCCTATCACCGCTATGCGTTTGGGTTCTTTGGCGGGAGCGGGTGTCTGGGGCATGAGGTATTCAAAGCTGCAGCGTGGATTGACGGCACACTGCGGATGGCCCCCTTCGACAAACTCGTTGAGGCATCCTTCCTGACATCCGATGCAGGGGCGAATATCTGCCACGCGACCGGCGTACGCCTTGTTGGGCCACTCGGGATCCGCAAGCAGCGGGCGTCCGAGCATGATCATATCGGCGTCGCCATTGCGAAGGACGCGTTCGGCAATGTCGGGGTAGCCCAACTTACCCACCGCGACAACGGGTACGGGAAGGCCGGCATTGGAGCGGATATTGTCGGCGGCAAAGCGCTCTCGAACGGCGCGCGCCACGGGAACGAAGCAGCCTGCGGGCATGCTCGCAGGCGGGTGGGGCATCCACCAGTTGTCATAGCAACCAAGGTCGACGTCAAAGATGTCTACTCCCGCCGCCACGAGCTCTTCCATATAACCCAGGGTCTGTTCGACTGTGCGGCCGCCGCGCATGCGTCCCAGATAGGTCGAATTCATGACCTGCTCGTCATAGGTTTCCTCGAGTGCAAGCGAAAGGTCGATGCGGTACATGATGGGGTAGTCGGGCCCAACGCGGCGACGGATTTCTTTGATCATATCGAGGCCAAACTGACGCCAATCGGCATAACGTCCGAGCTTGCGATGGTTAAAGGCGGGGTTTCCGAGCTGCTCGATAAGATAACCCTCGTGCCCGTGCAAATAGACGCCATCGATGCCCATGGCATGAGCATCGGCCGCCGCTTGGCCGATATTGTTTACGATACGGCGCAGCTTCTGGTCCGAGAGGCGCATGCATGGAATGGCGGGGATGTAGTAGTTAGGCAAGAAACTCGCCGAGACCGGAAACTTCTTTTGCGTGATGAGGCATTGCGGGTTGCCCACGCGGCCGAGTCCAGCCGTAAGCTGGACAAAAATGCGCGATCCGAAGGCGTGGACGCCTTGGGCAAGGTCGCGCCAGCCTGCCATAACGGTTCGGCTTCGATCGATGCGCGGGAAATAGGTGAGCTTGTCCAGCTCGGTGACCGTGGTATCGATGCCGTGGCTTACCGGCACGAGTCCTGTTGTGATGAGGCCGCAGCCGCCTTTGGCGCGGGCGAAAAAGTACTGCAGCATCATGCCACTGGGGCGGCCAGTTTCCTCGCACATGTCGATATTGCCCATCGGTGCCATGACAATGCGGTTTTTGACGGTGAGCTTGTTAATTTTGATGGGAGAGAAGAGCTTGTCAAAAGGATAGAGCTCTTGTGTCATGCGGGACGATCCGCAACCGGAATTTTTGGCGGGCCAGCTGTCGAATGAGTCGACGAGTTGCTGCACCAGTACGTCTTTTCCCAATGAGGTTCCTTTCAGATGTTGACAAGGTAACAAAGCAGTTTACGTCTAAATGTTTAATAGTCAACAACAAAGGTATGAGTTCGGTGAAGGAAAAAAGACTCAATGAGCGTCGGATGGCAAGTTGTGTCGCGACATTAGCTCCCAGCTAATGAATTTGAACTCGCTGCCTCCTACGATGTGCTGTGTGCCGGCACGGTAGCCGGATCGTGGGAAGGATGCATAATGGCAAAAGAGGGAAAGAAGCCGATCGGCAAGATCATTCTGGGTGTCATCGTGGTGCTTGTTGTTGCCGGCGTCGTAGGTTCTATGGGCGGTAACTCGTCTGATTCGTCTACGGGTGATGCAGCAAAGCCTGCCGAACAGACCCAGCAAGTCGAGGAGCAAAAAGAGGCACAAGAACCCTATACGGTTTCGGATGAGGCCGGGGATGCGTCTAATCAGTTCGCGTATAAGATCACTGGCACATTGACCAATAATACGGATAAAGAGCAAAGCTACATTCAGATTGAGTATGTTCTGTATGACGCAGACGGCAATCAGGTGGGAACGGCTCTTGCGAACACCAACCATCTCAAAGCGGGCGGCACCTGGAAGTTCGAAGCGATGAGCACGGTATCTCCCGATCAGGTTGCCAGCTGGGAACGTTCTGATGTGAGCGGCTTTTAACTAGAATAAACAACATGATTACTATGCGATCTGGGGAGGTGAGGCTGTATGCCCGATAAAAAGCTGACCGAGGAGCTGCTCAATGAGCTTCTCGATGCGCCAAGCATTGATGGCTATATCAAAGAGCATGACTTTGCCGCCCCGTCGCTTTCGGAGTATCTGAAACAGCTTTTGGAAGAAAAAGGGCTGGAGCGTTCGCGCGTGGTGCGTATGGCCGACCTCAACGAGACGTTTGGCTATCAGATCTTTACCGGTACGCGGCATCCAAGTCGCAATAAGGTGCTGCAGATTGCCTTCGCCATGGCGCTAACGCTCAAGGAAACCAACCGCGCCTTGACGGCGGCAGGTGCCAATGTCCTCAACTGCAAGGATCGCCGTGACGCCATCATCATTTTCTGTATCGATCGCGGCTGTAGCCTGCAAAAGGTGAACGAGGAGCTGTATCGCTTTGGTGAGGAGACGGTGAGCTAACGGTTAGCTGCCGGCGGAAGCGCCGTTCACGACATTTTGAACGTGCAGGGCACGGGCGTCATGGCGCGTCCGTGCCCTGCGTTATTATGGACGCTATGGATACTCAGAGCCCAACATATTCCGATGATGAGTTGACCGCTGCGCTCGCCGGACACCTGGCGTCACTTGAGCGTGATGACAGTTATCGCGTAGACCGTGTGCTCAAGCACTCCGACGTCGAGACGACCGAGCTCGTATACTTTGAGGGCTCTGGCGGGGGATCTCTTGGCCCCTTTGTTCGCAAGCGCATCGACGCGTCGGCCCAGATTGGCGGGGCGTATGAACGCCTGTTTGCGGCCCAGCATGCCGGGCGACGTTACGAGCACTTGCCTCGGATTGTCGATTGCCGCCGCGTGGGCGACGAGCTTTGCGTGGTCATGGAATATATCGAAGGCGAAACGCTCGGGGCCCTGGTGGGGCGTTTGGGTGCGACGCCCGATTATGCTTGTGAGCTGTTTGGCGCCCTTTGTGATGCAGTTGCGGAGCTCCATGCCGGCTTTGCGTCGGCGGGGGAGATGGCCGCTCCGGTGATCCATCGCGACCTAAAGCCCTCGAATATCATCGTGTCGGGCGCGAGCTATACGCCCGATACGGGCATGACGTTTTCATCGCTGGTGATTATCGATTTGGGAATCGCTCGCGTGTGGCGCGAGGGAGCCGATGCCGATACCGTTAAGTTTGGCACGCGTCCCTATGCGCCGCCCGAGCAGTATGGTTTTGGTCAGACGAGCGTGCGCAGCGATGTCTATGCGCTCGGTGCCCTGCTGTTCTTTTGTCTGACGGGGGCCGACCCCAAGCCGGGTCGGGGCATGCGCAAGCAATGCGAGGCATATGATATCCCCGCCTCGCTTGCCGATGTTATTTGCATGGCGATGGCGCTCGATCCGGACAAGCGCTTTGCAAGCGCGAAGGCGCTAGGGCACGCTGCGCGCGCATCGTATGCGTCGTGCGCGCCGACGCCGTCGTGCGCGCCGAATGCTGCTTCTTTCCAAGAGCCTCCCGAGCGGCGAGCCATATGCCCTGCGCCCGTGCTCCCCACGGATCAGTCTCAGGGTGGATTGCCGTTGGTGCCTGAGCGCCCGAATTTACTCTCCCGCATTCCCGACACCGTTGGGCGCATTTGGAACGCATTCGTCTATCTTTCGCTACTTGTTTTCTTTGCCGGAAGCCATTTTGCCGTTTTTCATCCTACGGGCGCCAACCAAAACTACCCGATGTGGTTTCTCGCGATTGAGTATTTTATCTTCGTCGACGGTCTCGCAGTGCTCATTCATTTTGTGATGCTCGACAAACGCCGCCTTCGCCGGCGGTTTGAGCTACTCGATAGATACCACGGTAAAAAGCTTGCAAAGCTCTGGCTCAAGGCTATGGGTGTGCTCTTGTTGGCAATGATTATCATCGTTGCCATTGCAAACGCGACTGGCGTCGTCGATACCTCCGTCGCGTAAAAGAAAGAAAAAGGGGCCCCGATTGGGGCCCCTTTGACGTTGATCCTAGATGCGGTTCATCTGGGTTGCAACCTTGTTGTACCAGTCCTGCCACGTGGGCGGGCAGTACTTTTTGGCGGCTGCCGGGGTAAGCGTGGAGCCATAGTTGGCGCCCAGGTAGGCAACGTGGGCAGAGACGCCCTCGCTCCAGCTACCAAAGCTCCGCCAGCCGCCGCCGCGAGCGCTCCAGCCCCAGGCGTTATAGGAGCCGGCACAATAGAGGCCCTTGCTGCTCTCGATGCAGGCGATGGCGGGAGACCAGCGAGGGTCAACACCGGTGTTCCAGGCTGCCACGGCAAAGTTGTAACCCTGACCTGCCATGGGGGAGCCGGCGAGGTAGTTGTCGATGCGACTCGTCCACTCGTTGATAAACGAGTCGTAATCGGAGTTGCCGGTATTGGAGCTGTTCACCGTGGTGTCGATGGTGGTGTTGGCGTTATTGGCCTGGCTGTTGGAGTTGTTGCCGCTCACGCCCTCGCCCGAGAGCTTCTCGGCGGCAGCGGCCTTGTCGGCCTCGAGCTTGGCCAGCTCGGCGGCATTCTCCTGCTCGGCCTTTGCCTGGGCTTCGCTGCGAAGCTGCTGGGCCTGTGCCAGTGCGTCCTCGGCGGTTTTCTGCTCGGTCTCGAGTTGGGACTTGGCCTGCTCGAGCTCGGTCTTGTTCTGTTCGAGCTCGGTCTGCATCTTGTTGAGCTCTTCGATCTCGTCAACGCTCGAGCTCGTAATCTGGTTGGTGTACTTGCAGGTGGTGATGAACTCGCCCAGGCTCTGCGCGTTGACCAGGAAGCTCACGATGGGGTTGGTGCCCTTCTGGTACTTATACAGATCGCGCATGGCGGAGCTCGCCTCGGCCTGTTGATCGGGAAGTTCGGCTTCGATCTTCTCGATGCTTGCCTCGTTAGTGTCGATTTGCTTCTGCAGATCCTCGAGCTTGGTGCGGGCTTCGTTGTAGGCACTCGTGGCGGTTTCGATTTTCTGCTGGGCAGCGGAAAGCTGATCCTGCGTTGCCTGCGAGGCGGCATAGGCTGCGACGGGGGAGAGCATCGGCGCGGCCGTCAGTGTAACGGCAAGCGCGGCGCTCGTGATGATACGAGCCGGCTTCGACGCGATGAGCGCTGCGGTGCGATGGTTCGAATGCTGCATCCAGTCCCTCTGCAATCAATCGTAGGTTATAGTTCGAAAGGTATTCTACTACTGCTTTCGACCTCAACTTGAACCTTAAAGGTTCTAAAGGGTCAAGTTGAACTTGAGGTTTTGGTCTTGACCTGCAGTTATAGTGAATTGTTAAGAAACCATAGAGTTCAACTTTAACGTTACGGAACCCTGCGGGCTCGATCATAAGCGCCTGCTTGCCATAGATATGGTGGAACTTTGGGAAGCGGCAGTTTGGCACGCTAGAATAAACCAGTTGCATAAAGACCGCCCATCGTACGGGCAGTTGATGATAGGAAGTTTCCATGGCATTGCAGTTTACAGAGCGCGAGTTTATACCCGTGCTGCTCGGCGGCGATATCAACGCCTATTCGGTGGCGCGCGCCTTCTACGAGGAGTATCAGGTCAAGAGCCTGGTCTTTGGCAAGTATCAGACGGGTCCTGCATACCGCAGCCAGATTATCGACTATACGCCCAATGTGGATATCGACACTATGCCGGTCATGATCGAGACCGTCAACGGCATTGCACAGGCCAATCCCGATAAGAAGATTATCCTCATGGGCTGCGGCGATAACTACGTCGCGCTTGCCGCACAGGCTCAGGATGCCGGCCAGCTTGCCTCCAACGTCATCGCGCCCTATGCGCCCTACAGTATGCTCGAGCAGTGCCAGAAGAAGGAGATCTTCTACGAGCTGTGCGAGAAGCACGGTGTACCCTATCCGCACACGTTTACCTTTACCATGGCGATGCTCAACGCCCAGGGCGAGGCTTCCGCCGAGGTGCTCGACCAGATCGACTTTCCCTTCCCGATGATTCTGAAGCCCTCTGACGGCATCATGTGGTGGGAGCACGAGTTCGAGGGCCAGAAGAAGGCCTACGAGATTGCCGATCGCGCCGAGCTGGAGCAGGTCATTCGCGATGTGTACGCCAGTGGCTACACCGATGACCTCATCTTGCAGGACCGCGTGCCCGGCAACGACGAGTACATGCGCGTGCTTACCAGTTATTCCGACCGCAACGGCAAGGTTCGCATGATGTGCCTGGGTCACGTGCTGCTCGAGGAGCATCAGCCCCACGGTGTCGGCAACCACGCCTGCATCATCACCGAGCCCAACGACGAGCTCATGGGTGGCGTGCGCAAGCTGCTTGAGGACCTTAAGTTCACGGGCTTCTCCAACTTCGACGTCAAGTACGACCAACGCGATGGTTCGTTTAAGTTCTTCGACTTCAACACGCGTCAGGGCCGCAGTAACTACTACGTCACCAACAGCGGCTTTAACGTTGCTAAATACGTGGTGGATGAGTACGTCTATAACCGTCCGTTTGAGCCGGAATTTGTGACGGCGCAGGACGAGGCGCTGTGGATGGTCGTCCCCATGGGCGTCGTTGACAAGTATGTCAAGGACCCCGAGCTGCGTGCGAAGGCGCATCGTCTGGCCAAGGAGGGCAAGGCTGCCGATCCTTCGTTTATGAAGGGCGATTTTGTCTTTAACCGCTGGTTGCGCATGTGGCACACCAAGCTGCGTCACTTTAAGCTGTTCAAGACGTATTACAAGTAGATGAGCGCGGCGCCCGCCCGGTTTGCATCGGACGGGCGCGGGCATGATACGAGCAATTGCATGGGCGTCACCAAGGAGGCGGCGATGGAAAAGCTGGGAGTTATCGGCGGCATGGGCGCCGAGGCCACGTCGTATTACTACGACCAGGTGGTGCGTCATACGGCTGCTGCCTGCGATCAGGAACATATCGACATGGTGGTGCTCTCCAAGTCGACCATGCCCGACCGCACGTTTGCCATTAAGACCGGCGAGCATGCCAAGTTGCTGGCGACCATGAAAGAGTGTGCCCAGGCACTCGAGTCGCTGGGCTGTGCGCACATTGCCATTCCCTGCAACACGTCGCACTACTTCTACGACCAGATCCAGTCGTTTACGAAGGTGCCGATTATCCACATGCCGCGTGAGTCGGTGCGCTATGCTCTGGCCGGTGCGGTGATGGGGGAGTGCGAGTTCGACCCCAACCTGAGTATGCCGGCCGAGCCGGTGCACAAGATTGGCATCATGGGCACCGACGGAACCGTGGGCGCGGGCGTCTACGGCCGCGAATGTAAGGCTGCGGGTGTTGAGGTTGTCTATCCCAGCGAGAAACGTCAGAACGATGTGATGTCGCTTATCTACGATGATGTGAAGGCCGGACGTGAGCCCGATATGGATAAGTTCGACCGCGTGATGTGGGAGTTCGCCCGTAGCGGCTGCGACCGCGTCATTCTGGCCTGCACCGAGCTCTCGGTGTTGCAAAAGTACCGAGAGATGCCCGAGATCACCCTCGACGCCATGGATGTCCTGGTGCGCGAATCCATCATCCGTAGCGGCGCTCCCTACCGCCTCTAGCTTCCGACCTGTCAAAAAGGGACAGGTTAATTTT
The DNA here is from genome assembly GCA_902473205.1 of uncultured Collinsella sp. Classification (GTDB taxonomy): domain Bacteria; phylum Actinomycetota; class Coriobacteriia; order Coriobacteriales; family Coriobacteriaceae; genus Collinsella. The sequence continues at coordinate 86,356 of CABRRA010000004.1, forward strand.
GGTAGGTTTTATCTGGTGAAACAGTAAGGCCTCGGCTCGTTTGGTGCGAGCCGAGGCCTTTTGCGTTGGGCGGTTGCTGTCAGTGGTGAACTAGAACAGGAAGCCGATGGCGATGAGGGCGATGCTGACGATGAGCACGGCGATGTCTAGGCCCTTGATGGGGTAGCGCTTGTACGAGCTGGCGCGCGTACGCAGATAGAAGCCGCGTTGTTCTGCCGCCAAGGCTGTGGCATCGGTCTTGCCCACGCTCGAGATGAGCAGCGGCACGCACAGTGGCAGCATGAGCTTAAGCTTCTTGATGGGGTTCTTGGTGTCGTACTCGACGCCGCGTGCGGTCTGCGCCTCCATGATAGCGTTCATCTCCTGACCAAACACCGGCACAAAGCGCAGCGCCGTGGTAAAGGTGAAGGCATAGCGATACGGCACGTGCAGCACCTCGACGCAGGCGTTGGCAAGGTCGTTGAGCTTGGTCACCATGAGCATGAGGATGAGTGGTAATGCCACACCCAGCAGGCGCAGACAGGCCTTCGATCCTGTGATGAGGCCCGTGTCGGTGATAAAACCCCATACCACGTTGCCACCGCGCATAAAGGCCAGCTGGAGCACCAGCATGATAAGCGCGAGCGGAATCAGCAACTTGAGCAGCGAGAACAGACGGTCGACGACGCCGGCATAGGCACCCAGCGCAAGGGTGAGTGCCAAAAAGCCCAGCAGCGCCACGTAGGTGTCGGACAAGAAGATGCCGACGATGATGGCGGCGGCGAGGCCCAGTTTGACGACGGGATTCAGGCGATGCAGCAGCGTATCGCCAGGCATGTAGTCGATGACGTTAACCACGGTGGACCATCTCCTTGGTAATTCGAACGACATCGGTGACCTCGCTCACCTGCGCAAAAGCGGGCGAGACGGAAGATGCCAGACGGCGCGAGAGTTCGATGACCTGGGGCGGCTCAACGTAGGCACGCTGCATGAGATCGATGTTCGAGAATAGCTCGTGCGTGCGGCCGCGGTCGAGGATGCGGCCGTCGGCCATTACCACGATGCGCTCGGCAAAGTCGGAGACAACTTCCATGTCGTGGCAGACCATGATAACGGCGCAGCCGCGCTCGGCCATGGTGCGCACGGTTTCCATGACGGTCATGCACTCGCGGTAGTCAAGGCCGCTCGTGGGCTCGTCGAGCACGACGATCTTGGGCTCAACCACTACGACGGAGGCAAGCGCCACCATTTGGCGCTGGCCGCGCGAAAGCGAGAAGGGCGCCTCGTCGGCCGGCAAGCCAAAGCGATCGATGACCAGCTGGGCGCGACGCAGGGCCTCGGCGCGGTCCATGCCGCCCAGTTCCAAGCCAAAGGCGACCTCGTCGAGCACGGTGTCCTTGCAGATCTGACGGTCGGGGTTTTGGAAGAGGGTCGCGACCTCGCGGGCAATGCGGCTCGTGGGAACGGCTGCGGTATCCAGTCCCGTGACGCGCACGCTGCCCGAGGCGGGCTTGAGCAGGCCCGTGAGCAGCTTGGTGAGCGTGGTCTTGCCGGCACCGTTTTGGCCGACGATACCCACGAGCTCGCCAGGATAGAGCGTCAGGCTAAGGTCGTGTACGGCGGCGCCGCCATTGGGATAGGCAAACTCAACATGGTCGAAGGTGAGTACGGGTTCGGCGTCCTTGGCATGAGGGCGCAACGACGGTGCATGCGGGGAACCGGCGGGCGCCTGAGCTTCGATAGCCGCGTGTGCGGGGTCGACGATGCCCGAAATCATGCGCTCGGCCTCATCGACATCCAAGCAGGGGGTACCGCTTACCAGGCCATCGGCCTCGAGGCTATTGAAGATACGCGTGACGCGAGGGCAGTCGACGCCGATGGCACGGAGCTCGTCGGTATGCGCGAAGACCTCGTGTGGCTCGCCCTGCAGCGCAATTTCGCCATGGTTGAGCACGAGCACGCGGTTGCAGTACTCCGAGAGCAGGGCGACCTTTTGCTCAACGACGACGATGGTGATTCCAAGTGCGCGGTTTGCCTCGCGCAGCGTCTCGAAGACCAACGTGGAGCTGGCGGGGTCGAGTGCCGCGGTGGGCTCGTCGAGAACCAAGACGCGCGGGCGCATGGCGAGGATGGCGGCGATGGCTACCTTTTGCTTCTGTCCGCCCGAGAGCGTGGCGATCTCGCGGTCACGCAGGTCGCTGATGCCGACGGTCTCGAGCGTTTCGCTCAAGCGCTGCTCGATCTTGTCGTGGGGAACGCCAAAGTTCTCGAGGCCAAAGAGCATCTCGTCCTCGACGATCGAAGCGACCATCTGCGTGTCGATATCCTGCAGCACGCTGCCGACGATTTGCGACACGTCGGTCAGCGAGACCTCGCAGGTGTCGTGGCCGTCAACCATGACGGACCCAAAGAACGTGCCGGTGTAGTGGTGGGGCACGGCACCTGACAGGCAGGCGGCAAGCGTGGACTTGCCGGCGCCCGAGGGCCCGATGATGCCGATGAAATCTCCCTTGTTCACGCTGAGCGAGATGTGGCTGAGCGCCTGCTCGGTCTGCGTGCCATAGGAGAACGAGACATCGTCGACGTTGATGATCGTTTCCATGGATACCTTTCATAGTCATTGGGGACGTTCTTAAATGACCAGTTGTTTAAGACCGTCCCAAAAAAGCTCGTTGTTTGGGACGGTCTTTGGTGGTGAAGCACGGAGACGGCTTTACGAGGGCCCCAGGTTGGCGCGAAAGAGGAGCGAAGCGTACTTGGGTACGCGAGCGACGAATGAACGCCAAGATGGGGTGGCTCGTAAAGCCGAGCGGGTTAGTTGAGCCTAAGGGCCTTCTGGATGGGCAGGTAGAGGGCGCCGACCAGAATGGCGTTAAAGGCGGCGGTCATGGCGACGACGGGCAGCATGGCGGCGGCGAGCTCGCCTACCACGCCGAGCATGGCCATCTTGATGACCATGAAGATGACGCCGGAGACAAAGGTGGTCAGGAAGGTTGCGACAATGGCGATCGCGGGCTTGACCTGACCGTTCTTGCCGGCGGCGTTGACGATGCCGGCCATGAGCATGGCGGCGATGCCCTCGGCGGCAAAATCAACGAACGGCGAAGTGGTGGTGATCTGGATCACGGCAGCCGAGATGAGGCCAATGACGAGCGCCTGGCCGATGTTGGGGCGAACGACCAGGATGGTGAGGCAGAAGGCCGAGATGATGAACTCGGGGCTGATCATGCCGCCCGAGATGCCCGAGATGGCCTTGCCTACGGTGAAGTTGAGGATGAAGCCGGCAGCGAGCAGGATGGCGAGCAGGATGAGAGCACGGACGTCGAGTTTGCCGCGGTCGGCGGTCTGGATGGTGCGGGGCTGGGCGGCGGTGGTGTTCTGAGACATGGTGAAAATCCTTTCGGAATGGGAGTGCAAGAGAAAAGCGGAGGCGCGTGATGCGAATGCGATCGGGCTCGAGATAGAAAAAGGCCCCCGGTCGAAACCGGAGGCCTTTCAATCACCTAGAGCGCAAAAACAGGCGTGAGGGACTCACTGTCGACCGATCGTATTCGCATCACGCCACCACCAGTTGTTGAGAGACTTCATCGTGTTCTTCATGTTGGTGGCTCCTTTCGTGATGCCGTGGCGCGGTCGCACCAAGTTGCTGTTGCGCTGCACTATAGCACAGCGAAGTGTGTGCGGGGAAATCTTTTTTGAAAAGATTTCAAGCGGGTTTCCCGCCGGTCAAAAGAGCGGGCTGAGCGGGCGAGGCTGCCATTGCTGCCTTGTCCGCTCAGCTAAGACGTTACTCCTTATTGCGACGGTAGAGGAAGTAACCGCCCGCGGAGATGACGGCAACGCCAGCGATGGCGAATGCGGCCACCATGCGGCCATCAAAACGATCGCCAGTGGTGGGCAGGCCGCCCTTGGTGTTCGTCTTGTTGGTGGTTACCGTGGTCGTGGTGTCGGACTTGCCAGGCTTCTCGGGCTTGGTGGTGGGCTGCTCGGGCTTAGTGGGCTGCTCGGGGGTACCGGGCTGCTCAGGAGTACCAGGCTGCTCGGGAGTGCCAGGCTGATCCGGGGTTACCGGATCGGTGGAAAGAGCATCCTTGGCGTAGGTGATGGACACCTTGAGGCCGTTGGTCTCAGTGTTCAGATCGCTCGGAGTGAAGGGCTCGTCAAAGTTTTCGGCCTTCTGATAGGCGCGCATCTCCTGGAGCAGGGCCTTGCACTTCTTGTAGGTGTTCTCGGTAGCAGCCTTGCCGGCCTTGTTGGCCAGGGCAGTGCGGCCCTCGGTGGTCGTCTCGGCCAGCATGGCGGCGTCAACTTCCTTGTTCTGTTCGATGAGCTCGTTCTGGAGCGCATCGAGGTAGGCGCGGACGCTGATACCAAGGGTGTCAGGGTTCTCAAAGCAGAGCGAGCTGATGTCCATGAGGACGTAGTTGATTGAGTTCTCGGGCTCTTCGTTGTACACGATGTCAGTCTGTTTGCAGTGATCGAAGGAGACGGTCTGATCGCTGAAGTACGGGCTGACCTCAGTTATCAGAGCGGAGTACAACGGGATGGCGACGGAGTACGCGGCGCGGGAGAGCATTTCCCACTGGATGGTAGCGACTTCGGGGTCATACCCGCGACGAATCTGGAAGAGGTTGATCTCGGTGTTGCGCTCGCTGCCGATGCAATAAACACCATCAGTGTTCGCGTTGAGGCCAGGGACGTTCTCGCCGCGGTTGCCGAAGGCGCGAATCAACTCGAAAGTGCTCCAACCAGACTTGCCAGGCTTGAAGAACAGGGGCTGGATTTCGCTGACCATGGCTCCCTTTTGGTCAGGTTTTCCATCCTTCTTTACTGTGATAATGTCGTAATCTGTGCCTTCGGTCAGCTGACTACCAAAATAATCGCGGCCTTGCACATAGCGGGACCACTGGTTTACGCCGGAATCAGCGAGGCTTTCGCCATACGTTTGGGCGACATCGAATTTGCCGTCAGCGGAGTATTTGGCGAAACCCTTTTCTTCGGGCATGGATTGGATCTTTTCAGAGTGGAGGCAATTCTCGGTGTCATTGAGGTCGACATCGTAGTTGAGGCTCCCGATATTAGGGTTGAGCGACGCGACGTCGTCAGCGAGCTTCATGGCGATCCACTGATGGGCGGAAAGTGTGGCGAACAGCCAGGTCTCGTTGTTGTCGGCGATGATGATCTGGTCGTTGGTGCAGACGCCTTGATCATCGATCAGGCTGCCGAGAAGCTCGACGCCCTCGCGGGCCGTGGCGCTCTCGCCCAGGATGATGCTGCCGTAACTGTACTCGCCCAGACCCACTTCCTCATCGATGAGGTCTGCTGCAGCGGCCTCCTCGTTATAGGAGGTGCTTAGCGTGGCGGAGCAGGAGACGCCCTTCTCGTTGATGCCGGCCTCGGAGTAGGCGTCGGTGCGACCCATCCAGTTGGAGGGGTGGTCGCGTACATAGCTGTAGCGATAGGTAGGCTTGTTCGAAGTGTATTCAAAAGCAGATTCAATCGAGCTGTACTTAAAGCCAGGTTCGTGGGCAGGTTCGATGCCGTAGTGCTTAAGATAGCGCTTGCCAAAGTCCTCGGCGCGGCCATAGTACGTGTTGCCGTCGGCCGTAAGGTTTTTGCCCATGTATATCTGCGTGCAGGCGAGCGCAGATGTCGGCATGGACATGATGGTTGCAGCTCCAAAGGCGAGGCCTATGCCTAGCTTCTTGAGCGCGTTGACGGGGTGAGTTTTCCTCATTTTCCCTCCCAGCGTGCGAAAGCCCTCTGTCGCCAGAGGGCTTCAGCCAATAAAGACACCCCATTAGCGTAACGAACTGGAAACAATATTCATCTATGAAAGAAACTTACTCGATAAGCGTAATGAAATATGCGATGAGCTGTTAATTATACTCAGTTTGTAGCTTTACTTTAATAAAGACGCCCCGTAATTACTGTAGCCGAATAAAGTAGCTGGGAATGCTCGAAATGAAAATCCCCTGCTGTTTGGCAAATGCATAAACAGCAGGGGAGACGATAATTGGATGAATATCATACCAATGTGGAATTACTTCTTCCGGCGGTGGATCACGTTGATCGCATAGCCGACGAGCATGGCCAAAACGATGATGATAAAGCCGAGCAAGGGATTGTCGTTCATAGGGTCCTCCTATTTTCCGAGCGGGGAGAATTCGTCGACGATGAGGTCGAGGCATTGCGGAAGCGCGCGGGCTCCAAAGACGCCCGAATTGCTGGAGATAATCTCGCCATCGAACTGCATGCCCAGCGACGGGGTGCAGGTGATCTTGGCTTCCTTGGTCTGGATGATCTTGAACTGCGGGCGGCCGAGTACCTTGCCGGCGGGGTCAAGCGCAGCGGTGATCACGGTAGGCAGCAGCTGCACGGTGCGCACGGGTTCGATGACCGCAATGTCGACCATGCCATCGTTCATGCGGCAGTCGGGGAACAGGTTGATGTCGTTTTGGATGACCGAGGTGTTGCCGGCCATGCAGCAGATGCCGTCGAGCTCCTCGACAATGCCGTCATGCTCAATCGTAAAGTGCGCCACCGTGGGATTGGGCGTGGCGAGCGCGGAGAGGAAGTAAGCGATCTCGCCGATGTCGTTTTTGGTGGGGGCGGCCTTCATCATGATCTCGGCGTCGAAGCCCGAGCCGGCGATGATGATAAAGCCGTGGCGCTTCTCGTTGCCGTCCTCGTCGAGCCAAAAGAGCTCGCCCATGTCCACTTTGACCGTGCGACCGGCGCGGCAGGCCTTGGCGAGCGCCGCCGCCTCAGGGGCATTGCCGATGTTGTTGAAGAACAGGCAGGCCGTACCGGAGGGGAAGACGAGCGTGGGGACACCGCATCCGCGCATCTGATCGAGCACGTGGAGACGGTGCCGTCGCCGCCCGAAACGACCACGCGATCAAACTCGCGCACGTCTGCCACGGCGTCCTCGGGCTCCATGCCATCGCCGATAAAGCGCATCACGACCTCGTCGCCGCCCTGCGCGAGGGCGTGCGTAAATGCGTAGATTTCATCTGAGCTGGGGCCCGATGCCGGGTTGTGGATGATAAGGCAGCGCATACTTACGTTCCCGTTCTGTGACTAACCGAGTATAGTTGTAAGGCAATGCCGATATCCTACCCGTGTTTTTCGGGCCTAACCTTATTCGATGGGTTGATATGTACATTTCCACACATCAGGCTCTACTCGACTTTTGCCAGCGCGCCCGTGAGTTCGACGCGATTGCCGTCGATACCGAGTTTTTGCGCGAGCGCACGTTCCATCCGCGTCTGTGCCTGGTTCAGATTGCCACCCCTGCCGAGAGCGTCGCGGTCGATCCCCTGGTAATCGACGACCTATCGCCGCTGGCCGAGCTTATGGCCGACGAGAGCGTGACCAAGGTCTTCCACGCGTGCTCGCAGGATATGGAGGTTATGCTCCATACCGTAGGCGTGCTGCCGCGTCCGATTTTCGATACGCAGGTGGCCGCCGCCTTTTTGGGCGAGCGCCAGCAGGTTTCGTACGGCGCACTCGTGCAGACGTTTTGCGGCGTCTCGCTGCCCAAGACCGAGTCGCTGACCGACTGGTCGCGCCGCCCGCTGACCGATAAGCAGATTGAGTATGCGATCGATGACGTCAAGTACCTGATCGTCGCCTATACCGAGATGATGAGCCGCCTGCGCGAGCTGGGCCGTGTGGACTGGGTGCTCGACGAGCTGCGCCCGCTGGCTGACGAGTCGCACTATCGCGCCGATCGCCACGAGGCGTTCCGCAAGGTCAAACGCATCAATTCGTGCAGCCGTCACCAGTTGGGCATCGCGCGCGAGCTCGCCGCCTGGCGCGAGGACCGCGCCGAGCGCCGTAACATCCCGCGCAAGTGGGTCATGTCCGACGACACGCTACTTGCGCTCGTTAAGCGCAATCCCGTGCGCGTTGAGGAGTTCCGTAGCATTCGCGGTACCGATCAGTTGGGGGAGCGCGACGTGGACGGTGCGCTCATGGCCATCAAGCGCGGCGCGAGCTGCCCGCACGATCGCCTGCCGCTCATGGTGCGCGGGCACCGTCAGATTTCGCCGGAGTTGGAGAGCGTGACGGACCTGATGTATGCGCTCATTCGCCTAGTTGCCGAGCGCTCGGGCGTGGCGACCTCGGTCATTGCCTCGCGCGATGACCTGGCCGACTATATTGAGCACCCCGAGCAGAGCCCCCTGCGTGAAGGCTGGCGCTTTGAGCTTGTGGGCTCGCGCCTGGACGATCTTCTCTCGGGCAATATGGGGTTGACGGTGAAGGACGGCAAAATTGAATTGCTGTAAGGAAGCCTAGTCGCTTGAGTGGGTAGAATGCCTCCAACCTGTAACTCGATCGGAGGAATTCGCATGCCTTATTACTATGGATACGGCTTTGGCATCGACCCGCTGTACCTGCTGGTTGTTCTTGTCTGCACGGTGCTTGGCCTTGCCGCACAGAACTATATCAACTCGACGTACAAAACCTGGTCCAAGGTTCGTTCGGACGGCGATACGGGTGCCACGGTCGCGCGCCGCATGCTCGATGCCAACGGTTGTAGCGCCGTGGGTATCAAGGGTGTCGCTGGCGAGCTCACCGACCATTACAACCCGCAGGACAACAACCTGTATCTGTCGGATGCCAACCGTTCGGGCGGTTCGGTCGCAAGCGTTGCCGTCGCCTGCCACGAGGCGGGCCATGCCGCCCAGCGTCAAAGCGGCTATGCCATGATGAAAGTGCGTACCGCCCTGGTTCCGGTTGTCAACTTTACCCAGAACACTTGGACCATCGTGTTGCTCATGGGTCTGTTTATGAACATCGCGGGACTCACGACCCTCGCGCTGATCTTCTTCTCGTTTAGTGTGTTGTTCCAGTTGGTTACGCTGCCGGTCGAGATTGACGCCAGCCGCCGCGCCGTGGCATATATTGAGCAGTCGGGTATGAGTTCCAAGCAGGTCAACGGTGCCAAGAAGGTCCTGACGGCAGCCGCGCTTACCTATGTGGCCGCAGCGCTCACTTCGATCATTCAGCTGCTCTACCTTATGGCTCGCTACAACAGAAACTCCAACCGATAACAAATTGGGTCGCTGGGCGCCGCGGGGATTCGTGTCCCCGCGGCGCTGTACTATGTGTTGGACTTAAATTCGCACGGGGTCGGAGCCTCTGTGCGCGATAACGAAAGGAGGCTGCGTGGCAGGCTGGAATCTAACCGGCAATGCCGTTTCCGCCGAGTTTGACGGTTCGGATGAGCAGGAGCGCAAGGAGCTCAGCGTGAGCCAGGCGGTGGAGATCGCCGCCGGCGCGCTCGATGCCATTCCGCAACTGAGCGTTTTGGGCGAGGTCACGGGTTTCCGTGGTCCCAACGCCCGAAGCGGCCACTGTTACTTCCAGATTAAAGACGACTCGGCCGCCGTCGACTGCATCATCTGGAAGGGCGCCTACCTTAAGCGCACCTTCGACTTGCGCGACGGCATGCAGGTAAGCTTTAAGGGCAGCTTCAATCTCTACAAGCCTACGGGTCGCATGAGCTTCGTCGCCCGCTCGTTCTCGCTGGCGGGGGAGGGCTTGCTGCGTCAGCAGGTGGCTCAGTTGGCCGAAAAGCTACGCCGCGAGGGCCTGATGGACGAAGCTCGCAAACGCCACATCCCAGTGTTCTGCTCGCGCGTGGCGGTCGTCACCTCGCTTTCCGGTGCGGTAATCGACGACGTCAAGCGTACGCTGCGCCGACGCAACCCGCTCGTCGAGCTCGTCTGCGTGGGCGCAAAGGTCCAGGGCGAGGGTGCGCCGGCAGAGCTTATTGAAGGCTTGCGCCGCGCCGCTGCCATTACGCCGGCGCCCGACTGTATTTTGCTCGTGCGTGGTGGCGGTTCCTTCGAGGACCTCATGACCTTTAACGACGAGGAGCTTGCCCGCGCGGTGGCGGCTTGCCCTGTGCCCGTGGTGACCGGCATTGGCCATGAGCCCGATACCTCGATTTGCGACATGGTGAGCGACCGCCGCGCCTCCACGCCCACGGCGGCGGCCGAATCGGTGGCGCCGGCCATGACGGAGTTGGCCGATGTGCTCGAGGCGCGCCATCAGCGTCTGGGTGCCGCGATGGCATCGATGATTGGGTCGGCCCAGGTCGACCTGGAGATGCTCGATCAGCGTGGCCGTCGTTCCTGGGATACCTATACGGCTCGCTTGGGCGACGCGCTCGATGCGGCCGCATGCCGCCCGTGTCTCAACGATCCGACGTTTATGGTCGAGCGTCGTGAGTCAGAGCTTGCCTTGACGGCCGATCGTTTGTCCGGTGCCATAACGCGTTCGGTTGGGGCCTTCCGCTCCAACTTCGAGCGTCTGCCCGAGCGCTTGATCGCAAGCACCTCGGGGCTCGATGGCAAGCGCCATGCGCTCACGCTTGCGAGTTCCCGCCTGGAGCATCAGGGGCGCACGATGCTCAACAAACCTGCGTCCGATTTGGGCCGTGCGGCAGCCTCGCTCGATGCCCTGTCGCCGCTCAAGGTGCTTGCCCGCGGTTACTCCATCGCGTACAGCGATGACGGTGTGGCTACGAGCGCCAAGACCTTTAAGCCCGGCGACGCCATCCGCGTGCGCATGGCGGACGGCAACGTGGCGGCAACGGTCGATACGGTCGATACGGTCGAGTAGACCGCGTTTCATAGCGATAAACCTTTAGGAAAGGAAACAGATATGGCAGAGAAGACCCCGGTCGAGCAGCTTACGTACAAGCAGGCCTCGCAGGAGCTGGAGCTCATCATCCGCAGCTTGGAGTCGGGTGATATGGAGCTCGAGGAGTCGCTCGAGAGCTATACCCGCGGCGTCGAGCTCCTCAAGAGCCTGCGCACCCGTCTCTCCGATGCCGAGCAGAAGGTCTCGGTACTCCTTAAGGACGTCGACGGCAACGACGTGCTCGCCGACGGCGAAGCCGCCAACACGGACGACAACCTTTCGTTCTAACCACCCCGACCAAATATAATTACCTTGGTCTGCGAGAAAGGAACCAACCATGTGTGATTGCATCTTCTGCAAAATTGCCAACCACGAGATCCCCTCGACCGTTGTCTATGAGGACGACCAGGTCATCGCCTTCGACGACCTCAATCCCCAGGCGCCGGTCCATACGCTCGTGATTCCCAAGAAACACTACAGTGACATCGCCGACAACGTACCGGCCGAGACCATGGGCGCCATGGCTCACGCCATCCAGGAGGTCGCTAAGGCCAAGGGCTTGGAGGACGGTTTCCGCGTCATCTCCAACAAGGGCGTCAACGCCGGCCAGACCGTCATGCACTTCCACATGCACGTCCTCGGCGGCAAAAACCTGGGCGAGAACCTCATCTGAGGGCGCTTCTTCCTTGCAATGAAACGGAAGCTCAAGCACCGATAACTTATATATCAACGCAATAAACCCGAGCGCGAGGGCGTTTGGGTTTATTATTGAAGCGTATGTAACCTGGCGGCGCCACACCGCCTGTTAGTAGGGAGACACATGAACGTTCTGGTCGTCAACGCAGGATCTTCGACGCTTAAGTATCAGGTCATCGATACCAAGTCCCACAAGGTGTCCGCAAAGGGCTCCTGCGAGCGCGTCTGCTTTACCGGCGGTACCTTCACCCACGCTGCCAACGGTTCCAAGAAGGTGACCGAGAACATCGAGTTCCCCGACCACAAGGTCGCCATCGAGGTCGTCCTGAAGGACCTCGAGGCCAACGGCGTCAAGATCGAGGGCATCGGCCACCGTATCGTTCAGGGCGGTTGGTACTTCGGCGATTCCTCCCTCGTCGACGAGGACGTCCTCGCCAAGATCCGCGAGGTCGCTCCGCTCGCCCCGCTGCACAACAACCCCGAGGCCAACGTTATCGAGTACTGCCTGGAGCAGTATCCCGACCTGCCCAACGTCACGGTCTACGACACTGCTTTCCACTTCAATATGCCCGAGGTCGCCAAGACCTACGCCCTGCCCAAGGACGTCTGCGACAAGCTGCACATCCGTAAGTACGGCGCCCACGGCACCAGCTACCGTTACATCTCCAAGAAGGTCGCCGAGATGACCAACGGCGAGGCTCGCAAGGTCGTCGTGTGCCATATCGGCTCCGGTGCTTCCCTGTGCGCCATCGAGGACGGCAAGTGCATGGACACCACCATGGGTCTCACCCCGCTCGACGGCGTCATGATGGGAACTCGCTGCGGCTCTATCGACCCGGCTACCGTGTGCTACCTGCAGCGCGAGGGTGGCTACACCTTCGACGAGGTCGACGAGATGATGAACAAGAAGTCCGGCCTTTTGGCTGTGACCGGCGGCAAGACCAACGACTGCCGCAACGTCGAGGAGCTCGCCGCCGCTGGTGACCCCGATGCTCAGCTCGCCTTCGACATGTTTGTCTACAAGATTGCCGCTAAGGCAGCCGAGATGGCTACTTCTATGTGCGGTATGGACACCCTGGTCTTTACTGCCGGCATCGGCGAGCACGCTCCGGCTGTCCGCGCTGGCGTGGCCGACCGTCTGGCCTTTATGGGCGTCAAGATGGATCATGCCCGCAACGCCCTGCGTGGCGACGGCGCTTGGTGCCTGTCTGCCAAGGATTCCAAGGTCAAGATTTTCGTCATCCCCACGGACGAGGAGTTCATGATCGCCTCCGACGTCGAGCGCATCGTCAACGGCAAGTAATTGCAAAAGGGGAGGGGCTGGACGACCGAGCGCCGTTCGGCCCCTCTTTTGTGCTCGTTGGGCGATATGCCTGATAGCTATTTATCAAGTTGTGATAACTTCTTATTAAAATGCGGCCGCCTTAAGGGGTCTGCGTCGACCGTATTGCACTGCAAAGGAGTCTCATGAACGTACTTGTTGTTAACGCCGGCAGCTCAAGCCTCAAATATCAGCTTTTGGATACCGATACTCGCGAGGTTTTCGCCAAGGGCAACTGCGAACGTATCGGTTCGGACATGGGCATCTTTGGCCACTCCGAGAACGGTGGCGCCAAGCAGACCGAGGAGGTCCCCTTCCCGGACCATCGTTCGGCTATCGCGCGTGTGCTCGAGGAGCTCGAGAAGACCGACTTTACGATCGATGGCATCGGCCACCGTATCGTTCAGGGTGGCTGGCACTTCGATGATTCCGCGGTCGTCGACGACGAGGTCATGGCTAAGATTCTCGAGGTGGCCCCGCTCGCCCCGCTGCACAATTACGGCGAGGCCGCAGCAATCGAGTATTGCCGCGAGAAGTATCCGGAGCTGCCCAACGTCGCCGTCTTCGATACCTCGTTCCACATGACCATGCCCGAGGTCGCCTACACCTACGCGCTGCCCAAGGACGTGTGCGATAAGTACCACGTGCGCAAGTACGGTGCCCACGGCACGAGCCACCGCTATGAGTGGATGATGGCCAAGGAGATCCTGGGCTCGCGCTGCCACCGTCTGCTTTCGTGCCATCTGGGCAACGGCGCTTCGCTCGCCGCCATCGAGGACGGCGTGTGCCGCGATACCACGATGGGCCTCACGCCGCTCGATGGCCTGATGATGGGCACCCGTTGTGGTTCCATCGACCCGGCCACCGTGTGCTACCTGCAGCGCGAGGGCGGCTACAGCTACCAGGAAGTCGATGACATGATGAACAAGCAGTCTGGTCTGCTTGCCATCTCGGGCATCTCCAACGACGCCCGCGACATCCGCACGCGCGCCTCCGAGGGCGACGAGCGCTGCCTGCTCGCCTTCGATATGTTCGCCTATAAGGCCATGCAGCAGGCCGGTTCCATGATCGCTTCCATGGCGGGCGTGGACACCATTACCTTTACCGCCGGCATCGGCGAGAACGACTGGTCGATCCGCAAGGCCTTCTGCGACTGCTTTGAGTGGCTGGGCGTGCGCATCGACAACAACAAGAACCGCGAGGCCGTGGGCAACGGCCCACAGGTCATCAGCGCCGCCGGCTCTTCCGTCACGGTTATGGTCATCCCCACCGACGAGGAATACATGATCGCCCACGACGTCGAGCGCCTGACCAAGAACAACTAACGCGCGCATTTGCAAGTAAACGAAAGGCCTCCAGAGCAACAGCTCCGGAGGCCTTTTTACTAGCAGGTGGAAATTCCAGTCCCAAAGTGATCGTCACCAGCAACGCCTGCTCTTTCAGCAACGACACCCATTCGTTCAGGATTCTCAGCCCCAGCTCGTAGCCAAGCC
>CABRRA010000005.1:0-92918 GCA_902473205.1 uncultured Collinsella sp.
CCTGCGCAAGACGGAAAGCACATTAAGTGCTTTCCTTTGCGTGCGGAACTCGCGACAAACTTAAACAGCGGGCGGCCCGTTCCGGGAATCCGACGTGCTCGTCGGGGCAACGTTCCTCACCAAAAAAGACCCGCTCCCCTGTTGGGAAGCGGGTCTTTGGAAGAACGGTTAACGTACTAGGAAATTACTCCTCGTCGTTGTCCTTGGCCTCTTCGGCGTCGTCAGTGTCCACGAGCTGGTTGAGCAGCTCGTCGAGGGAAGCCATGTCCTCGTTGATCGCGCCGTTGGCGGGAGCCTTCTTGTCGTCGATCGGGGCGCCCAGGAGCTCCTCGTCGGCGTCGGCGTGATGCGTCGGAGCGGAGGTACCCAGCAGGATATCGTCCGGACCGTCGGGGCTAAAGACCATCTGCAGCAGCTGCGAGAGGTCTTCCTCGTCGGCAACGTCGTCGTTGTTCTCGAGGATGTAGAGCAGGTCGTGGGCCTCCAGGCCGTCACGGAGCTCCTCGATCGCCTTGGCACCGATACCATCGATGCGCAGCAGATCCTCCTCGGACTTGCCGACCAGGTCGCCGACCGTCTCGATGCCGACCTCGCTGAACTTGTTGGTCCAGCGCTGCGACACGCCCAGGTCGTCGAACAGGTACAGGCGAGCCTTCTCGGCGGAGATGGTATGGCCGTTGCGGGTGAACGAACCGTCAGCACCACCGAACTCGTCGTAGCCGGCCCAGTCGAGCTGCTGCGGGAGCTGCTCGTCCAGGTCCTTGAGCTCCACCGGAGCCCACTCGGGCAGCGACTTGGCGTTGGGCGAAGCCGGACCGTCGATGTCAACATAGCCGTCGGCCGTGCGATACGTCAGCTTGGCGTTGGCGTACGGCTTGAGGCCGGTACCAGCCGGGATCTTCTTACCGACGATGACGTTGGACTTAAGGTCGAGCAGGTGGTCGACCTTGCCCTCGATGGCAGCCTCGGTAAGGACGCCGGCGGTACGGATGAACGAAGCGCTCGACAGCCAGGAGTCGATGTTGGACGCGACCTTGAGCGTACCCAGGATGACGGGCTCGGCCACGGGAGCCTGACCGCCCAGACGGGCAACGCGCTCGACCTCGTCAGCAAACTCGTAGCGGTCGACGTACTGACCAAGCAGGTACTTGGAGTCACCGGGGTTGGTGATCTGAACGCGACGCAGCATCTGACGTGCGAGCACCTCGATGTGCTTGTCGTTCAGATCGACGCCCTGGCTGGTGTATACGTCCTTAACGCTCTCGACGAAGGTGTGCATCGTCGACTCGATGTCGGTCAGCTTGCGCAGGTTGCGGAAGTTGACGAAGCCCTTAGTGATCTGATCGCCGGCGCGAACCTCGCAGCCGTCCTCGATCTCGGGCATAAAGCGCACCGAAGCGGGGACGCGGCGCTCGTCGAGGACACGGGTGTGATCCTCGGAGTCGGTGAGCGTCAACACGTACTCGGACTTCTCGGGCTTAATCGAGAGGTGGCCGGAGTACGGAGCCAGCTCGGCCTCGCGACCCAGGATCTTCTCGTTGACGTTGCCGACGATATCGAACATACGGCTGACCGTAGGCAGACCCTGCGTAATATCGTCGACGCCAGCGACGCCGCCGGAGTGAATGGTACGCATCGTAAGCTGCGTACCGGGCTCGCCGATGGACTGGGCGGCAATAATGCCGACCGCGGTACCGATGGCGACCGGACGACGGGTGGAAAGATCCCAGCCGTAGCACTTCTGGCACACGCCGTACTTGGAGCGGCAGGTGAGCAGCGCGCGAAGCTTGACCTTCTTGAGGCCCGCATCGACCATCTTCTGGATGTCGGCGACCTTCTCGATGTAGCCGTCCTGCTCAAAGAGCACGGTGCCATCGGGAGCCACAACGTCCTCGATGAAGCAACGGCCGACGAGGTCGGCGTTGAGGTCGGTGGTGCCGGGGATGATGAGGTTGTAGGTAACGCCCTCGTGCGTACCGCAGTCCTCCTCGCGGACGATGACGTCCTGGGCCACGTCGACCAGACGACGGGTCAGGTAACCAGAGTCCGAGGTGTGGGATGCGGTATCGACCAGGCCCTTACGGGCGCCGTAGGTCGAAATGAAGTACTCGAGCGGCAGCAGGCCCTCGCGGAAGTTCGCCTTAATGGGAAGGTCGATCGTCTCGCCGGACATGTCTGCCATCAGGCCACGCATGCCGCCGAGCTGACGCAGCTGGGTCTTAGAACCACGGGCGCCGGAGTCGGCCATCATGTAGAGCGGGTTCTCCTCGTCGAACAAGTCGAGCATGAGCGCTGCGACCTTGTCGGTACAAGCGGTCCACTCGTTAACGACTTCGATGTGGCGCTCCGTCTCGTTGATGAAGCCCTCCTCGAAGTACTCGTTGATCTGGTCGACGTTGGCCTGGGCGCGATCGAGCAGCTCCTGCTTCTCGGCAGGGATGAGAGCGTCCCACACCGAGATGGTGAGGCCGGCGCGGGTAGCGTAGTGGAAGCCGGAGTACTTGATGGCGTCGAGGATCGGGCCGACCTTGGCCTCGGGGTAACGATCGCAGCAGTCGGCAACCAGCTTGGCCACATCGCCCTTGACCATCTTGTAGTTCATGAACTCGTAGTCTTCGGGCAGGCACTGGCGGTTGAAGATGATGCGGCCGATAGAGGTCTCGAAGCGCGCGGTCTTGTTGCCGGTGACGTCGTAGTCGACGAACTCGTTCTTGCCGTTCTTGACGCGGAAGATACGGGTGCCGTCCTCGTTGATGACGTTGGCGTTCTCGGCGGACACGCGAACCTGGATCTTGGCCTGCATGTCGACCTCGGAGCGGCAGTCATAGGCGTGTAGCGCGTCGTCGAAGCTGGCGAACACGTGGTTCTCGCCGGGCAGGCCGTCGCGGACCTGGGTGAGGTAGTACACACCGATGATCATGTCCTGCGAAGGGATGTTAACCGGCTTGCCGGATGCCGGCGAGCGCAGGTTGTTCGCAGAGAGCATGAGCACGCGAGCCTCGGCCTGAGCCTGGCTGGACAGCGGCACGTGGACAGACATCTGGTCGCCGTCGAAGTCGGCGTTGAAGGGCGAGCAGACCAGCGGGTGCAGGTGGATAGCCTTGCCCTCGACCAGCACCGGCTCAAAGGCCTGGATGGACAGACGGTGCAGGGTCGGTGCACGGTTGAGCAGCACGACGCGACCGTCGATGACCTCTTCGAGGATATCCCACACAAAGGTGGCACCGCGGTCGATAGCGCGCTTGGCGCCCTTGATGTTCTCGACCTTGCCGAGCTCGACCAGGCGCTTCATGACGAAGGGCTTGAAGAGCTCCAGTGCCATGGTCTTGGGCAGACCGCACTGGTGCAACAGCAGCTTGGGGTCGGTAACGATTACCGAACGGCCGGAGTAGTCGACACGCTTGCCCAGCAGGTTCTGACGGAAACGACCCTGCTTGCCCTTGAGGGCCTCGGCGAGCGACTTAAGCGGGCGACCGCCACGGCCAGAGACCGGGCGACCACGACGGCCGTTGTCGAACAGGGCGTCCACGGACTCCTGGAGCATGCGCTTCTCGTTGTTCACGATGATCGCAGGGGCGTCCAGGTCGAGCAGGCGCTTGAGTCGGTTGTTACGGTTGATCACGCGACGATACAGGTCGTTGAGGTCGGACGCGGCGAAGCGGCCGCCGTCGAGCTGGACCATCGGGCGCAGATCGGGCGGAATGACCGGGATGACATCCAGGATCATGTTCGCGGGGCTGTTGCCGCCCTTCAGGAAGGCGTCAACGACCTCGAGGCGCTTAACGGCCTTCTCGCGCTTCTGCTTCTGGGAATCCTCGTCGGCGATGATGGCCTTGAGCTTCTCGGCCTCGGAGGGGAGGTCGATGGCAGCGAGCAGGTCGCGGACGGCCTCGGCACCCATACCACCCTTGAAGTACATGGAGTAGTAACGGGTCATCTCGCGGAACAGCGGCTCATCGGAGATGAGGTCGCGCTCGGTGAGCTTCATGAAGGCGTTGAAGGCGTCCGTGCGGAGCTGCTTCTCGTCCTTGCACTCTTCCTCGATGTCGACGATGCCAGAGGCGATCTCCTCGGGGGTCAGCGGCTCCTCGTCGGAGAACTCGTCAAAGTTCTCGGGGTTGCCCTGCTCCTTGAGGGACTCGATCTGGCGGGCGCACTCGGCATCGATCTCTTCCAGATCGGCGGCGAGCTCCTCGCGCAGGTCGTCAGCGTCGGCCTCGCGAGCCTCGTAGTCGACCTCGGTGATGATGTAGCTGGCAAAGTACAGAACCTTCTCGAGGTCCTTGGACTTGATGTCGAGCATACGGCTCATCGGGAAGCTCGTGGGGCTCTTGAAGTACCAGATGTGGGACACGGGAGCGGCGAGCTCGATGTGACCCATGCGCTCGCGACGAACCTTGGCCGAGGTGACCTCGACGCCGCAGCGCTCGCAGACGATGCCCTTAAAGCGGATGCCCTTGTACTTGCCGCAGGAGCACTCCCAGTCCTTGGCGGGACCGAAGATCTTCTCGCAGAACAGGCCGTCCTTCTCGGGCTTGAGGGTACGGTAATTGATGGTCTCCGGCTTCTTGACCTCACCGTGCGACCAGGAACGGATCTGGTCGGCGGAGGCAAGGGAGATCTTTACCGAGTCAAAATCAGTAGCTTCGAAATCTGCCACAGTCAACTACTCCTTATCAGTGGTCGTGGCGGCGACAGCCTCGGGTGCCTCGGCGGTCTCGGCATCCTGGGCCTCGACGTCGGTGTCAACGCCGGCGAGCGCAGCCAGGTCGTCGAGAGCAGAGGTCTCCTCGGCGGTCACAGGGGCGGAGGCGTCCTCGTCGGCATCGTGCATGGGCTCGATGTCCAGTGCGAGGGAACGGATCTCCTTGACGAGAACCTTGAAGGACTCGGGGATACCCGGAACCGGGACGTTCTCGCCCTTGACGATGGACTCGTAGGTCTTGACGCGGCCCACGGTATCGTCGGACTTGACGGTCAGGATCTCCTGCAGGACGTTGGCAGCACCGTATGCGTACAGTGCCCAAACTTCCATCTCGCCGAAGCGCTGGCCGCCGAACTGAGCCTTGCCGCCCAGCGGTTGCTGGGTAACCAGGCTGTAAGGGCCGGTCGAACGGGCGTGGATCTTGTCGTCGACCATGTGGCCGAGCTTGAGGATGTAGGACGTACCCACGGTAATGGGCTCGCGGAACTCCTCGCCGGTGCGGCCGTCGAACAGGCGGGTCTTGCCGCGCTCGTCAAGCTGGGTGACAAACTCGGGGCGCATGTGATCGCCAAAGGCAGCGGTGGCCTTGTTGAGCATGTTCTTGTTGGCGCGACGGATGACCTCGGCGATCTCGTCCTCCTTGGCGCCGTCGAAGACGGGCGTCGAGACGAAGAACGGACCGGGGACATACTTGTCGGAGTCGGCATCCTCGGTATCCCAACCGCAGGCAGCAGCCCAGCCAAGGTGGCACTCGAGCAGCTGACCGACGTTCATACGCGAAGGAACGCCCAGCGGGTTGAGGATAACGTCGATCGGGGTACCGTCAGCCATGTAGGGCATGTCCTCGACCGGCAGAACGTTACAGATAACGCCCTTGTTGCCGTGGCGACCGGCGATCTTATCGCCCTGCTGGATCTTACGACGCTGGGCGACGTAGACGCGCACCTGCTCGTTGACGCCGGGGGCCAGGTCGTCGCCGTTCTCGCGGCTAAAGCGGACGACGTCGATGACGCGGCCATAAGCGCCGTGAGGCATCTTAAGGGAGGTGTCGCGAACATCGTGAGCCTTGGCACCGAAGATGGCGCGCAGCAGGCGCTCCTCGGCGGTCAGAGCGCTCTCGCCCTTAGGCGTGACCTTGCCGACCAGGATGTCGCCAGGGCCGACCTCGGCGCCGATGCGGATGATGCCGTCCTCGTCGAGGTTGGCAAGCATGTCCTCGGAGAGGTTCGGGATCTCGCGAGTGATCTCCTCGGGGCCGAGCTTGGTGTCGCGGGCGTCGATCTCGTGACGGGTGATATTGATGGTCGTCAGCAGGTCCTCGGCCACCAGGCGCTCGGACACGACGATACCGTCCTCGTAGTTGAAGCCTTCCCACGGCATGTATGCCACGGTGAGGTTCTGGCCCAGTGCGAGCTCGCCATGATCGGTCGAAGGACCGTCGGCCAGAGGCTCGCCCTGCTCAACGGTGTCACCGACGCGCACGAGCGGACGGTGGTTGATGCAGGTGGACTGGTTGGAGCGCTGGTACTTGGCCAGGTGATACTCGTCCATGCCGCCGGCGTGCTTGACGATAATCTTGGAGGCGTCGGCATAGATGACTTCGCCGGCGTTCTTGGCCAGGGTAACCTCGCCAGAGTCCAGGGCGGCGCGACGCTCCATGCCGGTACCGACATAGGGAGCGGCGGGGTGAACCAGCGGCACGGCCTGACGCTGCATGTTGGCGCCCATGAGCGTACGCTTGGCGTCGTCGTGCTCGAGGAACGGAATCAGCGTGGCTGCGACGGAGAGCATCTGACGCGGCGAGACGTCCATGTAGTCGACGTCCTCGACAGGCACGTCGGCGGGAGCGCCGAAGGAGCCGTCGAAGTCGCGGGTACGGGCGATCACGGTATGCGGACGGACGATCTTGCCCTCGGCATCGGTCGTGATGAACTCGTTGGTCTTGGGATCGAGCGGCGTGTTGGCCGGCGCGATGACGTGCTTCTCTTCCTCGTCAGCGGTCATCCAGTCGATCTGGTCGGTGGCAACGCCGTTCTCGACACGACGGAACGGGGCCTCGATGAAGCCATACTCGTTGACGCGGGCGTAGAGGGCGAGCGAGCCGATCAGGCCGATGTTGGGGCCTTCGGGGGTCTCGATCGGGCACATGCGGCTGTAGTGCGAGTTGTGAACGTCGCGGACGGCCGTCGGCACGTTGGTGCGGCGGCTGGAGCCCGACTTGTGGCCGGCAAGGCCGCCAGGGCCGAGTGCGGACAGACGGCGCTTGTGAGTCAGACCGGTCAGGGGGTTCGCCTGGTCCATGAACTGCGAGAGCTGCGAGGAACCGAAGAACTCCTTGATAGAGGCCACGATCGGACGGATGTTGATGAGCGACTGCGGGGTGATCTCGTCGATGTCCTGGGAGCTCATGCGCTCACGGACGACGCGCTCCATACGGCTCATGCCGATACGGAACTGGTTGGCGACGAGCTCGCCGACGGTGCGAATGCGGCGGTTGCCAAAGTGGTCGATGTCGTCGACCTTGAAGCCCTGCTCGCCGGCAGCGAGGGACAGCAGGTAGCGAAGCGTAGCGACGATGTCCTCGTCGGTGAGCACCGTGACCTCTTCCTCGGTGGTGAGGTTGAGCTTCTTGTTGACCTTGTAACGACCGACGCGGGCCAGATCGTAGCGCTGCGGGTTGAAGAGCAGGCCCTCGAGCAGGCTGCGGGAAGCATCCACGGTGGGAGGCTCGCCCGGGCGCAGACGACGGTAAATCTCGATGAGGGCGTCCTCGCGAGTGAGGGCGGTATCGCGCTCGAGGGTGCGCTTGATCACATCGGAGTTGCCGAGCAGCTCGATGATATCGTCGTTGGTGACGGCGATGCCAAGGGCGCGCAGGAACATCGTGGCGCTCTGCTTGCGCTTACGGTCGATGGAGACCATGAGCTGGTCGCGCTTGTCGACCTCAAACTCGAGCCAGGCACCGCGGGACGGGATGATCTGAGCCTTGTAGATCTGCTTGCCCGAATCCATCTCGGAGCTGTAGTACACGCCCGGGGAGCGGACGAGCTGCGAGACGACGATACGCTCGGTACCGTTGATGATGAAGGTGCCCTGATCGGTCATCATGGGGAAGTCGCCCATAAAGACGAGCTGCTCCTTGATCTCGCCGGTCTCCTTGTTGGTGAGACGGACGTCAGTCAGAAGCGGGGCCTGATAGGTCATGTCCTTCTCGCGGCACTCCTCGACGGTGTGCGCGGGGTCGCCGAACTGATGCTCGCCGAAGGTAACCTCGAGAACATGGTTCTGACTCTGGATGGGGCTGGATTCCTTGAACGCCTCACGAAGGCCCTCGTCCTTAAAACGCTCAAAGGATTCCCTCTGAACAGAGATAAGGTTGGGGAGCTCCATGGCCTCCGGGATTTTCCCGAAGCTGACGCGCTTGCGCTCAGTGGCAGTGTATGCGTAGGTCACCAGGTTTTTCCTCCTTCACGGAAATGCTCGGTGGATTGGCGAGGCATAGCTTCGCCAGTTATCGCAACCTAATAGTTTATCAGGTACCGACCGTTGAGCAAGAAAAGCCTTGACGCGATTGAGTTTTTGGAGTAGCAAAGTTTTTCGACAGAAAATGCGCAGGTAAATGTATGTGTATCGAACACCTGTTCATATATTTTCTGTGAACAGAGGGCTGGCAATCGCAGCTCTTATAAAAAACGGGCGCGAACCGAAGTCCGCACCCGTAAATGTCGATGCCCGAAAGGCTTATTTGCGCATCAAACCGCCGCGCTCGTCGATGGCATCCCAGAAGGCGCCGGCAAAGCGAGGATCGCTTGCAGCCATGAGGGCGTTGGTAGCCATCCAGCCAGACGGGGTACCGGTATCGTAGCCCGACAGCGGGTCGATGACGACGGCATACATGGCCTCGCGGTCGAGCGAGCGGGCCATGGCGTCGGTCAGCTGGATCTCGCCGCCCTTACCGGCCTGCTGATCGGCCAGCAGATCCATGACCAACGGGCTCAGCAGGTAGCGACCGACGATGTACAGGTTGGACGGAGCCGCCTCGGGAGCGGGCTTCTCGACCAGGCCGCCGATACGCCAAACGGCACCGGGCTCGTCGTCGGCGGCATTCTCGAAGCCCTCGAGAGCGCCCACGCGATCGCCGGCGATAACGCCATAGCGGCTGACCTCCTCGGGAGCGCACGCGGCAACGGCGATAACAGAAGCGCCACCGTGTTCCTTGGAGACGGCAAGCATCTTGTCGCAGATGTCACGGTTGGGCACAACGTAATCGCCCAGAAGAACCAGGAAGTTCTCCCCTGCCACAGCGTCGGCGGCAGAGCGAATGGCGTGGCCAAGGCCCTTGGGCTCGTACTGATAACGGAAGTCGACCGGCATACCACCAGCATGGGCGACGGCGTCGGCGTAGGCGTCCTTGCCACGCTCGCGAAGCAGGTTCTCGAGCGAGCGATCGGGCTGGAAGTAGCTCAGCAACTCGGGCTTGCCAGGAGAGGTGACGATAATAGCATCGTCGACCTCATCGGGGTCGAGCGCCTCCTCAACGACGTACTGGATGACCGGTTTGTCGAGCACCGGCAGCATCTCTTTAGGCGTGCACTTGGTGCCAGGCAGAAAACGCGTGCCAAGACCGGCGGCGGGGATGATTGCCTTCATGTTATTCAAGGATCCTTTCGCAGGCGCAGGATGCGCCCTGTGCGTGCGGCACGGCGGCCGCAGACCAAATTGCGATACCGGTTTATCTTACCGCCGTTAATTAACGTTAATGTAGGCAAGCGCCATTCTTCAGCAGGTCAACGCAAATTATTGCTCGAATGGTGCAATTTTATCGCCCAACGGTAGCAACGCCAAAGCACCGCAAGCGGCAGCAATTTGTATGCCGAGCCAACAAAATAGAGGGATCAAAACGAAAAAGACGGGGTTCGCAATGCGAACCCCGTCTGCAAAGAAATCTGGCGAGAAAGCCTGATTACTTGAGGGTGACAGCAGCGCCAGCAGCCTCGAGCTTCTCCTTGGCAGCCTCGGCGTCCTCCTTCTTGGCACCCTCGAGAACAGCCTTGGGAGCGCCCTCGACGACCTCCTTGGCCTCCTTCAGGCCAAGGTTGGTGAGCTCACGGACGGCCTTGATGACCTGGATCTTGTTGTCGCCGAAGCCCTCGAGCACGACGTCAAACTCGGTCTTCTCCTCGGCCTCAGCAGCGCCAGCAGCGGGAGCGGCGACAACGGCGGCAGGAGCAGCGGCGGAAACGCCGAAGGTGTCCTCGATAGCCTTAACGAGCTCGGAAGCCTCGAGAAGGGTCATTTCCTTAAGAGCATCGATGATCTCATCGGTGGTAAGCTTAGCCATTTCTAAGTCCTTTCGGTTTCCGTGTCTGTGCACGGAGATCAGTTAAAACACGGCGCGAATGCGCCAGGGGTGCGGCGTTGCCGCCGCGGGTGAAAACAGCGACTAGGCTGCCTTCTGCTCGGAGACCTGCTGGATCGAACGAGCGAGACCAGAGGAAACGCCGTTGACGCAGACAGCGATGTCGCGAGCGAAACCGGAGATGAGACCGGCGATCTGGCCGAGAAGCTGGTCCTTGGTGGGCAGCTCGGCGATAGCCTTAACATCATCAGCGGAAACGACCTTGCCGTCGGAGATACCGCCCTTGATCTCAAGGACGCCCTTGGACTTAGCGGAGAAGTCTTTAAGGGTCTTAGCGGCCTCGACCGGCTCGGTCTCGTAGAACACATAAGCGACGGGGCCGGCGAGAATCTCGTCGAGCTCGGGCTGCTCCTGGTTCTTGAGAGCGATCTTGACCAGGTTGTTCTTGTAGACCTTCATCTCGGCGCCGCACTCGCGAAGTTGATGACGCAGCTCCTGAGCCTGCTTAACCGTCAGACCGTTGTAGTTGACGACGAACAGACCGGCGTTCTCGGCGATACGGGACTCGATCTCTGCAACCTTGTCGATTTTGTACTGCTGGGGCATGAATTACACCTCCTCGAATTCTTTCCGGGCACGGTCCGCCACAAGGACGTGACGGGGGCATGTCCAAAAAGAAAGCCCCCGCGCTGCATGAGCGACGGGGGCGAGAAGACATATCTACTCGACCACCTCGGCTGGCGGGATATCCCATTAAGCTCGCGGGCGATGCCCGTTCGCACCGGCTGTCTCTGGCAGCGGATTCGTGCGTGAACCGAAAGTATTATGGCGGGGACCCCGGCGTCGGTCAACGGAAAACCGGGCTGCACACAATTCCACCATCCGGCCGCGCCGCCGAAGGCCGGGCGCAAGGTTTTCGCTCGGTCAGGTCCTGGGCTCGCTCGGAAAGCACATTAAGTGCTTTCCGGCTCGTGCGGAATCTACGAAAACCTTGCGCCCGGCCTTCGGCGGCGCGGCCTGCGGTGACTTTGGGGCAGCCCGGTTTTCCGTTGAGCAACGCCTCCACTCATAATGCTTGGGTCGGTGGGCTGATGTGTTGCGTCCCGTTGGGCTATAAGGTTGAAACGAAGGTTGACAGGCGGTGGAGACCTTCGTCCAGATTTTTGTCGGAGACGCAGTAGCTTAAGCGGACGTGGCCTTCGGTGCCGAAACAGTCTCCCGGGACTAGGGCTACGTTGGCCTCTTTGATGGCTTTGATGCAGAAGTCTTCGCTCGTTAGGCCGTATTGTTTGATGCTGGGGAAGGCGTAGAAGGCTCCCGCCGGTTCCACTACGTCGAGGCCCATGGCGTTTAAGGCTGCGAGTACACGTTTGCGACGAGCTCGGTAGACTTCGAGCATGGGGGTGGGGTCGACGGTCAGAGCTCGAGCTGCGGCGTCCATCTCAAATGAAACGGCGCTCGATACTAAGTATTGGTGGGCCTTTGCGATCTCGGCGATAACGGGGGTTGCCGCTGCTAGCCAGCCCAAGCGCCAGCCGGTCATGGCCCAGGGCTTGGAAAAGCTCTCGATAACTACTGTCTGATTGCGAAGCTCCGGGTGACGCTGGGCAAATCGCTCGTAGCCGTCCACGTAGACCAGGCGGTTATATACATCGTCGCAGATTACGTAGATGCCCGCCTGCTCTGCCACGTGTGCCACGGCGTCGAGCGACGCCGCGTTGAGAATGCAGCCCGTAGGATTGTTGGGCGTGCAGATGACGATGGCC
This sequence comes from uncultured Collinsella sp., assembly GCA_902473205.1. Lineage (GTDB taxonomy): Bacteria > Actinomycetota > Coriobacteriia > Coriobacteriales > Coriobacteriaceae > Collinsella. Next base: position 11,831 of record CABRRA010000005.1, read on the forward strand.
TTGGTCGCCGGCGTCACGCAAGCACGAAGTGCGTCCTCGTCAATCTGGAATTGCGCAGACTCCGTATCCAAAAAGACCGCCTTGGCGTGGTTGGCCACGACAATGCTCTCGTACAGGCCAAAGGCCGGCGTGGGGATGATGACCTCGTCGCCGGGGTTGAGCATAGCCATGAATGTTGCCGACAGGGCCTCGGTCGCGCCGTCGGTCAGGATGATCTCGTCGGCAGAGAACGTAAGGCCCGCGTCCCCCATGTAGGCAGACAACGCCTCACGCAGGGCGGGGCGACCGTTGTTAGGCGGATAGTGCGTGTCGCCGCGGTCGAGCGAAGCCGTCACCTCGGCGCTAATCACATCGGGCGTGGGAAAATCGGGCTCGCCGAGCGCGAGCGCGATGCACTCCGGGTGCTGGGCGGCGAGCGCATTGATCCGACGGATGCCGGAGGGCTTGAGCGTGGCAAGCGAGGTGTTCATGGGCAGACGCATGGCGTTCCTTTCGTAAGGGTTGCACTAGGATAGCGCGGCGGGGCGCCGTCAGACGGTGTAACCTAAACGGAAACCAACCGGAAAGGAGGCGGCATGGAGACAACCGCGCACGGCGATGTACCAAAAACGCTGCAAACCATTGCGTATATCAGCGTTCCCAATAGCGCCGATCTTGAGTTTTTGCTTTGGGACCTGCAGGATGCCATCGCCGCCTATGCACAGTTTTCCGACACCGCGCTCCCCCGCCCGGTTGACCTGGAGGCGGATGATGCCGGCGCAGTCGATGGCATGGTGCTGGCCATTGAAGATGTGGCTGACGATGAAACGTTGACAGCTATCGAGCAGGCGCTTGAGCGCTTTGGCGGTACGGGAACGCGCGTCTATGCCGCGATTCGAGCCGCACAGGAGGGCGCTAAGCAGGCGCGCGGGACCGCCGTTCGTCTGCACGAGGCATGTGAGCGCCATGACCAATTGTGGTGTGGCGGCGTTGTCGTCTGTGCCGGCAGCGGTATTGCGGCGCTTCGCCATTCCCCACGCATGGGCCTCTTGCGCCGACCATTTTCGGAAGCGATGGATAAGCTTGTGGGCGCTGTGCGCATGGGATGCTCCATTGAGCATGCGCAGCGACTTGGCGGCGGCAATGCCGTCAACGTCAACGTCGACGGCATGATTTGCGCCGAGCCAGCCGTGCCCGCGCCGGTCTGGCGAGGCGTTCTGAAACGTCTGGGCGCCCATGCTCAGTCAAATATCTAAATTAGAGAGCGGCCCAGTCAACGGCTTCGTGCCAGCACTCAACAAGGCGCTCCAGACGCCAAGCCGCGTTAGCGGGACTAGTTGACGGCAATACGACAGCCGCCAGACCCGTCCGCTCCTGTAGATAGCGCTTATAGAGGCGCCCCGCCGTACCACCGTTGCATATCACCTGCTCAATGGGAGCTGCACCGGTAATGCGCTCGATATGTGCCGGCACAACGTTGCGAATGCTCGCGTCACTCGAGCCCTTAATGTCGCAGCTCTCAATCACATCCCACAGGGCTACGCCGCCGTTCAGCAGCATGGATCGCTTGGCGGCAATCGAGGCGTCGAGCGTCGCAGGCTCGCTGTCCGCCAAAAGGTCGCCCTCGTTGGGCGGCACGGGCACACCGAGGCACGCGGCCATCACGCGCCAAAAGCGATTCTGGGGGTTGCCGTAATAAAAATCATTGGCGCGCGAAAGCACCGAGGGAAACGACCCAAGCACCAAAACGCGCGAACGCTCGTCAAACACGGGTTCAAACCCATGTTCAATATGTTGATAGCCCTCGTCCGGCGCGGCCACGAGCTAGGCCCTCAGCAGATAGCGCACCTCGTAGGGCGCAAGCTCAAGGGAGCCAGCCAGCTCGACCGTAGGCACGCCGTCGGCAAGCAGGTCGACAAAGGACCCGCTGAGCTCGCCGGCGCCAAAGGTGTAAGGCTCGTCCACGGCGTTCACCGCCACGAGCACCGTCGCGCCGTCGCAGGCGCGCTCGAACAGCAGCTGCTTGTTCTGGATCACCACGTTGCGATAGGCACCGTAGTTGAGAACACGGGCCGCCGTATCGTCGGCCGAGCGCAGGTGCGTGAGCTGCGTGATGAACGCCGTCAGCTCGTTGGGCGCAGACTCATCGAGCGCAGGGCGCAGCGCCCAGTCGCCATCGGGGCCGCCCTTTTCGCCGGCAATTCCCCACTCGCTGCCGTAGTAGACGCACGGAATGCCCGGCATTCCAAAGAGCATGCCGTAGGCGGGGCGCAGGCAGGACTTGTCCGTCAGGATGCTCGCCAGGCGCGGCACATCGTGGTTGTCGACAAACGACAGCAGGTGTTTGCCGCGGTAGATGCACCACGGATCGCCGCCAAACTGGCGATGCAACGAATGGGCAATCTCGAACATGTTGACCGAATTAAAGCTGGAGTAAAGGCCCTTGTAACACTCGTAGTTGGTGCAGGAGTCGAGCATCTCGTCGTTGACGATCTGGTTGTAGTCGCCGTGGAGCGTCTCGCCGATCAGCACAAAGTCGGGCTTGAGCTCACGGGTAAAAGTATGCAGGCGGCGCATAAAGTCGCGGTCGAGCATATAGGCGACGTCCAGTCGCAGACCGTCGACGCCAAAGACCTCGACCCAGTGACGCACAGACTCAAGCAGGTAATCGACCACAGCGGGGTTTTGCAGGTTGAGCTTCACAAGCTCAAAATGGTCCTCCCAGCCCTCGTACCAAAAGCCGTCGCCGTAGCACGAGTCACCGTCAAAGCTGATGTGGAACCAGTCCTTGTAGGGCGAGTCCCACTTGCGTTCCCGCACATCACGGAAGGCCCAAAAACCGCGACCGACGTGGTTGAAGACGGCATCGAGCACCACGCGGATGCCATGGTCGTGCAGCGTCTCGCACACGGCGGCAAAGTCGGCATCCCCACCCAGGCGACGGTCGATATGACGCAGGCTGCGCGTATCATAGCCGTGGCTATCGGACTCGAGTGGCGGGTTGATCAGCACAGCGCCAATACCGAGTTCTTGCAGGTAGTCGGCCCATTGGGCGATTTTCATGATGGGCGCATCGGGGTTGGGCGCGGCGTTGGCAGCCTGGGCGAGCTCATCCTCGGCAACGGGCGCGGCGTTTTCGCGCGGAGCCCCGCAAAAGCCCAGCGGATAGATCTGATAGAACGTCGTCTCGTATGCCCACATAACAGCCTCCCGGAAATCCTTCACGCAACGCCACCCATTGTATGCCCGGCTTGTATCCTCTTCCCCAAAATAAGTTGCGGTGGAATAGTTCCTGCTTGGGCCTTCAGAGGCCTTAAACAGGAACTATTCCACCGCAACTGATGAGGAGGATGTGGCTAGGCGACGGGCTTTGCGCGGCGTATGGCTGGGAACATCACCGTGATGGCGAGGATGACGCCCACGACGGCAATCGCCCCGCCCGCGAAGCCGATCCAAGCGATACCGGGACCCGAAACCACGGCGCCGCCGATTGCGGTGCCCGTGCCAATACCGAGGTTAAACAGGCCCGAGAAGATCGACATGGCGACGGCCGACGAATCTGCCGGCGTGTGCTTGATGAGCTCGGCCTGAAACGCCACGTTAAAGGCCGTGGCGCAGCAACCCCACAGTGCGCAGACGGCAAGCACTGTCACGAGCGACGATGCGGCCGGCCCCATGAGCAGCAGAGCCACCGGCACGCCGGAAAGCGTGATAGCAAGGAACGGAAAACGGTGCCCGTCGAACAGGCGGCTGAACAGCCAGCTGCCCACCAAGCCGGAACAGCCAAACGCCGTCAGCGTCATGGTGATGGCGCCCGCATCGACGTGCGCGACCTGCGCCAGGAATGGCTCGATATAGCTGTAGCTTGCGTAATAGCCGGTCGCCATGAAGACCGTGACTGCGTAGAGCGCGATGAGGAGAGGGTTCTTGAGCAGCTCGGGCAGCTGTTTGACGGTAAAGCGCTCACCCGCCGGCATGGCCGGGAACACCGCTGCCTGGTAGACGACCGCGATGGCTGAGAGGCCCCCGACCACGGCAAACGTCATGCGCCAGCCCACGGCCAAGCCAATGGCGCGACCGAGAGGCAGGCCAAAGATCTGCGCGATGGACGAGCCCGTGGCGATCATGCTGATGGCGAGCGCGCCGTGGCGAGTGTCGACCAGGCGCGAGGCCATAATCGAGGCGACTGACCAGAACACGGCATGTGCGCAAGCGACCACCAGGCGCGCGCAGACCAGGATGGGATAGGTCGGCGCCACAGCGGACAGGAACTGACCGAGCGAGAACACGGCCAGCACGCCCAGCAGCATCCGCTTGAACTCGAAGCGCGAGGCAAACACCATGAGCGGCAACGACAGCAGCATGACGCCCCAGGCATAGACCGAGATCATGATGCCAGCTTGGGCCTCGGTGAGCGAAAACGATGCAGCGATGTCGGTCAGCAGGCCGATGGGCATGAACTCCGACGTGTTGAACACGAACGCGCAGCAGGTGAGCCCGATGAGCGGGAGCCACTGCCTGAGCGTGATGCCGTCTTGCCTTGCCTGAGTCATATATAACGTCTCCAATCGTTTTGAGCGGAGGCGATTATATAGCAACGGCCCCGCATCCGTCAGCAACAGATGCGGGGCCGAAAACAATTCGATACACAGAGGTTGCGCCGTCAATATATAACTAAGCCAACCCCAGCAATATACCTGCCGAATGCACGACAAACGCCACGATCCAGGCGACCGTCACCTGAAACGCGAACACGGCAACGGCATAGCGCGCGCCCAGCTCACTCTTGACGGCGCCGATTGCCGCCACGCAAGGCGGGTACAGCAGCGTAAAGACCAAGAACACGTAGGCGGTGAACGGCGAAAACATGGTCGACAGTGCCGCGGGCGAGGTCGCGCCCAAAAGCACGGTGAGGGTCGAAATGACGCTCTCCTTGGCAATAAGTCCGGTGACGAGCGCCGTGGATGCGCGCCAATCGCCAAAGCCAAGCGGCGCCAGCGCCGGCGCGATGATGCTGCCGAGGCCCGCAAGCAGACTCTGCGACTGATCGGCGACCACATTAAAGCGGATGTCGAACGTCTGAAGGAACCAGATGACCACAGTCGCGGCAAAGATAATGGTAAAGGCCTTGGTAATAAAGTCTTTGGCCTTATCCCATGCCAGCATCACCGTCGTCTTGACGCTCGGCAGACGGTAATTGGGAAGCTCCATGATAAACGGCACCGGGTCGCCCTTAAATGCCGTGCGGTTAAGCACCAAAGCCGCGATGCAACCAACCGCAATGCCAATCAGATAGAGCGAGACCATGGCGGGAACCGTCGCCTGTGGGAAAAACGCCCCGCACAGCAGACCGTAGACCGGCAACTTGGCCGAGCAGCTCATGAACGGCGTGAGCATGACGGTCATCTTGCGGTCGTGCTCGGATGGGAGCGTACGGGTCGACATGATAGCCGGCACGGTACAGCCAAAACCGACGAGCATGGGCACAAAGCTGCGGCCCGACAGGCCAAAGCGACGCAATACCTTATCCATGACAAAGGCCACGCGCGCCATGTAGCCCGAGTCTTCCAGAATGGAGAGGAACAAGAAGAGCACGACGATAATCGGCAGGAAGGTCAGTACACTACCCACACCCGTAAGCACGCCGTCGACAGCCAGCGAGCGCACTACGTCGTTGGTGCCGAACGCCTTGAGACCCGCATCGGCCGAGGCGATGATGGCAGCGATGCCGTCCTCCATAAGTCCCTGCAACGCCGCGCCGATCACGCCAAACGTCAGCCAAAAGACGAGACCCATGATCACCAGGAACGCCGGAATGGCCGTGTAACGACCCGTCAGGATGCGGTCAATCTTGACGGAGCGCACGTGCTCGCGGCTCTCGTGCGGCTTGACGACGCAACGCCCGCACACGTCGCCGATAAAGCCGAAGCGCATGTCAGCCAGCGCAGATAGACGGTCGGTGCCGGCCTCGCCCTCCATTTGGCTAATGATGTGCTCGATGGCGTCGAGCTCGTTGCGGTCCAGGTGAAGCGCCTCGGTCACCAGCTCGTCGCCCTCAACCAGCTTGGTCGCCGCAAAACGCACGGGAATGTGCGCCGTCGCGGCATGGTCCTCGATAAGGTTGGCGATGCCGTGAATGCAGCGATGCAGCGCGCCGCCGTCCGGACCATCGGGCGCGCAGAAGTCCAGGCGACCGGGACGCTCGCGGAACCGCGCCACGTGCAAGGCATGATCCACCAACTCGCCAATACCCTCGTTGCGGGCAGCACTAATGGGAACAACAGGCACGCCCAGCAGGCTCTCGAGCAGGTTGACGTCCACGGCGCCGCCGTTGGCCGTCACCTCGTCCATCATGTTGAGCGCGATGACCATGGGTCGATCGAGCTCCATAAGCTGCAGCGTCAGGTACAGGTTACGCTCGATGTTGGTGGCGTCGATGATATCGATGATGGCGTCGGGGTGCTCATCCAGGATAAACTGGCGGCTTACGATCTCCTCGCCCGTGTACGGCGACAGAGAATAAATGCCGGGCAGGTCGGTAACGCTTGCCTCGGGGTGGTTGCGGATGGTGCCATCTTTGCGGTCGACCGTCACGCCAGGAAAGTTACCGACATGCTGGTTGGAGCCCGTCAGCTGGTTGAACAGCGTGGTCTTGCCGCAGTTTTGGTTGCCGGCGAGGGCAAAATGCAGCGGTGCGCCCTCGGGCACGGCCGTCTTTGCCGCGCGGGGCGAATACGTCCCCTCGCCCAGGGCCGGATGCTCCGTCGTGCCGATTGCAGCGTTAGCGCGCGGACCCGTATCGGTGTCGTGAATGCCCACGAGCTCGATGCGAGCGGCATCGTCCTTGCGCAGCGTCAACTCGTAGCCACGCAGGCGAATCTCGAGCGGGTCGCCCATAGGGGCGTACTTCATCATGGTGACTTCGGTGCCCGGCGTTAGGCCCATGTCCAAAATATGCTGTCGGAGTGCCTGATCGTCCGATGCCACCGATGCGACAACGGCATCCTTTCCAATCTCGAGTGTATCGAGTCTCACGTCCGCGTTCCTCCCCCGGCGCCCACAGGGCGTTGCATTTTGTTTAACTTGGCTAACCGTTTGCCATGGCTAACCATTTAACCACGCATGATAGCGCGAACACACACCGATGTTCAATCGACAGATTGGTGCAAGGGGGATTCCGGGCCGTGGTTTCCCCGAGGACCGAAAGCCGCCCGCCCCCTCGACAAAATGATCCATTCCCTTCGTCGCATGCAAAACAACCAAGGAGTGTCCCAAGGCGCCGGCACAACAGGAACGTCCCCAGCTGCCGGCAGCATTTCGCCGCAACAGCAAAGGCCCGCGCTGGCAACAAATGTCACCTGCGCGGGCTTGGTGGGCGCTCACATAGGCACGTTATAGAGACCCACATCAGCTATGGAATGCCAAGTAGCACCGATACGCGATGCCCGCCGGCTTACCTAGCAATGAAACTCGCCATAGCCTTAGACAATCGGCGCAATGCCGGCAAAGTGCAGATACAGCGAAATGATTGCCACGACAATGACCACCGCTGCGATCAGCTTGTCGTGCAGGTGCGGAAGCACCGGCTTACCGCGACCTCGCTCGCCCAGCATATAGACGGGAATGGCCGGAGCAAAAAGGATCGTCGTGATCATAACGCCCTGAAGACCCGTCGACCACACCAGGAACAATGTGTAGATGAAGCCGAGCGTACCGAAGAAGCGCGCCTTGCCGACGCTTGGCGCATGCGGCCCGTCCAGATGCTCGTTCTTCCAGCCGATCACCATGTAATAGGCTGCCGAGCACACGTACGGAACTAGGATCGTATTGACTGCGCAGCTGTAGAAGAACTGGTAGGTGCTCGCCGCCACATACGACACGATCAAGAAGAGTTGCGTGATGCCGGAGCTCACGAGAACCGTTACCACCGGGGCATCGTGTTTGTTCGTCTTGGCAAACGCCAGAGGGAAGGACCCCTGGCGCGCTGCCTCGAACGGCGTCTCGGATGCAATGATGACGTAGCCCAGCATCGCGCCGACCAGCGAGAGAATAACGCCAAGGTTTACGATGGCAGCGCCAACAGGACCGATTGCGCACTCGAGAATTCCCGCCATGGAGGGCGTTGCGAGCTGTGCCATCTCCTCGCGCGGCATAATGCCGAGTGACAGCATCGAGATGATCAGATACAGCGTGAACACAGCCGCGAATCCAAGTGCCGTCGAGCGGCCGACGTCACGCACGTACTTTGCACGGCCCGAGATAACGACAGCGCCCTCGATGCCCGTGAAGACCCAGACAAGGGCGATCATGGTCGAGACAACCTGCTCGCCAAAGCCAGGACCAGCCGGCTCTCCCCAGAAGTTGTCCATAAAGATATCGACGTTGAACTTGCCCAGGAGCACGATGCTCAGCACAAAGAGTCCCAGCGGCACCAGCTTCGCCAACGTAACGATCGTGTTAATGCCCGCAGCCTCCTTAACGCCACGAAGCACAAGGGCGGTAAGGAACCACAAAAACACACTGGCGCAGACGATGGAAAGCAAGTTGTTGCCCGCGCCAAACGCAGGGAAGAAATAGCCCAGCGCGCTAAACAGCAAGAGCGCAAAGCTCACGTTGGAAAGACATGCGCTGATCCAGTAGCCCCAGGCGGAGTTGAATCCAATGTAATCGCCAAAACCGGCCGCAGCGTATGCATAGATGCCGCCGGTCAGGTCGGGACGGGCCTGAGACAAACCGTTGAACACCATCATCAGCGCAAAGACGCCAATAAAGCAAATTCCCCACGAGACGATAACTGCACCGGTATTTGCCCCGCCCGCTGCCATATCGCCGGCAAGCGAGAAGATGCCGCCACAAATACTGGCGGTAATGACCATCATGGTCAGACGAAAGAGATCGAGGCCATTAGGGTCGATAATCTCGTCGTTTTGAGCTTTAGAGGCCATTGTATGTGCACCCCCTTCATCATGTGATCGGACGAAAGATGGCCCGGACGTCCCGAATCGGGTGCCGGGCCATCGGTCAAGCGATCATCAGACTGTTACAGCTATCGCGTTAGAAGCGCAGCGACAGGCAAGAAAGGCCGCCGTCGACCTTGCGATACTCGGAGGTATCGACGACGAGCGTCTTGTAGCCCAGATCCTGCACGGCCTTGAGCACGGTCGGATAGCCCTCGGCGACGATGACCGTACCGTTGACCCAGATGCAGTTGGCGCCGTAAGCCTCGTCCTCGGGCACGACGATCTTGTTGTACTGGGCAAAGTCGGGTTTATCGATAAACTCACCGGAGACGAGCATGTTGTTGTCCTCGATGTAGTTGACGCCCGTCTTGAGGTGCAGGACCTCCTCCAGCGGAACCTCGGAACCCTCGAGGCCCCAGCCCTCGAGAATCTCGCAGAACTGGCGGATGCCCTCTTCGTTGGTGCGAGCGGAGCGACCGACGTAGAAATGGTCGCCGACCATCATGACGTCGCCGCCGTCGAGCGTGCCCGGAGAAACGATGTGCTTGACATGCTCGTCGTCAAAGAAGCGACGGACGGCCGGCTCGATCTCGTCCTTCTCGCCGTTGCGGCTATCGGCGCCGGGGTTGGTAATGATGGCGCCGCAGCGAGTGATAACGGCCGGATCTTCGACGAAGCAGCTGTCAGGATACTGCTCGAGTGCCGGCAGCACCGAGACATCCACGCCGCACTGCTCGAGCGCATGCTCGTAATCGTAGTGCTCCTCGATGGCGCGCTCGTAGATGGGCTGGCCAAGCTCGGGGGCACTCGTGATGCCATTGCTCAGGGACTTGCCGGGGCGGCGGATGATGACGTGGCTGAACTTGGTCATGATGATCCTCCTTGGATCTCTTAGCAGAGAGCGGGACTTCTTCGCGCCCGCCTTCCTTTCGATGGCTTTATCTTAGTGCGGTTTTCCTGTTTTGTATATTGTATACAATACTGAACGGTAGATATTCATCGGTAAGCGTATTCTTACGTATCGGCGCAAAGTAGCACGATTTAGCTGGTCGTTCTATAATTCAATTGAGCTATTCAAGCGAAACGTATTTAATTTTAGAAATATACAGTTAAGGAACATAAGCTCATGGAAACGCTCAGAAGGCCCCTGAAGGACCACGTATACGACTATATTTCGAGCCGTATTGACGCCGGCGAGTTGTCCGCCGGCGACCGGCTGAGCGAGCAGACGATCTGCGATGCCATGGGCGTGTCGCGCACGCCGGTCCGCGAAGCGCTCATCCAGCTGGCAAGCGATGGCTACCTGGACAATCTCCCCCGCCGCGGATTCCGCGTCCGTGGGTTCGATCAGCAAAACGCCGTTGAAGTCTTTGAGATTATGGGACCGCTCGACGGGCAGGCCGCATATCTCTCCTGTCCGAACCTAACCGACGATGACATTACGCAGCTGAAATTTCTCGTCGGCTCTATGGACCTCGCGATCCAAGGCGGTCTCATCCGAAAGTACGACGACATTCAGCGAGACTTTCATCTGACGTACTTCAACCGCTGCGGCAACGACCGTCTGCGCGATATGATCTCGCAGCTCGAGCGCTGCTTTATCAAGCGCGATTACGAGACTGTCGACCAGGAGACGGCGTGCAAACTGCTCAACAAAGCCAACAACGAACATGCCCATATTCTTGAGTTGTTCGAAGCACGAGATGCGACGGGCGTGCGCGACTACGTTCGCGATGTCCATTGGAACACAGAAAACGCCCAGTTCACCGTCTGGTAGGGAAGCAACAAGGGACAACGTCGGTCTTAAACCTTGGCGCCAGCACCGCCCAAACTGATCCGTTTTCCTCCGTCCCCAAGGGATCATTCTTTTGACAACGACAGCGAAAGCCCGTCAGAGCGAGCAAGGTGCCTTGAAACGAGGCGGCATTGACCTTCTGGTCATGCCGCCGAAGTTGAAAGGCAGATTGCCGCCCTGGCGGGCTCGCAGCGTCAAGTGGTTGCGGCGTGTGGTAAAACGCCGCAACTAAAACCCGTGGCGCTCCAGGAAGCGGAAGGCTAGGCGGATCCAGGGACGGACTGCCACCTGCTTGTCCTCGTTGTCGACCGCGGTGTTGGCGTTGCCGAGCGAAAGGCCGTGGCCGCCCTGGTCAAAGACGTGCATCTCGCATGCGACGCCCTCCTCGGCCATGCGCTGCGCAAACGGATAGACCTGCGCGATCGGCGCCGTCTTGTCATCGGACACGCCCCACACAAAGGTCGGCGGCATCTGGCGCGAAACATGTGTGGAGGGGCAGATATCGGCCAGGTGCTCGTCAGTTGCCTCGCCACCCGTCACCATCGACAGGTAGTCGTTGAGCAGATCGCGCCCCGTCTTGCCGCCCGTCTTGGGCACACGTAAGTCAATGCGCGGATCGCGCGTCTGCATGTCGCGCACATAGGCAAAGTCGAGCAGCGGATAGCCCAGCACCACGGCATCGGGACGAATGTCGTCCGGACGCGCCCCTGCCAGGCCCGCGAAGGGACCGGTCTTCCACTGTGTCGCCAGCGAGGCGCAGATCATACCGCCCGCAGAAAAGCCCACAACGCACACGCGCTTGGGATCGACATGCCACTCGTCGGCATTCGCACGAACCGTGGCGACCATCTTGGCAAGATCTGCCTGGGGGTGCGGAAAGCTCACGTCACCCGTGCCACTCGTCACATAGTTGAGCACAAAGGCCTGGTAACCGTGATCCAAAAACGCAAACGCCACGGGATCCTGTTCATGCGGGGCGATATGCGTAAACGCACCTCCGCCGCAGATAATCACGGCAGGGCGGCGGCCATTCGGTTTATCGGGCAGCGGCTCGGCACCCAAATACGTAAACGTCGCTGGATATTCCTCGGTCGGCTCCTCGCCCCACAGCGCGTGGTTCTCGACAATCATATGTGCTCCCTTCGCGCAAATTATGCGCCCTTGTTTTTCGTCTTCAAGCGTACCCCACTTGAGCCCGTGGCACAGAAACACTTCAGCAACAAGCTTCCCATCAACTGATATATCACATAATCCCAGCTCAGGACCATCGCTGAGCAGCGTAGAATAGGGGACGTTGACCAAGCCGCGAAACGCATATGAAACGTTTCCGGCAAACCAAACGCGCGATATGCGCCTATTTAAGTTGGAGGCAACTATGGGTCTGCTCGATTCGCTTAAGTCCACCTTCACCTCGACGGGCGAGGCGTCCGTTCCGCCCGCAGCAAGCTTCGCCACCCGCGAAGGCGTCATCTATGCCCCCGTCAACGGCGTGCTCGTCAACCTGAACGAGGTCCCCGACGAGACGATCGCCTCGGGCATGCTTGGCCAGGGCTATGGCATCGAGCCCATTACCGGCACTATCTATGCGCCCGCCAACGGCCGCATCGGCGCTACCACCGTCACCAACCACTCCATTGGCATGATCACCGAGGACGGTCTTCGCGTATTCATCCATGTTGGCCTGGGCACCGTGGAAATGAACGGCAAGGGTTTTGCCCGCTTTGTCGAGATGGGCGATGTGGTCAAGGCAGGCCAGCCGCTCATCAGCTTCGACCGCGAGGCCATTAAGGCCGCTGGCCACGAGGACATCGTGACCGTCATCGTCTCCGAGCTCGATCGTCTTAAGAGCATCGACCATGTCGGCGAGTCTGGAACGCTTATCGGCGGCAACCCGCTCGTCAAGCTTGGCGACCCGCTGCTGGTTGCCAAGACCAAGTAGTCAGGCCCCGTGCCACACAGCCAAAAGGCACCTCGTCAAGCGCCCGCGACCATTTGGCCGCGGGCGCTTTTCGTTTGAAAAACCATCCCGCCAATGCCTTATCTGTATAGCCCAAATGAGCCGAGCTGCTAGAATATCGAACTGTATGGATAACTATCATTCAACCGTTATGGGAGGATACGTGAACCGCACCAAAATCGCGCAGCTCTACGCCGACGCCGAGTCGCTCGGCGGCCAGACCGTCACCGTCGCCGGCTGGGTCAAGTCCGTCCGCGACATGAAGAACTTTGGCTTTGTTACGCTCAACGACGGCAGCTGCTTCCGTGACCTGCAGGTCGTCATGAACCGCGAGGCGCTCGACAACTACGACGAGATCGCCCATCAAAACGTCTCGGCTGCCCTCATCTGCACCGGCATCGTCAAGCTGACCCCCGATGCGCCCCAGCCTTTCGAGCTTTCTGCCACCTCCATCGAGGTCGAGGGCGTCAGCGCCCCGGATTACCCGCTGCAGAAGAAGCGCGCAACCGTCGAGTTCCTGCGCACCCAGCAGCACCTGCGCCCGCGCACCAACCTGTTCCGCGCCGTGTTCCGCATCCGCTCTGTCGCAGCTGCCGCCATCCACCGCTTCTTCCAGGAGCAGGGCTTTGTCTACGTCAACACCCCTATCATCACCACGAGTGACTGCGAGGGCGCCGGCGAGATGTTCCGCGTGACCACGCTCGACCCCAAAAATCCGCCCCTCACCGAGTCCGGCGAGGTCGACTGGAGCCAGGACTTCTTTGGCAAGCACGCGAGCCTCACCGTGTCCGGCCAGCTCAACGCCGAGAACTTTGCCATGGCCTTTGGCGACGTGTACACCTTTGGCCCCACCTTCCGCGCCGAAAACTCCAACACCACGCGCCACGCCGCCGAGTTTTGGATGATCGAGCCCGAGATGGCCTTTGCCGATCTGAACGACTACATGGATAACGCCGAGGCCATGCTCAAGTACGTCCTCAAGGACGTCATGGCCACCTGCCCCGACGAGCTCAACATGCTCAACAAGTTTGTGGACAAGGGCCTGATCGAGCGCCTGGACCATGTCGCCAACTCCGACTTTGCCCGCGTCACCTATACCGAGGCCGTCGAAATCCTGGAGCAGGCCGTCGCCGCCGGCCACAAGTTTGACTACCCCGTGAGCTGGGGCATCGACCTGCAGACCGAGCACGAGCGCTTCCTGACCGAGGAGCACTTTAAGCGCCCGACCTTTGTAACCGACTACCCGGCAGAGATCAAGGCCTTCTATATGCGCATGAACGACGACGGCAAGACCGTCGCCGCCGCCGATTGCCTGGTGCCGGGCATCGGCGAGATCATCGGTGGCTCCCAGCGCGAGGAGCGCCTGGATCTGCTCGAGGCCCGTATCAAGGACCTGGGTATGAATCCCGAGCAGTACAAGTACTATCTGGACCTGCGCCGCTACGGTTCCTGCAAGCACGCCGGCTACGGTCTGGGCTTCGAGCGCTTGGTGATGTACCTCACCGGCGTGGGCAACATCCGCGACGTCCTGCCGCACCCGCGCACCGTGGGCAACGCCGACTTCTAATCGTCGGACGTTAGCTCGCGTCGCCACACGCCAACGCTCATCGCACAAGCGTCTCTCGACATCGGTCGAGAGACGCTTTTTTCAACAGCATCCGTCAAGCTTTTGGCAAGTTTTTGGTCAGTTGAACAGGGCTGTTGAAAACTCGAACCGCCGTTTGCCGACGACTACCGACCGCCCAGAGCGCCCTGCGCCCCTGGGAAAACCCCGCGTCCTAGGCTCCATACCGTCGCCACCCAAAACGGAAAGGACGTGGGCACCATGACCGAAGCCGCTGTTGAAACCTACGACACCACAACGAGAGGCGCCGCCTCGATGGCAGCCTATCGCGCCGTTCGCATCCTGCAACTATTAAGCGAGAACACCGGCGAGGACAAGGCTATGCTTTCCGATGAGTTGATCCGGCGCCTCGCCCATCCCGACGACCCCGCCCGCATGCCCATCTCGGCGGCGCGGCGCAGCATCTACACCGCCATCTCCGCACTTCGCCATGCCGGATACGAAATTGAGTACAAACGCGGCGTGGGGTATCGGCTCTTGACCCGTCCGCTCACCGACGAAGAGATCATCCGGCTCCACGGCATGGTCATGCGCAACCGCTCTACGCCCATCGCCATTCGAAAAAGCATGGCACAGCACTTGGTCGCCATGGCGAGCGCCGATGTTCGCGGCTACCTCGATGCACCCGAGCCTGCTCCAAGCGCCGGTGGCAAATCCACCAAGGCCACGCGCACGCCCATCAAGCGCATCGACACCTGCGAGCTCGTCGAGCAGGCCATCGACCACGGAACCACGGTGAATTTTGATATTTCGAGCGTCACGGCACGTGGCAAAACCGAAGTAGCACGGATGACGCTCCGCCCCTTTGCCATTAAGCAACGAGACGGCATCTCGTATTTGCTGGGAACGGTCTATGACGCCCGAGGCGCCGATGACACGTTGCGTACCGTAGAGATCGGGCGCATGAGAAACGTCACCACACGTCTCCTTGACGGCAAGAAGCTCTTCGCCGCCCTCGACGAAGAGGACGCCTCCGCCGCATAAGAACCTCCGCCGTCCATTCGACTACCCGTACCGCCCATCCGGTTCTGTATTAAAAAACCCGCCAGGTTATTGTAAAAATGGACATCCGCGCTACTATAGTTCCACTTGCACTTTGTTTGAGTGCAGTGTTTCCAGCCATTTCTATACTGGGGGTAACGATATGAAGGACATCACCATCAGCCGCAGGAGCCTTCTGGTCTCTGCTGGCCTGCTCGCGCTCGCTCCGCTCGCCGGATGCGGCGGCAACTCTGGTTCCGGCTCTGCTGCCGCCGGTTCCGACTACACCATCGGCGTTCTGCAGCTCACCGAGCACTCCGCACTCGACGCCGCCAACGACGGCTTTGTCAAGGCTATCAAGAAAAGCGGTCTCAAGGTCAAGATCGATCAGAAGAACGCCCAGAACGACCAGTCCACGTGTAAGTCCATCGCCGACAAGTTCGTGGGCGACGGCGTCGACCTGATCTATGCCATCGCTACGCCCGCCGCGCAGGCCGCCGCTGGTGCCACGGCCGATATCCCCATCGTGGGTTGCGCCATCACCGACTACGCTGCCTCCGGCCTGGTCCAGGACAACGACAAGCCCGGCACCAACGTCACCGGTGCCTCCGACCTCACCCCGGTCGCCGAGCAGCTCGAGATGATGCAGAAGGTCCTGCCCGACGTAAAGAAGATCGGCTTGCTCTACTGCACCGCCGAGTCCAACTCCGACGTCCAGATCAAGGCCGCCAAGAAAGAGCTCGACAAGCTGGACCTGGAGTACACCGACTTTACCGTCTCGAGCTCCAACGAGATCCAGTCCGTCGTCGAATCTGCCGTGGGCAAGGTCGACGCGCTGTACTCCCCCACCGATAACACCATCGCCGCGGGCGCCTCGCAGGTGGGCCAGATCTGCAAGGAGAACAAGCTTCCCTACGTGACCGGCGAGGAGGGTATGTGCATGGCTGGCGGCCTGTTCACCCTCTCCATCAACTACGAGGATCTGGGCTACGCCGCGGGCGAGATGGCCGTCAAGATCCTGAAGGGCGAGGCCAAGCCCGAGGAAATGCCGATCAAGCACCTCTCGAGCAAGGACCTGGTCGTCGTCAAGAACGACGAGATGGCCGAGGCTCTGGGCATCGATCTTTCCGCTCTGGACGAGTAGCGCCATGCACGGTAGCGCGTCTGAGGCACACACTCGCGCCGTTGCCGTGTTATTCAATATCTGAGCCACAGGGGCGAACGCCAAAGACCGGCGTTCGCCCTGCTTGTTACGGATGAGACAAAACATCCGGCCGCAGCTCTTTTATGCATTGTTACCGCTATCATGGTGATTCACGTGTCCACCCTATCCTAGGAGGTATGAAGCATGCTTATTGCATTGCAGGGCGCCGTTTCGCAGGGCGTCCTCTGGGGCATTATGGTGCTTGGCGTGTTTATCACGTTCCGCCTGCTCGACATCCCCGATATGACCTGCGACGGCAGCTTTGCCCTCGGCGGCTGCGTCTGCGCCGTACTCATCGTCAATAACAACGTCGACCCGCTGCTCGCCGTGCTGGCCGGCATGTGCGCCGGCGCCATCGCGGGCGCGGTCACGGGCATTTTGACCACGGTCTTTGAGATTCCCGCGATCCTCGCCGGAATCCTGACGCAGATCAGTCTGTGGTCCATCAACCTGCGCATCATGGGCAAATCCAATACGCCCATCCTTGCCAAAGGCACTATCTTCTCGTCTGTCAGCAACATGACGGGCCTGCCGCAGTCCACCGTCGCCATCATCCTGGGCATCTTGCTCGCTGTTGCTATCGTCGCCATCCTGTATTGGTTCTTTGGCACCGAGATCGGCTCGGCACTGCGCGCCACCGGCAACAACGAGTACATGATCCGCGCCCTGGGCGTCAACACCAACTCCACCAAGATGATCGCCCTCGTGCTCTCCAACGCCCTCATTGGCCTTTCGGGCGCGCTCATCTGCCAGAGCCAGAAGTACGCCGACATTGGCATGGGCACCGGTGCCATCGTTATCGGTCTTGCCGCCATTGTTATCGGCGAGGTGCTCGGCCGCCTGCTGCCCGGCGGTCTCACGCAGTTTAGCGTTCGCCTGGCCTCCGCCGTCTTTGGCTCCGTGGTCTACTTCCTCATCCGCGCCATCGTGCTGCAGCTGGGCATGGACGCCAACGACATGAAGCTGCTCTCCGCTGTGATCGTCGCCGTGGCCCTGTGCGTGCCCGTGGTTTGGGAGCGCTATAAGCTCCGCAGCTCCTACACGAAGGGGGATGAGGCAGATGCTTAAGCTCTCACACGTCAAGAAAACCTTTAACAAGGGCACCGTCACCGAGAAGCGCGCGCTCACCGGCGTCGACCTCACCCTTAACGACGGCGACTTTGTAACCGTGATCGGCGGCAACGGCGCCGGCAAGTCCACGCTGCTCAATATGATCGCCGGCGTTTATCCGCTCGATTCGGGTGTCATCGAGCTCGACGGCACCGACATCTCGCGTCTGAGCGAGTCGCAGCGCGCCAAGTACCTGGGTCGCGTGTTCCAGGACCCCATGCGCGGCACCGCAGCCGACATGCAGATTGCCGAGAACCTGGCCCTCGCCAAGCGCCGCGGCCAGCGTCGCGGTCTTTCGTGGGGCGTCACCAAGGCCGAGAAGGACGAGTACGTTGAGCTGCTCAAGCGTCTGGACCTCGGTCTGGACACGCGCCTCAACGCCAAGGTCGGTCTGCTTTCGGGTGGCCAGCGCCAGGCACTCACCCTGCTCATGGCCACGCTCACCAAGCCACGCCTGCTGCTGCTCGACGAGCACACCGCGGCGCTCGACCCCAAGACGGCCTCTAAGGTGCTCAATCTGACCGAGGAAATCGTCGACGAGCACCACCTGACCACGCTCATGGTCACGCATAACATGAACGACGCCATCCGTCTGGGCAATCGTCTGATCATGATGCACGAGGGCCACGTAATCTACGACGTGGCAGGCGACGAGAAGAAGTCGCTCACCGTTGCCGACCTGCTGCAGAAGTTCGAGGAGGTCTCGGGCGGCGAGCTCGCCAACGACCGCATGCTGCTGAGCTAACGACCTAGAAAACCACCACAAAGGGGACAGGCACCTTTGTGGTGGTTTTTGTTAAAGAGTAAGGAGACAGCCATGAAAAGACTCCCCCGCCTTGCGTTAGCTGCCGCGTTGTTTGCCGGCGCGCTCACAGGCATCCCAAGCCTCGCTTTCGCGGGGAACCTGCCCGTCGCTATTGACGGCGCCGTAACCGTCATGCACACCAACGACATCCACGGCAGCTACAAGTACAGCTACAACGCAAGCAAGGGCACGGGCACCATTGGCTTTGACGGGCTGGCGGTTCTCTATAGCGCTCAAAGCAACGCCCCCGACTTTCTGCTCGATGCAGGCGACACCTTCCACGGGCAGTCCTTTGCCACCATGAGCGAGGGCAAGAGCATCGCCGAACTCATGAACACCTTCTACGCAAACGGCTACGACGCAACCACACCGGGCAACCATGACTGGAGCTACGGCGCGGACAAGCTTCGCACGATGGCCGGCAATGGTGCCACCAGTACACCTTTCGCCATGCTCTGCGCGAATGCAACGTCCTCGAACGGCGTATGGAGCTCGAGCATCACCAAGACGCTCAATCGCACTTGGAAGGACGGCGAGGGCAGCCCCACGTTTAACTACAAGATTAAGGTCGGCGTCGTCGGAGCCATGGATGAGTCGCTGGGCTCCTCGCTACGCGCGGACCTGGTCGCGGGCACGTCGTTCTCGGGTGCGGCGGACGCCATCAATGCCGAGGCCAAGCGACTGCGCGAGGATGAGGGCTGCAACGTTATCGTCTGCATCGCGCACACGCTCAACGCCAAGACCTTTGCCGCAAAGCTCGTTGGGGTCGATACACTGGTCGCGGGCCACGAGCACATCAACTTAGACGAAAACGTGACGGGGGCCGACGGCAAGCCGGTCCGCGTCGTCGAGGCAGGCAGCGCCTTTGACGAGGTTGGTCTGCTTTCCATTCCCTATGAGTACGACACCAGGGGTACCGAAACCACCAACGACGACATGGTGACGGTCTCCGCAGGCGACAGCGACGAGAAGCTCTACACCGCCAAGGACGTCGACGACCTTTTGGCAGACCCTAACAACCAGAACATCCTTGACGAGGTTCGCAACAACAAAATCAAGCCACTCGACGATGCCTTTGAAAGCGAATCGAACAAGGTGCTCGGCACATCCTCCACCAACTATTTCTACGGCGAGGACGCCGCGGGTACGCATGGCTGGGAGATGGTGCGCACCACCGATCTGCGTCCCAGCAAGGAAGGCGATACCACCAAGGCCCAGACCATCGGCCACGTGATTTGCGGCTCCTATCTTTCCCTGACGGGCGCGGACCCTGGCCTGACGAGCGCGGACCTTGCTATTGAGAACGCTGGCGGCATCCGCGGCGGCATCGCGGCGGGAAACGTGACCGCCGGCGACGTCATCGCCATCTCGCCCTACGGCAACACCTTGGAGACCTGGACCATGACCGGCGCGGACTTCCTCGCAGCGCTTGAGCACTCGTTGGAAATTAGCGACAAATGCAATGACAGCTACGAACTTCAGCAAGCCTACGTCGCAGCCGGCCACACCGAGCAGGAAGCCCAGGACATGTACAAGTGGCCCGACGACTCCGGCAGCGTTCTTTCCTTTGGCGGCATCAACGTAACAATCGACTGGACGCAGTCTGAAGGCAAGCGCATCGTGAGTGCCACGCTCACCAAAGACGGCAGCACGCTCGACCCCGCCAAGACCTATACCGTCGCCACCAACAACTACATCATCACCAACACGACCGACTTCCCCACCTTCGCAAACGCCAAGAAGCTCACCGAGTGGGGTACGTGCGAGGCAGCGCTGAGGGCACTGATCGGGCAGGACGACTGGGAGCACAAGGTGGCCTCGCTCGCGGGCACCATCAGCTTTAGCTCCGCTGAGAGCCCCGCACCCCATCCGACCCCAACGCCTGAGCCCTCACCCAAACCCGGCACGATGACCACGCAGATCACCACCAAGAAGACGGCCGGTAAGCTTGCCGCAACGGGAGACCGTACGCCGACCGTGGTCGGCGCATGCCTTATCGGCGGCATCGTCATCATCGTTCTCGGCATTATCTGGAAGCGCCGCCGCTAAGCTACACCGCCGGGCCTTGCAGCCCCGCCGTACAAACCTTATATCGAGCGCAAAAGCCCGTCCGAATGTGATCGGACGGGCTTTTGGTGGGTATCATGGTTGGACGATCATGAGGAGGTTTTCCCAACATGGAATTGTTTGAACCGATTCTTCATTTCTTTGAACAACGGTGGGTCCACAACATCATCTGGGCCGGCATCTTGGTAATAGGCACCGCCATCGCCACCAAGGTCGTATCCAAGACCCTGCGCCACCTGCTCAACCGCGACGACAACCCGCTTCCGGCATCGAGTATCTTCATCAACATTGCGCGCGCCGTCATCTGGATGATCGGCGGCAGCTTTATCCTCGACAACTGCTTTGGCATTAACGCAAACGCCCTCGTCGCCGCTCTTGGCGTCGGCGGCATCGCCATCTCGCTCGGCTTTCAGGACACGCTCTCAAACCTTATCGGCGGCATGCAGGTAACCTTTATGGGCATCATCAAGCCCGGCGACAATATCGAAGTCGGTGGCGTGTCGGGCGTGGTCCAGGACATCACCTGGCGTCATACGACCATCGAGGACGCCTGCGGGCAGACCATCATCGTCCCCAACTCAAATATCTCCAAGAACACGCTCGTGCATCTCATGCCCTTTGGGCGTGTGGCTGTGCCCGTTGCCGTAAAGGACACATCCAAGTGGGCCTCGCTCGACGCGCTGGCAGACGAGCTGACCAGCGCCACCAAGGCCGCCGTGCTTCCCATCTCGAGCTTTGACAAGGAGCCCTACGTGCTCTTTAGCGAGATCGGCGACTTTGGCATTAAGGGCAAGATCATCTTTATCGTCAGCGACGACAGCACCACTTTCACGGCGGCCGACGCCTGCATTCGCGCCATCGCCCCCATCATCGCCTAAACCACCACAAAGGGGACAGGCACCTTTGTGGTGGTTTTCATTCGTGATACCATGGTTCATATAGTTGTTTAAACGACTAAGGGAGCAAAACTATGGAAGAGGCCTATCGTCAAGCACGCAAGCGCGGCGAGCAAGGACGTCGACGCGCCATTAGTCAAAGCGAGCATCCGTATCTCACGGACCTCGATAGCTTGGTTGCCCAGCTCCCCTTAGGCCAGCGAGAGAATGTCGGCCTGAGAGACATTCCACTCGAAATGGTCGTCGGTACGGTTACCAAGGGCCGTCAGTCGGCCTTTTCATGCAACTTTATGCCCTTGCTGCCGTTTAGCACGGAGTTCGCCCGCAAGTGGTCCAACCTCTACGACATCCAGGTGACCGAGGGCTATCGCGATCCCGTCATCGTCACCGAGTTCATGCATCGGTTTTACGTCCAAGAGGGCAACAAGCGCGTCAGTGTCCTCAAATTCCTGGACGCCCCGACGGTTTCGGCCAAGGTCACCCGTCTCTACCCAGGCACATGGGATTCCGTCGAAAGCCGCCTGTACGGTGAGTTCTGCGCGTTTTGGCGCGTCTGCCCCCTATACGAGATCGAGTTCTCGCGCGAGGGAAGCTACGAGACGCTCGCCAAGATGCTCGGTCAGGATCTTATCGAAAAATGGCCGCAGAAAAAGGTCGACTACCTGCGCCACACCTTCCTGCTCTTTAAGCGCGCCTACCTTCGCGCGGGCGGCGACCACCTGGACATTACGCCCGCCGACGCTATGCTCGTCTACCTCAATGTGTACAACCAGGACCGCCTGCTGGATACGCCGACGGATATCGTCGTAAACCGCCTGTGTAAGATTTGGCGTGAGCTGGTCATTGCCGGCAAAAATAACGAGGACAAGGTCGATCTTGTCGAAGCACCGAGCGTCGATGAGGAAGAGTCACCCGCCAAGTCCACCTCCGGCGTGCTCAACTTCTTTATGGGCAAGACCGTCTATTCGGCGGCCAATCCCCTGCGCATCGCCTTTATCCATGAGTTCCCCTGTGCGACGTCGAGCTGGGACAGCCTGCACGACCAAGGGCGTCAGTATCTCGATGAGCACTTTGGCGGTATCGTGCGCACCGAGGCGTTTGAGGACTGCCACGATCCGGACGTGTTCTACGCCGCCGTGGAAACGGCTGTCAAACATGGAGACAGCGTCATCTTCTCGACCTCGCACCGCCTGATGGAATACACGCTCAGGGCTTCCGTTGAGTATCCCCAGGTTCGGTTCCTCAACTGCTCTATCGGCCTTCCCCACCAAAGCGTCCGTTCGTACTTTGGCAAGATGTACGAGGCCAAGTTCCTCCTGGGCGCCCTTGCCGCCAGCATGGCGGACAACCACCGCATCGGTTACCACGCGTCGGTCTTCGCCTCGGGCGCACTCAGCGAGATCAACGCCTTTGCGATTGGAGCCTCGCTACTCGACCCCCGTGCGCAAATTATCCTGACCTGGGGCGATGTGCCCGCCGGTGGCCTTGCCGAGGCCATGTGCCGCGAAGGCGTAAGCGTCATGTCCGGCGCCGACATGTCAAAGCCGCTCGAAGACCCCACGGCCTACGGACTCCACCGCTTGGTCGATGGCAAGGTTGCCGGCATTGCCATGCCGGTATGGAACTGGGGCCGTTACTACGAGCTTATCGTGCGAAGCCTGCTGCATGGCACCTGGGATGAGACCAGTGACGACAGCCAGGTTCGCGCCGTCAACTACTGGTATGGCATGAGTTCGGGCGTTATCGATATTCGCTACGCTCCAGGCCTGCCCTATCAGACGCGCAAGCTCGTTCAGCTACTGCGCAATGGCATTGTCGAGGGCTCCATCAATCCATTTGGCGGCGAGCTCCATAGCCAAGACGGCGTGGTGCAGATCGAAGGCTTTCCCCCGCTGCCGAGCACGCAAATCGTCGAGATGGACTGGCTGGCAGACAACGTGGTGGGCACCATTCCGCAGCCCGACGATGAGCCGAAGGTCCGCGCCCTATGAAAATCCTTGCCATAGCCGATACCGAAGAACGATGCCTTTGGGAGTGCTTTCGCAAAGAACGCTTTGAGGGTGTCGACCTGATTTTGTCCGCTGGTGATCTGGACCCGGACTATCTTGAGTTTTTGGTCACGGTCATCAACAGACCGCTCATCTACGTGCGAGGCAATCACGATGACCGCTATGCGCGTCATGCACCAGGTGGCTGCATCTGTGTCGAAGACGCTGTCTACGTGTACCGCGGCGTCCGCATTGCGGGCCTTGGCGGGTCCATGCGTTATCGCGACGGCGCCAACATGTACACCGAACACGAGATGGCCAGGCGTATGCGCAAGCTGTCCCGCAAAGTGAGGATGGTCGGCGGCTGTGACATCCTGCTGACCCATGCACCCGCCGCTGGCATGGGCGATCTGGACGATCTGCCACATCGGGGATTCGAATGCTTTAACACAGCGCTCGAGTCCTGGAACCCCGACTACATGGTGCACGGGCATGTGCACCAATGCTATGGTCGCGACTTTCAACGTGTGCGTCAGCATGCATGCGGGGCAACGATCATCAACGCCTGCGGCTATACGCAGTTTGAGCTGGACGAAGCGCGCTACCCCATCCGTGGCTGGCAGGCAGCCTGGCTCAATTCGCAAACCATGCGTCGCGAACTCAAGCGCCACGAGGCTATCGAGTCCTCAACCGCTAGAACACCCTGGTAACCACCTTAAAGGGGGCGCTGTCCCCTTTAAGGTGGTTTTAACGCGATAGCAAGAAACCCGGTACTGCACGAGACAGAACCGGGTTTCTTTAGCAATGCTTGCTTTGCTCAGGCAGTAACTAAAAGTTACTCAGCCAGGAAGTCGCGCTGGATAGCGGGATCAACCTTGATGCCAGGGCCCATGGTGGAAGACACGGAGATGGACTTAACGTACTTGCCCTTAGCAGAAGAGGGCTTGACGCGCAGGATCTCGGTGTACAGGGCAGCGTAGTTCTCGACGAGCTGCTGCTCGGAGAAGGACTTCTTGCCCAGGGGCACGTGGCAGATGCCGTAGCGGTCGGCGCGATACTCAACGCGACCGGCCTTGAGCTCGGAGACCATCTTGGCGACGTCCATGGTCACGGTGCCGAGCTTAGGGTTCGGCATGAGGCCACGGGGACCAAGGATCTTACCGATGCGGCCAACCTTGGCCATCATGTTCGGCGTAGCGATAGCGGCGTCGAAGTTGATCTCGCCCTTCTGGATCTGGGCGACGAGCTCGTCGGAACCGATGATGTCGGCGCCGGCAGCCTCGGCCTCGCGGGCCTTCTCGCCCTCGGCGAAGACGGCAACACGAATGGTCTTGCCGGTACCGTGGGGCAGGGAGATGGAACCGCGGATGTTCTGGTCGGCCTTACGAGTATCGACGCCCAGACGGAAGTGGGCCTCGACGGTCTCGTCGAACTTGGCGGTGTCGAGCTCCTTGATGAGCTTGGCAGCCTGAAGGGGGGTGTAGAGCGTGGCGCGGTCGATCTTCTCGGCAGCGGCGTTATAGCTCTTACCATGCTTAGCCATGTGCATTACCTCCTGTGGTTAAACGGGCGCGAGCCCTCCCACATCGTATCGTGTGCCCTATTGCACACATTTAACGGGCGCCCCGGTTGGAGCACCCGTCGTTACCAAAAGAAATCGCTACTCAGCGATGGTGACGCCCATGGAACGGGCGGTACCGGCGATGATCTTCTTGGCGGCGTCAATGTCGTTGGCATTGAGGTCCGGCATCTTGATCTCGGCGATCTTGGTGAGCTGCTCCTGGGAGAGCTGACCAACCTTGTCGGCCTGGGGCTTAGCGGAACCAGACTTGAGGTTCAGCTCCTTCTTGATGAGGTGAGCCGCCGGCGGGGTCTTGGTGATGAAGGAGAAGGACTTATCCTCGAAGACAGTGATCTCAACGGGGATGATGTCGCCCTTCTTGTCCTGCGTCTCGGCGTTAAAGGCCTGGCAGAACTGCATGATGTTCACGCCAGCTGCGCCCAGGGCGGGGCCGACGGGAGGAGCGGGGTTAGCTGCACCAGCAGGAATCTGGAGCTTAATGACGTTGGCAACCTTCTTCTCAGCCATGGTCATTCCTTTCGAATCACGAGTGTGAAGTACTTGCTATATCGTAAGCACGCACGTGTTAGAAGCACTCCTGAGATGAGCAGTCACAGAAGAAGCACGCTCGCGCGAACGGACGAAAACTTAAGCGATGACAGCAACCTGGTTAAAGTCGAGCTCGACCGGCGTCTCACGGCCAAAGATCATCAGGGTGACCTTCAGCTTGCCTGCCTCGGTGTTAACCTCGGAGACCTTGCCATCAAAGTCGGTAAGCGGGCCATCGGTGACACGGACGGACGTGCCGACCTCAATATCAACCGAGGTGCGCTTGGGCGAATCGCCCTTACCGGGACGACGAGTCATCTTATTGTACTCGTCGCGGGAAAGCGGAGCGGGCTTGCCATTGCCGCCCAGGAAACCGGTGACACCGGGCGTGTTGCGAACACACGTCCACGCATCGTCATCCATCTCCATGCGAACCAGGACATAACCCGGGAAAATCTTGGAATCCTTGGTCTCGCGCTTGCCACCCTCTTTGATCTCGGTGACGCGCTCCATAGGAATCTCGATATCAAAGATACGGTCCTGCATGCCCATAGTCTCGATGCGATGCTCGAGATCGGACTTAACGCGGTTCTCGTATCCAGAGTAAGTGTGAACGACGTACCAACGCTTAGACATGGTTTAGCCCCTCAATCCAGAGAACAGAGCAAGAGCCTCGCCAAAGCCAGCATCGAGCAGAGCGATGACGACGCCGACGACGATCAGAGAAGCGCAAACGACGACCGAGTAGTTCACGAGCTCCTTCTTATCGGGCCACGTGACACGCTTCATCTCGGACTTCACCGAAGCGAAATACTTCTTGGTGCGGGCGAAGAAACCAGGCTTCTCGTTCTTCTTGGACTTCGCAGCCTTCTCGTTCTTCTTGGCAACGGCCTTCTTGGCCTCAACCTTGGAGTTGGCGGCAGCGTTGTTGGCAGGTGCCGGCTGCTGAGCCTTCTTCTTGTTCTTCTTGTTGGCCATTTGGGTTACCTCCGCGCAATGCGCTTATACATGAGTAAACCGTAAGCCCCCAATTGGGAGCTTACGGAATAATGACTGGCACGCCAGGAAGGACTCGAACCCTCAACACTCGGTTTTGGAGACCGATGCTCTACCAATTGAACTACTGGCGTATGTGACTAGAGACTAGCGAGTCTCTTTGTGCAGCGTGTGGTGACGGCACCAGGGGCAATACTTCTTGATCTCCATACGATCAGGCATGTTCGACTTGTTCTTGGTGGTCGTATAGTTGCGGCGCTTGCACTCAGTGCACGCAAGAGTAACTAGAGTACGCATTTATCCTGAACCTTTCATTTCCGCCCCGTACGGGCACGAGTTGGTACTTTATCAGCTCTACGTAAGTGCTGTCAATGAAAACCTCGAATCAATTGGTTCTCGCTGGATCCATTCATATTTGGAACACATCAATGAAGCCAGCGAGATCTAATCGATCCCTCACGCTCGGCTTAAGGGCAAGCGAAGCGCAATCGGCAGGGAATAAGCCCCGCGTAGAAAAGAACCCGGCACCCTATAAGTGCCGGGTTCTCTCTAAGTCAGCTAAATCAAAGAGCTAATTTACTCAATGATCGTGGAGACGATGCCCGAACCGACGGTGTGGCCACCCTCGCGGATAGCGAAGCGCAGGCCCTCCTCCATGGCGATCGGGTGAATGAGGTCGCCCTCGATGGTGATGTGGTCACCAGGCATAGCCATCTCGGTGCCCTCGGGAAGCTTGACCGTACCGGTAACGTCGGTGGTACGGAAGTAGAACTGAGGACGATAACCATCGAAGAACGGGGTGTGACGGCCGCCCTCCTCCTTGGTCAGAACGTAGATTTCGCCGGTGAACTTGGTGTGCGGGGTAACCGAACCGGGCTTGCAGAGAACCTGGCCACGCTCGATGTCCTCGCGCTTGATGCCGCGGAGCAGCAGACCGACGTTGTCGCCAGCCTCGCAGAAGTCCATGGACTTACGGAACATCTCGATACCGGTAACGACGGTGTTCTGGGTATCCTTGATGCCGACGATCTCGACGGGCTCGTTGAGCTTGAGCTCACCGCGCTCGACACGGCCGGTAGCAACGGTACCACGGCCAGAGATGGTCATAACGTCCTCAACGGCCATCAGGAACGGGAGGTCGTTGTTACGAGCAGGCGTCGGGATGTACTCGTCGACGGCCTTCATGAGCTCGCGAATGGCGTCCATCCACTTGGCGTCGCCCTCGAGAGCGCCCAGAGCGGAACCACGGATGACGGGGATGTCGTCGCCGGGGAAATCGTACTCGGAGAGGAGCTCACGGGTCTCCATCTCGACGAGGTCGATGAGCTCGTCATCGTCGACCATGTCGCACTTGTTCAGGAAGACGACGATGTAGGGAACGCCGACCTGACGGGCGAGCAGGATGTGCTCGCGAGTCTGAGCCATGGGGCCGTCGGTAGCGGCGATGACCAGGATAGCGCCGTCCATCTGAGCAGCACCGGAGATCATGTTCTTGACGTAGTCAGCGTGGCCCGGGCAGTCAACGTGAGCGTAGTGACGGGCAGCAGTCTCGTACTCAACGTGGGAGACGGAGATCGTAATGCCGCGCTCGCGCTCCTCGGGAGCCTTGTCGATGTTCTCGAACGCAGTGAAGTCAGCCTTGCAGCCCTCGGTCTCAGAGAGAACCTTGGTGATGGCGGCGGTCAGCGTGGTCTTGCCGTGGTCGACGTGACCAATGGTGCCGATGTTAACATGCGGCTTAGTGCGCTCAAACTTCTCTTTGGCCATAAAGCCCTCCTCTTAACAGGTCGTCCCCGGACGGGACTTTGCCTTTATACCATAGTGGCCTCTCAACATACTATTGAGAAGCCACCGTGTTACCTATGGTAGCGGTGACTGGATTCGAACCAGTGACGCCACGGGTATGAACCGTGTGCTCTAACCAACTGAGCTACACCGCCGGATGGAGCCTGCAACCAGACTTGAACTGGTGACCTCTTCGTTACCAACGAAGTGCTCTACCGACTGAGCTATACAGGCACTTGACGGGTGGGAGCTATAGGATTCGAACCTATGTAGGCAGAGCCAACGGGTTTACAGCCCGTCCCCATTAACCACTCGGGCAAACTCCCAATCGTTCAAGTATCCGCAGGTTCTTTGGTCTTTTGGACCGCCGCCCCCGCGAACAAAAAAGATAATACGATGCAACCTTGGGGGCTGTCAACGAAAACCTCTAGATACACGGTGCCGGGCGTATCTATATACCTTTGACCTGCAGTTTTGTTGAGTTTAGATATGAAGGACGGTGAATTTGGCTGCGCTGGTGACATTTCCCAAGGGAACACTTTGGCACGGTGGAGTACGCCTAGAGCATCGACCTTCGATAACGACCCTCTTGCACTATTACATAGGTCGCGATCGGACTTTTCCGGCACGAACGAGCGTGGATTTTCTCCCGTTTGAAAACGAGCGTGGATAATCTCCCACTTTTAGCGTGGCCCCAAGGCCAAAGTGGCAGATTATCCACGCTCATTCACTAGGTGGGAGATTTTCCACGCTTGTACGTCCAGAAATCCACGCTCAAGGTAAGCGGCTGGCTCCGCCCCCGCCTTTGTCTCGATCTGTAACATTTAGAGAACATTTTCTCCCCTATCTGTTACAGATCGAGATGTTTCGCAGAGACTCTGGCTTACGTCTCATTCTGTAACAGTACGAACGGTTTTCCGCTCTTTCGTGTTACAGATTAAGACATTTATCTATTCTCGCCTTACATCCACGACATCAGCCCAGTCGATAACGTCGTAGTCATCATCGCTTCGCCAGACGACACACTTGGGTCGTGAATCCACTTGGGCCGCATCGTCCCTCGCCGCTTGAGGACGACCCGCAAAGAAGCGCTCAAGCTCAGCTCGCGGCAAGATAATCCCTTGCACGCTCCTGCCATCCGCAAGACACACACGCGCCCAGCGACCAGCCTTTTCATATAAGAGCCAATTGGCAACCCGCGAAGACTCGCCACCAGGCATCCTTTCCCCTGGGATATCGGGAACAAACATGGGGTCGACCTCCTCCAGTTGAGCAAAGCCCATCCCCTCCAAACGCGAACCAAGTTTCTCCTTAGCGTAACCGCTCAGCTCGCGCTTGATCATGCCTGCAATACGGCGAGCCGTCCTACCATGGGGATCAAACCGGCTGCACCCGCGCTCATAGGCAGCCAGCGCATCCATAAGCACGTAGACCTCGCTCAAATTGAGCGGCAGCGCCAGCGGGTGTACCGAGGACCTGAATTCGCCGCGATATCCAAACTCCTCGGCTACGCACATGCCGCCGATACGCACGCCATCGCGAATCCTGGCACGGCGCTCCCCCACCGCGTTCTTGCTGCACAGCAAAACGTTATAGGCGATGTCTTCCTGCGAGCGCTCTTCGTGGGAAACGGTGAGCATAATCAAGTCCGCCTCTTCACCGCCAATAAAGGAATCCTTGAGTTCGTAGCCCTTCATGCCTTTGTTAGACGGCTCAGCTGCAAGCAGCGCAAAAAGCTCGTGCACCTGATGGTAGAGCGCTAGGCGTCCCTCCAAATATGGACCATCGGGTCCATTTGCATACGCCTTGACATGCATCCGCAAGGCCCCCGTGTCGACGGGCGCTACCGCCATCTGGCTAATAGCATATCCCTCGCCTGGACGGGAAATCATATCGTTGAGCTCGACCGCATCTGGCATGTTTCTTTTTATGTACTGTCCAAGCAGCATTGGCGGCGCCCGCCTTTCCAATCTTTAACCTATCGATTTTTTCTCTTCGAGTCCATCTCAAGATAGCGTTGGATTTTGTCGAGCGACAAATTGGTCCGGCCCAGGGACTCTGCCGCCGTCAAAATCTTCTGTGCAAGATTTGATCCAAAGTAGTAAATCACATCTCCATTGGCGATGCGCTCAACGTATTCGTCTCCAATCTTATTAATAAGGGAGAAAAACTCGGGGCACAGCATGGGATAACGCTCAGCTATTTCCGTAATCCCCGCATGGCCAAAATCGGCAACGTCCTCGCACTGCCGCTCAAGATCTTCGATACCGTGGCCATTAAGGCCGCGCCCGCAGGAAAAAGCAAGGCCGCGAGACAGGGCAGTTTTGACGCGTTGCCCCTGCTCGTCCGACAGCTTTCCACCCAATAGGGCTCGCATCATGATCTGGCAGCAAGCGTACGTAGGTCGATAGAGAAAATCGACACGTGCATCACTGGGCATATCGCGATCGCTGCTCAGAGGAAAGCAGCCGTCTTCTCGTTGAGACTCGAGAATGACTTCGAGGGACTCGCGCCAATCCGGATCGTCATCCAAACCATAATCGCGAAAATAGCGCAGCAGCTGCACCTGCATATCCATGACACAAGTACTGACGATCGGCTTACCTGTTGCCCTGTTCCTGCCGGCAATGTCGCAAAGAGGGTAAATCATGGTCTTCTTCCTTTCCATAGACCTGATGCCAACGATTCCGTTTCGCTGACCTTGTTGATCCCATTCTCTTTTGTGGGGCCATATCAGACGACCAAGCAGTGCTTGGTTATTGTGGGCTGGAGGGTTAACTGGGCGGAATCACATACCGTTGCAGCTGCACCCATACGCAACGTCGTCGAGACGCTCCACCCTCTACCTTCCGCAGGTACGACACTTCACAAGCAACAAATCATCGCCAGAATGTTTTACGGAGATAAGGTCAATCAGCTCGGAGAATTTCGCAAGAAGGCACGCTTGGTCACGTACTGTGCCCTTGCCATCGCCGTCGTATTTGCCCTCATTGCGGGCGGATTCTCCAATAGGCTCAGGAGTGTCGTGGCCGTCGACAACGCTCGTGCCATTATCGAAAGCTACCATGGTAAGCGCCCGCTTATTCGACTGACGCTTTAGGCGATACAAAACGAAAGCGTGCCGGCGGCCACGGGTTGTTGCTCAACAAATACACTGCCGCCTGTGGCATACTTTATTCACTAATGCATCGATAGCATCGAGAAAGAGAGTGTCATGGTCCCTTCGGGTAACGGCTGCAGCCAGATCATCATCATCGCTTTGGGCGTTTGCCTTGGCCTGACTATGTTTGCGGTCTGTGGCTAAACGATTCAGATCTGCGCTTATTTCCAGCGCAAATCTTCTGCCGTTGCTTGCCGGCATCGTGTATCTCGTTAACAGATACATTGCGAGCTTCGACTTTTTCCTCCCCTACAACTTCGCCCATTATCAGCTCGGAGATCTGTGCGGAGGAATCATTTTCCCCGCCTACGTAAACGTCCTCTGCGAAATGGTAAGCGGGAAAACGCCGATATGCAGCCTTGCAAGCAGTTTGACATTATCGGCGGGATGCTCAATCTGCTGGGAAGTACTTGCGCCCATGGTAGTCGAGTTTAGTACCCCAGATCCACTTGATGCCTGCATGTACGTTGCCGGCGGCATCTTGTACCTCGTAGCTTTTAAGCTAACGGCGGACAGTCGAATATAGCCGCATATACAAGAAACGGGCCCTGTCCCACAAGGGAACAGAGCCCGAAACTCCCATGGAGCCAGTGACAGGAAGTCCGCGTATTCGCTTCGCGAATCCGCTCCGGCTTCGGATGCCTGCCGGCATCCTTGCCCGCTCGCTACGAACGCTCCGCGTTCGCTTGACGCTCGCGCCCTCGCAGGTTCGATTCCGGCACACATAAGAAACGGGCCCTGTCCCACAAGGGAACAGAGCCCGAAACTCTCATGGAGCCAGTGACAGGAATCGAACCTGCAACCCACTGATTACAAATCAGTTGCGCTACCGTTGCGCCACACTGGCACACTTGGCGCTTTCGCGCGAAGCCTGTTAAGAATAAAGGAATTGAGCACAAGGCGCAACAGACCCTTTGACCGACCACATCTCAAAACTCTTCGTCAGAACGAATAGTTTTAATTACAATGGAACTGATAAAACTATTCGTTCTGGCGAAGGGTTTCGCGATGCTTACTACCAAGGAAGCCGCCGAGCTGCTCGGCATCACCCCGCGCAGGGTGCAGGAGCTCATTAAGAACGGCGCGCTGACCGCCCGCAAGGCTTCTGGCGTGTGGCTTATCGACAAAGACAGCGTAGACACGCGACTCCGCTCCGCAACCAAAAGAGGGGGACGACCTCGTCGCGGGCATGGGAAAAGCGAAATCGCATTTACTCTCATGAACCGCACGCACGAAGTCGCTCGGCTGGTCTACAGCACATCGCGAAAAGACTTTACCCACATCGGCGCCGACATCGATTACACCCACGCCCCTATTGGAGTATTTGGCCCTAATAGCCCCATATCGCTCGACTCCTTCCGCATCTGGTGGCGCGGCCGCGGTATCCCGCTCGCACGCATTGGGCTAGCCTCCCTGCTTGCAGAAGCCGCAGTCGATGTTCCCGATGAACTCGTACAGCGAAATCTTGGCCTCTCCTTATCCGACCAGTATTGGATTAGGCCCCAAGACTCCGGTCTCGCGTGGGAAGATATCAATTTCTTCAATAATGCCTTTGATGACGTCTCACTGTCCATTGCGCCCTTCGCCCCAGAGGGCAAGGCGGCTGCCGCAAAGCCCGACAACACCTCGGACGGCAATCTTCAAAAGTACTGGACATGCGAGGGCGGGCGTCGAATTCTGCATAAGGCAGGAGCACACCTGAACCAGGAACCTTATAACGAGCTGGTGGCGACTGCACTTCACCGTCGCATCCTAAACGCCAGCGATTTTGTGCCTTACTCGCTCGAGGGCACGGGCACTTCCGCCCTGAGCATATGCGATGTCTTCTTAACTGATGAAGAAGAGTATGTCCCTGCGTTCTATGTAAACCAGTACGCAAACGCAGGTGAACGACTAACCGACTACGAGCGATACGTAGCAAACTGCGAGGAGCTCGGGGTGACAGGCGTCAAGGATGCCCTTGACCGCATGATCGTATGCGATGACATCATTGCCAACTACGATCGTCATTGGCGCAACTTCGGCCTCGTGCGAAACGTCAACTCACTGGCCTGCAGACCAGCCCCCATCTTCGATTCGGGCTCATCACTCTGGTGCAACATATCACTAGAGGAGCTTAGGGCGGGAGAGCACAGTTTTACCAGCGCACAATTTCATTCAAGCCCCGCCAAACAAATGTTGCTCGTCGAGGACATGGGCTGGTTTGACGGCGACAAACTCGAAGGCTTCGTTGACGAGGCGATCGAGATTCTGTCTAAAAACGATGCCCTAGCAGCGAGACTGCCTTATCTAAAAGAGGCGCTAACGTGGCGCCTCGAAAGAATGATCGACATCGCTGAATGGAGTTAGCGAGGCAGCATTGCCCCGCCAACTCCCCTACCTCCCGCGCAGGGCCTTGAGCTTGGCCAGGGCATCGGGGCTCAGGCGACTGCCCAGAGTCATCTTGATCTGCGGGGCTTCCTCGGCCTCGTGAACGTCGTTATCGATCTGTTTGATCTCGTCCACCAGCATACGGCTCGAGATGCGCGTGACGCCCTTGCCCATGACGACGGCCTGGATCGTGCCGTCACTCGACACCACGGAGCACGCGCGGCCTTCCTCGCGTGCCTCGATGCAGAGCTTCTGCACCACGGTATCGGCAGAGACGCCCGTCGGCGAAAACTCGATGCGCACGCCGCGGGCCGGCAGGTTGGGGCGCTCGCTGGAGATATTGCCCGCGCCGTCGAACACGATCACGGCCTCGTAGCGGCCCTGGGCAAAGGCGGCGACGTCGTTGATGAGGGCGGTGCGCGCCATATCGTGAACGTCGCTGGAATACGGATCGTCGGAATGGTCGTATACGAGCTTTTCGTAGCGCGGCGTGCAGTGGATCACGTTGTAGCCGTCGACCACCAGCAGCTCGGGCTTATTGGAGTGCACCGTCGAGACTGGATCGGCGATGGCCTGCGCAAACGCATTGCCGCCCACGCCATAGGTCGCGGCCGAGACAATCGGCTTAGCCGAGCCTTCGCCAAAACGCTTGGCCTTGGACTTGGCGCGGTTCTTCTTGGACATGCGCTACTCCTCCCCCATGAGCTCGCCGGCGTTGCGGCGCAGCCACTCAAAGCACAGGGCCGTCGTTGCCTGGGCAACGTTGAGGCTCTCGGTCATGCCACGCTGGGGAAGCTTGGTCAAAAAGTCGCATTTCTCGAGCACCAGGCGCGAGATGCCGTCGCCCTCGGAGCCCATGACGAGCGCCACGCGGCCCTCGAAGGGAGCATCCCAGCAGCTGCCCTCGGCGTGCTCGGAAGCACCGCCCACCCAAAAGCCGGCGGCCTTGAGGTCATCGAGCGCACGGGCGATGTTGGGCACCTGCGCGATAGGCAGATGCATGACGGCGCCGGCTGAAGTCTTGTAGCTGCCCACGGTCACGCCGGCGGCGCGCTTGTTGGCGATGATGACGCCGGCCGCACCCACAACCTCGGCGGAGCGCACGATGGCGCCAAAGTTACCGTCGTCGGTCACATGGTCGAGCACGATGACGAGCGCCGGACCGTCGCCCGCGCGGTCGAGAATATCGGCAACATCGGCATAGGGGAAGTTGCCTACCTCGAGTGCGATGCCCTGGTGAGCGCCATGGCTCGACAGCGCATCGAGCTGTGCACGCGGCACGTACTTAATGCGGACACCCGAAGCGTTGAGGTCATCGACCAAACGCGACAGGGCAGCATCGCGCTCCCCGCCCTCGGCGATGAGCGCGCACTTGATGGGAAAACCGGTGCGTAGCGCCTCGGCGGCAGCACGACGGCCTTCGATAAACTCGCCCTTGGGAGCCTGAACGTTGTCGCGGCCACGCTCGCGCTGCGGACGCGCTGCTTGGGTGCGCTCGCGCTGACCCTTGGGAGCGGCAGCGCGGTCATTACGGCGAATCGGACGCGAGCCAGAAGCAGCCTGCTTGCCGCCACGAGACGCGCGCTTGCGATTGTCGGCCATAAAGCGACCTCCTTAAATAGATAACAAACAAGAATCGACCGTCCGAGCCACGGCACCTTGCCTTTCAATCGTCGGGCATGACCACCAGGTCTATGCCCTCCTCTTTCAAGGCAATCTGCCGCACCTCGAACGGTCGACAAATACTAGAGAGTCTTAATACGAGTGCCCGCGGCAGTATCCTCGATCGTCAGGCCCAGGTCCTTGAGCTGGTCGCGGATGGCATCGGCCAGATCCCAGTTCTTGGCGGCGCGGGCCTCGGCGCGGGCCTCGAGAATCTTGGCAGCGGCCTCGTCCACGTCGTCACCCGTGTAGGCAACCAGACCGGCGGCAACGCCCAGCAGGCCCAGCGGCAGCTCGACCTTGGGCTCGGGAAGCTCAACGCCAAACGTATCGAGCAACTCGGCCAGGGTATCGGCGGCGGCCAGGGCTGCGGCCTTGTCGGCAGCATCGACCGCCTGCTCCAGATACTGATTGCACTCGGTGACAAAGCCAAAGACGGCACCCATGGCACCGGCGGTGTTAAAGTCGTCGTCCATGCACTCCTTAAAGGCGGCACGAGTCTCGGCGGCCTTGGCGACAAACGCCTCGGCGGCAGCCTCATCGGCGTCGGCCGTCGCGTGGCTTGCAGCCCAGCGCAGGTTCTCGACCGTGCCGGCGATACGCGTGAGCGAGTTCTCGGCACCCTCCAGGCGCTCCCAAGAGAAATCGAGCGGCGAGCGATAGCTCGTCTGCAGCATCAGCAAGCGCAGAGCCGCGGCAGAGTGCTGCTCGAGCACCTCGGCCAGCGTAAAGAAGTTACCGAGCGACTTGGACATCTTCTCGCCGTCTACCAGCAGCATGCCCGTGTGCATCCACGTGTTGGAGAAGCCCTGGTGCCAGGCGCAGGTTGCCTGGGCGCACTCGTTCTCGTGATGCGGGAAGGCAAGGTCGGAGCCGCCGCCGTGGATGTCAATCGGGGTGCCCAGGTAGCGGTGCACCATGGCGGCGCACTCGGTGTGCCAGCCGGGACGGCCCTCGCCCCAGGGGCTCGGCCAGCTGGGCTCGCCAGGCTTGGCGGCCTTCCACAGGGCAAAATCGAGCGGGTCGTTCTTGTCCTCGTTCTCCTCGATGCGCGCGCCCACCATAAGGTCGTCGATGTTGCGGCCCGAGACCTGGCCGTAGTTGGGGTCGCTGCGCACGGCAAAGTACACGTCGCCGTTATCGGCGGCATAGGCATGGCCCTGCTCGATAAGCGTCTTGATCATGGCGATCATGGGGCCGATCTCTTTGGTGGCGCGGGGACGCACATCGGGATCGAGCACGTTGGCAGCGCGCATGACGCCGATGAACTTGTCGGAGAACTCCGTCGCGACCTCGGCAGCCGTACGGCCTTGCTCGTTGGCACGCTTGATGATCTTGTCATCGACATCGGTGAGGTTCTGGGCGAACGTGACCTCGTAGCCGCTCGCGATGAGCCAGCGACGAATCACGTCAAAGCTGATGAACGTGCGGGCATTGCCGATGTGGATGTTGTCGTAGACCGTGGGGCCGCACACGTACATGCGGACCTTGCCGGACTCGATGGGCTGGAACTCTTCCTTTTTATGGGTAGCGCTGTTGTAGATACGCATTCGTTACTCCTTAACGGTTTTCTGTAGCAGGCAGACGGCCCAGGCGCCGATTCCCTCGCCCTGGCCTTCCCAACCGAGCTTTTCGGTCGTAGTGGCGGCGACGCCCACGTTTTCGACGTCAACGCCCAGGGCATGGGCAAGGTTGGCGCGCATGGCATCGCGATGCGGGGTGATCTTAGGCTGCTGGCAGGCAATGGTGCAATCGGCATCGACAAACTCAAAGCCCAGCTCACGCGCATAGTCCATCACGCGGGCAAGCAGCACCATCGAATCAGCACCCTCATAGGCGGGGTCGGTATCGGGGAACAGCTTGCCGATGTCTCCCCCACGGCAGGCGCCCAGAATGGCGTCGGCCAAGGCGTGCGCGAGCACATCGGCATCCGAGTGGCCCAGCAGGCCGCGCTCGTAGGGAATGTCGACACCGCCGATGATACATCGACGCCCCTCCACCAGACGGTGAACGTCGTAGCCATGGCCAATGCGCAGGTTACTGAACATGGGGAAGGTCCTCTCCCTCGGCCATGCGGCCAAGCAGAATCGCGGTTACGGGACGCAGATCCTCGGGCACCGTCACCTTAAGGTTATCGCGTGGGCTCTGGACGCAGCGGACGCGCCCACCCATGCGCTCGACCAGCGACGAATCATCGGTACCGATAAAGCCCTCGGCAATGGCTGCAGCGTGGGCGCACTTCATAGCATCGACGCTAAAGATCTGCGGCGTCTGCGCTGCCCAGTAGAGCTCACGCGGCGGCGTCTCGACGATATTATCGCCATCGACGATCTTGAGTGTGTCGATGGCGGGCTGGCCGCACACGACACCGTCGAGGGCGCGGTCGCTCACGAGCACGTCGATAGCGTGATCGATGGCCTCGGTGGTAATGAGCGGACGAGCGCCATCGTGAATGGCGACGTATTCAAAGCCCGCCGGCACTGCGTGCACGCCGGCGCGGGTGGAATCCTGACGAGTATCGCCGGCATCGGCAAAGCTGATGGGCGTGTCATAGTCAAACGGGTCGATGGCCAGGCGGCGCATCTCGGCACGGCGCTCGGCAGGGCACACCACGACGATGTGGCCGACCTTATCGCTACGGTCAAATGCGCGGATGGACCAGCTCATGAGCGGACGGCCCGCTACATTGACGAGTTGCTTGCCACCGGGGTTACCAAAGCGCTGGCCGCTGCCACCGGCAACGACCACGGCGCATACGGGCGCCATTATGCGTTCCCCTGTTTGGTGCCCTTCATGCGGTACAGCGAGTCCGCAAGAATGGCAGGGTTGTTGACGCCAAAGTCGCCCAGGCGCTCCGGATCCTCGCTGATGTCGTCCATGAGCTCCTGCAGCGAGCCGTACTCGTCGACGATCTTCTCGGCCACGCCGTCGCGCACGACGGACACGCGCGAAAGCGTGCGCAGGCCCAGCGGCGTCATGACGGAGTCCTCGTCCAGATCGTCGTAACCCAGAACTGCCGCCACGTGCTGCGGGTCGGACAGGTCCTTAGGCGTCATGCGAGCGAGCTCTGCACGAATCTTCTCGGCATTAGCCTCGGAAGAATCACTTGCATAGTCGCGAATCATCAGGTCGTACTCGGTATCCATGCTGGAGCCGGCAAGCTGCTCGAGCTGCATTTGCACGAGCTTGCCCTGGTTGCCCAGCTTGACGATGCAATCCTTAAGCTCAGTCTTTGCCTGCTGCATGATCTCGAAACTCGAGAAAATACCGGTAATGTCGGCGAGCGTAACGTAGTCGTCGAGCTCAAGGGCCGTCAGGCGCAGCAGGGAGCGATCGAGCGACTGACGGGTGGTCTGGAGCGTGGCGACGAGCTGGTTGACCGAGCTCATGATGGTGGTGACGGGCTGGATCTCGTAGCTCTTGCCGTGAACGTACACGTTAACGACGGCACGACGGGCCGAGACCGAGATCACGATGGCATCGGTGAGCACCGACATGCGAGCGGCGGTGCGGTGACGCATGCCCGTCTCGCTCGTGGCAAGCGAGGGATCGGGATTGAGGTGGAAGTTGGCGCGCAGGATCTGGGTGAGGTCGCCGTCGATGACGATGGCACCGTCCATCTTGGAGAGCTCGAACAGACGGTTCGAGGTGAACGAAATGTTGAGCGGGAAGCCGTCGTTGCCGGCGGCGAGCACGTTTTCGGTGTCGCCGACGCAGATAAGGGCGCCCAGGTGACCGGCGATGATCATGTCGAGGGCGGTGCGGATCGGCTGACCAGGTGCCGTCAGGCGGATGGCCTGTTCCATACGCTTTTGCAGCTCGTTCTTATCCAAGGCATCGCTCCCATCGTATACGCTCCATAAACGCTAAATAGTTTCTCACGGTTTGTCCCCGCGGCGCTCGCGAAATCCGATGCTTACAGAATGAGCGAACACAGCTGAGAGCCCCAACCCAAAATGAACTGTCATGTGGTAGCATCAGGATTCGCATATATGAGGGAGTAGTCGCGTAGCCGGGTTCGCCTCCGGTGGCGCGGTAAGTCAACACACTGGCCGATGCGGCCTGGCTTGCCTTAATGAACGAGACTCGTGGCTGTGCGCGCAACGCGTACGCCACGGGTCTTTTTTTGTTACTCCCCCAAGAGGTACACGCGGGCCCGCCCGCAGAGAGGGAGCCAGACTATGGGACTCGCAGAGCTCGTGCTGCTCGCCGTTGGCCTTTCGATGGACGCCTTTGCCGTTTCCATCTGCAAGGGTCTCGGCATGAAAAAGATCAACCTTAAAGTCGCCGTGGTGCTCGGCCTGTTCTTTGGCGGCTTCCAGGCCGGCATGCCCGTGATCGGATGGGCGCTTGGCAGCCAATTCATGGGCATCATCGGCCCCATCGACCACTGGATCGCCTTTATCCTTTTGGCCTTTATCGGCGGCAAAATGCTGTGGGAAGCCTTTACCGAGGACGAGGATGAGGACGAAGGCGACGGCAAGGATGCCGAAAAGATTGACCTGGGTGAGTATCTAATCCTCGCCATTGCCACCTCGATTGACGCCCTGGCCGTAGGCATCTCGTTTGCGGCGCTCTCGGTCGATATCGTTCCCGCCGTATCGCTTATCGGCGTCACAACGTTTATCTTCTCCGTCGCCGGCGTAGCGATCGGCCACGCCTTTGGCGCACGCTACGAAAAACCCGCCACCATCGTCGGCGGCGTTGTGCTCATCCTCATCGGGCTTAAGATCTTGCTTGAGCATCTGGGGATTCTCGCGATATAAAAAGCGCCTCTCATAAGCTCAACGTCAATGTAGAAGTCTCATGCAGAGTTTTGCATAATGCCTATTCGTGCAGACTTTTGCATGTCATACTGATATGCAAAAGTCTGCACGTTAGGAGATTGCCGTGGATACCCTTCCCATCACCACGCCGCGCCAAGCTGGCATCTACGTGCGCCAGGCACGCGACTCACAGGGAATCACCCGTGCGGCCCTCGCTAAAAAAGCCGGTGTTTCGGAGCGCCTGCTCGCATCGCTCGAGCTGGGCGACGCCACCGGCATTCGACTCGACAAGTTGCTGACCGTCTTTAACGCACTCGGCATAGGTCTCTTCGCGCAAAGCGATAACGACTCCATCGCATCGCCCTCCGAACATCCGGCGACGATAGTGAACCTCCCTATCGCGAACTCGAATACCCTGCCAAAGCCAAGCGTAGGCAGACGACCCACTCGACAAGGAACGCCATCTTCCTATGGTGCCTTGCTGGCCCAAATCGCAGCCGAGCAAGGCCTTTCCGGCACTTCAAACCTCTCCTTTGGCTGCAAGGTTGTGAAATAAATGGCAGAGATGGAACTCGCGACCCTCATTTGTGGCGAAATCGCCGGCACTCTCCGGCAAGACGAGCATGGACTCTGCAGCTTTGCATACGCCCCAACCTATCGCGGAGCACCGTTATCGCTAACAATGCCGCTTTCCAATCGCACGTATGGCCATAACATCGTCCGCCCGTTCCTATTTGGCCTTTTGCCCGACAGTCAAGAGCAGCGTCGCGCTATTGCCACCGAGCATGATGTTGCATCCAACAACCCCGTCGCCCTCTTGTGCCATATCGGTCTTGACTGCGCGGGGGCCGTTCAGTTTTGTCGAGCCGATCAATTAGACGCCGCCCGCGGCAGGGTCTCGGCATACCGCCCGCTTACCAATTCTCAAATCGCTCACAAGCTCAAAGCAATTCGCGATGACGAAAGAGAGACATGGATGGGCTCCAACGAAAGCTGGTCCCTGGGCGGCAATCAAGGCAAATTTGCACTTGCTTGGCATGATGGCCAATGGTGCGAATGTCTAGGGTCATCCCCCACTACCCATATCTTCAAAAATGGTGTCGTTGGGTTCAAACATCAGGCCTTAAACGAATTCGTCTGCATGAAAACGGCTCGGCGTGTTGGCATTCCAACTGCCAACGTCTCCTATTGCACATTTGAAGACGAAGCCGCGCTCGTCGTTGAACGGTACGACAGAATGGTCAATAGCAGCGGAAATATCGAAAGGCTGCATCAGGAGGACTTTTGCCAGGCGTTCGGTGTATTGCCAAGCCAGAAATACACCGCCGACGGAGGACCAACTACACGAGACATCCAAGAACGACTGATTAACACAGTCCCCCACCACATGAATCTTGTGCTTTTTACCTATATGTTGTTCTATAACGCCATTATCGGAGCGCCTGACGCACACGCTAAAAACTACTCGATCATCCTTGGCAAAGGCACAAACGCGGCGCTCGCACCCATGTACGATGTCGCGTCGGGTTTGGCATATGAGCGCATGCGCCACCGGGCGCGCCTTGCCATGAGCGTTGGCGGCGAAAATCGTGTGGGGCGCATCGGCCCAGGCGCTATCCGCCGATACCACGGTATGGGCGACCCCGCGCTGGAGGCGGCGCTCACCGATGCCGGGCTATCCGAGAAGTTTTGCTTTGCGACCATGATGGACCTCGCCTACGAGGTACCTATTTGCATGGAAGAGATCATGGACGAATACGCCAACCTGCCCGGCATGGCGGACCTGCGCGAGCATATGCTCGGCCCCGTCTGCGAAAACTGCCAGCGCACCCTCGACCTCATCAAGGCGGATATGGGCTAGGTGTCCGTAATCTCCCATTTCCCAAAAGAAGAGAGGGGGCACCTGTCGCAAAAGCTCGGGTGCCCCCTCACGTAATGTCATTTGCAATCCACCAGCACGTGGCTCGGACTGCTGCTAGCGCAACCTTTACGCAGCGAGACGCTTGAGAACGTCGATGAGCAACTCGTAGAAGCGCTCGGCAGAAGCGAGCTCCATGCTCTCGTCCGGGGTGTGGACATCGGAGAGCGTCGGGCCCACGGCGATGGCGTCCAGGCCGTGCAGGGCCTCGGCGAACAGGCCGCACTCAAGGCCGGCGTGGATGGACTCAATGCGCAGCTCGGAGCCAAAGAGCTCGCGATAGCTCTCGACAAAGACGTCGCGGACCGGCGAATGCTCGGCATAGCTCCAGCCGGGATACTCGAACTCGAACTTGGCGTCGAAGCCCAGGACATCGGCCAGCGTCTGCAGACGGTCCTTGAACTCGTTCTGCAGCGAGGTGATCGAAGAGCGCGGGGACAGCATGATCTTGACCTCGTCGTCAGAAGTGGCAACCACACCGATGTTGGAGGAAACCTCGACGGAGCCGTCGGTGGCGACGTTGCGGCGGATCACACCGTTGGGGGC
The DNA here is from genome assembly GCA_902473205.1 of uncultured Collinsella sp. Taxonomy (GTDB): domain Bacteria; phylum Actinomycetota; class Coriobacteriia; order Coriobacteriales; family Coriobacteriaceae; genus Collinsella. The sequence goes on from CABRRA010000005.1 coordinate 54,510, forward strand.
AAGACGCAGGGCGCGGATGAGGGCAAGCGCGGACTTCTGGTCCATGGCCTCGACCTCGGCGTTGTCGGCAATCTCAACGGTGCAGGTAAAGCCGGGGTCGAAGACCTCGAGCTCGGCAGTAACGTCGGCGATGATGCCCTTTGCGATCTGGGCCGCGGCCTCGGCGGCAGCGTGGTCGGCGTAGACCAGAACAGCCTTGCACTCACGGTTGATGGCGTTGTCCTTAGTGCCGCCGTTAAAGCTGACGATGGCGGGCTCGCCAGCGACCATCAGGCGGTCGATGATGCGGGCCATGATGAGGTTGCCGTTGCCGCGCTCCAGGTTGATATCGCTGCCGGAGTGACCGCCCAGCAGGCCGGAGATGTCGAGTGTGAGGGTGCTACCGGTCTTGTGCTCGCGCACGATGGGGCAGGTGTAGGTAACGACGACGCCGCCGGCGCAGCTGACGGTGGCAACGCCCTCTTCCTCGGAGTCAAGGTTGATCATAGTACGGGCGCTAATCTGGGACTTGTCGAGCGTCTCGGCACCGACCAGGCCAGTCTCCTCGTCGGTGGTGAATACGCACTCGAGGGCCGGATGGGCAATCGAATCGTCGTTGAGCACGGTAAGCATAAGCGCGACGGCGATACCGTTGTCGGCGCCCAGAGTGGTGCCGTTAGCGGTGAGGACGCCGTCCTTGACGACCAGGTCGATACCGTCGGTCGTAAAGTCGTGCTCGACGGAACCCAGCTTGTCGCACACCATGTCGATGTGACCCTGCAGCATCACGGTCGGGGCATTCTCGGCGCCGGCAGATGCGGGCTTGCGAATGATGACGTTGTAGACCTCGTCCTGATACACATCGAGACCGCGCTCCTTGGCAAACGCGACCAGGAAATCGCTGATGCCCTTCTCGTTGCCAGAACCACGGGGGATCGCGCTGACCTCCTCAAAGAAATGGAACAGCTGGGCGGGCTCGTAGCCGGTAATCTTGTAGTCCATGGTGCCTCCTTGGCGCAACTGGTTAGACAGTAAGACATGCGCCTTGTATATTCCCAGACTTTGCGTGCATAAACCAGTCGAAAACGCCGAGCGCCCCCGCATCATCGGCTAACGGCGGGGAAACACCACTTTATCAAGATAAAGCATGTTAGACGGGCCGCGCCGAAGGGACGCTGGACCCTTCAACCAACCTCAACGCCTGATCAACGTTTATGCATACACCATTGGTATGCTTAATGAGATTTTTGTCCTCCGTCACGACGTAATCGACGTCGATGCGATTGGCAACGCCCAGCATCAGGTCATCCTCAAAGTCATTGTGATGATACTTGAACACAAAGGAGTCGAAGACCTCGTCTGCACCGACCGGCGCGATGAGGGCGAGCTCGCGCATCTGCCGAACGCATGCCCAGGCCGTTTCGTCCGCCGCCGCAATGGCGTTATCGCTCAGCGAACCATTCTTCCTTCGGCACTCCCTCTTAATCGCCGCCGAGACAAGATACGAGACATCTTTGACCGAAAGAGACGAGGCAAACAGGGCAATCTGCTCCGAGACATCGGCAATCTCGAATAGACGGACAACATCCGCTGTCCGGTCCGACCTTCCAGAAAAGTAATCCATCCATACGTTGGTGTCGATGAGCAACTTGAGAATGCCGTCTGCACTCATAGCTCCACCCACTCGGGATAGCGCTCCGCCATTGCTTCCTCATAGAGGTCATCGTAGTCACCCAAGAGGTCGGGAACAGGGATGCCATATTTGAGGCACGCATCGCGCACGATGTGGCTGCCTTGCGTAACCCTTGATTCCACCGACGCAGTCGCTGGCACGTTAGAGCTCGGTACCGCAATCCCCGATCTCGAGGGCATGCATCCGTTGACGACCAGATATTCCCAAAGTGTCCGCACCGCTTGAGACGGCGTCATGCCGATATGCGCCAGCACGGCGTCCCCAGCCTCTTTGAGTTGGCGATCCATGCGTACATTCATCTGGACCGGCCGTGAGTCGAGTACCGATATAGGCATGCTAGCTCCTTCTGCTATACATATTTGTATTTCGAGTATAGCACCATTTACTCATAAAAAGGGGCGCCCCGACAGGAGTGCCCCTTCGCAAAGCTATGTTAATCCCTACAGCGCGCCGGAACCGGCTTGCATCATGCCGCCGGGACCCGAGCTCACGCCACTGCTCACAGGCGCGGCGTTGCCGGTGTGCGGCGCCGCCGGAGCGGTATCGCCACCGAGCGTGCCCGCCGGACGCGGTGCCGGGATCTCGCCCGTGCCATGGCTAAAGACAAACTTGCCGTCGGCCACATCGCACAGGACGGTATCGCCCTCGCCCCACTCGCCGGCCAGCAGCTCCTCGGACAGCGGATCCTCGATGAGCTTTTGGATGGCACGGCGCAGCGGACGCGCACCGTTGGTGAGGTCGGTGCCCTCGGCCACGATCTTGTCATAGGCCGCATCGGTGAGCTTGATGTTCATGCCGTTGGCAATCAAACGCTGACGCAGGTCGTCCACCAGCAGGTGCGCGATCTTGGTGAGATTCTCGCCCGAGAGCTTCTGGAACACCACGATGTCATCGATACGGTTGAGCAGCTCGGGGCGGAACAGGCGCTTGAGCTCGCCCATCGCGCGACCACGGATCTCACTCGACGTGAGACCCTGCTCGCCGGTGGTGCCAAAGCCCACGCTCGCATCCTGCGCAATCTCGCGGGCGCCCACGTTGGACGTCATGATGATCACGGTGTTGCGGAAGTCGACCGTCTTGCCCTGGCTATCGGTCAGGCGGCCCTCCTCCAGCACCTGCAGCAAGATGTTGAAGATATCGGGGTGCGCCTTCTCGATCTCGTCGAACAGCACGACCGAGTACGGGTGACGACGAACGGCCTTGGTGAGCTGGCCGCCCTCGTCGTGACCGACGTAACCCGGAGGGCTACCGATGAGCTTGGAGACCTCGAACTCGCTACCGAACTCGGACATGTCGAAGCTGATGAGCGCATCCTTGCTGCCAAAGAGGTACTCGGCGAGCGTCTTGGCGAGCTCGGTCTTGCCCGTGCCGGTGGGACCCAGGAAGATAAAGCTGCCGCCGGGGCGACGCGGATCCTTGAGCGGCGAGCGGCTGCGGCGTACGGCCTTGGCAACTGCCTCGACAGCCTCGTCCTGACCGATGATGCGCGTCTTGAGCACGCTTTCGGCCTGCAGCAGGCGACGGCTCTCGCTCTCGGTAAGCGAGGACACCGGTACGCCCGAAGTCACGGACACGATATCGGCGATCTGACTCACATCGATGGTGAGCGGGCTGGCGTCGAGCTCGGCGGTCCAGGCGGCCTTGGCCTCGGCGAGCTCAATCTCGGCGGCCTTCTGCCGCTCGGTAATCTCGGCGGCCTTGTTCATGTCGTCGCTCTCGGTGGCCTCCTGCGCGGCGGCCTTGAGCTCCTCTATGCGATGCTCGGCCTCGCGCACCGGCTCGGGCGCGCGATTCGCGGCGATGCGAGCGCGGGCACCGGCCTCGTCAATGAGGTCGATGGCCTTATCGGGCAGGAAGCGATCCTGGATGTAGCGGTTGGAAAGGTTCGCGGCGGCCTCGATAGCACCCTGCGTATAGCGCACATGGTGGTGCTCCTCGTAGCGCGGCTTGAGCGCGGTCAGGATCTTGACCGTGTCCTCGACGCTCGGCTCCTCGACATCGATGGTCTGGAAGCGACGCTCGAAGGCCGGGTCCTTGGTGAGGTACTTGCGGAATTCCTCGGCCGTGGTGGCGCCGATAATCTGGAAGGCACCGCGCGCGAGCACGGGCTTGAGCATAGAGCTCGCGTCGATGGAGCCCTCAGCAGAACCGGCACCGATGATGGTGTGCATCTCGTCGATAAACAGGATGACGTCGTCGGCTTCGGTGGCCTCCTGGATCACGTTCTTGAGGCGCTCCTCAAACTCGCCGCGATACTTGGCACCCGCCACGAGGCCCGGCAGGTCGAGCGTCCAGATATTCTGGTTCATGAGGTTCTCGGGCACGTTGCCGGCTGCAATCTGCTGAGCCAGGCCCTCGACGATGGCCGTCTTGCCCACGCCGGGGTCGCCCAGAATGAGCGGGTTGTTCTTGGTGCGGCGCGAAAGAATTTCCATCATACGCTGGACTTCCTTTTCGCGACCAATTACAGGGTCGAGCTCGCCATCGCGCGCCTTCTGCGTGAGGTTGGTCGCGAACTGCTTAAGCGTATCGGTGCCACTCCCCTTTTGCTGAGAGGCATCCGAGCCGCTAAAGAACGGCAGGCCCGCACCGGGACGCCCGGCACCGGCGCCGGCGAGCGGACGCTTCTTGTCCTGGTCCTTGGCAGTGAGTTTCTCGATAGCCTTTTTGATAGAGGCGGACGACACACCCAGGCGCATGAGGATGTCCATGGCCATGCCGTTGCCCTCTTCGACGATGCCGATCAGCAAGTGCTCGGTCGACACGTAGGTCTGGTTATTCTCACGCGCCACGCGGAATGAACGCTCCATAACGCTAATGACGAGCGGCGTAAAGGCGAGCTTAGCCGCCTCGGTCTCCTCACTGGGCTCGGGAACCGTGGTCTGGACCTCCTTGAGGGTGTCCATGATGTCGTCGTAGGAGATATCAAGCGAGCGCAGTGCCTCGGCGGCAATGCCCTCGTCCTCCTTGGCAAGCGCGAGCAGCAGGTGCTCGGTGCCCACCTTATTTGAATGAAGATCGAGCGCCTCCTGTTTGGCCATCGACATGACCTTGCGCGCTCGATCGGTAAATCTATCTAACATGCTCGTTTCCTTACATGAGTTCATCGAAATCAAAACGCCCGCCCGTCGGCGGCGCTTTTGTCTCTTTACCCACAGGTTGTCTATGTTAACAGCTGGAGGAATATCTATAAACCCGGCTCACATGAATGCAGGTTATGACCGCATCGCGGGACTCACCGCGCGATGCGCGACAGGCGCCCCGCAAGAGAAACCCTAGGCGTCTTTCACCACGTCGGGACTCGTCGCACGCGATGCGCGATAGGCATCGGCCTCCTTGGAGACGCGTTCGAGCAGCTCGGATGTATCGACGCCCTCGACTTGCGCGACCGTTTCCACCGTCTGCATGGCGACCGCCCTCAGGTACGCGCACGCGCTGTCCCCCAGCTGCTCGAGGTCTATCTCCTCGCCGCCCTCCCGGGCAAAGCCGACCGCCATCACAAAGTCCATGATGCCCGAGACCAGAAAGCCCACCGCAAAGCTCGAATCCGCCTTGAGCTCTTCTCCGTCGGGGTGGACGATCTCTCTCACGCGGTCGATGATGATCGTATGGATGCCCTGCACGACCTGCTCGGCGGCACCCGCCCTCATGGTGATGACGATGCGCCGCAGCAGGCAGCGGACGTCGCGCCGGTCGAACGCCGAAAGGTCGCCCTCGCTCGAAAAATGCCAGAGGGCATCGGTAATGAGCTCGTTATCCTGCAGCAGTTGGGCTATGGCGATGGCGACGAGTTCATCGAAATCGTGAAAATAGTAGTAAAACGTTCCGCGATTGCACCGGGCGGCGCGGGTCACCTCGCCAACCGACAGCTCGAAGATGCTGTTGTTCTCGATGAGCTCCCAAAACGCCTCGATGATACGGGTGCGTGCATCGGGCGCATCGGCGTCCTTACGCGGTCTCGCCATGCGCCTCACCGCACCCCTGCGCCTTGGCGTTCATGATGAGCATCTGAAGACGGTTCTCCACGTTGGCGAAGCTCACGTCGGGATCGTAGTCGAGCGGCAGGAACTGCGCCGTGGGATACTGCTCCTTGAGCGCATGGATGAGCCCGCGCCCCACGACATGGTTGGGCAGACACCCGAACGGCTGCAGGATCACGAAGTTGCGGCAGCCGCGCTTGGCGTGCTCGAGGATCTCCGCCGGAATCAGCACGCCCTCGCCCGCATCGAACGTATGGTGCAGGATCTTATCGCTCGCGCGCACGAGCTCGGGCATGCGCGTCGGCGGCTCGTAGAGCGGGCTCGCCGCGCCCAGGCGGTCGCAACGGTCGTGCGCGAGCTCGAACAGGTTGTCCGCCGTGGCGTACCAGGCCTTTTCGGGCAGCGACAGGTCGACGTGGAACTCGCGCGACTGCGCATGCTTGTAGAAATAGGTCTTGCGGATCACGTCGGTCATGCGCGCCTCGATGACCTCGAGCCCGTTGTCCTCGAGGTAGCGCTCGATCTCGTGGTTGGCGCCGAGATGGAAATTGAGCAGGTACTCGCCCACGATGAGAACGGTCGGATGCGGGTTCGAGCGGTCGTACGGAACGGCGTCCATGATCGCAAGCGCGCGTTTGAAGCCCGTCGCCTGGCCTCTCAGCCCGGAGCGCTCCATGCCCTCGATAACCTCATCGAGCGCGCGGTCGAACGCAGCGTCCGCCGCGCCCTTCTCGAGCTCGTAGGGACGGATGCGCCTAAGCATGGCCTCGAGGGTATCGATCATGGGAAGACCGTAGGCGATCTGGATGCTCGGGCCAAGGCCGAGCTTGAAGCCCGGATGCGCATTGTGGGCATCGACGTCGTCGTTGGTGAGCACCGGGACATAGTCGTATCCCGCGTCGTCGAGCGCGCGGCGCAGCAGGGGCATGTAGTGCGTCAGGCGGCAGTCGCCGATATACTTGCCAGTCACCACGGCGACGTCGTGCGGGTCGTACTTACCGCTCTCGAGTGCCGCGAGCGCCTCGCCGATCACGATTTGCGCGGGGAAGCAGATGTCGTTGTGCACATAGCGTTTGCCCAGGCGGATGGCATCCTCGCGCCCGATATCAAGGGCCTCGGCGCGCACGCCCTGATTGCGCATCGCCGCGGTCATGAGCCTGCAGAACGCATGGGAGGTGTTGGGGACCAGCGCGATCTTGTCGTGCCGGTCGCGCTTGGTGTACTTGACCTTATACGGGTCGTCGAGCGGATGGACCGCGTGCACCCGGGCGCCCTCGGCACGCTCCTCCGCGCGACGACGGTTGACCGACTCGATAAACGAACGCACGCGAATGCCCATGGGACCGGCGACGTCGCTCTCATCGAGCTTGATCATCATCGGAACCTTGGAGCCCATCTCGCCCATCATGCGCGCGATCTCATCGGTGAGATACGCATCGTGGCCGCAGCCGAAGCTGCCCATCTGCACGAGCTCGAGCTCGGGCGTCGATGCGACGATGACCGCGCACGACAGCATGCGCGCATGGTAGTTGTTCACGATGTCGATGCGGCTGTTGGAAAGATCGACGTTGCAGACCCCCGGCACCGCATCGGGCGTCAGCACGGGGATGCCGCGCTCAGAGAAGAGCTTGGGCAGCCCGTGGTTGACCAGCGGGTCGTTGTGGTACGGGCGCGAAGCGATCACCACCGCGTAGCCGCCGTCCTCGCGCACGTTCTCGAGCACCTGCCTGCCGCGCAGCTGCAGCTGGTTCTCAAACGTCTGCTGCGCGCGGTCCGCCTGCTCGGTCGCCTTGGCAACCAGGTCGGCATCGATATCGAAGGTCTCCTTGCACCACACCTTGAGCTGGCGGTTTCGGTCGCCCTCGTCGTACCAGTGGAACAGCGGCGTATCGAACGGAACGCCGAAACGCTCCTCCGGGTTATCGGAATTGCGCATCACGTAGGGGTATCCCTTTACGACGGCGCACATCCACTCGCTGGTAGAGGCGGTGTTTTCGGTGGGCACCGTCGTGATGATGGGCATGAAGATACGGTCGACGCCGGCGTCGACGAGATTGCGGATGTGCCCGTGGACGAGCTTGGCCGGGAAGCACACGGTGTCGGATGTGACGTGCGCCAGACCGCGCTCGTACATCGCCTTGGTGCTGCGTCCCGAGACGCGCACCTTAAAGCCGAGCGTGCTGAAGAACGTCGACCAGAACGGCATGGTGTCCCAGAACTCGAGCACACGGGGAATGCCGATCGTGACATCGCGCCCCCCGCAGACGGGAACCGTGGGGCACGACTCGAACAGCAGCTTCTCGCGGTCGACAAAGAGATTGGGGGCAGCCGCGGTCCGGTCGCGCCCCGTGCCGGGTGCCTGTGCCTCGCAAGCACCCTGCGGACGCAGCTCCTCCGCCGCGGGAACCTCGCGCACGAGCTCATCCCATGAGATGGCGCCGCCGCGCGGGCAGCGATTGCCCGTGACGTAAAGCGAGCCGTCGCCAAATGCCACGACCGCGCGCTGGCAGCGGTTGTTGCACCGACGGCAGGTAACGCCGCCGAACTCGCGATGCTCGAAGCGCTCCACGGCATCGAGCCCGATAAACGACGTGCCGGCGTCGCCCTTGCGGCATTCCTCGCGCGCGAGCAGGGCGATACCGATAGCGCCCATCAGCCCCGGGTGGGGCGCACGCGTGACGGGTTTGCCCAGATACTGCTCGAATGCGCGCAGCACCGCGTCGTTTCGGAACGTGCCGCCCTGGACGACGACTTTGTCGCCCAGACGGTTGAGATTTGAAACGCGAATGACCTTGGTGAACACGTTCTCGATAATCGAACGACAGAGACCGGCCATGATGTCGCCCGGACCCTTACCGCGCCGCTGCTCGGAAACGACGCTGCTGTTCATGAACACCGTGCAGCGGCTGCCGAGAACGGCGGGGGCTTTGGACGAAAATGCCTCGGTCGCGATATCCTCAACGGCTATTCCGAGGTTTTTGGCAAAACCCTCGAGGAACGAGCCGCAGCCCGCAGAGCACGCCTCGTTGACGACGATATCGGTCAGCACGCCGTGGTTGAGCCAGATGGCCTTCATATCCTGTCCGCCGATGTCGAGCACGAAGGTCGCATCGGGAACGCATGCGCACGCGGCGCGGGCGTGCGCGACCGTCTCGACCGTATGGTAGTCGGCGTGGAACGCGCGCGCGAAAAGCTCCTCGCCGTATCCCGTGGTGCCCACGGCATCGATTGCAAGCGTGACTCCCGCTGTCTCCCAGCGGTTCTTCAAGCTGACAAGACCCTGTTGGGCGACGTCGAGCGGTCTGCCGTTATTAGACGCGTAGAACGAATCGACAAGCTCACCCGCCTCATCGACCAGGGCGAACTTGGTCGTCGTGCTCCCCGAATCGATACCGAGCGCCACACGCACCGTCTCTCCGGGCGCATACGCATCCGGACCCTTTGCCGGCGTCTCTTTGCCATGGCGTGCCGTAAAATCCGCCTGCTCGGCAGGTGTGGCAAAAAAGGGCTGGGCAAGACGTCCCTCCCCGCTTGCGGGCGCGACCGTCTCGAGCTTATCCAGCCGGACAAAAGCGTCGGGAAGGTCGATCGGTTGGGACGATGCGAACATGTCGGTCAGCGACAGGGCGGCACCGCGCGCGACCATGATCTGCGGATCGCGCGGGACGATAACCTGATCGTCCGATAGATTCAGTTGCTCCCGGAACACGCGGACCAGCGTGGGGTTGTAGGCGAGCGTACCGCCCTCGAAGATTACCGGCGGCTCGATGTCGATACCCTGGGCCAGACCGCCGATCGTTTGGCGGGCGACCGCGTGAAGCGCCGAAAGCGCCAGGTCGGTGGTAGGAATGCCCTCGTTGAGCAGCGGCTGGATATCGGTCTTTGCGTACACGCCGCAGCGGCCCGAGACCTCGTGGACGGTCGTTCCCCGGCTTGCGAGCTGCTCGAACTCGCCCGATTCGGTGCCGACCCCCATGAGCTTTGCCATCTCGTCGATAAATGCACCGGTACCGCCTGCGCACGAGCCGTTCATGCGCATGTCGGCAACCTCGATGCCTCCCTTATCGTTGGTGCGGAAGAAGATCATCTTGGCGTCTTGGCCGCCCAGCTCGATGGCGCAGCGCGTCTGCGGATAGAACCTGCTGATCGCGAGCGCGTTGGCGACCACCTCCTGAACGTACGAGGCGCCCAGCGCGGTCGCGATATCGCGCGCGCCCGAGCCGGTCACCGCAACGCGCAGCGACTCATGGGGAAAGCGCTCGGCGAGCTCGCCGAGCATGGCGCGCACGCTCGCTGTCTGACACGCCCCGTGGCGGCGATATCCCCACCACGCCTCGGTCATATCCTCGTGCATCGCGTAAACTTTGGTCGTCGTCGACCCTACGTCCAGTCCTACTAGCAACGCCATAATGCTCCGTCTCTCGCATTTTTCCTGCTAGAGATATACCACTCTACGTAATACAACAGACTGTTGTATTTAAACTCCGTATAAAAAGCGGCTGCCGAAACGCTTCAGCAGCCGCCGAATGCACCAACAGATTGTTCTGCGCGCTAGCACGTCGGGCAACGGAGCAGCACGGGCCCTCCGGTCATGCGCACCGCTCACGCCCGCGATGTCGCCGAGAGAGCTATCCACGCTTAGGGCTCCAACCAAGCAAGTCGCCCGCGCTCAGCAGATCCCTAAGCGAGCTACTCGCACTCAGGAGCCATAGCCTGCTCCAAGAGCTCGGCATGCTCCTCCTCGAAAACCGTCCCCACAGGGAAGGCGCGACGGAAGACGAAGTGGGAAATCGGACCGGCTACCAAAAGGTTCCACGGCAGCGCCATCACAAAATTATGCGGGATGTTGATCATCCAGATCGCGGGCACGGAATACAGGTTCGCAAGGATGCCGCCGGGCATGTGCGTCAGACCCTCGCAGGCACCGTACAGCGACATGATGATAACCATGGGAACGACCATGCAGGAGCTGACGGCGAGCGTCATGGCAAGTGGCGAGCTCTTGCCCGGCGTGACCAAGTACTTAAAGGCGAAACCCTTGGCGAGCGGGCTGGCGACGAACCAGTCGCAGCACATGGCAAAAATGTAGGCAACGGGGAAGCCGAGCCACGCAGCGGCAACGACCTCGCCGTTGATGGCCCCGTGCTGCAGGGCAACGTTGTAGATGCTCATCCAGAGCACCATGCAAAAGCACATGATAAAGGTGAACAGCAGGCTCTCTCGTTTGTTGATAGGCATAAAGGGCAGATTCCTCTCTGTGTTGTACCGCGGCGCCACGCAACAAAAACGGGCGGGCAAGATGGAGCTGTTGGAACTTCATCTCGCCCGCCCGTGGTACGCGCGTCTGCGACTACTTATGTGGTGGAACCAGCCTAGCACGAAACGCATGCGCTTCGTAAGCGTTGAGTTTATGAAGATGCAGGGCACCGATAATCCCCCGACCCCATAAGTTGCGGTGGAATACGGACTGTTTTGACCCTTTAAACAGCAATTCAGTCCCTATTTCACCGCAACTCATTTGGTGCAAAGCAACCTGTTCCCCTTGCACCAATTAGCTGGTATGGCGCCAGCGAGGGTCGGTGAGGGTGCGCGCCACACCCAGCCCAACGGGCAGAAACGCCACGATGAGCACTGCACGCACAAACCAGCCGAGCATATTGACCGTGTCGAAAGTGCACATGTAATACATCGAGCGATACAGATACAAGCCAGGCACCATAATGACAATTGATGGCACCGTGAGGGCGATGCGTGGGTAGGTGAGCTTGATTTCGGCTAAGCTCGCGAGCAGCCCCGATACCAGCGCACCGGTAAACGCAGCCGCCTCGGGAGGCATGCCCGCACTCAGGCCCAAGAAGGGAAGCAGCGTCGGCGCATCGACGAGCGTAAGGCGCAAGGTATTGGACACGGCGCCGATGAGCCCTGCCGCCGCTGCCATCTTTACCGGACTGTTGAACATAACCGAGAAGCCAAATACGCCGATAAAGCTCATCAGCATGCGCAAGAGCGTAAGAGCCAGCGGTGAGAGACCAAGCGGGGCGAAGTCATCCGGCGCCAGTCCCACACACTCGGCAACCATCCAGCCTACGAGGGTCGCCATCACAATAATCGACACAGCATACGAAAGACGCTCGATGCCGCTTCGCATGTCGAGCTTAGCGATGTCGAGGCCTGCCGTAATGAGGGGAAAGCCGGGAATCACAAAGAGCATGGCGCCGATATAGCCTTCTTGGTGCGACATTGCCCCCGGTACGACCTGGCCAAGGCCGAGCAATGCCAGCAGATACGAAACGCAAGCGAGCGCAACGCCGATCGTCAGCGCGCTAAACTGGCCAAGGCCCTGCTTGAGAATATGGGAGCGAGCAAAGTTGCCGACACCAGCGCCTACGAATGCGCAGGCCATCTCGATAGGGCCGCCGCCGAGCAAAAAGACGAAGGCACCGCAAGCACAGGCTGCCGCAAGGCCCTGTTGCCAGGGAGCGTAATCGGGCTTTGAGCTCTCAACGGTCTTGAGCATCTCGTGGTACTCGTGCACGGTAAACCGGCGCCCGTAAATCTCGATTTCCTTTAGGAAGCTCTCCATCATCCAAATGCGATGAGTATTGACCCCCGTTGTGGGTAGGCTGACGACCTCGTTAAAGCAGTGGCCATCTTCGATGCAGGTGCACTCAAACGACAGAAGACTCAGGTCGACGTGAATCGTGACGCCGAGTACGGCAGCAACACGATTCATGGTATCGCGCACGCGCCAGGCACCTGTTCCGCTTGCCAGCATGAGCATGCCGGTGCGGCAGATAATGGATGACTTATCGGTGAGCGGCGCATCGACGGCAAGTTCATTGCCTGCCGTCACGATCTGGTGCCAGTCAGTTTTCATATGGAGTGCGCCGGCACGAGCGCCGTGGTGCATGGGGACTCTCGAAAGCAGCGAGTCCAGGCGCGAAGACTGTGGGGGCTCTGCTGATTCGACCTCGTCCTCGTCGGGCTCTTCACCAACAAGGTCGAAGGCATCGAGCGACGCCGGCTCGCGACGATCGATCAGCTCCTCGTCCTCATCATCAAAGTAGTTGAACTGATCGAGCATGTCCTCTTCGATTGCACGCTCGCTCGCGTCGTCCATATAGACGCTCCCTTCCTGCCGACTAACTCCCATCCTAGGCAGCGACGGCTAAAGGAAACATAAAAGAGACGACTGTCATGCGAGCCATGTGTGCAATAGCCGTTGGGTAGTCGTTTGAGAACGCCCCCAATGACTATTGACGGCCAAGGCAACGCCGATGCCCTGGCAACAACAGCGAAAGCCCGCCAGAGCGAGCAAGGTCCTTTTGGGGCGAGATGACACCATAGGTTGAGCAAAAGTCAGCGAGCGGGCCGCATTTGTGACAAGGTGACGTGAAACGAAAGGGCGCCGACCTTCTGGTCGCGCCCTTGAAGTTGAACGTCAGATTGTCCAAATGCGGCCCGCGCAGCGTCGAGCCGTTACGCGGTTTGGTAAAACCGCGTAACTAGTTAGTACATCTTTGCGCCGGCGGGGATGGAGGCGTCGAGCTGGATCAGGTTGAGGCGCTCCTCGCCCTCCTCCTCGTGGATAGCGCTGATCAGCATACCGCAGCTGGGAATACCCATCATCTTGCGCGGAGGCAGGTTGGTGATAGCGAGCAGAGTCTTGCCGACCAGGTCCTCGGGCTCGTAATAATCGTGAATACCGGAGAGGATGGTGCGGTCGGTGCCGGTGCCGTCGTCGAGCGTAAAGTTCAGCAGCTTCTTGGACTTCTTGACGGCCTCGCATGCCTTGACCTTCACAGCGCGGAAATCGCTCTTGGAGAAGGTATCAAAGTCGACGAATTCCTCGAACAGCGGCTCAACGGCGATCTTGGAGTAATCGAGCGTGGGCTTGAGCGGCTTGACGAACGGGCTTGCGGCGTTGCCGGCCTCGGCAGCCTTGGCAGCGGCGGCACCGGACTGGAAACCCTTCTCGGGCTTCATGTGCGGGAACAGCAGGACGTCGCGAATGGAAGCCTGGTTGGTGAGCAGCATGACCACGCGATCGATACCGATGCCGATGCCGCCCGCGGGAGGCATACCGTACTCGAGGGCGCGCACGTAGTCCTCGTCGTACTCCATAGCCTCGTCGTCGCCGCCGGCCTTCTCAGCCATCTGGGCAGCAAAGCGCTCGGCCTGGTCGACCGGGTCGTTGAGCTCGGAGAATGCGTTGGCGTACTCGTGGCCGGCGATGACCAGCTCAAAGCGGTGCGTCAGGCGCGGATCGTCCTCAAAACGCTTGGCAAGCGGGCTGACCTCGATGGGGTAATCGCATACGAAGGTCGGGTTGACGATGGTGTCCTCGCCCAGCTCATCGTAAATCTCGGCGATGATCTTGCCAGCAGTCCACTCGGGCTTAATCTCCAGGCCCTTCTCGCGTGCGGCGGCGGCAAGCTCCTCGACCGGCGTGTCGATGGTGACCTGCTTGCCGAGCACGTCCGAGACGATGTCGGTCATGGGACGGCTTGCCCACTCACCGGAAAGATCGATGGTCTGACCCTGGTACTCAATGACCTCGGGGTTGCCGATGGCCTTGTTGGCAGCCTTGATGACACCCTGGGCGAGCGCCTTCATGCCCTCGAGGTCGGAGAAGGCACGGTAGGCCTCCATCGTGGTGAACTCGGGGTTGTGGGTAAGGTCCATGCCCTCGTTACGGAAGATGCGGCCAATCTCGAAGACACGCTCAAAGCCACCGACGATGCAGCGCTTGAGGTGCAGCTCGGTAGCAATGCGCAGGTAGCACTCTTGATCGAGCGCGTTGAAGTGCGTGATGAACGGCTTAGCCGTAGCGCCACCCTGGATAGTCTGCAGAATGGGGGTCTCGACCTCCATGTAGCCGTCGGACTCCATAAAGCGGCGGAAAGTGGAGAGAATCTGCGAGCGCTTGCGGAAGGTCTCGCGAACATCGTCGTTGGCAATCAGGTCGACATAGCGCTGACGATAGCGGGTTTCCTTGTCGGAGAGGCCATGGAACTTCTCGGGCAGCGGGCGAACGGCCTTGGAGAGCAGCGTCGCGCTCTTGGGGGCGACGGAAAGCTGGCCGCGCTTGGTGCGCACGACCACGCCGGTCACGCCCAGGATATCGCCCAAGTCGAGGGCCTTAAGCGTGCTCCAGGCCGCCTCGTCCATGTCGTTAATACGGCAGAACAGCTGAATCTCGGCGGTAGCGTCGCGCACGACGATAAACATGATCTTGCCCTGACCGCGCTTGGCGACCACGCGGCCGCCGATCTTCACGACGCCCTCAGTATCCTCGCCATCGGCAAGATCGGCATATTTGGCCTCAATGTCGACGACATAGTCCTCGATCTCGGAGTGCTCGGGATAGGGGTTCTGGCCCGCCTCGAACAGGGCGGCGCGCTTTGCCAGACGCGTGGCGCGCTCGTCGTTGAGCGTCGAGGCCTGATCGGCGACGTTCTGGTTCTCTGCCATAAGTTAGCTCCTCAAACTAAAACGCTCCCCAGGATTCGGTCCCAGGGAGCGAAAACATACCTTTACGCGGGACCGTGGTCTAGCGTGCGATCTTGGCGATGGTGTAGACGCGGGTCTTGCCAGAAGGCGTAACGACCTCAACGGAGTCGCCCTCGCCATGACCGATGATGGCGTGGCCGACCGGAGACTCGTTGGAGATCTTGTGCTCGAGCGAGTTGGTCTCGGTGGTACCGACGAGCGTGACCTCCATGACCTCACCGTTGGGATCAATCAGCGAAACGGTGGAACCGATGGAGACGGTCAGATCGCCCGTGGTGGCAGCAACCTGAGCGTTGGCGAGAATGGCCTGAATCTCGGCAATGCGAGCAGCATTCTGGGCCTGCTTGTCCTTGGCGGCGTCGTATTCGGAGTTCTCCGAAAGGTCGCCGAACGCGCGGGCTTCCTTGATGTCCTCGACGATCTCCTTGGCGTAATCGCCCTCACGCCAAGCGAGCTCCTCGACGAGCTTCTGGCGGCCCTCAGCGGTCAGTACGATCTGGCTTGCGTCCATACGGATATCTCCCCAACTATGATGTAACGATCAACTGTCAACAAAACGAAAAAGACCGGCTAGCCTGCGGGCAAGCCGGTCAGGTGCTCACCCCAAAGGGATGGGACTACTCTGCGTCCGCGTCGCTGTCCTCTGCCTGCTTTTTCTTGGCAGCAGCGAGCTTGGCCTCGAGCTCTGCGATCTCCTTGTCCTCCTTGGACTCCTCGACCACAACGTCCTCGGCCTGCTTGGTTTCGCCCTTATCGTCGCCCTCCATACCCTCGCGGATATTCTTGACGGTAGAGCCGAGAGACTTGCCGAGCTTCGGCAGGTTCTTAGGCCCGAAGATGATCAAGACAACGACGAGAATAATGATGAGCTCAGGAGCCCTCAGTCCAAACATGTAGACCTCCACAATACAGCGAGACAAGCTCGAATGAGTATACCGCGGGTGCCGCGGTATCACAACAATAGCTAAAAAAAGGGACCGCAAGAAGCGGTCCCTTCTCATGCTCTGGTCGGGTTGACTGGATTTGAACCAGCGACCCCTGCGTCCCGAACGCAGTGCTCTACCAAACTGAGCCACAACCCGTTAGCTCGACTATAGTAACAAAGATTTTCGTCGCGTGCTAGAGAAATTTTTATTTCTTTGGCGCGTCGATTTGAACCGTGTTGGGAATAAGCTCAGTCGCGCAGGCCCACCAGCCATTTTGCTGGGCAGCTCCCGCAAGATGGGCTGCTGCAGCGACGGTATCGCAAATGGCAAACGAGCAAGCACCCGAACCACACACGTCCACGGCAACGGTTCCCTCCTGTGCGCGCAGCCAGTCGAGAACTGCCTGGATCCGCGGCTCCATCTGCGCGGATATGACGCCCAGATTGTTATGAACGAGCGCATATGCCGCCCCGGCATCGCCGGCGCGCAGGGCCGAAGCGATCGCGCCAGGCTTGTCTGCCGGTACCGGGTTCTCATCAAAACGTCGATAGGCTTCAATTGTTGAAACGCTTGCCTCGCGCGGCTTAACCAGTACGACGGGCGTCGCGGGCAGCGCGAGGTACTCAGTTGCCAGCACGTCTCCCCCACCTACGTAGAACGCAGGGCTCGCGTGCAAAAAGAACGGGACGTCAGCACCAATGCCCCGCGCAATGTCATCGAGCGCGGGGTCGGTGCGATCAATGTCCCAGAGCTCCGCCAAGGCGACAATGACCGCAGCGGCATCCGTCGAGGGACCTCCCAGGCCGGCGCACAATGGAATGCGCTTCTCAATCGTCACACAGATGTTTGCCTCGCGACCATAATGCTCGGCCATAGCAATCGCAGCCCGATACGCCGTATTCTTTTGCATGGGAAAATCTGATGCCGGAACCGTCTGGACGGTCAACGCCTGCGCCGGCGTGACCGTCACGGTATCGGCTAGACCGACGGCTGCCATCAGGGAATCGACCCTGTGATAGCCGCGGGCGTCGCGCTCGGTATGAACCCCCAGATAGAGGTTAATCTTTGCCGGCGCGGTAAGGATGAGGGACCGATCGGTCACCGTTAGTGCTCCTCGAGCTGGTTGCCGAGCGGGGTAAAGATATGTTCGCCGCTCTCGGGGTCGAACAGTTCGACCTGGCCGGTAAGGACATCGATGTACTGGTAGGACTGACGCGATTTGCGGCCGCGACGCTCGTCAACCTCAACGATAAAGACGGCAGGGTGGACGCTCTTGATGGTGCCCATGCGCTCGATGACGCGGGTACGGCCCATGTTGGCCTTAACCTTGACGCGATCGCCCACCATATCGGTCAGCTTCTCGTGGATGTCGTCGACGTGATTGACTTCCATCTCTTCCATGAATAGGGCCTCCAGAGGGTGCAATTCAAAAAGGGGATAATACCCCTAAGATAGACAAAACTCTAATACTATACCACCCTGTTGCAGCCATACGCAAGCAGCTCAAAAAGCCCCGTCTCAAATACGCTCCAGACGACAACTTCGCATGACCAGTTGTTACGCGGTTTGGTAAAACCGCGTAACCTAAAGATTGTCTGTGTCCAGAACGATGGTGAACGGACCGTCGTTGACCAGGTCGACCTTCATATCGGCGCCAAAGATACCGTGCGCCACATGCTCAACGTCCTGAGCGACGAGTGTCAAAAAGTACTCGTAAAGTTCGTTAGCGACATCGGGCGCGCCGGCGTCCGTAAACGACGGACGGCGGCCGTGGCGGCAGTCGGCAAACAGCGTGAACTGCGACACCACGAGCACCTCGCCGTCGACATCCGCCAGCGCCAAGTTGGTCTTGCCGTTCTCGTCCTCGTTGATACGCAGCCCGCGGAGCTTGCCCCACAGCTTGTCGGCTTCGGCGCGTGTATCGCCGTTGCCCACGCCCAGCAGCACCAAGTAGCCGCGTCCAATACGGCCCACGCACTCGCCGTCGACTGTCACGCTGGCGTTGAGCACGCGCTGCACCACCGCACGCACGGTCTACTCCTCGCCCGTCAGCTTGGCGGACAGATGCTCGAGCGCATGGAAACGATGGCTGATGGCGTTCTTCTCGTCCGCCGTGAGCTCGGCCATGGTCTTGCCCGGCGTATCGACCGGCAGGAACAGCGGGTCGTAGCCAAAACCGTGTTCGCCGCGGCCCTCGTGCGCGATAACGCCTTCGCAGGCGCCCTCGCCATAGGTGACCAGGCCGTCCGTATCGATAAGCGCGACGACGCTCATAAAGCGCGCGGTACGGTCCTCGTCTGCCACGCCTTCCAAGTTAACGAGAAGCTTGGCGTTGTTGGCGGCATCGTCGCCATGCACGCCCGCATAGCGCGCACTATACACGCCCGGCTCGCCGTCCAACGCATCGACGACCAAGCCGGAGTCGTCGGCGATGGCCATAAGGCCCGTCTCCTCGACCGCAGCCTGCGCCTTGATGATGGCGTTCTCCAAAAACGTCGTGCCGTTTTCCTCGGGGTCCTCAAAATCGCCCAGCTGGCCGAGCGCCACAAAGCGCACCTCGGGCATGACCTTGCCCAAAATGGCCTCGATCTCGGTGAGCTTATGGGCGTTGCCGGTTGCCACGACGATGGTCGCCGCCGGGTCGAGGGTGTCGATGTCAATCTTCTCAAGTGCCATAGCTGGTCTCCTTTGTCTCTATAGCAATGCCGAGTTGAGGACGACGAGGACTTCGGCCTCTCTCCCGTCTCAATCAACGGCAGTCTTATACTTCGACGTTTTCCCAGATAAAACCTGCCAAAATAAACCTGTCCCTTTTTGGCAGGTTAGGCGAGGGCTTGGCGCTGAAGCTCGATGAGCTCGGCGATACCCTTGTCACCCAGGTCGAGTAGGGCGTTGAGACGCTTGCGATCGAAGGGCGCCTGCTCGCCGGTACCCTGGAGTTCGATCATCTCACCGGAATCGGTGGCGACGAGGTTCATGTCGACCTCGGCGTGGCTGTCCTCGGAATAATCCAAGTCGAGCAGGGTGTTGCCGTCGACGACGCCCATGGAAATGGCGGCAACCTGGCCCGTGAGCGGGATGCGCTCGAGTTTTCCCGCCTCGACCCACATGGCAAGGGCGTCGTGCAGCGCCAACCAGGCACCGGTAATGCTCGCCGTACGCGTGCCGCCATCGGCCTGGATCACATCGCAGTCGACGGTAACGGTGTACTCGCCGAGCGCCTTCATGTTGACGACGGTACGCAGGCTGCGGCCGATAAGCCGCTCGATCTCCATGGAGCGGCCCTTGCGGTTGGCATGCTCGCGCTTGCAGCGTTTACCGGTCGAGGCCGGCAGCATCGCATATTCCGCCGTTACCCAGCCGGCCTTGGCGCCCTTGCGCCAACCCGGCACACCCTCCTCGATGGTGGCGGCGCACAGTACGCGCGTGTCGCCGAACTCGGCCAGGCACGAGCCGTGGGCGTGCTTCATGACGCCGCGGGTGAGCTTAACGGGGCGCAGCTCGTTGGCGGCGCGGCCGTTGGCGCGGTTGACCTGCATGTATTCCATGGAACTATCCTTTCGGCAAAAGATGTGGCGAAGACTCCGGCGACATTGCGAGCCTAACCGAGTTCGTCGATATCGACGTGCTCGATGCTTTTGAGCGGCTGGCCAAAGATAAAGCTACCCGCCACCGCAAACTCGGCAATGTTGTCAGACGTGGTGGCAAAGCGATGCTGTGGCTCGGCGGTATCGCCCGCCAGCTGCTCACGGCGCGTGAGGATATCGGTCAGCTCGCGGGTGGTCTCCTCGGCGGAGCTCACCACGCGCACCCCGGGTCCCAGCGCATGGCGGATGGGACCCACCAGCAGCGGGAAGTGCGTACAGCCGAGCACCACGGTATCGATGCCGCGATCGTGCAGCGGCTCGACTGTGGCGCCGACCAGCGCGCGAACGGCTGGCGTATCAAAAATATCCTCGTTCTCGAGCCACTGCTCCTGCAGGTGCGCGCCCGAGGCGAGCTCGTGCTCGACGACCTCGACAAAGCTCGAGGCCGGGCAGCCATACACATCGACACCAGCATCCAAGTCCTGAATGGCGCGCGTGTAGGCACCCGAGCGAATGGTGAGGTTGGTAGCCAGCACGCCGACGCGACGCGTACGCGTGCTGTTGATGGCAGCACGTGCGCCCGGAGCGATCACGCCGATCACGGGAACGTCAAGCACTTGCTGAGCCAGACGCAAGGCCGCGGCGGTCGCCGTGTTGCAGGCGATGACCATGATCTTAACGTCGTGCCTCGATAGCCAGCGGCCCGCCTGCAGCGCAAACGAGCGAACCTCGTCCTCGGTGCGGGTGCCATAAGGGCAGCGCTTAGTGTCACCGAAATAGTAGACGGACTCGTGCGGAAGTGCCGTTGCGATCGCTCGCGCGACCGTCAAGCCGCCCAAGCCCGAGTCGAACACGCCGATCGGACGCGTGTCCCCGGCCATATTATCGATATCGGACATTACCTCACCAGATTCTCTCTCGAAAAATGCGACCACTCGTGATGCGTCGCGCTACGAACGGGCTGCGACCAGCAGCTCGGCCGTTGCCACCCAACCGTCGACAATCTTGCCGCGCGTAATATAGGCATTGTCGTAGGCGTCCAAGAACTCCGGGGCACCGGCGCTCGTCAGACCGTTCTCGACCAGGCAGAACATGCCAACATGGTCGGCCATGTAGAAGTCGGACTCGGAGTCGCCGAGCGCAAGCGTCTCCTCGAGCTCGATCCCCAGGTGCTCGCAGAAGCGCGCAATGGCAACGCCTTTGTTGAGACCCGCCGGATTGATGTTGAAGGCGCGGCCGTCCTCGACGCGATTAAGCTCGAGCGTCGTCGGCTTGGACAGGTGAGTCAGATGGCCGTTGCAAGCCCAGACCAGACCGCAGCCGGCCTCGTCCAGGATGGCCTGGACCTCATCGTCGGGCACATCGCCGCGCATGCCGACGGTGACCTCACGGTACTTGTAGCCGGTCGACATGTCGTTGTGGTATTCGATCTTGTGCGGCCAGCGGGCAAGGATCTTCTCGCACACGCCGGTCTGCTCGATCACCTGGTGCGGCGTGAGACCGCAGGCGGGGTCGTAGGGCATGTCGCCCGTCAGGTACTCCCAGTCGTTGGCCTTGAGGTCGTACATGACCAGGCCGCCCATCTCGCCGATGTAGGAGTTGAGGCCGAGCACGCGGGCGTCCTCATGGATCATGGTGCGATTGCGACCCGAGGTGGGGACCACCTGGATGCCGGCACGGGCGAGCGCGACAACCGCCTCGACGAGCTTGGTCGAGGGATTGCCGTCGTTATCGCGCAGTACACACGAGCCGGGGGCGAGCATCGTGGCGTCCAGATCGGTAAAGACATACTTGACCTTGGCAAGGCGCTCGCGCACCTCGCCCGAAAGCTCGGCAACGGTCGGCAGGATGTTGTGGGACATGGTCACTCCGTTTACATAGAAGGGGCTGGTCTAGGCGTCGTACGCCGCAAGGGTGCGCTTGAGAATCGAACCGTCGCGCTCACAAGGCTCGGGTCCGTTCTTGCGCAGCATACACTCTTCCTCGCCCTTACCGGTCACGATGACCACGGCAGGACGGACAGTTTCGCGCACGGCAGTCTCGATAGCGGCAACGCGATCAGTCACGATTTGCCAGTTATCATTTCCCTGCGCTTGAACGTTGCGCGCGATCTCGGCGCAGATGTCCTCGACATCCTCGGGGCCGGGGTCATCCTCGGTAATCACGATTCGGTCGGCATACTTGCCAGCGGCGATGCCCATCGTGGTGCGTCGATCGACACCCTTACCGCCCGTAGCGCCAAATACAACCGCCAGCTCGCGCTCGGGATAGTTCTCGCGCAAGTCGCGCAGGAGTGTCTCGAGGCTCATGCCGTTATGTGCAAAATCGACGATGCCCAGGATTTTGCCCGATACGGACGGATAGAGCTCCATACGACCGGGAACGAAGACGCCCTCAAAGCCATGGACGATACCCTCTTCGGAAATGCCCAGGGCCTCGGCGCAGGCAATAGCGGCAAGCGCGTTGGACACATTGAACTTAACCGGCGTGGGAATCACAATGTCACGCGTAAAACGGGGCGTGCGCACCGTTGCCACCACGCCGCAGTCGCCATTGCGAATCGCCAGCGCAAGCACGTCGGCACGCTCGTCGGTCAGGGAGAACGTCACCGTACGTTCGCAACGAGATGCCGCCTCGAGCACGCGATCGACCTTATCCATATCGAGATTGACCACGGCAAAACGGCTCTGCGAGAAGATTTTGAGCTTGCTGGCAAAGTAATCCTCGAGCGTCGGATGCTCAATCGGCGAAATGTGATCCTCGCCGATATTGGTAAAGGCGCCGACTTCAAAGTCAATCTTGCCCGTGCGCTCGTATTTGAGGCCCTGACTCGATGCCTCCATAACCAGCCACGGGGCACCCGCCTCCGCAGCATGTGCGATGCGAGACTGCAGCAGGAAGGATTCGGGGGTCGTCAGCTTGGAAGGGCCCGTCTCGATGCCGTCATCGAACTCAATGCCCGTATTAAGAGCGGGTCGATGACAGCCCTTAAGCTTGGCCTCGTTGGCGAGGATGCCGCGCAGATAAAAGCTGCAGGTCGACTTGCCCTTGGTGCCTGTAAAGGCGCAGACCTTCACCTTACCCGACGGGTGCCCATAAAAGGCATCTGCCACCACGGCGAGCGTGCGACGAATATCGCTCACAATCACCGCGGGAAGATCAACATCGTAATCGACCTCGGAAACGTAGGCCACGGCGCCATCGGCGATTGCCGAAAGCAGGTACTCGCGCTTAAACGCACGGCCTTTGCAGAC
This sequence comes from uncultured Collinsella sp., assembly GCA_902473205.1. Taxonomy (GTDB): domain Bacteria; phylum Actinomycetota; class Coriobacteriia; order Coriobacteriales; family Coriobacteriaceae; genus Collinsella. Next base: position 77,442 of record CABRRA010000005.1, read on the forward strand.
AAACAACGTGCCCGGACGCACCTGGCGCGAGTCATCAGTCGCAAACTCAATGCGCTGGTCGCACGAAGCGCTCGGTCTGGAAACAACAAGGTCATCTTCCTCGAGCAACTCTATATAGCGCATCAGAGTTAGCTTCTCTTGTGTCGGACTCGACATACAAAGACCTCTCTCGCTAAATTCAACCTTAAAGGGCAGAAGGCGTCCCGCGGCAGAAACGATGAAACATTCTGTATTATCAACCATCCTAATATGCCACCTGACCTTGCGCGCATCACAGCCTTCTAAAAAATTGCATGGACTGTGCCGTGGTCTAATAAATGGCAACAGTGTTCACCCCGTGTAAAACCAAGGAAATCTGGGTGCTGTTCTTTAACATAGCGTTCGCAACCACGTCCCGCCGCTTCGCCTGAAGATCGGGACGTGGTTTTTTCGGTTCGCTCGGCGCTTATGCCCTATCACGAAACAAAAGATTGGCATGATAGTAAAGATTATTTGACATCAGCTGCCGCAATCCTTGCGGCAGTACACCTGAGCCGTCAGCAGAAAGGATCTTGCATGTGCGGTTTTGTCGGTTTTACCGGTACAGATGAACAGAGTGAGCTGGTTCTCACGGCCATGATGAATCGCATCATCCACCGTGGTCCCGATATGGGCGGCCAGCATATCGTCGACAACGTTGCTCTTGGTTTTCGTCGTCTTTCGATTCTCGATCTTTCCGAAGCTGGAGCCCAGCCCATGTCGAGCGACGACGGCAAGGTCACGATTGTCTTCAACGGAGAGATCTACAACTTCCAGGAGCTTCGTGCCGAGCTGGAGGCGGCCGGCTACGCCTTCCACTGCAACGCTGATACCGAAGTCCTGGTACACGGTTACGAGGAGTGGGGCGAGGACCTGGTCAACCGTCTGCGCGGCATGTACGCGTTCGTGATTCACGACCAGAACAAGAACAAACTCTTTGGTGCTCGTGACATCTTTGGTATCAAGCCGTTCTATTACTACCAGGCATCCGATGGCTCGCTGCTGTTTGGCTCCGAGATCAAGAGCTTCCTGGACCATCCCAAGTTTGAGAAGGCTGTCAACCACGACGCGCTGCGCCCCTACCTGACGCTGCAATTCCCTGCCACGGAGGAGACCTTCTTTAAGGGCGTGTTCAAGCTTGCCCCGGCGCATTGCTTTACGTATGACCTGACGACCAACACCATGGACATCAAGCGTTACTGGAGCTGTGACTTCACCGACGACAACTCCAAGACCTTCGAGGAGTACGTGGACGAGTGCGACAAGGTCGTGCACGAAAGCGTCGCTGCGCACCGAATCGCCGATGTTAAGGTGGGCTCGTTCCTTTCTGGCGGTGTGGACTCCAGCTACATTGCCGCCTGTCTCATGCCCGACACCACGTATTCTGTCGGCTTCGATTACAAGAACTTCAACGAGACCAACTACGCCGCCGAGCTTTCCGACAAGCTGGGCATCAAGAACGTGCGCAAGATGATTACCGCCGACGAGTTCTTTGATGCACTGCCCGATATCCAGTACCACATGGACGAGCCGCAATCGAACCTGTCCAGCGTGCCGCTGTACTATCTGGCGCAGATGGCTTCCAAGGAGGTCACCGTCGTCCTTTCGGGCGAGGGTGCCGACGAACTGTTTGCCGGCTATGAGTGGTACGAGGACACCCCCGAGATGCGCACTTTTAAGAAGCGCGTGCCGCTCGGCGTACGTCGCGCCCTGGGCTCACTCGTTCAGCATCTCCCCTACTTTAAGGGCCACAACTTCCTGACGAAATGCGCCGAGGTTCCCGAGCGCTGGTATGTGGGTCAGGCAAAGGTGTTCGATCCCTCCGAGGTCGACGAGGTGCTCAAGCCCGCTTATGACACCGGCAAGAACGCCGCCGAGATGTGCGCCGAGTACTACAAGCAGGTTCCCGACTGCTGCGAGCTTTCCAAGAAACAGTATCTGGATATGAACATGTGGCTGCCGGGTGACATTCTGCTCAAGGCCGACAAGATGTGCATGGCGCATTCTCTGGAGCTCCGCGTTCCGTTCCTGGACAAGAAGGTCATGGAGTTTGCCGAGCACATTCCCGCCAACTACCGTGTTAACGAAGAAGGCTGCAAGCTCGTTCTGCGTCACGCTGCCAACCGCACGCTGCCCGACGAGTGGGCAACGCGCAAGAAGGTGGGCTTCCCCGTACCGGTCAAGTTCTGGCTGCGCGAGCAAAAGTACTACGACTACGTAAAGGAATACTTCACCGCACCGTGGGCTGCTGATTTCTTTGACACTGATGCGCTCATGAAACTGCTCGACGATCACTTTAAGGGCCGCGCGCTCAACCAGCGCAAGATCTATACCACGCTGACGTTCCTCATTTGGTACAAGCGCTTCTTTATCGACGAGAACAAGAGCACTGAAGTCGCCGCTTAGATTTCGTTATGAATTAGCGGTGAACCACGCAGGGTTTCCGCTATACTCAGTCCCTGCGGGCGATTGGCGCAACGGTTAGCGCAGGTGCTTTACACGCACAAGGCTGGGGGTTCGAATCCCTCATCGCCCACCACTGATTTGTTAGGCCTCCATCACTGGAGGCCTTTCTTTTTTGTGCCCAGTACATGGGATTCGAACCCGACAGGGTGCGGAGCTGAGGAAACGCGAAGCGTTTTCCAGCGCAGCACGCGAGGAGCGGAGCGACGAAGCGGGGCGCGGGCGGCGCCAGCCGCACGCGGACATCCCTCATCGCCCACCACTGATTTGTTAGGCCTCCATCACTGGAGGCCTTTCTTTTTTGTGCCCAGTACATGGGATTCGAACCCGACAGGGTGCGGAGCTGAGGAAACGCGAAGCGTTTTCCAGCGCAGCACGCGAGGAGCGGAGCGACGAAGCGGGGCTCGGGCGGCGAAATGGACCCTTGGCGAATACCCGTGTGCAAAAAATGCCAAATATGAGTACTGCTACCTTTTTAGTAGCAGCGTTTTCGAAGTCATAAAAGGCAAATCCGGCATTAGAACGACGATCGATAGTCCAGTTAAGTCAATTTGCCAACTACAAAACTGGACATATGTGGCCCAACTCATCTAAAAGTGCCTAATTTATATGTTACGAAGTTAGTGCCAGTACTCATATTTGCCACTTTTTGCACACGGCCTATCCCAGCCATGGTAAATCGATAGCAAAACGGGCTCCAGACCGCTGAATCGTGCCGCATATGGCACGTCCGCAGTCCGGAACCCGGTCCAAATTAAGTTATTGCGCTGTGTTAGGCCAAAACGTCCGACAGGATCTCGATTAGGCTGTCCACGTCGGCCTCTTCGCACACGAGCGGCGGAAGGAAGCGCAGCGTATGTGCGCCTGTAGCGTTGATCACGGCACCAGCCCCCAATGCACGGGCCACGACGTCGTGTGCATCACCCGCGGCATCATCCAAATCGCAGCCGAGCATCAGACCGCGACCACGCACCTCTACCACATGCGGAAGCTTAGCCAGCGCCTGCTCCATATAGGCGCCAACTTTGGCAGCATGCTCGGCATAATCGCCGTGCACAAGCGCGGAGAGCGTCGCGGCACACGCCGCGATGGCCAAGCAGCTGCCACCGAAGGTCGAACCATGATCGCCGGGCTTAAAGACGTCGGCGATTTCCTTCTTTGCCACCACGGCACCCATAGGCACACCGTCGGCAATGCCCTTGGCAAGGCTCATGATGTCGGGCTCCACACCATAGGTCTGGAACGCAAACGGCTTACCCGTACGAAAGATTCCGCACTGGACCTCGTCGGCAATAAGCACGGCACCCACCTCGTGCGCCAAGTCGCGCGCCGTAGCCATAAACTCCTCGGTCATGGGGTGCACACCGCTCTCGCCCTGAATCGGCTCGAGCATCACGGCGCAAATTTCACTGCCCAACTGCTTAAAAATTGCACGCAGTTCATCTACATCGTTGGGTGCGCAGGCCACAAAGCCACCCGGCAGCGGGCGGAAACTGTCCTGCAGCCAATCCTGCATGGTCGCGGCAATGGTCTCGAGCGTACGACCGTGAAAGCCGCCACGCATGCACACGATGGTGTTGCCAGCGTTGCCGGCACGCTTGGCGTACAGACGCGCGAGCTTCATAGAGCCCTCGTTGGCCTCGGCACCGGAATTGGCAAAGAACGTCTCCCACACCTGCTCGCCCGCAGCCGGAGCGCCAAGTTCCGCCGCCGTGGTCTCGTCGCCAGCGGCAATCGCGTCGGCAAGCACGCGTGCACCGTCCGCATCATCGTTAGCGAGCTTGGACAGCAGCGCCGCGACCTGGCCGCGCTGCTCGATGTAGAAATAGTTGGAGACATGCAGGAGCCTCTTGGTCTGATCCTCGAGCGCCGACAGCACTGCCGGATTGCCGTGGCCCAGGCTGCACACGCCAATACCGGCAAGAAAATCGAGGTATTCGCGACCATCGTCGCCGGTGAGCTTCATGCCGTGGCCTTCGACGAACTCGACCGGCGAGCGACCAAAGGTGTGCATGACGTAGTGGGATTCGAGCGATTGTTGTGCTGCAAGTGACATGAGATACCTTTCGTTAAGCGCCAGGTAGCGCGGACTGTGGGCGTAATGGCGTAGCAATTTCGAGCCGGCTAGACCGTCTGGAGCTTCTCGACCTCGTCGAGGTTCTCGGTCAGGCGCGCCGCAAAGGTCGAAAGCGGGTGCGGGTGCGTATCGAACTCGTAGGCCGTCTCGGTGGAATGGATCACGGTACCGACGCCGGCATCGGTCAGCAGCTCAAGCAGCAGCGAATGCGGCGTGGTACCGTTAATGATGTGGGCGCGGAATACGCCCCCGGCAAGCGCATCGACGGCCGCGCGCAGCTTGGGAATCATGCCCTTATCGACTTCTCCGCCGTAGAGCATCTCGTTGACCTCGTCGAGCGTCAGGTTGGAGATGAGCGAGTCCTTATCACTAAAGTCCTTGTACAGACCGTCGACGTCGGTCAAAAAAATCGCCTTGTGCGCATGAAGCGCCGCCGCAACGGCGCCGGCGGCGGTATCGGCGTTGATGTTGAAGAAGCCGCCGTCCTCCCCCGCCGCGACGGTAGCGATTACGGGAATGTACTCGCTATCGAGCAAGCGCTCGATATAGTCGGTGTTGACGTGCGTCACTTTGCCCACGCGACCGAGTTCGGGGTCGAGCGGCTCGGCGATGAGCGTGCCGGCATCGCTGCCCGACACGCCTACGGCCAAATTACCGTGGTGGTTGATGGCAGCGACCAGCTCCTGGTTAACCTTGCCGCCCAGCACCTCGCGCACGATATCCATGGTCGCCGGCGTAGTCACGCGCTGCCCGTTCTTAAATTCGACAGGGATGTCATAGTGGCTGAGTGCCTCGTTGATAGCTTTGCCGCCGCCATGCACGATGACGGGGCGCATGCCGATGATCTTGAGCAAAACGATGTCGCTCATCACGTCGCGGCGCAGTTGCTCATCGACCATGGCCGCTCCGCCATACTTGATAACGACCGTCTTGCCGGTCAGGTTTTTAATCCACGGCAGCGCTTCGAACAGCAGCTGCGCGGTTGCTTCGTTGGATTCGCTCGAACGACAATCGCGTGCGAATTTCATAATCTGCCTCGTCTTTCGTATCGTTATCACGCCGTGCTCCGCTGTCCGCAATGCGGCAAGATGCGCAGCGTGCCTGGAATCTAGGAACGGTAGTCACCGTTGATGGAGATGTACTCGTGCGTGAGGTCACAGGTCCACACGGTCGTTGCCGCGTCGCCTGCGCCCAGGTCGGCCGAGATCACGATCTCGGGCGCCTCAAAACGTCGCAGAGCCTCATCCTCGTCAAAGGGAACGGTCAGGCCATCGCGGCAGACAGGCATGCCCATCATGTCGATGGAAACGTCTTCCTGATGAAACTTCACGCCGCACTTGCCGAGCGCCATGGCGACGCGGCCCCAGTTGCAGTCGTGACCGGCGATGCAGGTCTTGACGAGCAGCGAGTTGGCGACGGCACGGGCGGCGATATCGGCTTCCTCGTCGGTGGCGGCGCCGGTAACGTTAACCGTCACGAGCTTTGACGCGCCCTCGCCATCGGCCGCGATGTTGCGCGCCAGGCTCTCGCACACCTCGTGCACGGCAAAGGACAGTTCGTCAAAGGCATCAGTGCCCTCGACGATAGCCTCGGCTTCAGCGGCAGCAGCGCCAGAAGCAAGCATGATGCAGGTGTCGTTGGTCGAGGTATCGGAATCGACCGTCACCTTATTGAAGGTCTGCTTAACGGTCGAGAGCAACAGGGCGTGGAGCGCCAACGGCTCGACGGGGGCATCGGTAGTAATGACCGCGATCATGGTGGCCATATTGGGCATGATCATGCCCGAGCCCTTGCACATGCCGCCCACCGTATAAGCGTTGCCCGCATGACCCGCAGCCTCACTGCGGTAGCGAACGGCATACTCCTTGGAGTGCGTATCGGTCGTCATGATGGCACGGGCCGCATCGGCACCGCCATGGGCAGAGAGTGCCTCGTAGGCGGACGGGACGGCCGTCTCAAACGTGTCAATCGGCAGAATCTGTCCAATCACGCCTGTGGATGCAACTAGGATCTGCTGGGGTTCGCAGCCAATGACCTGTGATGCGATGTTGCACGTCTCGCGCGCGCAGGCAAGGCCGGTCTCGCCCGTGGCGGCATTCGCGTTGCCGGAGTTGATTGAAACGCCGGCGATGATGCCATAGCCCTTGTCCGCACCGCCCAGGTTGGCACGGCTCACCTGCACGGGCGCCGCGCAAAAGCGGTTGGTCGTAAACACGCCGGCGCCTGGACAGGGCTTATCGGGCACGACGAGCGCATAGTCCAAGCGCTCGGGATTCTTCCGGAATCCTGCATGGATGCCTGCGGCCTTAAAGCCGGCCGCTGCCGTAACGCCACCCTCGACGGCGCGTATCTTGATATCAATCAGGTCGGTATTCATCGTCCCTACGACTCCTTATATCAGACAAAAAAGCGGGCATCGGCTGGCACGCCATACCGGTCGCAACTACTAGACCAGCTTGAAAGCGGCGCCCAACTCGATACCCGACCACCAAATCGTTAACAATCGAATGTGCTACACCGGGCACGCCACTGTGGGCAAGCCTCGTCGCTCGTCAAAGCCAAAAACGATGTTGGCGCACTGGACCGCCTGGCCCGCAGCACCCTTGCACAAATTGTCGATAGCACCCGTCGCCACCAGCACGCCCGCACGCTTGTTGAGCGCAAGGCCGATCTGGGCAGCGTTGGTGCCGACGACCGAAGCCGTCTTGGGCTGCTGGCCGGCATCGAGCACGCGCACAAAGGTGCGACCGGCGTAGAACTTCTTGTAATGGTCGACGACGTCCTCAAGGGCCAACGTGTCGAGAGCCCGCGGCGCGAGCGGCATCGTCACCGTGGAAAGCAGGCCGCGCTTGAGCGGTGCCAAGTGCGGAGTAAAGACGACACGATCGGTCAGACCCAGAATCTGCTCGATCTCTGGTGTGTGGCGATGTTTGCCTACGCCATAGGCCTCTAAGTTCTCGTCTGCGCTACAAAAATGGGTGCGGGCGTTGCAGGACTTACCGGCGCCCGTCACGCCGCTAATGGCATCGACGATTACGGGGCCGTTCTCTGCCATCCAGCCCGCACGCACGGCAGGAGCGGCAGCGAGGCTCGTTGCGGTGGGATAGCAGCCGGCGCAAGCGACCAAAACGGGCTTTCCGGCGGCATGGCTGGAAGCAGCGGTCTCTAAGTCCTGGCAGAACAGCTCGGGCAGGCCAAAAGCGCGGGTCTTGAGCAGCTCGGGGCTCGTGTGCTCGGCGGCATACCATGCCTCAAAGACGGACGGGTCGCTCAGACGGTAATCGGCCGAAAGATCAAAGCAGGAAACGCCCGCGGCAAGGAGCGCGGGCACCTGCGCCATGGCAGCCGTGTGCGGCACGGCAAGAAAAACCGCATCGCAGCTTTTGAGCTCGGGGGCGTCATGCGTGGTGAAAACCAGATCGCTCACGCCAGCAAAGCTCGGATACACCGCGGACAGCGGCTGGCCGGCATCGGCGTTGGACGTAATGGCAACAAGTTCAAACTCGGGATGGCCGAGTACGAGGCGAATGAGCTCGGCTCCGGCATATCCAGCCGCGCCGACGATTCCAACCTTCAAAGACATATCAGACTCCTTGTCTGCGATTTATGCACCGATGCGCATTTTGCAGCGGTCATTATGAGGTGGGTTGAAACTTTAGCACCAAAAGATGCATGAATACGTAAATAGCTTGCATGTTCATGCATTGAAACATTCCCGACACATTCGCTTGAAGGAATTGACAAATAGAGCGGGCCCCGTATTGACCGGCACTCCTTACGGTGCCGGGCAACACAGGGTCCGCCCATGCGAAAACTAAGTTGTTAGGATGAGCCAGCTGGCTAGAGCTCGACCGGCACCCATTCGTCGTGATTGCAGATAAATGCCTCGGGATCCTCGACGCTAAAGAAGACGAGCGCGGGGTCGTTAGGCCCCTCATAGTGCTCGCCCAGGTGCTCTAGATGCTTCCACCCGGCTTCGCGCATTTCGTCTAAAGCCCGGTCATCCAAGCCGGCACGCCCGCGCAAGATGAGCCAGCCATGGCCCGGCCACCAACTCGTGGCCTCAAAGCGCTGGTTTTGCAGCAGCTCCTGCCACACATCTTTGGTGCGCGCTGTCACAAACCACAGCTTGCCGTCCTGAATCTGCGCAAACGAGAACGGACGCACATGCGGCTGCCCGCCCACGCTCGTCGCCAGATACCACGCCGGCACCGACGTCAGATACTCCAGCACCGTATTCAATCCGTCCACGTTTCCTCCTGTCGCCTGACCAGTCTTTTTGGAATGGGTAGTCAATTTGGGAAATTAGAGCTCGAGGCGCTCTTCGCTGCCGTCGATATCGCAGAACCGTGCGGCGATGTTGCGGACCGAGAAGAATGCAAGGCGGCCATCGTTGGCGCTATCGTGTTGCTCGCCAATGCCCACCATGTGCTTAAAGCCCGCTTGGCGCACCTTGTCGCTCACGAATGCATCGTCCTCGAGCGCGGCCTCACCGGTTAACACGATCCAGCACTCCCCCGGCTTCCAGCCCGATACCTCAAACTTGGGATTCGCGCTCAACTCCGCCCATACGTCCTTGTCGCGCGACGTGCAAAACCACAGCTTGCCGTCATCGACCATGGCAAACGAAAACGGCCTCACGCGGGGCTGATGCCCGTCGCTCGCATCGGTCGTGGCAAGATACCACGCCGGAATGCGCCTGAGATACGAGCAGGCGCGCTCGAGCTGAGCCGTGCGATCGATGTCGGTCATGGAGACCCCTTTCTTGCGCTCGAATCGAGCTTAGACGAGTTGAAGATTGATAACGACAACGCATGTCACCAGCAGCGCCATCGCCACCGCGGCCAGTGCATCCCCGCGGCCAAACGTAAGCGCATGCAGACGCGTGCGTCCCTGTTCGCCGTGATAGCAGCGCGCATCCATGGCGGCCGAAAGCGTCTCGGCATGACGAAACACGCCGGTGAACAGCGGAATCGCCACACTGCCGAGCATGCGCACACCGCCGAGCGGACCGCCCGTCACGCGCGCGCCGCGACTTGCCTGTGCATCGGCCGTCTGTTTCATCTCGGTGGCAAATTGCGGCATAAACCGCAGCGCGATACCCATAATCATGCCGAGCTCGTGCGCCGGAAGCCCCACGCGCGCAAATGGTGCGAGCAGACGTTCAAAGCCCGCGGTGAGGTCGAGCGTCGGCGTGGTGAGTGTAATGGCGCTCATGCCGGCCATCATCAACGTCAGGCGGCACGCCACAAACGCCGCAGAACGCAGCGAGCCCTCGCTCACCTGCAAAAAGCCAAGCTGCCACAGGATGCGGCCACTCTGGTCGGAAAACAGGTTGAGCACCGCGACCACCACGACAATCGCCAGCAATGGTGCCATCGATGATAGGACCCGGCGCAACGGCACCCGGGCTGCGAGATAGACCAGCACGACAAAAAATGCGACCGGAACCAGCCCGCAAAAGCTTCCGACGGTGAGCACGGTGACCAGAAATGCAAAACCTAGGAGCAACTTATTACGCGGATCCAGGCGATGCACCGCGCTATCCCCGGGATAGTAGCTGCCAAATGAGAACGCCTCCATTAGCAGCCCTCCTCTCGCGTGGGCGCCTTGGAACCAGCCTGACACGGAACCCTCAAAGGCACGTCCGCGCAGCCCAGCAGCAAGCCGGCCAACTCGTCGGCTAGCGCCTCAACCGTATAAAGCTTGTCGCAGCGGAGCGGCACACCGGCTTGCGCAAGCGCCAGCGCCATGCGCTGGGCGGCAGGAACGCCCAGGCCGATCGATTTGAGCTCGTTCGCGCGCGCAAACACCTGCGCGGGCGTTCCCTCGGCAAACACGGCGCCCTCGTTCATCACAACGATACGGTCACAGCAATTTGCCAGGTCATCCATGCTATGCGAAACCATGACAACAGTCAGGCCCTCGCGATGGAGCCGATCGATGAGCCCCAGGAAATCCCTGCGCGCAGCCGGATCGAGCCCCGCCATGGGCTCGTCGAGCACCAGCACCTCGGGCTCCATGGCGAGCACGCCGGCAAACGCCACGCGGCGCTGCTGGCCGCCCGAAAGCTCAAAGGGGTTCTTGTCGCCTATCGCGGCAAGGTCGAGGCCCACGCGCGCAAGCGATGATGCGACACGGCGTGCAACCTCGTCTTCTGGCAGGCCAAGGTTGCACGGGCCAAACGCCACGTCCTGCGCCACGGTCTCGGCAAATAGCTGGCGCTCGGGATACTGAAACACCACGCCGACCTTGGCCTTAACCGCGGCGGCGTCTTTCTTGCTTGATAGGTCGAGCCCCAGCGCGCAAACGCTTCCCTCCTGCGGACGAATCAACCCGTTGAGATGCTGAACCAGCGTCGATTTACCCGAGCCGGTATGACCCGCCAATCCCAGAAACTCGCCGCGGCTCACCGTCAGCGAAACATCACGTAGTGCCCAGGGGCTGTTTGGATCGTTGCCCCAAAGAGCCTGTTTGCTCGATGCGTCCGCAGTGGTCGGGCGCTTGCGCCATCGACGGCGCTCGCGGGCGCTCAGCGAGTAACTATGCGAGAGGTGCGAAATCTCGATAACGGGCTCCGATGCGGCCGCCTCGTTAGTCGCGAAGGATGCATTGTCGAGCATACGAGAATCGGATGCAGAAGGCTGCACTGCGACGTCCGCCCCGCCCCGCTCGGCGTAAACCCGCGCAATCTCGGCGACCATATCTGCCTCGCGCACCTGCGCGCAAACGGGCACGCCCTTCTCACGAAGTGCCCTACCTAGGCAGCACGACGCCGGCATATCCAGGTTGAGCTGCGCAAGTTCGTCCGCCCGCGTCAAGATTTCCTCGGGCGTACCGATCATGGCAACGCGGCCCGCTTGGAAGACAGCAACGCGATCGGCCTCGGCGGCCTCTTCCATAAAGTGCGTAATCATCACGATGGTCATGCCGCGATCATGCAACGCACGGCAAGCCTTCATGAGGCCCTTGCGTCCACGCGGATCGAGCATCGAGGAAGCCTCATCCAAAATGAGCACGCGCGGCTCCATGGCGAGCACGCCGGCAAGCGCCACGCGCTGCTTTTGGCCGCCCGAAAGCGCATGGGTCTCGTGACGCTCAAAGCCCACCAGGCCCACACCCTTCAGCGCCTCGCGTACGCGCCGCGCAATTTGCGCCGACGGCACGCCAAGGTTTTCGGGACCAAACGCAACGTCATCTTCGACAAGCGTTGCCACCAGCTGGTCATCGGGATTCTGGAATACCATGCCCGCGGTCGAACGAATGTCGTAGACCAGCTCGGGGTCGGACGCATCCATGCCGTTGACGCGTACCGTGCCCGCATCGGGCTGCAACAGTGCATTCAGATGCTTGGCAAACGTCGACTTGCCCGACCCATTGCCACCGAGGATGCAGAAAAACTCGCCATCCTCGATGTTCAGATCGACGCCGTCGAGTGCCGGTGCGGCACCGTCATAGCTAAAGGAAACGCCCCGACACTCAATCATGCGCGGCCTTTGACCTGGTCCTTTTTAGGCGTGATGAGGTTGGAGACCGCCTTGTACACCACAAGCGTCAACACCGAGTTAAGCACGGTCTTGATAAGGTTGAACGGCAGCACGGCAGGAATCATGAGCGGGGCGATCACATCGACCGAGCCATACCAGAACCATACGCCAATGGTAAGATTTGCGACCATAGACAACGCCGTAGCGGCAATAACGCCGAGCACCAGGCCAATCACGGCACCCTTATAGGTATGCATCTTCTGGTAGACGATAGCCGCGGGCAGAATGTAGCCCAGCGTGGCAACCAGATTCATAAGCGCGCCGACCCAGTCACCCGTAGTGAGCGCATGGATAACGATCGCCATGGCTGCAACAGCGGTACCAGCACCGGGGCCATACGCAAACCCGCACACCATCGCCGGCACCAGCGACGGGTCATAGGTCAAAAACGGCGCCGAAGGAAGGATGGGCAGCTGCACGTACATAAACAGGGCGCCCAAGGCGCACATCAACGCCATGGTAACGAGCTGTTTGGTGCTCCACCTATTCGTGTTCTCAAAATGGATATGCTGCGACTGTTCAGACATAAGATCACCTGCCTCTTTCATCCGGACTCTAACCGTTGGTACTGGGGTCTCACCAGTTCAGCCGGCATGCGAACCAACACACGCACGGGTCGCGGACTCATCGGCTCGGTCGCAGACGCCTCGTCTGCGCCACGGCACCCCTTTGGCACCGCCCGATTTACCGCCAGTGGGGAATTTCACCCCGCCCTGAAACAGCAATTGCAAGTGTAGCACGAGCAGGTATTCGCGCAAGTATGCCAAGGGTAATTTATGGCGGGGACCAGTTGCCACAACAACCACGTTCCCCACCCATCCCAAAGTAGCGCGCCTTTCGCGGCAAAGCCGCGAAACAGCGACCGGGACACGTATCCCCATCAGCCACGATCTCCGCCCACGCCGACCTCAAGGCCGTAAACGCAGGGAATCCGGGGGCGTGACGGGGCTTCTCTCCGGAATATTCCGCAGGACGCAAAGAGGCTCCGCAGCGCGAAGCGCGATGCGGAGCCTCTTTGCATGTCCGAGGACGTTCCGGAGAGAAGCCCCGTCACGCCCCCGGATTCCCGGTGGGAGTTCTAGACCTTGTCGGCCTTAGTACATACCGCCGCCCTGCTGACCAGCGGTGGCAGCAGCGATAGCATCCTCAAGCTGAGTGTTCTTGGGCACATCGGAGACAGTAGCCTCGGTGATGAGGATCAGGCTGGCGACGGAAGCAGCGTTCTGCAGGGTGACGCGGCTGACCTTGACGGGGTCGAGGACGCCCATCTCGATCATGTCGCCCCACTCGCCGTTGGCAGAGTTGAGACCCTGGCCAGCAGGCAGCTCGGCAACCTTATCGACCACGACGGCGCCCTCAAAGCCAGCGTTCTTGGCGATGGTAGCGACCGGAGCGGTCAGAGCCTTCTTGACGATGTCGACGCCGATCTTCTCCTCGGGGTCGTCGATCTCGACGGCGTCGAGCGCAGGAGCAGCGTCCATGAAGGCGACGCCGCCACCGGCGACAATGCCCTCCTCGACAGCTGCGCGGGTAGCCTGCAGGGCATCCTCGACGCGGTGCTTGATCTCCTTGAGCTCGGACTCGGTAGCAGCGCCGACCTTGATGACGGCAACGCCACCGGAGAGCTTGGCCAGGCGCTCCTGGAGCTTCTCGCGGTCGAAGTCAGAGGTGGTGTTCTCCATCTCACCCTTGATCTGAGCGATACGGGCGTCGATGGCCTCCTTGGAGCCAGCGCCGCCGACGACGACGGTGTTGTCCTTGGAGATGGTGACGGACTTAGCGGTACCGAGCATATCGGCGGTGATGTCAGCGACCTTCACGCCCAGCTCGTCCAGAGCAGCCTGGCCACCGGTGAGGACAGCGATGTCCTCGAGGATGCGCTTGCGGCGATCGCCGTAGCCCGGAGCCTTGACGGCGCAGACGTTGAGGGCGCCGCGGATCTTGTTGAGCACGAGGGTAGGCAGGGCCTCGCCATCGATGTCCTCAGCGATGATGAGCAGGCCACGGCCAGCGCGCTGGACAGCCTCGAGAACGGGCATGATGTCCTGGACGCTGGAGATCTTCTGGTCGGTGATGAGGATGTACGGGTCCTTCATCACGGCCTCCATGCGGTCGTTGTCCGTGACGAAGTAAGCGGAGACGTAGCCCTTGTCGAACTGCATGCCCTCGACGGTGTCGATGGTGATATCGAACGTCTGGGAATCCTCGACGGTAATGACGCCGTCCTTGCCCACGACCTCCATGGCCTCGGCGATCTTCTCGCCGACCTCGGGGTCACCGGCAGAGATGGTACCGACGGAAGCAATCTGCTCCTTGGTCTCGACCGGCTTGGCCTGCTTCTTCATCTCGGCGACGGCGGCGTTGACGGCCTTGTCGATGCCGCGACGGATGGCCAGCGGGTTGGCGCCAGCGGCGACGTTGCGCAGGCCGTCGTTGACGATGGCCTGAGCGAGCAGGGTTGCGGTGGTGGTGCCGTCACCCACGGTGTCGTTGGTCTTGGTGGCAACCTCCTTCACCAGCTGGGCGCCCATGTTCTCGATGTTGTCCTCGAGCTCGATCTCCTTAGCGACGGAAACGCCGTCGTTAGTGATGGTCGGAGCACCGAACGTGCGCTGCAGCGCAACGTAGCGGCCCTTGGGGCCCATGGTGACGGTAACGGCGTCGGCCAGGGTGTTGACGCCCTTGGCGAGCTTAGCGCGGGCATCGGTGTTGAACGTAATGTTCTTTGCCATAGTGGGTAATCCTCCAAAAGAAATGTGACTCGCGTCGCCGCTTCCGAGTCCTATGCGGCGGGCGCGCTCAAAGACGAATCAGAGATTCTGACGAGACTAGGCCTCGACGACGGCGTAGATGTCGTCGGCGCGCATCAGCAGATACTTCTCACCGTCGACCTTGACCTCGTTGCCACCGAACTTGCCGTAGATGACAACGTCGCCGACCTGAACGTCCATGGGGATGCGCTCACCCTTGTCGTTGACCTTGCCGGCGCCAACGGCAACGATGGTGCCGCGCTGCGGCTTCTCCTGAGCGTTGCTGGCGATATACAGACCAGAAGCGGTCTTCTGCTCGGCCTCGTCGGGCTTGACCAGGACGCGATCTGCAAGCGGCTTCAAAGACGACATGCTTGTTTCCTCCTTTGTGGGCTGCGCGGTCATGCCGCGCGGGTTAACCCTTTTTGTTTGCGTACGCGTTGAATGGTACCCACGAATGGCGGGTTATACAACACGGAGTCAAAAAATCTTATTTTTTGGCACTTAGATTTTCTGAATGCCGGGGGATAACTTAGCAGTGGCTCCGGGGGCGGACCGGAGGGCAGGAAGTTTGCTGCTCTACAGTCCTGCGCAAGACGGAAAGCACATTAAGTGCTTTCCT
>CABRRA010000006.1:0-91252 GCA_902473205.1 uncultured Collinsella sp.
CAACCGGTCCGCCGTTCGTTAGAACGGCGGAACATACACCACGTTGTCGCGGCGAGGCTTGGCCTTGGGGAGTGCGTCCTCGGCGTAGCCCAGAATGCAGTTGCCCACACCGCGCAAGCTTCCGTCGGCGGGCAGACCCCACTTGGCCAGCAGCTCCAGGCCCTCGGGCGAGTCAAAGACCTCATGCGCGCGGTGAATCCAGCACGAATCGACACCCAGTGCATAGGCGGCGTTGAGCAAGTTGCCCATGGCGAGCGAGCCGTCTTCCAGATGTGTGGGCACGCTGCGGTCAACCAGCACCACCACAACGGTCTTGGCGCCATAGAAGGGGTCGCTGTTGCTGTCCATGACCTGGGCGTTGAGCTGTGAGAGACGCTCGACGGTCGCGGGGTCGGTGACGGCGACAAACGTCACCGGCTGGCGGCCCATGCCGCTCGGTGCATATTGGCCGGCTTCGATAATACGTGCAAGCTTTTCGGCCTCGACGGGACGATTGCTGTATTTGCGGCAGCTGCGGCGGTGAATGAGTGCTTCGATAGTCTCCATGGTATCTCCTTGCGGTGGCGTTGCAGATGCCCCGTTCATACCCGTCGGGCTTAAACGATAGACGGTCAATTGCCCGGCCAAAAGGATAGATTCCAATTGGGAAAGTAGGTTTGCATAAAAGTACCTTCAGAATGTGACAAACAAATGGGATGGTTAAACGTTTTATCCCGTCTACCCTGCGGTTTTTTACCACTTGCCTAAATGACGAACGCATAACCTTTGATAAGGATTTTACTAAAGGAGTACCAACGTTTATCAATGCGCCGTGGTGGCGCCGGGCCAGGAGGTAACATCATGTTCCAGGCTGGAGATGTCGTCGAGACCGATTTCGAAGGATTTCTGAAGCTGCTGCGTTCCAAGACGCGCGCTTTCGTGTCGATCAACGATCACGAGTACTACATCACGCACACCGATGGCTATTGGCGTGTTCAGGATTGCGAGGCCCTCAACGACAAGGGTCACTTTACTGACTGCTCCGAGCTGGTCAACACGGTCTGCGAGGTCGTCGAGCTGCCGTGGATTGCCGGCAAGAGCCTGCATGACAGCTTCTCGGGCGCTACGGTCTATGAGGCCGTCGCCGCTTAACAGGCAATAAAACTCGATTTTCACGTGACCGCTGGCGCCGCCCCCGCGCCGGCGGTCTTTTTCTGCCGATAGGCCATAAAAATGCACGCATTTGCGGAGAGCCTGTTGACGATAGTCAAAACTCGGACTAATCTAGAGACACATAATTGGTCAAAAATCGGACAATTGAATGGTGGGATAGATGAATAGTGCGGTTACGCTGGTCGACTTCGATCGGTTACTCAATGGACTCGACCATATCTATTCGGAGTTCTCGCGCGCCTGCGGCCTTTCGGACTGCGCCTATTGGATGCTCGTCGACACCAGCACGGCGGGCGGCAGTATTGCCGTAAGCCGTCTGACAAGCGAATGGTTCTACAGCAAGCAGACCATCAACTCGGCAATTAAAACCTTGACGGTGCGGGGCTTCGCAACGTTGGAGTTTGCCGAAGGCAGTCGTAAGAACAAGGTTGTGAGCCTGACCGAAGAGGGCAGGCGATTTGCCGAGCGTTATGCGCTGCCGGCACTCAAGGCCGAGCAGCGAGCCTTTGGCGCGCTTGAGCCATGTGAGCAGCGCGAGATTATGCGCTTGATCGGCAAATTCTCTCAGGTGCTCGGCGATGAGTGCGATGCCTTTAAGCAGCATATCGCTGCCGAGAGCCAAGCCGAGAATCAAGGTGAGGGGGAGTCGTGCGACTGTTAATGAGGTTTCTAAAGCCATATCGAGGGCTTGTCGCAGTGACGCTGCTGGTGCTGCTGGTGGATAACGTCGGTACGCTGTTGGTTCCCACGATGCTGGCGAACATGGTCAACACCGGTATTACCACGGGCGATGTCGACTACATTTTACGCAACGGCCTATACATGTTTATCGCGACCAGCATGGCCAGCGGCGGCACGGTGCTGGGCTGCTATCTTTCGGCGCGCCTGGCCGCCAACGTGGCTTGCGATATCCGCAATGCCGTGTACGACAAATCGCTCGAGCTCGCGGCCAGCGATTTTGAGCGCTTTGGCACCGGATCGATGATCACGCGCTCGCTCAACGACATCAACGTGATTCAGCAGGCGATTCTGCAGACGATTCAGCTGGTGCTGCCCGTGCCGTTTTTGGCTGTGGCGGGCATCATCTTCGCCTGGTTTATCGATCCCGCCATGGGCACGCTTCTGGGCGTAGTCGTTGCGATCGTGCTGGTGGCGGCGGTCTTTACGGTTGCCAACGCGGCGCCGATTTTTATGCGCCTACAGGGCTTTATCGACCGCATGAACGTGGTGCTGCGCGAGAATATTGTGGGCGTGCGCGTCATCCGTGCGTTTAACAAGGAGCGCCACGAGGAACGGCGTCTGGACGAGGTGTTTAGCGAATACGCCGCCAACGCCATCAAAGTCAACCACCTGTTTGTGGGCCTCGACAGCTCAAGCTTCTTTTTGATGAACATCGCCGAGGTGGCGGTGCTGTGGGTGGGCGGCAACCGCGTAGGTGCCCACGCCATGCAGATTGCGAGTATCTCGGCGGTGCTGGAGTATGCAATTCTGATCCTGTTCTTTGTGATGATGGCCCAGATGGTGGTGCTGACGCTTCCGCGTGCTGCCGCGTGCCTGAACCGTGCGCAGCAGGTGTTGGAGATTGAGCCGAGTATCGTCGATGGCCAGCGTACGCTTGATGCGGCCGCGTCCGACTCAAAGGACGGGGCCGATGCGGTTGCCGTGTTCGATCACATGTCGTTTCGCTTTGACGATGCCGACGAGGACACCCTGTGCGACCTGAGCTTTGCCTGCCGTCGCGGTCAGACGACTGCGATCGTTGGCTCGACAGGCTCGGGCAAATCGACGGTGGCAAAGCTTCTGCTGCGCTTCCACGATGCCACCAAGGGCTCCATTCGCCTGAATGGTGTGGACCTGCGCGAGCTTACGCAAGACGAAATCCGCGGGCGCATTGCCTATGTGCCGCAGAAGGCGTGGCTGTTCTCGGGCACGGTGGCGAGCAACCTTCGCTTTGGTAACGAAGGCGCGACCGAGGGCGACATGCTTCACGCGCTTGAGGTTGCCCAGAGCACCTTTGTACTCGACCAACCGCAGGGGCTCGATACCCCGGTTGCCCAGGGCGGTACGAACTTTTCGGGCGGCCAGCGCCAGCGCCTGGCCATTGCTCGCGCGCTCATGAAGCGCGCCGACCTGTATATCTTCGACGATAGTTTTTCGGCCCTGGACTTTAAGACCGATGCGGCCCTGCGCCATGCGCTGCAGGACGAGACGCGCGACGCCGCGGTGCTCATCATCGCGCAGCGCATCTCGACGATTTTGCATGCCGACCAGATCGTTGTGCTCAAGGACGGCGAGGTCGTGGGCTTGGGCACGCATGGCGAGCTTATGGAAACCTGCGAGGTGTACCGTGCCATCGCGGAATCGCAAATGAAGGGAGGTGAGTAGCATGACCGGGGAGCTCAAGAAGCAGGGCGGCGTTGATGACGCCGTTGCCGCGGGGCTGGTCGAGGAAACGGCTGCCGTGGCCCCCGAGCTGGATGACGCCGCCAAGGCTGCAGCCGAGCGCGAGGCTCGCCGCCAAGCGCTCTACGAGGAAAACGAACGTGCCGAGGACGAGCGCGCCCGCGCCGAGGCAGAGCGTATGCGCGACGTGGACGACGAAGACGAGGACGAGACGCCTCGGGATACCTGGGCGACGGTGCGCCGCCTGTGGAGTGAGGCTGCCGGCGACCATTGGCGCTTCTATATCGTGTTCGCGAGCATTGTGTTCTATGTCATCTTTAACACCGCCGCGCCGGCATATAGCGCCCGCGTGATCGATGAGCTGTGGGGCCACATTCAGGTGGCGTTTGCCAACGACACCACTTTCAGCATCACCTGGGAGAACTGCGGCAAGACCATTTTCGTCTACTTTATGATCTGGACTGCCGCTGCCTCGTTCTATGCGCTCCAGAGCTTTTTGATGTCGAGCGTCGCTGAGCGTCTCAATCTGCGCCTGCGCAACCGCATCGCGCAAAAGCTCAACCGTCTGCCGCTCGCCTATTTTGACGCGCATCGTCCCGGCGAGGTCGTCAGCCGCGCGACCAACGACCTGGACAAGATGTCCGAGAGCATGCAGCGCGGATTGCTGCAGCTGCTCGTGTCGATCGGCACGGTTGTTGGTGCTGTGAGCGTGATGTTCGTGTTCAGCGTGCCGCTCACGCTCGTCTTTTTGTTCTTTATGACGCTGTCGCTGCTGATGACAAAAGTTGTCTCGCGCCGTACCCATGATGTGACGGGCGAGCGTCAGGAGTGGGTGTCCAAAATCACGAGCGCGGTCGAGGAAGGCTATTCGGGCCGTTTGGTGATTCGCGCATTCAACCGCGAGCACCAGAGCTCTGCCGAGGTGCACGAGGCCTCGGGCGAGCTGGCGCGCGTGAGCACCAAGGCCGACTTTATGATCAATGCCGTCGGACCCGTGGTTCGCTTTATCGGCCGCCTGGCACAGATCGTGATTGCGATTGTGGGCTGCAGCATGCTGGTCGCCGGCCACATGACCGTCGGCGTGTTCCAGGCGTTCTTCCAGTTTATCTACGAGGCGTCCGAACCCATGACGCAGCTGTCGTTCACTTTCAACTCGCTGCAGAGCGCGCTGGCGAGTGCAGAGCGCGTGTTCGACCTGCTCGATGAGCCCGAGATGGAGGCCGATCCGCTGCCGGACGAGGCCGCCAAGCTGCCGGGTCGCGTTGAGGGTCGCGTCTCCTTTGAGCACGTGCGCTTTGGTTATTCGCCCGACAAGCCGCTTATGCGCGACGTGTCGTTTACCGCCGAGCCGGGCCAGAAGATTGCCGTGGTGGGAACCACGGGCGCAGGCAAGACGACGCTCATCAACCTGCTCATGCGCTTCTACGAGATTGACGGCGGGCGTATTACGCTCGACGGCGTGGATACGAGCCGCATGGATCGCGGCGAGCTACGTCAGCAGTTTGGCATGGTGCTGCAAGACGCCTGGCTGTTCGACGGCACGATTGCCGAGAACATCGCCTACGGCTGCCCCGAGGCAACGCGCGAGGAGATTGTTGCGGCTGCGCGCGCCGCCCAGGTTGACTTCTTTGTGCGCACCATGCCGCAGGGCTACGACACGCGCGTGGCCAACGATGCCGAAAGCATCAGTCAGGGCCAGCGCCAGTTGCTGACCATTGCGCGCGTGTTGCTCAACAACCCGGCGATTCTCATTCTGGATGAGGCGACGTCGAGCGTGGATACGCGCACCGAGCTTGCCATCGGCCGTGCCATGGACGCGCTTATGCGCGGGCGTACGAGCTTTGTGATCGCGCACCGTCTGTCGACGATCGTGGATGCCGACCTCATCCTGGTCATGGACCACGGCAACATTATCGAGCAGGGCACGCATAAGGAGCTGCTCGCAGCCGAGGGCGCTTATGCCGACCTCTATCTGAGTCAGTTCGCATAATGTGACAAAGGGACAGTCCCGCATGTCACATCAAAAGGAATGGCGCGCCGGGGATTGATTCCCTGGCGCGCCTTTTGCGTCGGTGCCGATGTCGTTTTGTGCCGCTTGCGTTCCTAACGTTCGTCCATGAGCTTGGCGACGAGGGCTTTGAGCTCGGCCACCTCTCGCTCGAGTTCCTTGACGCGGCGGGCATTCTCGGTGATGCCCTGGCGGTTGAGGGCGGACTGCTCGGCGGCGTCATCGGGCATGTACTCGCGATGCTGCTTGGCGTCGAAACTCTCCTCGAACACACGGCAACCGTTGCGCTTGATGATACGTCCCGGCACGCCCACGACGGTGCAGTTGTCGGGGACGTCCTTAACGACGACCGAGTTGCCGCCGATCTTGACGTTGTTGCCGATGCGGATGTTGCCGAGCACCTTGGCGCCCGTGCCCACCGTGACATTGTTGCCCAGGGTGGGGTGACGCTTGCCGGTCTCGTTGCCGGTGCCGCCGAGCGTGACGCCCTGGTAAAGCACACAGTTGTCGCCCACAATGGTGGTCTCGCCGATGACGACGCCCATGGCGTGGTCGATAAAGAAGTGCTTGCCGATCTGTGCAGCGGGATGAATCTCGACGCCGGTGATGTGGCGGGTGATTTGCGAGAGCACACGGGCGAGCGAGCGATGGCCATGCTCCCAGAGCCAGTGCTCGGGCACGTGGTTCCACTTGGCGTGCAGGCCAGGATAGGAAAGGAAGATGACCAGACCGTTTTGCGCGGCGGGGTCCTGCGCTTGGACGGTCTTGATGTCCTCGCGAATGGTATTGATAAAGCTCACCGGCCGCCCTCCCTTAGCGCCATGGCAATGCGATTCAATAAAGTATAGCGATTCGCTAGGGATTAGGAAGGACAATCTTGGCGGCATTGCGCGACAGGTGTCAGTTATGCAAACTTGCTGGTAATGGAGTCATGCTTTTGTGGGGTTGCGCACGAGGGGGCAACGCAACCGTATACTGGTCAACTTGGACGTATCCGCGCCCACAACTGAGAGGTTTTACTTCATGGGTTTCATCAATTTTATTGCCGAGCTGCTTAAGGACCCGCGCACCGCGATCGCCAGCTGGATCGCCGCCGGCCCGCTTATGGCCTACGGCTGCGTGTTCCTGATCATCTTTATCGAGACGGGCGTGGTGTTCTTCCCGTTCCTTCCCGGTGATTCGCTGCTGTTCGCCTCGGGTTTCTTTGCCCACAATGGCGGCTTTAACATTGTGGCGCTTCTGGCCACCGCGTGGGCCGCCGCCATTTTGGGCGATCAGTGCAACTTTATGATTGGTCACTTCTTTGGCAAAAAGATCATCGCTTCGGGCAAGGTCAAGGCCATGACGCCCGAGCGCATCAAAAAGTCCGAGGACTTCTTGGACAAGTGGGGTCACCTGGCCATCTTCCTGGGTCGCTTCTTCCCGTTTATCCGCACCTTTGTGCCCTTTATCGCCGGCATGGGCGGCATGCACTGGCGCAACTTCGTTGTCTTTAACGTGCTGGGCGGCATTACCTGGTCGACGGTCTTTACGCTGCTGGGCTACTTCTTTGGCGGCATTCCCTTTGTGCAGGAGCACTTTGAGCTGCTGATTATCGGTATCGTCGCCGTGTCGATCATTCCGACCGTGGTCGGCTTGGTTAAGGCTAGGCTTGGCAAATAGAACGCATAGCTCGAGCCGGCGCACAAATCGTGTCGTTGAGGCCCGTCACCGTTTACGGTGGCGGGCCTCTTTAGTTTCGGTCAAATGAAAATACTTTAGTTAGTTAAAGAAAAACGTTTTATCCGACGCGCGTGCGGAGTACAATCTCGTGCATGCGAATCGACGTGCCATCGGCTTTGATGCCGTTCGCGTGTCCCGTCCGGCTCTACGCTCCGGGCGTGCGACGTTGCGACGCGGTCGGCCTCGGTCCTTGTGTGCGAGTTCGCGAGTATGCAACTGTGTATGTAAGGAGCGACATATGACTGTCGAGAAGAAGGATATCGATTGGGGTAGCCTCGGCTTTGGCTACATGAAGACCGATTACAGCTACGAGGCCCATTGGAAGGACGGCGAGTGGGACGAGGGCGGCCTGACCACCGACCACACCTTGCATGTCTCCGAGTGCGGCGGCATCTTCCATTATTGCCAGGAGGTCTTTGAGGGCCTGAAGGCCTACACCGCCGAGGACGGCAGCATCGTCTGCTTCCGTCCCGACATGAACGCCGAGCGCATGTATAACTCTGCCCAGCGCCTCGAGATGCCCCCGTTCCCCAAGGACAAGTTCGTTGAGGCCGTTAAGCAGGTCGTTTCTGCCAACGCCGCCTGGGTTCCGCCCTTCGGCTCCGGCGCGACTCTGTATGTCCGTCCGTTTATGATCGGCTCCGGTGACGTGATTGGCGTGGCTCCCGCTCCTGAGTACACGTTCCGTATTCTCGTGACTCCGGTCGGTCCGTACTTTAAGGGTGGCCTCAAGCCCGTCAAGCTGCGCGTTTCCGAGTACGACCGCGCCGCACCGCACGGCACCGGTAATATCAAGGCCGGCCTGAACTACGCCATGTCCCTTAAGCCCACGATGGAGGCTCACCGCGAGGGCTATGCCGAGAACTTGTATCTCGACTCCGAGTCCCGCACCTATGTCGAGGAGACCGGTGGCGCGAACGTTCTGTTCGTGAAGGAGGACGGCACGCTCGTCGTTCCGCAGTCTCACACCGACTCCATCCTGCCCTCCATCACCCGTCGCTCGCTCGTTCAGGTCGCTGAGGACCTGGGCATGACCGTCGACCAGCGTCCCGTCGAGTGGGCTGAGGTCAAGGCCGGCACCTTTGTGGAGTGCGGCCTGTGCGGCACCGCTGCCGTCATCTCTCCGGTGGGCGAGATCGACAACAAGGTCTACGGTGCCGATGAGACCGTGACCTTCCCGGCTGGCTGCACCGAGATCGGCCCCGTGATGAAGAAGCTTCGCGAGACCCTGACTGGTATTCAGTCCGGTGCTGTCGAGGATAAGCACAACTGGGTTTACACCGTGGCGTAACCTGCCTTACAGCTCTTGGCGAGCACGTCCGGGCAGAGAGCAAGCTCCCTACCAGCGCGTCCTCGGACATGCAAGAAGCCCTCGCTGCGCACTTCGTGCGGCGAGGGCTTTTTGCGTCCTGCGGAGTGCGCTGGTAGGGAGCTTGCTCTCTGCCCTGCGGCTCCGCGCTGTCGCGACGGGGGATTACTTGGCTGAATTAAAGATGGTGCGGGCCTTTTTGGCCGCGCTTTTTGTTTTGCCGCGCATTTTATTTGGAGAAAAGAAAGGGCCCGAGGAGAATGCCCCGGACCCCAATAGGCCAATATGCTGGCGGAAAACTCGATTGTGTTCCTAGAACTTGACGGTCGGTGCCTGGCGGGCAGCTTCGGCGGCCTCGAAGCCCTGGCGCTCCTTAAACTGGAAGATGCCGGCAAAGATAACAGCCGGGAACGTCTGAATGGCGTTGTTGTAGCTGAGCACGCAGTCGTTGTAGCTCTGGCGCGCGTAGCTCACCTTGTTCTCGGTGTCCTCGAGTGTGGACTGGAGCTGCGTAAAGTTGGTGTTCGCCTTAAGGTCGGGGTAGGCCTCGGCGACGGCAAAGAGCTGGCGCAGCGCACCGGTCAGCACGTTGTCCGCTTCCATCTTGGCCTCGGGGGTGGTGGCGCTCACGGCGGCGTTGCGTGCGTTGACTACGGCGGCGAGCGTGTCCTGCTCGTGCTTGGCGTAGCCCTTGACGGTCTCGACCAGGTTAGGGATCAGGTCGTTGCGGCGCTGCAGCTGCGTGTCGATGTTCTGCCAAGCGTTATCGATGCGATTGCGCTTGGTGACCATGTTGTTGTAGATGCCGGCGATGGCACAGGCAATCACAACGAGAACAACGATACCGATGATGACGGGAAGCATGATGTCTCCGTTTCGAATGGCAGCGGCGTCTTGCGCCGGCCGTTGTTGGTATAACACATCTAGTATACCCGCAACCTTTGGCGGTGCCGAACTTTCCGGTAAGCGTTATGTTTCAACCGGGAAGGAGGCACCAATATGGAACGGGTGGTACAGGTGTAAGATATGCGACAAATTAAGGAATGCTGTCTACGCCTTGAGGATGGCGATACGGATGGACCTTCGCATCAAGAAAACCTATCGTGCCCTGTTCGATGCCTTTACCGAGCTATTGGAAGAGCATCGGTTTGAGGATTTGACGGTTGCTATGCTTTGCGACCGTGCCCTGATTCGCCGCACGACGTTCTATAAGCATTTTCGCGATAAAAACGATTACTTTGCCTTCTATATCGATGAGCTTATGACGGGCTTGCCGCAAAACCGGACCGATGCAGCGGACGCGGAGCCGCTTGATGACGTACGGGCGCTTCGCCATGAGGTCTTTGACGATGCCATGAATATGATTCTGGCGCATGAGCAGCTCATGGATAACCTTTTGGCCAGCAGCATGTCGGGCATGCTGACCGGCATGATTTGCGACCGCATTGCGCGTTCCATCCGCGAGCGTGTGATGAGCTCGCTTGCCGAAGATGCCCTGACGCCCGTTTCGCTCGAGACGACATCGGAGTTTATCGCCGGTGGCATTATTCGACTGTTCACAAATTGGTGGGAGTCGGGTCACGATCTCGAGCGTCGACCCGAGATAGCCGACGTGGTCGATGCGCTGTTTGAGCGCACCATGACGCCGGTGCATCACTAGAAGTGGCGGAGAGAGGGGGATTCGAACCCCCGGAACGCTCTCGCGCTCAACGGTTTTCAAGACCGCCGCATTCAACCGCTCTGCCATCTCTCCGTGAGTCGTAATGATAGCATCGTTTTGAATTTGCAACAGGGAAGGCGAACGATGACGATCACCGAAATCGACGAGAAGTTCATGCGCGAGGCGCTGGCGGAGGCTCGCGCCGCTGCTGCGGTGGGCGAGGTACCGATTGGTGCCGTGGTGGTACGCGCGGGCGAGATTGTCGCGAGGGCGCATAATCGCCGCGAACTCGACCAGGATCCTTCGGCGCATGCCGAATTTTTGGCCCTGTGTGCCGCCGCTCAGACGCTTGGACGCTGGCGCCTTTCCGATTGCACGGTTTACGTGACGCTCGAGCCCTGCTGTATGTGCGCGGGGCTTATGGTTAACGCGCGCGTGGGGCGTTGCGCGTATGGCGCGACCGATGCCAAGGCGGGCGCGCTGGGTTCGCTGTACGACCTCAATGCCGATTCGCGCCTGAACCATCGGTTTAATGTGACCGCCGGCGTGCTGGCAGGCGAGTGCCGTGAAGTGCTGAGCAGCTATTTTGCTGGCCTGCGCGGTGTCGACGGCGTCGGTTGCGGTTTGAACCTTGAGGCGCATGCGGCTCACGCCGAGGCGCTCGCGGGTGTTGGAGATCTCGCCGACGAGACGGTCGACTTTGGCCCCGTGCGGCGGCGGCCCCGCCGTGTGCTGCTGGCGATCGACTCCTTCAAGGGCAGCGTGTCGAGTGCGCAGGCGGAGGAGGCCGTTGCCGAAGGCGTGCGCCGTGTGTGGCCCGATGCCGAGCTGGGCGCTTTGCCGCTGGCAGATGGTGGCGAGGGAACGCTCGATGCCATCGCCGCGCGCGGTGGCGAGCTCTCGACCTGTGAGGTTGCAGGCCCCTTGGACTATCGCGTGTCTGCCCGGATGCTGGTGGACGACGAGCACGACTCGGCTGTAATTGAGATGGCCGAGGCGGCGGGTATTGGGTATTCACCCTGCACGAAATCGGCGGCGCTTGCGGCTTCGACCTATGGCGTGGGCGAGCTCATACTTCGCGCGGTCCGCGCGGGGGCAAAGACTATCTATATTGGTCTGGGCGGCAGTGCCACCAACGACGGTGGCGCCGGCATGCTGCAGGCGCTGGGTGCCCACCTTGTTGATGAGTGTGGCTGCAATATCGCCCCCGGTCTCGCGGGCCTTGAACATGTGGCGAGTATCGATTTGACACCAGCGCTTCGGGTACTGAATGGCGCGCGTCTTGTGGTGCTTTCCGATGTCGAGAATCCGCTCGTGGGGCGCCGCGGTGCACTGGCAGTGTTCGGTGGACAGAAAGGTCTGCCGACGGGGGATGCCGAGGCCCTGGGCAAGTACGACAGCTGGATGGTCGGTTACGGCCGCCTGCTCGATGCGGCGATTACCGGGGTGCGGGCTCAGGGGTTGTTGCGCGTGCCCGAGGGTGCACGGACATTTGGTTCGGTGCTCGGCGTGCCCGGTGCCGGTGCTGCCGGCGGCCTGGGTGCCGCGCTGCTGGCGCTCGGTGCCGAGTTGCGTTCGGGCGTGGAGACGGTGCTCGATCTGATTGGGTTTGACGAGCGCGTACGCGATGTCGACCTGGTCATTACAGGCGAGGGTAATATGGACGAGCAATCCGCCGCCGGTAAGGCACCGGTGGGCGTGGCCCGTCGTGCGAAGCGATATGGCAAGCCGGTGGTCGCCGTCGTGGGCGGTCGTGCCGACAACCTGGATGCGGCGTATGGGCAGGGTGTCGACTTAGTTCTGCCGGTCTGTCGCAGACCCATGCCCCTTGACCAAGCGCTCGACCCCCAGGAAGCCACAATCAACCTCATCTGCGCCGGTGAAGCCGCCGCCCGATCCTACGACCTCGCCCGTATCTAAGTCTTTCCGGGCAAGTCTCAATAAGTTGCGGTGGAATAGTTCCTGTTTTTGGCCTTGGGTCGTAAAACAGGAACTATTCCACCGCAACTCAAAAGTGGTCTTTTGGCCCTGTCCCAAATTAGCTATCTTGCCCCATCGGGCGGGAGCGGGTAAGATATACCGAGCGCCTAGCGCGTTCGATGGGTTCGGATGACGACATGTTCCGAATCTGGTCAGGTCCGGAAGGAAGCAGCCATAAGGAGCCTCTGTCGGGCATCCGAATCCATCGAGCGCACGGGCGTTTTTTGGTGCCGCGACATGGCCCGGCCGGCGGCGAGGTATTTGGTGTCTCGCTGGTCCTCGGCTTTGCCTGCGGGATCGCTCGACTACCAAACACCTCGCCGCCGGCCGGGCCCCGTCGTCCAAAAATCACCCGTAAAGGCGCGTTAATCTGAACAATTCAATCCCTTGTCTAGTGCTGCTCATTGGCTTTGCCAAAACATGTTCGGGCGCTTTGTCTCTGTGCCTAGTTTCCTGATTGTTTCGGGGGCTTGTTCTGTAACGAGTTGCTTACGCATCTCCAGGGCTCTCCGTACTATCATGAATCAGATTGAAGAGAGATGATGATAGGGAGCGCCTATACATGGTTGAGCTGCTCAGGCGTTTTGGTGGTAAGTTTCGCCGGTATATGGTGGTTGGTCCTGCGTGCAAGCTGATCGAAGTGATCTTTGACCTGCTGACGCCGCTGGTGATTGCCCAGATGATCGATAAGGGCATTGGCTCGCACGACGTGAGCGCCGTTATCCACTACGGCATGGTACTTGCCGCTATGGCCGTGATCGGCATCTCGTTTACGCTTGTCTGCCAAAAGATGGCGGCGCTCACCTCGCAGGGCATGGGCACCGACATTCGCGGCGCACTCTACAAGCACATCAACAAGCTGAGCTATGCTGAGCTCGATCGCTTTGGCACGCCGTCGCTCATCACGCGCATTACCAACGACGTCAACCAGGTGCAGCTCGCCGTGGCGCTGGGCGTGCGTATGCTCATCCGCTGGCCTTTCCTGGCGGTGGGCTCCATGGTCGCGGCCCTCGCCATCGACCTTAAGCTCGGCATCATCTTTTTGATTTGCACGCCCGCCATCGGCTTGGTGTTTTGGTTTGTCATGGCGCGCTGCATTCCGTATTACAAGCAGCTGCAGGCAAAGCTCGACCGTATCGCGCTTATCTGCCGCGAGGGCCTTTCGGGCGCTCGCGTGGTTCGTGCCTTTGTGCGCGAGGACCACGAGCGCAAGCGTTTTGCCGAAGCCGCCGACGACCAGGCTCATACCGCCATCGCGGTGGGCAAGCTCTCGTCGATCCTTAACCCCGTCACGTTTTTGGTGATGAACCTGGGCGTGTGCGCCATCCTGTGGGTGGGCGGCATCCAGGTCAACGTGGGTGAGCTCACGCAGGGCCAGGTCATGGCGTTTGTTAACTACATGACGCAGACGCTCACCTCTATCGTGTACGTCGCCAACCTGGTCGTGGTCTTTACCAAGGCGAGCGCCAGCGCGTCGCGCATCAATGAGGTGCTCAACTGCGAGCCGAGCATCACCGACGAGGGCAACCAGCCGGTCGCGCTGCCCGAGCCGAGCGAACTGGCGGGTGGCTCGGCTCCAGTCCCCGCGCTGAGCTTTGACCATGCGAGCTTTTCGTTTGGCGCGGGCGCGGCAAATGCCGTGAGCGATGTGACCCTGAAGCTGCCACTGGGCAAAACGCTCGGCATTATCGGCGGTACAGGCAGCGGTAAGTCCACGCTTGTCTCGCTTATCCCGCGCCTGTACGATGCGAGCGCCGGCAGCGTGAGCGTGATGGGCGCCGACGTGCGCGCCTGGCCGCTCGACCAGCTGCGCCGTGTGGTCGCGACCGTCCCACAGCGCGCGTCGCTGGTGAGCGGCACCATCCGCAGCAACCTGACCTGGCGCGATGAGGCGGCAACCGACGAGGAACTCTGGGCGGCACTCGACATGGCGCAGGCGAGCGAGTTCGTGCGCAACAAGCCGCAGGGGCTCGATGCCCCGGTCGAGGCCGGCGGCAAGAACTTCAGCGGTGGCCAGCGTCAGCGTCTGACTATCGCGCGCGCCTTGGTGGGCTCGCCGCAGGTTCTGATCATGGACGACTCCGCCTCGGCGCTCGACTTTAAGACCGACGCGGCGCTTCGCCATGCCATTCGCGAGCGCAGCGTGCGCGGTGCCGCCGAGGGCGGGCTGCCGCTGACCACGGTGATTGTGACCCAGCGCGTCTCGACCGTGCGCGACGCCGACATGATCTGCGTACTCGACCACGGC
Organism: uncultured Collinsella sp.; assembly: GCA_902473205.1. Lineage (GTDB taxonomy): Bacteria > Actinomycetota > Coriobacteriia > Coriobacteriales > Coriobacteriaceae > Collinsella. Next base: position 14,483 of record CABRRA010000006.1, read on the forward strand.
TCGGTTGCGGGCCTGGGCACGCACGATGAACTGTACACGACCTGCCAGCTCTATCGCGAGATCTGCCAGTCGCAGCTTCGCCGCGAGGAGCTCGAGGGCCAGCAGGGGAGTGCGGCGCTCGTGCCCGCTCCAACCGCCCCCGCATCCGTCTGCACAAAGGAGGGCTGCTAAATGAACCCGTATACTTCTTCCGGTTCGGTCGCCACGATGACGGCCAACGTGTCCGGTAACGATAACCTTAACGACCTGGGTGACGGTCCGCGCCAGCCCGGCGATCCCGAGCGCTATCCCGTGGGTGCGGTGACTCGCCGCCTGCTGGGCTATGTTCGCCCGCACCGCATTTCGTTTGCAGCGTCGTTCGTGAGTGCCGCTATCTCCGTGATTTTGCAGCTCTACACACCTATTCTCATCGGCGAGGGCATCGACCTGATCATTGCCGCCGGTCAGGTGAACTTTGACGCGCTGCTGCCGCTTGTCACCAAACTCGCGCTCGTCGTGGTAGGTGCCGCGGCCTTCCAGTGGCTGCAGGGCTATTGCGTCAACCGCCTGTCCTACGAGACGGTGCGCGACATGCGCGTGGAGGCGAGCGACAAGCTCAGCCGCATGCCGCTCAGCTTTATCGACAGCCACGCCCACGGCGACCTTATGAGCCGCGTGGTCAACGATGTTGACCAAGTGGGCGACGGTCTGCTGCAGGGCTTTACCCAGCTTTTCACCGGCGTTATCACCATTGTGGGCACGCTCGCGTTTATGCTCTCCATTAACCTGACCATGACGCTCGTGGTGGTGCTCGTCACGCCGCTTTCCATTTTTGCAGCCGGCGCCATCGCCAAGCTTTCCAACAAGAGCTTTACGGCCCAGCAGCGTATTCAGGGTCAGCTGGGCGGTCATATCGAGGAGTATGTGGGCGAGCAAAAGCTGGTGGACGCCTTCGCCTACGGCCCGCAAGCTCAACAGCGCTTTGATGCCCTTAACGCTGAGCTCTATACGGCAGGTGAACGCGCGCAGTTTATGGGTTCGCTCTCTAACCCCGGTACGCGCTTTATCAACAACATCATCTACGCCGCGGTCGCTGTGATTGGCTGCGTGGGCGTGATCACGGGCGTGCCGGCGGCGCTTACGGTGGGCGGCGTGCAGATTTTCCTGTCCTACGCCAACCAGTACACCAAGCCGTTCAACGAGGTTACCAACGTCATTACGCAGATCCAGACGGCGTATGCCTCGGCGCGCCGCATGTTCGCGCTGCTCGATGCGCGCGAGCAGGAGCCCGACGCGTCGGATGCCGGGGAACTTGCCGCCCCGCAGGGCGAGGTGACCTTTGAACACGTGGACTTTAGCTATGTGCCCGACCGCAAGCTGCTGCAAGATATCTGCATCGAGGCCAAGCCCGGCATGCGCATTGCCCTGGTCGGCCCCACGGGCTGCGGCAAGACGACGCTCATCAACCTGCTGCTGCGCTTTTACGATATCGATGCCGGCCGCATCGCGGTCGATGGCAAGGCTTCGCGCGACTACACGCGCTCGAGCCTGCGCCGTGCCTTTGGCATGGTGCTGCAGGACACCTGGCTGTTCGAGGGCACGGTGGCCCAGAACATTGCCTACGGCTGTCCCGACGCCACGCGCGAGCAGGTTATCGAAGCCGCCAAGCGCGCGCACGCGCACAAGTTTATCGTGCAGCTGCCGAAAGGCTACGATACGGTCATCGGCGAGGACGGCGGCACGTTTAGCCAGGGTCAAAAGCAGCTGCTGTGCATCGCGCGCGTTATGCTCACCGATCCGGCTATCCTGCTGCTGGACGAGGCGACCTCGAGTATCGACACCCGCACCGAGCTGCAGGTTCAGGCGGCATTCGACGAGCTCATGGCCGGCCGCACAAGCTTTGTCGTGGCGCACCGCCTGAGCACCATCCGCAACGCCGATTGCATTCTGGTCATGCGCGACGGCCAGATTATCGAGCGCGGCACGCACGACGAGCTGCTAGCGGCAGGCGGCTTCTACGCCGAACTCTACCGCAGCCAGTTTGCCCAGTGAGCAAGCCCGTGGTGCAAATTAATCAATCGACAGACGGTGGTTTACATCTGTCCCGTTAGTACTAAGATATTCATCTAATAAATTGCATTAATGGCTCGAGTTTCGGGGGAAACGAGGCAACGTGACTATGACATGCTCTTTGGTGGTCAACAGCAAGAGCGGTAATACCAGGATGGTTTCGGGTGCGATCAAGCGCACTCTGCAGGCTGCGGGCGTTGAGTTTGTCCATGCCGCGGCGTTGAGCGACGATGCGGATGCAGATCAGGTTGCGCTCGAGGCGCAGGGCGCCTGCGCGGCCGACACAGTGCTCGTCGGTTTTTGGTGCGACAAGGGCGCGTGCACGCCTTCGGTCGCGGCGTTGCTCTCCGCCTTGCACGGCAAGCGCGTCTTTCTGTTTGGCACCTGCGGTTTTGGGGCCGACCAGAGCTATTATCAGCAGATTATCGATCGTGTGACCTCCAATTTGGCTGAGGATGCCGAGCTTGCGGGTTGGGCGATGTGCCAGGGCAAGATGGGCCCTGCCGTAAAGCAGCGCTACGAGGCCATGCTCGAGCAAGATCCCGACAATGTCCGCTTTAAGATGCTGCTCGATAACTGGGTCGCCGCAAAGGATCACCCCACCAAGGAAGATCTGGACAACATGGCTGCAGCCGCCAAAAAGGCCGTGCTGGGGGAGTAGCTCCCATCGCTGACGGCGGTCGGTCCATCTTTCTAAATGAAACGTCCTCCCGGGCGTCGGGGCACGAAGTTCCCTGCTCTACAGTCCTGCGCAAGACAAAGGCCACATTAAGTGGCCTTCTTTGCGTACGGAACTCGCGATGAACTTCGTGCCCGCCGCCCGGGAGGACGCCTCTTTATTGATGGGAGGCCTGATAGGTCGATGGTTCCGTGCCCGGATGCGTCCAAAGTGGGACGGGCTTTCCGGATGGGCAGGCTTTCGAAAAATGCGTCCCGGAATTTGCCTTTGGAATGGGACGTAGTTTCCCGTTGAGGTGCTTTGCGGAAAGTGCATCCCACTCTGGGCGGTCGAAGTGGGACACACTTTCCCAAAGGCGCTCCAACGGGAAATTGCGTCCCATTATTCGGTCAAGAAACGGGATGCATTTTCCCAATGAGAGCAAAACCGGAAAATGCATCCCACAATCAGCCCTCAAAGTGGGACGCCGTTTCCCAATGAGGCTCAAGCGGAAAATGCATCCCGGAATTTGCGCTCAAAGTGGGATGCGGTTTCCGGTTGAGGGTCTAAGGGGAAAGTGCGTCCCAGAATCGACGCTTGAAATGGGATGCAGTTTCCCGATGAGGCACTCGACGGAAAATACATCCCAGAAATGGCCTTTGAGCTGGGATAAGATTTCCGCGGCATCTCGGATTCTCAAAAATGAGACACGCCGTTGGCGAAAATGAGACACGTGATATCGGGCATCGGATGTATCATTTGCAAAAATGAGTCCACTCCACTCGAATAAAGCGAGGTCCCTCATGTACGTTCCACACCCCCGTATCCGTAGGCTGTCGAAAATCCCGCTTGTTGGGACGGCGGCGCTTGCTGCGTTGATCGCCACGAGCGTCGCCTGCTTCACGGCCACGCCCCAGGTTGCCCAGGCGGCAGACGCGCCCGCAATCACCGATATGACCGAGCAGGATTATCAAGCCCTGGGTCTGGGCACGAGCGAGGACATTCCGGCCGATACCATTGGCCCCTATTCCACTGATACCCCCACGACGTTTGCCACGCGCAGCGAGGTCTATATGGCAGCTAACGGTAGCGATGGCAATCGCTACACTCTGCGCGACAAGCTCGAGAACGTCGAGCGCGGTGACATTGGCGGCAGCAGCAAACTCACCGATGGCTATGGAAGTGTGTGGGGCGCCGCAAAGTTCTGGCAAAACGTCAACAACTTCGATACGAACAGCGATCTCTACAAGCATAGCGACTACGGTGGCGGCACCTGGTCGTACCTAAGCAACAATGAGTCCTCAACAGTACTCGCCAACGACAACAACGGTTTCTCGGGCATTCACGCCACGAGTGTTGAGTTCTGCAGCGACGCCAGCACGGGCAAAAAGAGCCGCGTTGCCGAGCTCCGTGCCTACGGCGACAGTTCCTCCACGACGATTGACGGCAAGTCATACGCCGGAAAGGTTGAGCTGGTCCTCTACTCGTTTAGCAACGGGCGTACGCGCACTCTCGACACACACCTGCCGGTGACGGTCAACACTAATATGATGTACGAAGGCCGTTTTAAGTACCTGGATGCCGGTTACCTGCAAGAGCACGACGCCGTCTTTGATGTCGAGGCGGGCGATGTCGATGGCGACGGCGTCGACGAGCTTTTTGTCTACGCGGGCTGCTATGTCGACGAGAACGGCGTGCGCAAGGCTGTAGTCGACATGTATGACTTGGAGGGCGGCAACTGGAAGCAAAGCGTCGTCAAGATCGATGCCGGTAACGCCGCGGACTACACCACGCACAACAAGGGCGGGAACGACTCCTGGACGCAGCTTCAGTCAGCTCCTGTCGTTTCGCTAGCGGCCGGCGACCTCGATCGCGATTTTTGCGATGACCTCGCCATCGTGGTCTCGGCACCCTACGGCAAGAAGAATATTGATAAGTCGACGCATTGCGAGCTGTTTTCGTGGGATGCATCCAAGGGTGCGCTCGTCCATGTCGATGCTCTGGGCGACGCGGGCGCAATCTCCCTCTCCGCGAACGGCAAGACCATGGTCGCTGCGAATGCGACGTTCGGCACGTTTGCCGCCTACGATGAAGAAGGAAAGAAGACGGGTGAAACCGTCACGGGCCTTATTCTTGCGGGCTATGACTGGCAACGCAGCGCTTTTGATTACGGCGCTTCTGACGGCAGCAAGGGGCTGTACGGCGCGCTGTACCGCTACGCGTATTTTGACTCGGAGTCTGGCGAGTTCAAGCTTTCCGATTGCAAGGAATACAGAGACGGGCTCCTCGCCTCCTATGGGCTGATGCATGTGCCCAACAGCGCATGGAAGGATAGCGCTCAGGATAAGCGCTATCCGTGCACCTTGGCGCCTATTGCCCTTGCCACTGCCAACCTTGACGGCCTGTCCGAGCAGCTGGCGGTCGACGAGGTGCTCGTGGGCGGCGATGTGTTCCGCGACTTTGCCTGCAACACGGCACAGAGCGGGGCTCAGGGCTTGGGGTCCATGGTCGGAACCATGAGCATGAGCGGTCAGCAATACAACAGCAGCAACAAGCATGACCACAAGGGTATAGAGCAGGTGTGGATCAGCGACGTCAAGGCGGGCAGCGTCTCGGGTTCGGACCGCTATAACGAGAGCTTTATCGCCGTGGTGGGCAAGCACCGCGACGAGGACCTGCGCAAGAACGATGACTACTATTGGATGACCGCCTCGCATTTTTCGCTCGACGAGAACGGAAAGGTGCGCCGTGGCGAGGAGCAGGTGATTAGCGAGAGCAACCGTCGCGGCACTACCTACGGCACATTTATCTCGCTCGCGCTGCCCGATGTCGACAACGACAGCGTCAAGATCACGTACAAGGACCGCTACAAGGTCTATACCAACCCGCGCGTGCTTGCCGTGCTGCAGGATGCGCCCTATGTTGAGGATCTGGAGCAGGCATACGGCTATCTGGTGTTGGGCGGCACGTCATACGGAGAGGAAAAGGGCACGGGGACATCCCAGGGCTATACCATTGGCGCCGAGTTGGGCGTTGCCGTCGAGGTGCAGACCGGTCCGCCCCTGGTCGCGATGAATGCTTCAGTCGATTTTGCCGCCGAGGGATGCTATGACTACCGGAGCGAGCGCACGGTCAGCGCAAGCGTAAGCTATGAGTCGCATGCCGGCGAGGGTGACAAGGCCGTGCTCTACACGATTCCGATGGTCTATTACGAGTATGAGATCGAAAATGAGGAAACTGGTGGCAAGGGCGTGATGGCGGCGCCCGTGTCGCTCGGCGCGCAGACCTCGGTCGTTAATGTCGAGGCCTATGACCGCATTGCCAAACAGCACAATATGACGCCGCTCAGCTACTTTTTGACCAACCGGTCGGGAGAACCCGGAACCTATCAAACGACGCTCAACGGCGAGACTCCCGTTGGGGATTCCTTTGGCCTGGGCAAGCCTGGCGTAACGCGCGCCTACACGCACGATGGGTTTAACGGCGCCGCCGCGCAGTCGGGGGCGAGCATTGAGCAGACCATCGAAGTCGAGGAGGGCAAGGAGCAGGAGCTCGAGCTCGGCTTGACGCTGAACGGCAGCGTTGTCATGGGCGCGAAGCTCGCAAAGCACGAGTTGTTTGGCGGCCTGTGCTTTGGTGCCAACGCCGGCTTTACTACGGGTAACTCCTCGAGTGAATCGACCGAATACGGCGGCACCGTCGACAACCTGCCCGAGGCCGCGCAGGGCAAGTACGGTTTTGTGTGGCGTCTGGGCGTCAACGCGGTGGATGTCGACAAGTTCGAGGCAGACTCGGGCGACAAGCTCGGCACCAAGGACACCGACCAGTTCTGGATCGTGGGCTATGACGTTAAGGACGTCGAGATGCCCGACGCGCCGGCCGTGACGGGCTTTACGGCAAACGCCGTCGATTCGACCAGCGTTACGTTTAGCTGGGACGATGTACTCGCAAACAAGAGTGGCTTTAGCTACGGCGTGGGCATGCTGCAGAGCAATGCGGCGGATGCGGTCGTCAATAGCTGGAAGATTGCCGACAACACGCAGACCTCGCTCAAGTGGGATGGGCTGCAGCCCAATACGGAGTATCGATTCGCCATCGCCGCCGTTAAGAATGGATCCACGACCGAAACAGGTATTCGCTCGGCAATCATCACGGTCAAGACCATGCCCGATGGCATGACGATGACCGTGAGCGGACCTGCGGCGGATGCTGCGGAGGGGTCGGATCTTGGATACGACTTTTCGGTTGAGCGCACGGCGGGAAGCCACCTGACGCTCTCGGCGATTGGCCATGTGAAGCAACTCGGTGCCGACGATAGCGAAACAGGGCTGGCACCGACCTATATGTGGTACCGCAAGGGCCGCGGCGAGACAGAGTTTAAGCTCGTGGGTGCCGATGGCAACCTCGCGGCTGGAACGGCCTCAAAGCTCGAGATTGACCTGACCGCAGACGATGACGGTGCGCAGTATTACTGCCACGTGGGATACAACGACGTGGGCCTCGACACCGGCACGACGCTCGTGAATATCGAGGCCGAGGAGACGGCGCCCACAACGGTGAACGCCACCCCGATCCGCACGCGCCGCCTGTTCTCACAGGCAAGTGCGGGCGCCAAGAAGTTCCTGGACCATACGCTGGTAAACACCGCCGGCCCAACCGATTCCGAAGGCTCAAAGGACTCCGAGACTCCTGAGACCCCGACGAACCCGGACAAGCCCAAGTCCGACAACGGAGCTAAGACCGACACCAAGGTCAAGACTACGACCACAGCGAAGGACCTCGCAAACACCGGCGACCAAACATTCGCCCTAGTCGCCACCGCAGCAGCAGCGGGAGCAACGCTCGTAGTGATAGCCCTCATCATGCTGATCAAGCGCCGCAAGACCCACTAGTAGCCAGTCGAACATATCGACAACCCAAAAACCCGGGTAGCCAAAAAACAGGCCACCCGGGTTTTCTGTTGAGTGGAGACTCCGCAAGCGGAAACTGCGTCCCACAATTAGGCCGAGAAATGGGATGAACTTTCCCAATCGGGTCCCAAGCGGAAACTGCATCCCATTCCAGACAAGAATTCCGGGACACACTTTCCGCAAACAAAGAAGGCCACATAACGTGGCCTTCAACTTATATATGTTCGGCGATACACCCAAGACAAGCCACGCCCCAACATCAGGGCGTCTGTCCAGGCGGAGGCATATAAGGTTCATCGCGAGTTCCGCACGCAAAGAAGGCCACTTAATGTGGCCTTCGTCTTGCGCAGGACTGTCCGAGCAGGGAACCTTATATGCCTCCGCCTGGACAGACGTTTCAGTTGTGGCTCAGCAGCTAGCAGCTACTTAATCTTGGTCGTACCCGGTGCCAGGTTGGGGTCGGTCTCGTTGGCCTCGGTCTGGAAGTGCTCGGTGTACACGTTCTTGCCGTCGCGGAACATCTCGTAGTACTGCATCTTGGCGTAATCCTCGCGTGCCTTGGTGGCAGCCGCGGCGGCGTCGTCGTCACCGGTGACGTTGGAGGAGAGCGCCCAGCGCAGGCTGGCGTCCTCGTAGCCGACGGAGTTGATGGCGGGCAGCGACTCGCGCAGCGTCATGTGCGCTTTCTGGTAGTCGGAGAGGGGTGCGCCGATCAGCTGCATCAGCTGCGTGGACAGGTAGTTGGTGGACAGGTCGTCGACTTCACTCGTCTGGTCGCAGCCGGCAACGTCGTAGTTGGCCCAGATGATGTAGTCGGTCTGCCACAAGCGCTCCTGGTGGGTGGCGTCATCCTCGTCGGTAAACCACTTGTCGTTGAACTTGGACGGGAAGAACGGCTGATGGTCGCCCCAGAACACCACGACCACCTTGCGATCGAGTTTGTTCAGGGCGTTGAGGAAGTAGCGCAGCGCCTGGTCGGACTGCTCAATGCACGAGACGTACTCGTCGACATCGGACAGCGTGCCGTCCTCGACGGTCTTGGCGTCCAGGTCGGTCGTGTCGATGTTCAGGTGCATCTGCTTGTCGACCGGCAGCAGGCCCGTATCGTAGCCCGAGTGGTTCTGCATGGTCACGTCGAAGATAAACTGTGGATCGGCGTTCTGGTCGAGCAGCTCAAGAATCTTGTCGTAGGTAGCCTGGTCGGTCACCATGCCGCGCAGGGTATCAGCGCCCTGGAAATCGTTGATGGACAGGAACTGGTCAAAGCCAAAGTCCTTGTAGACGTTCTCGCGGTTCCAGTTGGTGGCGTGGTTGGGGTGCATGGCCGTGGTGGAATATCCGAGCGACTTGAACTGCTCTGCCAGGTTCCCGGTTGTCTCCATGTTGTAGATGGTGTAAGGGTACACGCCCGAGCCCAGGTTGGCCATGGAGTTGCCGGTCATAAACTCAAACTCGGTATTGGCGGTACCGCCGCCGTAGGCGCTCACATAGAGCTTGCCGCGGCTGAGGCAGTTGGACAGGTTCTTAAAGTACTGCGGGCCCTCGTAGCCGGCGCGCATGTTCTGGTAGATCGACAGATCCGAGAAGGTCTCGTTCATGATGGCGATGACCGTGGGCTTCTCGCTGTCGAATTGCTCCTTTGCGGCGGCGCGCTCGTCACTCTTGGCGGCATCGGACTTGTCGTAGGCCTTGGCGTACTTTTTGAGCGTGGCCTTGGCATCGTCGACGGAGTAGTCGGCGGGTTTGGGCGGCTTGATAGACTGCGCCGCACTAATAAAGGCAGGCAGATAGCCCTCGCGCCAGTAGCTCTCGAGCGGGCGCCAGGTGTAGACGGTGATGCCGAGAGTGTTGTAGTAGTCGATGAGTGTGACATGCGCGGTCACGCCACCCAGGCACAGCACGGCGACGAGCAGGTTGGTGAGCAGCATGCGCTTGGCGTTGGCGGCACCCTTCTGACGGTGCGGTGCCACCAGGCCGGCGTACTCGCATAGCAGCATGGCGATGGCGGTAAAGCCCATGGATAGCACGCAGAACAGCGAGATCGAGAAGGTGTAGCCGGTGCCGGCGACCGCGGCGGCGGTGGAGATGGCCGAAAGGTCGCCCGGCTGGATGGGCATGGATTTAAACGTGATGACGAAGAACTCGGCAATGCCCAGGACAAAGAGGGCAAAGGCCAGGACCGCGGGAGCTGCGCCGTGGCGCTGGAACAGGAAGAACAGGCCGACCATGAGCGTGGTGATGATGGCCCACTCGAGCAGGATGCACAGGGGGTAGACCCAGGTAAAGTCGTGGTTGGACGAGACTTCCATGCCCAGCAGCGCAAAGACGCCGGCGAGCAGCAGGCACAAGACGGCGGCGACGAGCGGGCGGCCCACAAAGGCGCCGCGCAGGCGGGCGAGCTTGCCGGTGGGGGCGGGGGCATCGGTAGCAGCGAACGCAAAGACGCGCGGGGTGATGCGGTCGCGCGCGATGCTGGCCCAAGCGCATCCGGTGAGGATGGCGTTGGTCAGGATGAGCATCACGAAGGCGAGCGGCTCGTTTTGCGCAACGAGGCCAATAGCGCCCCAAATGGTCAAAAAGAGCTGGAACAGGCCGAAGGCGACGCTCCAGGCGAAGGCGCCCTTGGCAACGGTGCCCGACTGAGTGCGAATGGCCTTGGCCTCGCGCAAAACAAGGTAGACGGTCGCCGCAAGACCGACAAGCGAGATGGCGGCAGCGAACATGCTGAGACTCCTCACAAACTTAAAACCTACGAAAGCGGGGGTTTACCCGATTGTTACCTAAATATGCGCTGCATTTGCGGGCTGCGCACAACAACCAGCCATATTAACGCGCATGTGCGGCGGTGTGGCGCAATGTAGTGGTGACCTGCGCGATAATGGACGGGAATTACACGGAAACGTAAAGGCTTCTTAAAGAATTGGCGAGGATGAGGCGATGAACGAGCGGGTTTGTATGACGAGTGCGGGCGACGTGGGCGCTGGCATGGACGCGGGCGGCTATCCGGTCGAGACTACGGGCAATGCAGTGCTGGACACTTTGGAGCATCGCTCGTCTACGCGTGCCTTCGCGCGTGATGATGACGACCGCCCCGTGGCGGTGACCGACGAGCAGCGGGCGGCGATTCTGCATGCGGCGAGCCGTGCGCCGTCGGCAGGCGCCATGATGATGTATTCCATCGTGAGCATTCGCGAGCAGGCTACGCTGGATCGTCTGGCCGACCTGTGCGACCACCAGCCCATGATCGCCAAGGCGCCTTGGGCACTAATATTTGTGGTCGACTATGCCAAGTGGATCGATCTGTTTGAGCATGTGGGTTGCTTTGAGCCCGAGTTTGTAGAGCGTACGGGCAAGGCGCCCCGTCGTGCACCGGGTCTGGGCGACTTTGCCATCGCGGCGCAGGATGCCGTGATCGCCGCCCAAAACGCCGTGGTTGCCGCCGAGGCTCTGGGCCTGGGGAGCTGCTACATCGGCGATATCGTCGAGAACGCCGAGGAAGTTGCCGCGCTGCTGGACTTGCCGCCCTATACCATGCCGCTGTCGATGCTCATCATCGGCACGCCCCGTAAGGAGCGTCCGGCGATCGCGCATCCCGTGGTGAACCTGGTGCACGAGGAGCGCTACTGCCGTGCGGATGCCGCGACCATGGACGCGCAGGTGGCCGAGATGGACGCGATGTTTCGTCCGCACGCCCGCGAGGTGGGGGAGCGCGTCGTGGACATCTATACCCGCAAGCACACGAGTCCCTTTATGGTCGAGATGAGCCGCTCCATGGAGTGGTGGTTCAAAAATTGGCTTGGAAAATGACGAATGTGACAAAGGGACAGTCCCTTTGTCACATTCCATATCGCCGAGATGGCTTAAAGGCCGTATAAATGTTTATCTAGCTGGGAAAACAGTGCCATTCAAACATGGGCCGATTACCTATAATTCCTTCGAACATTAAAGTTGGGAGGAAACCGGCTTATGGAACAAAAGGCCAAGGAGGCAGCCTCGCACGCTGCGATTCCTGTGAGCATCTCGGCGATGCTCGTCACGCTGGGCGTGGTGTACGGCGATATCGGCACCAGTCCTATGTATGTAACCAAGGCGCTCGTTGCCGGCAACGGCGGCATCGGAAGCGTCACGGAGGAGTTCGTGCTCGGCGCGCTCTCCCTTGTCGTGTGGACGGTCACGCTGCTGACCACCATCAAGTATGTGCTCATCTCGCTGCGCGCCGATAACCATGGTGAGGGCGGCATCTTTGCCCTGTACAGCCTGGTCAAGCGCTGCGGAAAGTGGCTTATTATCCCTGCCATGCTGGGTGGCGCCGCGCTGCTCGCCGACGGCATCCTCACGCCTGCCGTTACCGTGACTACGGCCATCGAGGGCCTGCGCACCATCCCGGCGGTCCATGCCGTGCTGGGCGATGACCAGGGCCGCGTCGTCGCCATTACGCTCGCCATCATCATCGTGCTCTTCTTGGTACAGCGCATCGGTACGGCCAAGATCGGTCACGCCTTTGGCCCCATCATGACGCTGTGGTTCCTGTTCCTGGGCGGCACGGGTCTGTTCTTTGTCTTCCAGCATCCCGCCGTGCTGCTGTGCCTCAACCCGGTGCGCGGCATCGCCTTTTTGCTGAGCCCCAACAACCACGCGGGCATCATGATTCTGGGCAGCTGCTTCCTTGCCACCACCGGTGCCGAGGCGCTCTACTCCGACATGGGCCACGTTGGCCGCGGTAACATTTATGCCACCTGGCCGTTCGTTAAGTGCTGCCTGCTGCTTTCCTATATGGGCCAGGGCGCTTGGCTTATGAACAACGCTGCCAACCCCGAGCTCATGGGCATTGCCGACCTCAACCCGTTCTACCAGATGCTCGCCCCGGGCCTGCGCCCGTTTGCCGTCGGCCTTTCCACCGTCGCGGCCATCATTGCCTCGCAGGCGCTCATTACCGGCGCATTCTCGCTGGTGTCCGAGGCCAGCCGCCTGGACCTCATGCCGCACATGCAGGTTTTCTATCCTGCCGAGACCAAGGGCCAGCTCTATATTCCCATGGTCAATAACGTCATGCTTGTGGGCTGCGTCATCGTGGTGCTGCTGTTCCAGAACTCGGCGCATATGGAAGCCGCGTATGGCCTTGCCATTACGCTGACTATGATGTGCACCACGCTGCTGCTCTTCTTCTACCTGCACGAGGAGCGCAAGCTCAAGGTTGCTCCGTGGATTTTCGCGGCCTTCTTCCTTTTGCTCGAGGGCTTCTTCTTCGTGAGTTCGCTCACCAAGTTCTTCCACGGTGGCTATTTCACCATTCTGATGGCCATGCTCATCATGGGCATCATGGTGTGCTGGTACAATGGCACGGCGGTCGAGCAGCGCCAGTTTACGCTGCTGCCGCTGCGCAGCTACCTGCCGCAGCTCAAGCGCCTGCGCGACGACGATCGCTACGAGCGCCTGAGCGACAACATCGTGTACCTGACCAAGGACACCCATACCGACTATATCGACCGCGATATCGTCTACTCGATTCTGGACAAGCATCCCAAGCGCGCTCGCGCCTGGTGGTTCGTGAATGTCGAGACCATGGATGAGCCGCACACCTTTGCCTATTCGGTCGAGACATTCGGCACCGACTACGTGTTCCGCGTGCATCTGTACCTGGGCTACAAGGTTAACCAGCGCGTGAACGCCTACCTGCGCCAGGTTGTTCAGGATCTTGCCGCCACTGGCGAGCTGCCGCCGCAGATGCATGACTACTCGGTCTACAAGGATCCGGGCAACATCGGTACGTTCAAGTTCGTCATGATCCGCAAGCTCCTGGCGCCCGAGAGTGACGTGGAGCCGAGCGAGCGTACGGCCATCACGCTCAAGTACATTATCCGCCGCTTTGCCGGTACGCCTGCGCGCTGGTACGGCCTGGAGAACTCCAACGTGAGCTTTGAGTATGTGCCGCTGTTTACCAAGTTCAAGGCTGTGAACAAGATGCAGCGCCTGGCCCCCAACGAGCGTCCGTAGGCGCCGCTTAAGGTTTGGCTGCGAACGGGCAGGCTTGCAATGACAGGGATTGAGTCCTGGGAGGAAACCATGGATGCAAAGGTACTTGATGGTCGCGATCTTGCGGCCGAGATGGTGCGTGAGGCGCGCGTCGACGCCGCCGAAGATCGGTTCTTTACGAATCGCGCCAACATGGACATGGCCGATCGCGTGATTTCGATCGTGGCACTGGTATTTGGAGCGGTGTGCGTGTGCGCACTGCTCGCGCACGTGCTGTTTGTCTAGCGGCTGCCGGTCGTAGAAGGCTTTACACTTAGAACCACCACGAGGGAAAGCCACCACAAAGGTGTCTGTCCCTTTGTGGTGGTTTTTGTTTTTGAGAGAGGGGCGGGGCGCTGATGGACGTCCGTGCGGACGGCGATATTGCCGATAGCTTTTGGTGGCGGCGCACAACGCTGACGCGCCGCACTCCTCTGTATGACGCCTGCGTATCGGCGGGGCTGCTGGTCGCAGCGACGATTGTAGGCGCGCTGCTCGACCATCCGGGTCTCGCGCCGAGCATCATGATTGTCTATGTGTTCGCCGTTCAGCTGTGCGCATTCTTTACCTGGAGTCGCCTGTATTGCTTGCTGAGCTCGGCTGCCGCCGTGGCGCTCTACAACTTCTTGTTTGTCGACCCGCGCTACTCGCTGTCGCTTATCGACCGCGGCTATCCCGGCATGTTCTTCATCATGTTCGTGGTCTCGCTTGTGTCGAGCTCGATTGCGTTGGCCCTGCGCCGCGCCTTGGCACAGGCTGCCGCCAGCGACCGCCGCACGCATATGGTGCTCGAGACTAACCGCATGCTACAGCGGTGTGCCGACCAGCAGCAAATTATCCATGCCATGGCAACGCAGCTGGCTCGTCTTTCGGGCTGTCCGGTCGTGTGGTACAGCGCCGACGCCGACGATGATGACCTGCTGCCGCGTGCGACGTACACGGCTGTGGGCGATGCCGCGCCGGTGCACCAGCTGACGCCCCAGATGCCACCGCGACTCTCGGCGTCGGCTTACGTGGGAACCCCGCTCGACGCCACGTTTGGCGGCTCGGCGTTTTATGGCATCTACCTGACGGTCCGCACAGGTGACGGCTTCGTGCGCTCGGGCGACCCCGCCTCGGTGGTGGGCGTGCTGGCTATCGTTGCCGAGCCCGACGTGCTGACGCACGAGGAGCGGACACTTGCCGATGCCATCGTGAGCGAAGGCGAGCTGGCACTCGATCGCGCCCGCGCCATGGAGGCCCGCGAGGAGGCGGCGGTGCTCGCCAAAAACGAGCAGCTGCGCGCCAACCTGCTGCGCTCCATCTCGCACGACCTGCGCACGCCACTCACCAGTATTTCGGGCAATGCCGACGTGCTGCTCGACCAGGGCTCGACCGGCACGGCCGTGCTCGATAGCCAGACGCGCCGCGGCCTGCTCCTGTCCATTCGCTCGGATGCGCAATGGCTCAACGCTACCGTCGAGAACCTGCTCGCCATCACCAAGCTCGAGGGCGGGGGCATGCATCTGTCGACTACGCTCGAGCTCATGGATGATATCGTCGAGGAGGCACTGCGCCACGTAAATCCGGCCGTGCGCGAGCACGACCTTAAGGTGGTGGCGTGCGATGAGCCGGCGCTCGTCAACGTCGATGCGCGCCTGATGGTGCAGCTGGTGGTCAATCTGGTGAACAACGCCATCACCTATACGCCCGCAGGCTCGCATATCGTGATTTCGATTAGCGTCGACGATGGACGCGTGGCGTGCTCGGTGGCCGATGATGGTCCGGGCATCGCACCCGAGGACCGCGAGCGGATCTTTGAGTCGTTCTATACCGCCAACCATGGTCTGGCCGACAGCCACCGCAGCGTGGGCCTGGGTCTTTCACTCTGCCGTTCCATTGCGTTGGCGCATGGCGGTAGCATAGAGGTTGCCGCGGCGGACCCGCACGGTTCGGTCTTTACGATTGAACTTCCCGCCGCCGACGTTTCGTTTGATAAGGAGTAGCACTGTGTCGAACTCTGCCGTAAAACCGCTCATCTTGGTCGTTGAGGACGACCCAGCTGTTCGCAACCTTATCGTTGCCGCGCTCGAGGCGCACGGCTTGCGCCATATGGCCGTGGAGACCGCCCACGCCGCCATCGCCGCCGCCTCATCGCAGGCGCCGAGCATTGTGCTGCTCGATCTGGGCCTGCCCGATATGGACGGCGTCAAGGTAGTGGAGTCGGTGCGCGCATGGTCGGGCATGCCGATCATTGTGGTCTCGGCGCGCAGCGAGGATGCGGACAAGATTCGCGCACTCGATGCCGGTGCTGACGACTACCTGACCAAGCCGTTTTCGGTCGAGGAGCTGCTCGCGCGCATTCGCACGACGCTCAGGCGTCTTTCGTATGCACAGACAGGCGGCGTTGTCTCCGAGGGTTCGTTCGATACCGGCGAGCTGCATATCGATTTTGATGCTGGCATCGCCACGATGGATGGCGAGGAGCTGCATTTGACGCCGATCGAGTACAAGCTCCTGTGTCTGCTAGCGCATAACGCCGACAAGGTGCTGACGCATCAGTTTATCCTGCACGAGATTTGGGGCACGGCAACCAAGAGCGACCTGGCGAGCCTGCGTGTCTTTATGGGCACGCTACGCAAGAAGATCGAGTCTGATCCCGCGCATCCGCGCTATATCCAAACGCACGTGGGTATCGGTTACCGATTGGTCACCCAAGGCTAGATCGCCAACCACCATTCCACTATGAGTTGCGGTGAAATAGTTCCTGTTTGGGCCTTTACCAGGCTTTTTTAGGAACTATTCCACCGCAACTTTGTTATTTGCCCTTGGGCTTGCTGGCGTAGAACTTCTTCTTTTTGGGCTTGCCTGCGCAGGCGGGCTTGCCGTCGCCGCGCGGTCCTCGGTCGCCGGCCTGCGCGTGCGCGGGCGCTGCTGCACGAGGCTTGCGCGCCTCGGGGTTGCGCAGCTCCTCGGTTCGCTCGGCAATCTCCTCGGCGCTAAAACCGACCTCGGCCATGGCGTCCTCGATGGGCAGTCGGCGCACGATATAGCAATGATGCACCTTCTGGTTGCGTGCGAAATCCTCGGGGATGGTCTGCGCCGAAATGTTCTCCAGCACGACGCCCGCGCGTGCGAGCTTGCGCGTTTCGGGGCGAAAGCCGCGCAGGTTGCAGCTAAAGATGGCATGTCCGCCCTGTGCGAGCAGGCGAGATACGCCGGCCAAAAGCTCAACATGGTCGCGCTGGACATCCCAGGTGCGGCGGCCCATCTTGGACGAGTTCGAAAACGTGGGCGGGTCGACAAAAATCAGGTCCCAGCGGTTGCGCGTCTGGCGCTGGTCGCGAATCCAGGCGAGCACGTCATCGCGCACAAAGTGATGCTGCGGGCCAACAAAGCCGTTCTGGCGCATGTTGCGCTCGGCCCAGTCCAGGTAGGTGTTGGAAAGGTCGACCGTCACGGTCTCCTCGACGCCGCCGTCTGCCGCATAGCAGGTGGCGGTGCCGGTGTAGGCAAACAGGTTGAGGAAGCGGCGCGCCTGTTTGGCGTGCTCGCGCACCAGGTTGCGGGTGACGCGGTGGTCCAGGAAGATGCCCACATCCAAATAGTCGTCAAAGTTGACGGCAAAGGTGAGTCCGCCCTCTTCGATGAGCGGCAGGCGACGGCGCGCGATGTTGGCGCGCTCGCCCGATCCGCCCTTGCCGGCGCCCTGCTTGCCGTACTGCGAGCCGCCGCGCGAACGCATGCGGGCCTTGGCGTGCACATGCTCGGCGGGAACATCTAGGATGCGCGGCGCGATGGTCAAGATGTCGAGCATGCGGGCCTGGGCCAGCGTGGGATCGATGGTCTTGGGCGCGGCGTATTCGGCGATGACGAGCCAGCGGCCCGGCGTCTGCGGGCAACCCTCGTACAGGTCGATGGCGGCGGAGTAATCGGGCAGGTCGGCATCGTAGACGCGGTAGCAGCTCACGCCCTCGCGCTTGGCCCACTTGCGGCGCAGACGGGCATTCTTGCGCAGGCGGTTGGCGAACTGCTCGGACTCCGGGATGAGCACGGGCAGCGGCTTGCCGTCGCCCAGGTCGAGCATGGCGGCAGGCTCGGGCATGGGGGTGCCGGCGTTGTCGTTGTCGTTGACTTCGTCGGCATCCGTGACCTCGGCCTCGGCATCCGCACTAGTCGCAGCCTCAAACGCTGCGGCGGCGTGGTCGAGCGAAGGCCAGACTTCGACGGTCGCCTCCTCGTTGTTGGGCATGACGGCGATCGAGCGCTCGGGCTCGGCGTGGAGCGCGCGGGCCAACAATCCATCGCGGGTGAGCGCGGCGA
Source organism: uncultured Collinsella sp. (assembly GCA_902473205.1). GTDB lineage: Bacteria > Actinomycetota > Coriobacteriia > Coriobacteriales > Coriobacteriaceae > Collinsella. The sequence goes on from CABRRA010000006.1 coordinate 32,414, forward strand.
CCGGCGCCGCGGCAAGCTCGGGCGCGCGGCGCAGCTCGCCGATGAGCGTCATGGCGTCGTGCATGAGCGAAAGCGGGGTCTCGGTCGTATCCGCGACCACGGCGGCACCGGCGACAGCGCCCACATGGTCCAGCACGGTGACGGACTTGGCGGCGCAAAAATCGACAAAGCGCTTGTAGCCGGCACACTCGACCATGCGCTCAGCGGTCTTGCGGGCGGCGGGGTCGATGTCTACGGCCACGATGCGTGCCTGGCGCTCACGTGCTGCCGCCTCGCGCTCGCGTGCCTCGGCAAGCAACTGCTCCCACAGAGCGGCGTCGTGCAGCTGCCAGCCCTCAAAACCCCAGCGCTCGCGTGCAGCGCCCGGGGCGCGGTCGGTCAGAATGTTCACGGCCTCCAACAGCAGACCGCCACCGGCGCACGAGGCGTCGACCAGCGTGGGCAGGGCTTCGTTCTCGTAATCGTCGGCCGTCAGCTCGCGCTCGCACAGTGCGGTCCAGCCGACCTGCGCCAGCACTAGGGCAGCGTAGTCGGGGCGCAGCACGTGTGTGCCCTCGCCGGCGCGGGTCGCGGCAGGCGGCAGGCGTTTGAACAGCGGGTCGCCCGAAAGGTCCAGGCTTATGCTCGCGCGGCGCTGGCGCAACGAAAGCAGCAGGTGAACGTCGGGGTCGGCGGCATCGACATCGGCGCGACGGCCCGTGGTCTCGGCCAGGCGGTCGCACAGCGCGTCTTTGGCGCGCAGGGCAGAGAAGTGCGTGTTGCGCAGCTGCTCGGTCACGCCGCGGGCGGTAATGGCGATGGTGGCGCCGGGGCGGATGATGGTCTCCCAAGCGATGTCGTAAACGCCGTCGTACAGCTCGTCGGCATCCTGCGCCTCAAAGCGCCCAAGCACCACAAACACGCGGCTCGCCAAGCGTGACCACAGACAGGCGCGGTAGCCTTCTTCAAGCTCGCCCTCAAACGTGGCGCGGCCCTTCAGGCGGCGGACATGCGAAAGCCCGAGGCGTTTAAGCTCATCGGCGAGTGCGGACTCAAAGCCCTCGGGGCAGCTTGCGTAAAATTCCATGGGTGACCTCTCTGGTTGCGTCGCTCCATTATATGATGGATGCTCCGTTTGCCCTTATCCTCGAAAGGAACCCATATGATTGATGCGTGCCCCGATTCCGCTGTGCTCTTTTTTGACGTGGACGGCACGCTGACGTCGTTCGATCCCGACGATATGACCGATAAGGACTTTTCGGCGGTTCGCCCCTCGCAGACGGTGGTTGAGGCGTTTCATGCACTGCGTGATGCGGGGCACAAGGCATTTATCTGCACGGGCCGCCCCCTGTGGCTTATCGCCGATAGCCTGCGTGCGCTTGACCCCGCGGGCATCGTTGCCATGGCGGGTGCCACGCTCGAGGTCGAGGGCCGTGTGGTACACGAGGACTGCTTTGACGAAGACGTTATCGCGGAGCTCGCGCGTCGCGTTGTGGATGCCGGCATCGAGGTTTTTTTCGAGTCCAATGCTGCGACCTTTGCGCTGGAGCCTGTGGGCGTTGAGCAGTCGTCTCTGATCGGCACTTCTGTGGTGCACAGCGCCGAGGAGATGCGCGTCGACGGCAGTCTGCGCGTGGGCAAGGTATGCCTCAGTGTGCCCAGTTTGGCTCGTGTAGCCAACGATGACGGCTTTATCAATCGCAACTTTGAGCTGTGCAACACCGGTGGTCAGAACCGCGAGCTGAGTCCCAAGGGTATTGACAAGGGCGTGGGCGTGGCGCGAGCGCTGGCGTATCTGGGCCGCGAGGGAAATGCGCGCACTTTTGGCTTTGGCGATTCGGGCAACGACCTGGGCATGCTCGCTGCGGTCGAGACGGCTGTCGCCATGGGCAACGCCATGCCCGAGGTCAAGGCGGTCGCCGACTACGTGACCGACGATGTCGAACACGACGGCACCGTCACGGCGATGCAGCATTTCGGCCTCATCTAATGAATCCCGCGTTCTGACGTTTGCTCAAACTGCGACTCTTTGCTTTTGCATGCTCAATCGATTTATCAATCCAAACACTGAGGTGTTTATACCGTTCGCCGAGAAGATAAAAACCCGCAGCTCACGCCTTGATAAACGTAGGTAAAGTGTTTAGCAGTGCAACGCCCATGTGCAAGCGAAAGGAATCAGGCAGATGGCAATCAAGGTGTTCGCTGACGGTGCAAACCTCGAGGGCATGCTCGACATGTACGAGAACGGCAACGTTCAGGGTTTCACGACCAACCCGTCCCTTATGAAGAAGGGCGGCGTGACGGATTACCGCGCGTTTGCCAAGGAGGTCCTGGCCCACATCACCGACGTTTCCGTCTCGTTTGAGGTCTTTGCCGACGACGTCGAGACCATGGAGGTTGAGGCTCGCGAGATCGCTACCTGGGCCGAGAACGTCTACGTCAAGATCCCGTGCGTGACCACCAAGGGCGAGTCCACCGCCGAGCTGGTCCGCAAGCTTTCGGCCGACGGCATCAAGGTCAACGTCACTACCATCTTTACGCCTAAGCAGGTCGACGAGATGGTCGAGGCCGTTGACGCTGAGACGCCGTCCATCATCTCGCTCTTTGCCGGCCGCATTGCCGACACCGGCGTCGACCCCATTCCATTTATGACGGAGTCGGTCAAGAAGGCCGCCGCCAAGCCCAATTGCGAGGTCCTATGGGCGTCCACGCGCGAGCTCATCAACATTTACCAGGCCGAGGCCTGCGGTTGCCAGATCATCACGGTGCCCAACAGCATCCTGGCCAAGCGCAAGAACATCGGCCGCGACCCGTACGAGGTCTCGCTCGATACCGTGCGCGGTTTTGCCAAAGATATCGCCTCGCTCGGCTTCCATATTCTGCCGTAATGCGAACACTGGCTGCGCCGCGGGTTGTTCGCCCCGGCCTTTCCTATCCCTATCGCTCACGCGCTTCGCGAGGGTCGCGCTAGGCAAAGGAAAGGCCGGGGCTGCCGACACGAGCTTGCCGGTAGGTTGGTGATTGGCTTCCATATTATGCCGTGGACAAAGGCACCCCCGCCTGCGCCGTGCAAAATCGAGAGTATTCAGCAAGGTAAAGGCTTTTACCAGTTAATCGAAGCACGGAACAGTCCCCGCTTTGGCTCTAAAAACGCCAAAACGGGGGCTGTTTTTTGCTTTTTCGTCTCTGAGGGGCATCCGGAACGGTGGAATTTGCAGAATACTCGCGATTTTGCACGTCGCGAGAGGGGGGACCCTTGCTTTGGCGGTCTACTTCCCCTGCACCATGGTGAGCGAGATCTTCTTTCGGTCGCGATCGACCTTCTCGACCCACACCTTGACCGTGTCGCCGACGCGCACCACGTCGCTCGGGTGCTTGACAAAGCGGTTGGCCAGCTTGGAGATGTGCACGAGGCCGTCCTGGTGCACGCCCACGTCGACGAAGGCGCCAAAGTCCACAACGTTGCGCACCGTGCCCTTGAGCTCCATGCCGGGTTCCAGGTCGTCGATGGAAAGCGCTGAGCGGCTAAAGACCACCTCGGGCGCGTCGTCGCGCGGGTCGCGACCGGGCTTCTTGAGCTCGTTGACAATGTCGATGAGCGTGAGGGTGCCGCAGTCCAGGTCGCTTGCCAGCGCCGAGATGCTGCCCAGACGGCGCTCGATGTCGGGCACGCCGCCGCGGCTGAGCTCGCTGGCTTTAACGCCTGCGCGCTCCAGGACGGCCGTGGCCACCTCGTAGCTCTCGGGGTGGACGCTTGTCGCGTCGAGCGGGTTCTTGCCACCGCTGATGCGCAGGAAGCCCGCGGCGTTGAGATATGCCTTGGGTCCCAGCTTGGGGACCTTCTTGAGCTGGCGACGATCGGTAAAGGCGCCGTTTTCCTCGCGGTAGGCCACGATGTTTTTGGCCACGCTCGGCGTGATGCCCGATACGTATCCCAGCAGGCTCGCGCTCGCGGTGTTCACGTCGACGCCCACGCGGTTGACGACGTCCTCCACCACGTGGCCCAGGGTGCGCGAAAGCTCGGCCTGGTCAAGGTCGTGCTGGTATTGGCCCACGCCGATGGACTGGGGTGGAATCTTGACGAGCTCTGCCAGCGGGTCCTGCAGGCGGCGGCCCAGGCTCATGGCGCCGCGCACGGTGACGTCCAGGTCGGGATATTCCTGGCTGGCGAGCTCGGAGGCGGAGTACACCGACGCGCCGGCCTCGTTAACAATGGTGTATCGCAGCCCAGGCGCCTGCTCGGCGATGAACTCCGAGACGACTTCCTCGGTCTCGCGGCTGGCGGTGCCGTTGCCGATGACGATGGTGTTGACGCCGTCCTTCTTGACGAGGCGGGCGAGCTCGCGCTTGGTGCCGGCGACGTCGTGGCGCGGCTTGGTGGGGTAGACCACGCCGTGGTCGAGCAGCTTGCCGGTCTCGTCCATGACGGCGACCTTGCAGCCGGTGCGGTAGCCCGGGTCGAGCGCGAGTACGCGGGCGCCGCGCACGGGGCGCGCCGAGAGCAAGCCCTCGAGATTCTTGGCAAAGACGTTGATGGCCTCGGTCTGGGCGCGAACGGTGAGTTTGGCGCGGGCCTCGCGCTCCAGCGAGGGGGCCATGAGGCGCTTGTAACCGTCAGCGATGGCGGCGTCAAAGACGGGCGCGAAGACGCCCTGGCGTCGGGGCCAACGGCTGCCGAGGCGTGCCGTGGCGGCAGCGCCATCGACGTTCACGCGCACGCGGAGCTTGCCCTCGCGCTCACCGCGGTCGATAGCCAGCACGCGGTGGTTGGGTATACGGCGCAGTGGCTCATCATAGCTGTAGTACGGCTCGTAGGGAGTTTTTTCGGCGGGGTCGGTGGCCTCGACGACGATATCGGCGGTGTTTTGCGTAAAGGTGCGCAGGTCGGCGACGTTTTCGGGGTCCTCGGCTACCGTCTCGGCCACGATGTCGGCGGCGCCGGCAAGCGCCTTCTCGGGTGTGTCAAAGCCGGCCTCCTCGTTGACGTATGTCGCGGCGGCGTCGAGCGCGCTGCCCTTGGCCGAGGCCTGCATGATGATCATGTTGGCGAGCGGCTCCAAGCCCGCCTCGCGGGCCTTCTGCGCGCGGGTCATGCGCTTTTTGCGGTAGGGCTTGTAGAGGTCCTCGACACGCTGGAGCTGCGTGGCCTCGCGAATCTGCTGCTCGAGTTCGGGCGTGAGTTTGCCCTGGGCGTCGATGAGCAGAACGACGTCCTCTTTACGCTGCTCAAGATTGCGTAGGTAGGACAGGCGCTCGTCGAGCGCGCGCAGGGCGACGTCGTCCATGCCGTCCGTTGCTTCCTTGCGGTAGCGCGAGATAAAGGGGATGGTGTTGCCCTCATCGATGAGCTTGACGGCAGCCTCGACGTTGGCGGCCTTAAGGTTGAGCTCGCGGGCGAGCTGGGCGATAAGATCCATGGGACTCCTTGCGTTTAAGGTGCGTTTGCAGCACAGGGCTACCAAGGATACCACCCGTCCCAAAAGACTGTTTTGGGACGAACGAATCAAGCCGAGGTGCATAATAGCCCCCGCCCCAGAAAAATCGTCGGCGAGGTAGCAAAATGCCCCGCGGGTAGGAGGCTGCTCGCGGGGCAAAGAAGAGGGGCTTGTTGGTGGCGGACCGAAGGGTTCGGCATGGGGTTGCTGCCGCGGCCGCTCTTAAGGCATTACAGCTCGACGAGCTGGCCGGTCTCGGCGGCCTCCTTGATGGCGTTGAGAAGCGTGAGCGTCTTGACATTATCGGCGGGGGTCACGACGGGCTCGACCTCGCGGCGAACGACCTTCACAAAGTGCTTGAGCTGCATCTTGTGCGGCAGCGCCGGGTCGACGGCCGGGATCTCCATCTGCAGCGGCTTGTGCCAGTTGGAGGCGCCGTCGTAGGAGAACTGGTGCAGGCGGGGCAGCGAAAGGGCGCCCTTAGTGCCGCCGATAAAGTAGGCGTCGGCGTCGAAGGGACGATACTGCGGGTCCTCGCGAGCGGTTGCCTCCCAGTTCCAGGGGCTGGCGGTGGCGTCAGAGATGGTCATGCTTGCGAGCGCGCCATCGGCAAAACGGACGTTGACCACGGCGGAGTCCTCGGTCTCAAAACCGCGGGCGGCGCTGGACTGCATGCCCTGGACGGCAACGGGCTCGCCCAGCAGGTAGCGGAGCAGGTCGACGTCGTGCACCAGGTTGACCAGGATCGGACCGGCACCCTTCTTGCGGCGCCACTCGACATCGAAGTACTCGTCATTCTTATAGATCATGTAGTGGAAGCTCGACACGGTGAGCTTGCCCAGCTCGCCGGACTCGATGATCTCCTTGGCCTTGTTGACGAAGGGATTGTGGCGACGGTGCTGACCCACGAGCACGGGCACGCCAGCGGTCTCGGCCTCGGCGGCGAAGGCCTGGGCATCCTCCAGGTCGTTGGAGATCGGCTTTTCGACCAACGGCACGATGTTGCGCTTCACAGCCTCGCGGGCAACGCCCAGGTGTAGGTCGTTGGGCGTGGCGATGATGACGGCCTCGGGCTTGACCTCGTCCATCATCTGGGCGGGATCGGTATAAAACGGCACGCCGGCGGCCTCGGCCGTGGCGCGGGCGCCCTCAAAGGCGTCGGCGATGGCGACGAGCTCGGCCTCGGGCTCCTCGGTGACAAAGCGGATGTGGTTGCGGCCCATGGCGCCGGCGCCGATAACGGCAATGCGGACGGGGTTGAGCTCAGACATTTCGACTCCTTAATACTGGTGGCGGTGGAATGCGGCAAGGGGGCGGTCCTTGCCGCATCAAGCAAAACTAGGCGGACTTCTTCTTGCTGTCGGAGACCATCATGTAGACGGTGAGCACGACGGCGATTGCGGCGATTACGATGGCACCGTAGAAGGACTGCTGGTAGGCGGCGCTGCCGGCCTCGGCGTGATACAGCACGGCGGTGATGGGCTGGCTGATCCAGGTGGAAGCGGCGTAGCCCAAAAACATGATGCCGTAGTTGACGCCGATGTTGCTGGTACCAAAGGCGCCACCGGTGAGCGGCGGGTAGATGACGAGCAGGGCGCCAAAGCTAAAGCCGAGCAGGGCGAGCGCCACAAAGAACATGCTCTGCGTAAAGCTCATCGACATGATGACGAGCGCGACGATGGTGACGACAAGGCTGATGAGCAGCGACTTATAGGCGCCGAGCTTGTCGATGATCTGGCCAAAGGACAGACGACCGACCAGGTTGGCGCAGGTGTTGACGGAGACTACCACACCGCCGAGGGCGACGGCCGCGGCGCTCGTGGGGTCGGCGAAGAGCTGAACGGCGGCGATGGAGGCAACCTTGCCCACGAGCAGGGTGCCCGCGGTGGCGGCAAAGGCGAAGGTGACGATGAGGACCCAGAAGCGCGGGGTCTTGACCATCTCGCCCGGGGTGAGGTCACCGAAGGTGCCGGCATGCGCGCCGCCCTTGGGGGCCTCGAAGCCCTCGGGCAGCCAGCCGGCCTCGGGGGCCTTCAGGAACAGGGCGGAGGCGGCAATCGTCACAAAGAAGATGACGCCGAGCGCCTTGAGGGCGCCAAAGATGCCCAGGCTCGGGATGAGCAGCGAGGCGAGCACCGGGGACAGCACGGCGGGGCCGGCGGTCGAAGCGGCCAGGGTGATGCCGGAGGCGAGACCCTTCTTGTCGATGAACCACTTTTGGCCGGTGGTGAGCGCCGGGTTGTAGCCCAGGCCGTTGCCGATGGCGGCGACGAGCGAGAACCACAGGTAGAACTGCCACGGCTCGGTGACGGTGCCGGACATGAACCAGCCCAGGCCGTAGCACACGGCAGCGGCGATCACGACGTTGCGCGGACCGATCTTATCGGAGATACGGCCGGCGAAGATGCCCGTCACGGCCATGATGGTCTGAAAGACCGGGAAAGCCCAGGTAAGGGCGCTCGACCACTCGGGGTAGACGGCGAGCAGGTTCTTGCTCACGACGGAATACAGCGCGATGGAGCTGATGAAGAACATGGTGACGCACGCGGCGGAAAGCACGACGGCGCGACCCTTGTTGGAGTTGGTGGAAGCCATTGGACTCTTTCTAATCGATACGGGGGAGGAGCGGGCGTGTCCGCGGGGCCTCCCTGTCAGGTTGGTTTACTGGTCAGTCGGCTTGGCGACGCCGGACTCATCGGACCAGAGCTCGACACCCTTGTTCTTAAGGTAGTTGTCGGCATAGGCGCGACGGCCGCCGGGCTTGGCGGTGAGGTCGCCCATCATGTTGGAGAAGCCGCCGTCGACCTTGATGGCGTCGCCGGTGGTAAAGTCCGAGCGCGTGGACGCCAGGAACATGACGGCGTTGGCGATATCGCTGACCTCGCCGATGCGGCGCGTGGCGATCAGACGGCTGCGGCTCTTTTCGACCTCGGGGTCGGCGTAGAAGTTGGCCGACATCGGGGTCTTAACGAAGCAGGGCTCGACGCAGTTGGAGCGGACGCCGTAGGGGCCCCACTCGGCGGCGAGCATCTTGGACATCATGTTGACGCCGGCCTTGGTGGAGCTGTACACGCCCGAGAACGTCTCAGGGGAGTGGCTGGCGACGGTCGAGATGTGCACCAGGCGACCCTGGCCGGCCTTGATCATCTCGCGACCAAAGCGCTGCGAGGTGATGAAGTAGCCGGTGAGGTTGACGTTGAGCACCTGCTCCCAGTCGCTCAGCGGCAGGTCCTCCATGGCGGCGAAGCGCAGGATGCCGGCGGTGTTGACGAGGACGTCGACGCGGCCGAAGTTGGCGATGGTGGCGTCGACAGCAGCCTGAACCTCGGCCTCGTCGGTGGCGTTCATCTTGTAACCCTCGGCGTGGATGCCAAACTCGGCAGCTAGGTCGGCGGCAGCGGCCTTGACCTTCTCCTCGTCCAGGTCGAGCATGACGACGTTGGCGCCATTGCGGGCGAACTCGCGGCAAATCTCGGCGCCCATACCGCCGAGCGCGCCAGTCACGGCGCAGACATCGCCCTCGAGCTTAAGCCAATTGCTCATAGGAACTTCCCTTCTTGTGCCTCCCGGTGGGCCGCTCCCATTAACCGACCCACGTGGTTTCTGCTGGTTATCGTATGCTTTGCATTTGCGCAGGTGAATTGCATATTTGTTAGAATGGCGTTAACTGTAGGTTTATACTGTACGATGCAGGCTATTCTCAATTGAGCGCGTGACCTGCGAAAACAACCCCCTGTGGCACCATGCGGTCACGGGTGCGAAAACGGGAGATTGACGTGTACGATCGACGACTTGAGGCCATATCGGCCGCCGCGGAGCTGGGAAGCTTCTCGCGTGCGGCGGCAAAATTGCGCGTGTCGACTCCGGCGCTCGTCAAGCAGGTATCGGGCTTCGAGGCGGAGTTCGGTATTACGCTGTTTGAGCGCTCGCATTCGGGCGTCAAGGTGACGCCGGCGGGTGCTCTGCTGGTGGACGACGCACGCTCGATCATGCGCCAGTCCGAGGACGCCCTGCGCCGTGCTCGACGTGCGGCGGGTGACGGCGGTGCCGTGCGCCTGGGCGTGTCGATGATGTGCCCGGGGCGCCAAACGCTGTCGATGTGGACGGGCATCCACGATCTGGAGCCGTCGCTGCGATTTGAGATCGTGCCGGTAAGCGACCTCTACGACGAGCGCGAGACAGTCATGCGTAGCTTGGGCCGCGAGGTCGATGTGGTGCAGTCGAGTTTTTCTACCCCACGCTGGGGCGACACCTGCCAAAAGCTCCGCATCGTCAACGTGCCGTTTTATATCGACGTGCCGCGCACGAGCCCGCTGGCGCGCAAGACGCGCATCACGGTTGCCGACCTGGAGGGCATGCGCCTGCGCGTGCTCCGTCACGGCAACGACGCCATGGACAGCCTGCGCATCGACCTGTTGGCCGACGGCGGCGTGGACGTGATCGACGTGGACAGCTTTGACTTTGCGCTCTTTAACGAGGCGGAGGAAAAGGGCGACGCGGTGCTCACCTGCGGCGCGTGGTCGGGGGTGCACCCGGCCTTTGTGGGCGTGCCGTTCCTGTGCGGCCGCGAGGTGCCGGTCTTTCTGCACTACCCGCTCGAGCCCATCCTCCAAGTCCAAAAATTCGTCAACGCAATGGCTCAGCTTCTCAAATAGCTATCGTGTCGATGATTCTTTAATCCCCGTCCTAGAAAAATCATCTGGTAGAGTTGACCCCGCATGATTTACAAGACGCTATGCGCCACCTACTCTTTTGCCATTTGGGGGATTGAACTTTTGAATACTTCTGTCGCCAAGAAGGCCAGCCAGGCGGTGCGCCTGCTCATGATGGTGCTCACGGCAGTTCTCATCTTCTTCTTCATCAATGTTATGCTGCTCGTCTCCGATATCCAGGGCACGGCGCGCGTAGTCAACTACGCCGGTCTGGTGCGCGGTACCACGCAGCGAATCGTTAAGCTCGAGGACGCGGGCCAGCCTCAAGATGACCTGCTCAAAGCCGTGGATTCATACATCAACGGTTTGCGTTACGGAAGTGACGACCTCAACCTCGTCCGTCTCGATGATGACGAATATCAGGCAAAGATGACCGAGCTTGCAAATTATTTTGATGAGCTTTGCGCCGAGATCACCCGCGTGCGCGAAGTTGGCTACGAGAACACCGATATCATCGCGATGAGCGAGGAGTTCTTTGGCATTTGCGACGATGCTACGCGACTCGCGGAGGACTATTCCCAGGAGAAGGCGTCGGCGCTCAACTATCTCGAGGGCTTGGTGATCATCGACATCGTGGGCTTGGTAGCGACCTTTGCGGTCGAACTTGTTCGCGCGGTGCGAACTGCCGCGCTCAATCGCGAGCTGCAGAGCAAAGTTTATCTCGACGAAGCCACGGGACTGCCCAATAAGAACAAGTGCGAGGAGATCTTGGGGCAGGAGCAGCCTGTCTCCGCGGAGGCGCCCGTTGCGCTGTGCGTCTTCGATCTTAACAATCTGCATATGGTCAATAACACCTTTGGCCACGAGAAGGGTGATGAATACATCCGTTCTTTTGCCCGGCAGCTGGGGCGCGTGGCGTCCGAGACTTGCTTTGTGGGCCGCGACGGCGGCGATGAGTTTATCGCGGTGCTGTGGGATGCCGATCGGGCTGCCGTGGAGTCCTGTCTCGCTCGGGTTCGTGCGAACGTGAACGAGTATTCCGGGGCCCACCCCGACATGCCTATCAGCTATGCGGTGGGCTACGCGCTTTCCAGTGATTTTGATGAACCGCCTACGATGCGCGAGCTCTTTTCCCAGGCCGACAAAAACATGTACATCGACAAGAACCGCGTAAAGACAGCCGAGGCAGCCGGGCCGCAACACGAGGAACGGTAAGCCTGTAGCAGAGGGTATAGAAAAGCCTCCGCAGCTCGTGTGGCTGCGGAGGCTTTATTCGTTGCGGCGCATTGTGTTTGGGTCGTTGAGATGAGTCGATTTGCCCCGAAAGAGGAGGGCATTGACCTTAGGGTCATGCCCGACGAATGAGCGACAAATCGGCCTTCTCGGCGGGCTGAACTACTCCAGCTCAAACGCTCCGGTATAGAGCTGATAGTAGTACCCGCGCTTGGCGATCAACTCGTCGTGGTTGCCGCGCTCAATGATGCGGCCGTGGTCCAGGCAGATGATCGCGTCGGAGTTGCGCACGGTGGACAGGCGGTGCGCGATGACAAACGTCGTGCGGCCCTCCATGAGCTTGTCCATGCCTGCCTGCACGATGGCCTCGGTGCGGGTGTCGATGGAGCTCGTGGCCTCGTCCAGAATCATTGCCGGCGGATCGGCGACGGCGGCGCGGGCGATCGAAATCAGCTGGCGCTGGCCCTGCGACAGCTGCGCGCCGTTACCGGTGAGCATGGTGTCGTAGCCGTCGGGCAGGCGGGTGATAAAGTCGTCAGCGCCCGCGAGCTTGGCAGCCGCGATGCACTCCTCGTCGGTGGCATCCAGGTTGCCGTAGCGGATGTTATCCATCACGGTGCCGGTGAACAGGTTCACGTCCTGCAACACGACGCCCAGCGAGCGGCGCAGATCGGCCTTGCGGATCTTGTTGACGTTGATGCCGTCGTAGCGGATCTTGCCATCGGCGATGTCATAGAAGCGGTTGATGAGGTTGGTGATGGTCGTCTTGCCGGCACCGGTGGCGCCGACAAACGCGACCTTCTGGCCCGGCTTGGCAAACACGGACACGCCGTGCAGCACCTCGTGGTCGGGCGTGTAGCCAAAGTCGACGTTGTCCATGACCAGGTCGCCGCGCAGCGGTACGTACTCGATCTCGCCGGTTGCGCGGTGCGGATGTTTCCATGCCCACATGCCGGTGTGGTGGTCGGCCTCCTCGAACTCCCAGGTGTCGGGGTTCACCTGCGCGTTGACGAGCGTCACATAGCCTTCGTCGGCCTCGGGCTTCTCGTCGATAAGCTCAAAGATGCGGTCGGCGCCGGCGAGGCCCATGACTACGGCGTTGATCTGCTGCGAGATCTGGCCGATCTGTCCGCAGAACTGCTTGGTCATGTTGAGGAACGGCACCACGACGGCGATGGACAGCGCCATGCCCGAGATGCTCAGGTTGGGCACGCCCAGCGCCAGGAAAATGCCGCCGGCAAGGGCCACCAGCACGTAGAGCAGGTTACCCAGGTTCATAAGGATAGGCATGAGGATGTTGGCGTACATGTTGGCCTTCTGCGATACCTCGAAGAGCTTTTCGTTGCGCTCGTCAAAATCGGCCTCGGCGGCAGACTCGTGGCAGAATGCCTTGACGACCTTCTGGCCGTTCATGACTTCCTCGATATGACCCTCGACCACGCCGAGCTCGGTCTGCTGCGCAATGAAGAAGCGCGCGGAGTTGGAGCCGAGCAGCTTGGTCATAAAGGTCATAAAGGCGACGCCTGCCACAATGACCAGGCACATCCAAACGCTGTAGTACAGCATGATAAAGAACACCGTGACGATGACGATGGTCGTCATGAGCAGGTTGGGTAGCGACTGGCTGATCATCTGGCGCAGCGTGTCGATGTCGTTGGTGTAGTGGCTCATGATGTCGCCGCGCTGGTGCGTGTCGAAGTAGCGAATCGGCAGGTCCTGCATGCGGTTGAACATCTTCTCGCGCAGCTTCTCGAGCGAGCCCTGCGTGACGATGGCCATGGCGCGGTTCCAGAAGAGCGAGGACAGGATGCCGACGCCGTAGATGCAGGCGAGGGTGGTCACGAGCTGTGCGATCTTGGGCTGTGCGGCTTCCCAATCGCCCGACTGCCACGATTCGCTAATAATCTGCAGGGCGCTCTGAAGGAAGGTCGCACCGATGGAGTTGATGATGGCGCAGAGCACCACGCCGACAACGACGAGGGGCAAAAGCACGGGGTAGAAGCCAAAGAGCGTCTTGATGAGGCGCGACATGGTGCCGCCCTTGCGGTTGAGTGCGCGCTCGGCGGTCGTTGCCTTACTCATGTGCCTCGCCTCCTTCCTGGGTCTGAGCTTGCGTTGCGGATGCCTCGGTGTCGGCCTCGACGGCCCCTTCGCCCTCGGCAGACATCTTGTTTTGCGAGGTAAAGGTCTCGCGGTAGATCTCGCTCATCTTGAGCAGCTCGTCATGGTTGCCGATCTGCGCGATACGGCCACCCTCCATGACGATGATGCGGTCTGCGTCCTGCACGGAGCTGATGCGCTGGGCGATGATGAGCTTGGTCGTGTTGGGCAGATAGCTTGCCAACCCTGCGCGGATCTTGGCGTCGGTCTTGGTGTCGACGGCGCTGGTGGAGTCGTCCAGGATCAAGATCTTGGGGCGACGCAGCAGGGCACGCGCAATGCACAGGCGCTGCTTCTGACCGCCGGAAACATTGGAGCCGCCCTGCTCGATCCAGGTGTCATAACCCTTGGGGAAGCCATCGACAAACTCATCGGCGCAGGCCAGATGTGCCGCCTCGCGGACTTCCTCGTCGGTGGCGTTCGGGTCGCCCCAGCGCAGGTTTTCGGCAATGGTGCCGCTAAACAGTACGTTTTTCTGCAGCACCATGGCCACCTGGTGGCGCAGGGCGTCCAAGTCGTAGTCGCGCACGTCCATGCCGCCCACGCGCACGGTGCCCTCGGTGGCGTCGTACAGGCGGGCGATGAGGTTAACGAGCGTGGACTTGGCCGAGCCGGTACCGCCGATGATGCCGATGGTTTCGCCGCTCTTAATGTGCAGGTCGATATCGTCGAGCGCCTGGCGCTTTGCATGCGCGGAATACTTAAAGCTCACGTGGTCAAAGTCGATGGAACCGTCGGCAACCTCGAGCACGGGCTCGGCGGGATCGGCGATCGTGGGCTCGGCGGCCAGCACCTCGGTAATGCGGTGCGCCGATTCGTCGGCCATGGTCACCATGACAAAGATCATCGACAGCTGCATCAGGCTCATGAGGATCGCGAAGCCATAGGTAAAGATCGAGGAGAGCTGGCCCACGTCGAACAGCGTGCCCTGGCTCGTGATGATGAGCTTGGATCCCAGGTAGATGATGACGACAAACGCGCCGTTGACGCAGATGTTCATCATGGGGTTGTTAAAGGCGAGCAGCTTCTCGGCGCGGGTGAAGTCCATCTGGACGTCGCGTGCGGCGGTCGCGAATTTCTCCTTCTCAAAGTCTTCGCGCACGTAGCTCTTAACCACGCGCATGCCGGTGACGTTTTCCTCGACGGACTCGTTAAGGGCATCGTACTTGTGGAACACGCGCGAGAAGATGGGGCGCACCTTAAAGATGATAAAGAACAGCCCAAAGCCCAGCAGCGGAATGATGACCAGGTAGACCATGGCAACGCTGCCGCCCATGATAAACGCCATGGTAAAGGCGAAGATCAATACCAGCGGCGCGCGCACGGCGATACGGATGATCATCATAAAGGCCTGCTGCACGTTGTTGATATCGGTGGTCAGGCGCGTGACGAGCGAGGAGCTCGAGAACTCATCGATGTTGGCAAAGCTGAACGTCTGGATCTTGTAGAACAGGTCGTGACGCAGGTTCTTGGCGAAGCCGCAGCTCGCATGGCTGCAGGTGACGCCGGCGGCGGCACCAAAAGCAAGCGACGTCAGCGCGACGAGCACCAAAAAGCCCGCGGTGGGAAGCATCTCGGCTACGGTGGCGCCGTCTTTGATGGCGTCGATCAGGTTGGCGGTGATAAATGGAATCAGCATCTCGCAGAGCACCTCGCCAAGCACGAGCAATGGCGTGGCAACAGCGACTTTCATATAGTCGCGGATGCTGCCCATGAGGGTTTTAATCATCCAGTTCCTCCCAGGTTACACGGATTTTCTCGAGCATTTCGGCGAGCTGCTCGCGCTCGTCGTGAGTGAGGGCACTAAAGGCCCGTTCTCTAAAGCGGATGCGGGCCGCCTGGTCGATGCGGGCGTTTTCCCGGCCGGTTTCGGTCAGGCGAATGGTGAGCTGCCGTCGATCCTTGGGGTTACGGCTGCGCTCGATGAGACCGTTGACCTCGAGCTTGGACAGGATCTCGGAAAGCGACCCCGGCTTGAGGTCAAAGTGCATGCCGAGTTCCTGCTGCGACATCTCGCCGCCGGGCTGCTTGGCCAGCAGGCAGATGATGGGCGCCTTGCCGGACACGCCTCCGCCATGAAAATGCATGTAATGGCCGCAAAAACCCAGGCCGCTCAGGATGCGCTTGGCGAGTTTGTCTTCGGCACTGACCGCTTCGGGTACATCCGCCAGCTGTGACGGGTCGCCGGCGGGCTCGTGCGAACAAAGGTTAAGAGGTTCATCGCACATGAATTAGTGTTGCTCCTTTCTTTAGTTAGGTAGTGGAATTGTTTTGTGCCTAACCAATCTAGGAGCATGAGAAATGAATGTCAAGGTACCAAACTTATTAAGTTACGGCGTTTTGCCAAACGCCGTAACCGCTCGACGTTGCAAACGTTCCTAAGCGGCAATCTGGCGTTCAATCGTCGGGCATGGCCACAAGGCCTATGCCCTCCTCTTTCACGTCACCTTGCTCGCTTAGGAACGCTTTCGCTGTCCGTCCTCAATCTGCAGCGCTGCCTCGGTTGGCATTTGAGTGATCCGTGGGGGACGGAGGAAAACGAATCATTTTGGGCTGCGGTGACACCCTTTCGAAGTTGCTTTGTCCAAAACTATGCCGGATTACTACGATGAATTCGAAATATCAGACCTCGGCATTGTTTTTCGTAAAATCACAAGCTGTCTACCTGCGGTTTTGCCGGAGTGCAATTCGTTGTGGTTGGAGGCTAACGGTTTATCGTAGTAATCCGGCATAGTTTTGGAATGGTAGTAAATAGGTGGCAGCTACTGTGCCGCTACCGCCGTGATTTGCCTCCCATTTCCGAAACCTTTCCGCAACAATGCGCTCTTCGCGACCCTAGTGACTGCTCACGACGCCTCCTGCGCTACACTTAGTCGCACTGTGGCGCTGCCGCGCCGCGCCCGAACCAAGGGGGACACTCATGAAGAACACTCAGCTGCTGCTGATTAACGATATGTGCGGCTACGGCAAGGTTGCGCTTTCCGCCATGCTGCCGGTGCTGTCGCACATGGGTTACCGTATCCACAATCTGCCGACGGCACTTGTGTCCGATACGCTCAACTACCCCAAGTTCTACATCCACGACACCACCGAGTACGTGCGTCAGAGTCTTGCCATCTGGGAAGAGCTCGGCTTTGAGTTCGACGCCATCTCGACCGGCTTTATCGTGACCGAGGAAGAGACGCGCATCATCTCGGACTTTTGCCACCGCCGTTCGCAAAAAGGCACCAAGGTGTTCGTCGACCCCATCATGGCCGACAACGGCAGGCTCTACGCCGGCGTGCCCGAATCGACCATCGGCCTTATGCGCAGTCTGGTCGAGTGCGCCGACTACGCGGTGCCCAACTATACCGAGGCGTGTCTGCTCACCGATACGCCTATGGCCGAGCAGATTACGGCCGATGAGGCTCGTGCGCTCGTGGACGCCATGCTCGCGCTGGGCGCCAAGTCGGTGGTCATTACGAGCGCGAAGGTCGACGGGGCGAGTGCCGTCATCGGCTACGACCATGTGGCGGGAGAGTACTTCACGATTCCCTTTGAGCTGATCCCGGTGTATTTCCCGGGCACGGGCGATACGTTCTCGTCGGTGCTCGTGGGTCGCGTTATGGCCGGCTGGAGCTTACAGCGTGCGACGACCGACGCCATGCGTGTGGTGGCCGAGCTTATCGAGCGCAATGCCGACCAAGAAGACAAGTCGGCCGGTCTTCCCATCGAGGCCTGCCTGGATGTGATCGACCATGAGTAACGCCGGCGAGGGCGGCGTCAAGCCTGCGGGCGAGAACGGGCCGCTCGGTGCGCCGCGTGGCAAGCGTCCGCGTATCCGCGTGAGCTGCGTGGACCAGCTGGGTGCGTGCCGTTGTCACCATGGTCACAAGCCGGGAGACGTCTTCGACTTCGATCGAGACCGCGGCAAGATGTGCGCTATGGCCTGTCACGTGGGCTTTCCCTATATCGATATCCTGCGCTATGGCGGAACCGTGCCTGGCAACGAGCCTGGTGCGGCAAAGTTCTGCTGCCCCGAGGTCGATACGCTGAACGTCTGGCTTGCCGAGATCGTCGACGAGTAACCGAGCGTGGATAATCTCCCACCGAGATAATGAGCGTGGATAATCTCCCGTTTAGGGCGCCCTTGAACGCTCAAAGTGGGAGATTTTCCACGCTCAATTTGTATGCGGGAGAAAATCCACGCTCGTTTTATACCGATGGCGTGGCCCGTATATCCGCGCCGCCCGAGCGCCTACAGCTGCTCGAGCATAGCGGTGCAACCGGCGAGTACATCGCGGTAGGTGGCATCGAAATTACCGGTGTACCAGGGGTCGGCTACGTCGCCGGGGCGATCGGTCCAATCGAGCAGGCGCGAGATCTTGCCGTCGGGGTCGTCGCCAAAGATGCGGCGTAGGCCACGCGCGTTCTCAGCATCCATATAGACAATGTGATCCCAGTTGCCATACTCTGCGCGACGCACCTGGCGGGCACGGTGCTCAACGACGGGAATCCCGACCTCACGCAGCTTGGCAACGGTACCGTGGTGTGGCGGGTTGCCGATCTCCTCGGTCGAGGTCGCAGCGGAATCAATGACAAACTCGCCCGCGCGCCCGGCGCGGTGCACCAGCTCGGTAAACACCGACTCGGCCATCGTCGAGCGGCAGATGTTCCCATGGCAGATAAACAGTACGCGTTGCATATGCGGTTTTCTTTCAATCGTCATCATCGAGCTCGAGTATCGCATCTACGCCTACGCCTACGCCCTCGCCCGCTTGCGCTCCCAGCGAGCCAGCTTAATCGTCACCAGTGTGAGGGCCCAGGCCACAAGCGAGAACGCGGCACCCACTGCGCCCACGTACGCAATGCCAACGCTGCTTACCACGGCGCCGCCTACCGCGGTGCCAAACGAAATGCCGACGTTAAACGCCATGGGCTCAACCGAACTTGCGAGTACCATCGACTTGGGATGGCGGCTGCGTGCCACGTCCATAAAGTGCGTGATGCACGACACCGAGAACAGGTACATGAGCAACGCCAAACTAAAGATAAAGACCAGCGCGAGCGGCATGGTGCCGCCCACAGCAAACAGTCCGAGTAACGCCGCAGCCTGCAGCACAAACGTCACAAGCAGTGCCTTCATGCCAAAGCGAGCATCGATCCATCCGCCCAGGATGTTCGAGATCAGGCAGAACACGCCATAGGCCATGAGCGTGGTGCTGGCTTCGACCGTGCCCATGCCCAGCACTTGCTCAAGATAAGGCGTCACGTAGCCGTAGAACACATAGACCGACCCCACGCCAAACAAGAAGATGAGCATACCGGTGATAATGCTCGGCTCGCGTAGCAGCCCCGCCTGCTCGCGGAAGGTGGCGGGCTCATCGGTCTGACCGGCGCGGGGCATAAACGCTACGAGCGCTCCGCAGATCAAAACGGCAAAGGCCAGCGTGCCGTACATGGCCACGTGCCAGTCGAGCGTGTCGGCCACAAATTTGCCAATCGAGGTCACAAAGACCATTGCCACGGAAAACGCACCATATACCACCGAGATGGCAAGCGAAGTTTGCTGCGGGGACAGCAGCTCGGGGATGTATGTCACGCCCACGGCGAGCAGTGCGCCCGAGACGGAGCCCAGGATGATACGCGAGATAAACAGCACCTGGAAGTTGGGCGCCAGAGCCATGACCAAGTTGCCGAGCACAAAGACGATGCTGTAGCACACGAGCAGCTGGTAGCGGCGGAATCGCCCCGTGCTGAGCGCAAGCACCGGCGTGGCGATGGCGTAGACCAGCGCGAACACGCTGATGAGTTGGCCCGCAGTAGCAAGTGATACGTCGAGTTCCGTCGCCAGGTCGCTCTCGATACCGATGACCACGAACTCGGAGCAGCCGAGCGAGAATCCCAACAGCACGAGCAGCGCCAAGCAGAGCTTAGTGCGCGCAGGGGAGAGCACGGCGGCGGTTGACTTGCTTTTAGGCGTGGTTGCGGCGGTCAAGGTTGTCACTCCAATGTCGCATGAATAAGCGGGATTCAATCCCTGCAACTCTAACAGAATGTGACAAAGGGGCAGTCCCTTTGTCACATTGCGCTGCCAGCCAGTCGCCCAAACCATCACAACATTCGGCGAAAATCTCGAAAACGAGGAAAAGCGGCGAATGTTGTGACGCTTTTCCTGTCTGTGTCGGCGAGCTCCGGCGCCGTCTGCGGGTATAAGGCTAGCAAGTGTTTATTTGCGAGGCCTAAGGGGCGCCCCGTATGGATATCGATAATTTTGAATGGTGGTATAGCGAGGGCGAGGCTCCGGACGAGGAGTGGGACGAGCCCGCGCCGCGTGACGTGTCGAGCGACGAGGACGAGACCAGCAACGATGCCGTCGAGACGGACGCCGCCCCCGATGCCGCCGAGCCCCTGACTTTTGAACGGGCCTGGGCTCAGGCCGAGGCCGACGAGGCAAAGGCCGATGCCACGGCCACGCTGGGTGAGCCAGCCGACATGTCCATCTCGCCGGCCAAGACCCCGCAGCCGCGCCACACCATCGACCCCGGCAGTACGGCATCTTTCAGCATTCTCGACGTGCCCGCGCAGGGTGCTCAGGCGCCTGCGCCAACGCATCGTCCCGACCTGGCTCATGAGGAAGACGCGGGTCGCCGCTCTCCGCTCGGCCCCATCCTCATTGCCTTCATGGCCGGCGTTATCGCCTGCTCGGCAATCGGCAGCATCTGGGGCCATGTTGAGCAGCAGCGCCAAGACGCCGCCAAGGTCGAGATGTCCGTCGAGCAATCGCTCAGCCGCACGCGCTCGGTGCATGTGTCAGTCGAGGTTAAGGAAGGCGCGACGTGGGATACCGCGCGCGGCGACAGCCAAATGCTCGTCCATATCGTGGGCCGCACGCTCAAGGGACAAGCAATCGACGAGTATCAATACGTCAATTCCGAAGGTGACGGCATCGAACTCAAGCCCGGCGACTACGAGCTCACGGTCGATGAGCCGCCCGTCGCCACCGACGGCACGCGTTACCGCGCCTCAAAGCGCATGGTTCCGGTGAGTTTTAATTCACAGGCTCCCGACACGGTCGATAGCACGCCGCAGGGCGGGTTTGACCTTTACGCTATTGCTCAATAACTGCGCCTGCCGCTCAACCCCGCCGCCAAGAGTGGGACAATAACCATCGACACCGTTGTTTACCATTGGAGGAAGTAGTATGTCCACCGTCACTACCATCAAGCGCGGCGGCCTCACCGCGGCCATCGATTCCATGGGCGCCCAGCTCACGAGCCTTGCTCTCAACGGCAACGAGTATCTGTGGCAGGGCGACCCGGCCTTTTGGGGCAAGCACGCGCCCATCCTGTTCCCCATCGTGGGATCGCTGCGCAACAACACGGCGACGTCTGCAGCCGGCACCTGCGAGATGGCGCGCCACGGCATCGCGCGCATTGTCGAGCACAAGATCGTCGAGGTGTCGGAGGATGGTTCGTCCGTTACCTACGAGCTCACCGACACGCCTGAGTCGCTCAAGGCGTTCCCATTCCACTTTAAGCTCAACATGACCTATGCCCTGACCGGCGACGCCACCCTCACGCAGACCTTTGCCGTCACCAACACCGGCGACGTGGACCTGCCGTTCTCGGTGGGCGGCCACCCCGCATTCAACGTGCCCGCCCCCGGTGCCGAGGACGAGGCGTTCGAGGACTACGAGTTGGCGTTTACCGAGGCTTGGACTAACGAGGCCCCTGTCATCACGCCCGATGGCCTTATGACGTTCGAGGGTAGCTACAAGGCTCCCGATAACTCGGACGTGCTGCCCATCACGCACCGCAGCTTCGATAACGACGCCATCATGTTCACCGATACCCCGGGCTCCACGCTTACGCTGCGCGGCCGCAAGTCGGGCCACGGCGTCAAGATCGACTTTGAGGGCTTTAAGTACATCGGCGTGTGGTCTGCCGCTAACGACGCTCCGTTTGTGGCGCTCGAGCCCTGGACCGGCCACACCACCATGGACACCGAGGACGACATTTTTGAGCGTAAGGTCAACACCATCACCTTGGCTCCCGGCGCTACCGATAAACGCAGCTTTAGCGTCACCTTACTCTAGAGGTTCCGCCGTTCTAACGAACGGCGGACCGGTTGACGCTGCGCGCCACCCAGAGCGACAATTTGTCATTCAAAAGGCAAGGCATGACCAGAAGGTTTATGCCTTGCCTTTTTCATGCCTAGTCGTTGGGGACGTTCTTGTTTGACTAGTCGTTTAAGAACGTCCCCAACGACTACCAATCGTTTTCAGTTCGTAAACTTGTATATATGCATCTTATATATGCATCTGCTGGAAGTAACGCTGAGCGGTATCCTGTTAAGTCGTTAGCGTACGATTCAACAGGGAAGGCAGATTATGCATTCTCCCCAACAGCGCGGCATGCAGACCCAGCCGGTATGCAGCCGTCGCATCTTTTTGGGAAGCGCTCTCGCTGCGAGCGCTTCCGTCGTCGCCGGCGCGCTCGCCGGCTGTCAGCGTCCGTCCACGCTCAAGGTGGTTCAGCCCACGACGGGCGGCGGTCGCGACGACCTGTCCGATTCCGTGATCGGCAAGGATAAGATCCGCATCGGTATGGAGGCAGCCTACGCCCCGTACAACTGGCAGGTTTCCGAAGCCAGTGAGTACACCATCCCCATCGACAACGTACAGGGCGCCTATGCCGACGGCTACGACGTTCAGATCGCCAAGGTTGTCTGCAAGGCCCTCGGCGGCGAGCCCGTTGCCGTTAAGCAGAGCTTTTCGGGCCTCATCGATTCGCTCAACAACGGCCAGATCGACCTCATCATCGCTGGCATGAGCGCCACGCCCGAGCGCGAGGAGTCCGTCGGCTTTTCCGACCCGTACTTCATTGGCTACTTTGGCCTGTTCGTAAAAGAGGGCTCGCCCTACCAAAACGCCACCAAGCTCAGCGACTTCAGCGGCGCCACGGTGCTCGGCCAAAAGGACACCATGCTCGATACCGTCATCGACGAGATCCCGGGCGTCGTTCACAAGAACCCGGTCGATTCGGTCCCCACGGTGTTTTCGAACCTGCTGCAGGGCACCTGCGACGCCGTGACCTACAACACCGAGAACGAAAAGGGCTACATGGCCCAAAATCCCGGTATCGTCCCCATTCATTTTGCCGAAGGCGAGGGCTTTAAGCAGGAGGTCACGGCAAACGTCGGTTTCCGCAAGGGCTCAAAGAAGCTGCTCAAGATGATCGATAAGGCCCTCAAGGGCATCAGCCAGGAGGAGCGCGACCAAATGTGGGACGCGTGCCTCGACCGTCAGCCGGCATAGGGAGGCAGCATGAAAACCATCAATCGCCTGGCCTCCTTTATCAAGGCCGATCACCGTTACGTATACCTGGGCACGAGCGTCATCGCGGCGCTTGGCCTGGCGTTTAGCCAGCGCAACCCCACGCCGCTGAGCTTTTTGGCGCCCACTGGCATCTTCCAGGACTGCCTTTGGGCGATCCTGTGGGCCTGGGTCGTCGTGTCGGCGGCGGCACTCGTCACCAAGCTCATGCACTGGAACGACTATCGCGAAAAGTCGCCGTTCGCATCCGAGCGCTTCCGCCACGGCGCGCGCTTGGTCAGCTATGTCGTCGTTGCCATCGCGGCAATCTTCTTTATCGACCGCTGTGTCATGTCGTTTATCGACCTGGTGCAGGTAAGCATCGTCTCGGATTCCAACCCCAGCGACTTTTTGCCGAGCCTGGTCTACATGACCTATAAGAGTGGTGACTTCTTTATCCGCGGCATCGAAATCACCATCGCGCTTGCCACCTTCGGCACCGTCATCGCCTTCTTCCTGGCACTGCTCTTTGTGTTTTTGCGCATTCAGACGTTCGACCGCGTGGACAACGACTTGGTGCGTTTCTTTAAGAGTATCGGCCGCGGCTTCGCGACCGTCTACTCCACCATTGTGCGCGGCACGCCCATGATGGTCCAGGGCCTGCTTATCTATTACGCGGGCTTTACCGTTCTGCGCGGCATGGGCTTCGAGACCGCCCAGGCCAACCAGATCTGGAGCACCTTTACCGCCGGCCTCGTCACCATCTCGCTTAACTCCACCGCCTACATGATGGAGGTCCTGCGCGGCGGCATCGAGTCCATCGACGCCGGCCAGGCCGAAGCGGCGCGTTCGTTGGGTCTGTCGCAGTGGCAGGCCATGCGCAAGGTCGTGTTCCCCCAGGGCATTAAAAACGCGATCCCCGCACTCACCAACGAGCTCATCATCAATATCAAGGATTCGTCGGTGCTTTCGGTCATCGGCGTGTTCGACCTCATGTACGCCACCACCACCGTCGCCGGCGTGTACTACCGCCAGATGGAGGTCTACTGCGTGGCACTCGTGGTCTACCTGATCCTGACGCTTGTGGCGAGCCGCCTGCTCGAGGCCTTTGGCAAAAAGCTCGGCGCCGAGGCCCCGGCCACGCTGCCCAGCTCCAACTAGGCTCAAGACGAGGAGAATCATCATGGCAGATACCGCCACTACCGGCGCTGCGGCCGCCGCGCAAAACCAAGAGCCGCTCATCCGCGTCGAGGGCCTGCGCAAGAGCTTCGGCTCGCTCGAGGTACTCAAGGGCATCGACCTCGCTGTCAATCCCGGCGAGGTCGTCACCATCATCGGCGCCTCGGGCTCGGGCAAGTCGACCTTCTTGCGCTGCCTCAACCTGCTCGAGACCCCGGACGCGGGCCATATCTGGTTCCACGGCCAGGACCTCACGGCCGAGCGCTGCAACATCAATAAACTCCGCGAGGACATCGGCATGGTGTTCCAGGGCTTTAACCTGTTCAACAACATGGATGTGCTCGACAACTGTACCCTCGCGCCCGTCACGCTCAAAAAGATGAGCAAGGCCGAGGCCGAAAAGGTCGCGCTAGAGCATCTGGCAAGCGTGGGACTCGAAAAGTTCGCACACGCCGCCGTGGGTCGCCTGTCCGGCGGCCAAAAGCAGCGCGTGGCCATCGCCCGCGCCTTGTGCATGAACCCGCAGATCATGCTGTTCGACGAGCCGACCTCTGCGCTCGACCCCGAGATCGTGGGCGAGGTGCTCGAGGTCATGCGCAAGCTCGCCGCCGACGGCATGACCATGGTCGTCGTCACGCACGAGATGGCTTTTGCCCGCACGGTGTCCGACCGCGTGGTCTTTATGGACAAGGGCGTGGTGCTCGAGGACGCCGCGCCGGCTGAGCTCTTCGGCAATCCCAAGCACCAGCGCACCCGCGAGTTCCTCTCGCGTTATCTCAACGACAAATAATGCAAGCGAACGTGGCAAAGGGACCGCCTCTTTGCCACGTTATTTTTGGAGGAAGGCATGGCCGAGGTTTGGCGCTTCTTTGCGCACGAGGATGATTTTGCCGATATCGATGAGGTCGGCGCGTGCGAGCGCCTGGGCCGCGTGCTGTCGTTTCCGACGATTTCGAGCATGGATGCCCAGACGGTGGACTGGCAGGCGTTTGACGACCTGCGCGCCTATATGCAGCAGGGCTGGCCGCGCGTGTTTGCGACGGGCGAGGTCGAGCTCATCGACCATTCGCTGCTCGTGACGCTTGCCGGCACCGACCCCGCCCTCAAGCCGGTCATGCTCATGGGCCACATGGACGTGGTTCCCGTGGTGCCGGGCACCGAGACGGACTGGACGCACGATCCCTTTAGCGGGCACGTGGACGACACCTATATTTGGGGTCGCGGCGCCATCGATATGAAAGACCAGGTTGCGGGCATCTTGGAGGCCGTTGAGTATGCGCTGGCGCACGGCTGGCAACACGAACGAACGCTGCTGCTGGCCTTTGGCCAGGATGAGGAGACCACGCAGTACGGCGCGGGTGCCATTGGTCGCGCGCTCGAGGAGCGTGGCGTTGAGCTTGAGTACCTGATCGACGAGGGCGACTATCGTATCGTTGCGGCTGCCGAGTACAGCGCAGGTGAGGGTTGGCTTATGCATGCCGATCTTGCCGAGAAGGGCTATGCCGATATCGTGCTCAGGACGAAGAGCGAAGGCGGGCATTCTTCCAACCCTTACGGCGGCACGTCGCTCGAAGTGCTCAGCCGCGCTATTGCCGCGATTTGCGATATCGAGTGGCCGGCGCGTGTGACCGACCTGCTTGCCGCGCAGCTCGTCGAGCTGGGGCTTTATACCGCAGACGAGATTGCTGCCAGCAAGGATGCCATCGTGCGCGACTGCCTCGCCAGCAAAAAGCTGTACCCGCTTGTGACCACCACCTGCGCGCCCACGCAAATCGAAGGCGGCAGTACCGGTGCCAACGTAATGCCGCAGGATATGTGGGCCAATATCAACTTCCGCATGCTCGAGGGCACGAGCGTGGCCGATGTCGTGGCCTGCTGCCGCGAGGCCGTTGCCACCGCTGGGCTCGCTGGCCGAGTCGAGGTCGAGCTGGGCCCCGGCAGCTCCGAGCCCTCGCCGTCCCCGCGCGTGGGCGGTCCGGGGCTCGAGGCCGTTCGCGCCATCGCCGCCCGCTATTTCCGTGATCCCAAGGGGACGGAGGAAAACGGATCGTCTGCGGTGGGCCAAGAGCCGATCAGCATCGTGCCCTCGACCGTGATTGGCGCAACCGATGCCGCCAACTACCAGCGCATTTGCCGCGAGTGCATCCGCTTCTCCGCCTTTGTGGTCGACGATGACGAATGCGACCGCGGCGTCCACGGCACCAACGAGCGCATCACCCGTCGCGCCTACCTCCAAGGCACCCGCTTCCTCATCGCCCTGCTCCGCACGCTCTAGAATGTGACAAAGGGACTGAGCCGATTTCATCGGTAATGAGACAAAAACTGTAATAGAAAAAGGCTAAGATATCTTAAGAGACATATGCTGGGGTTGGTATTCCTTGAACGACCGCGGGCATGTGCCAGACCGCCTCGGCCCCCGGGGAGCGCCCGGGCAGGTCGCCGTGTGACTGGGGAGGAAATTATGCAGGAGCTCAGAGAGATGACGTCTCGACTCGTGAATATTGCTACCGGGGGGGGTGTCTAAGCAGGGAACTTCCTGGTGGACATCGGCCGCGCGAGCGGTGGTCCGTCATGTCTTATGGCCGCCGTCGCGGGCTGTGCCCGGTCTCGCCATATGCGATTGTTCTGGCCCTCGCCGTCGCGCTGACGGCGAGTTTCTTCCTGCCGCTTCGTGCCGAGGCGGCAATTTCGGACCACACGGTTCCGACGATTTCGCCCTCGGGGACGACGATCAACCTGTTTGATTACTGGGTGAATCCCGATGACCATCTGTCGGTTTCCGGCAACGGCGGCATCAACGCAAACCACCTGTTCCAGTTCAAGGATCAAGGAGCCAGCGAGGATCTTAACAAGTATACGGGTAGCTCCCAGGTCCGCACCGGCATCGTGAACAACGTTCTTGCCGGCGGTTACCCGAAACTCACCGACAGCTGGGGGGGAGAATCCCTCGGCTACCTGTTTGATTCCTCCACCCAGACGGGCAAGATATCCCATATGGGTGTGACGGGTCTGTTGCAGGTCAACAAGGACGGCTACTACGAGTATGACAGCTCGCAGAACTACGCGGCGTACAACTCCAAGAAGAATGCATTTGATGTCTACAATGCTGCCGGCGTTAAGCAAGCGGGGTCTGGGCCTCAGACAGTAGGCCAGTTCTTCCCCTTCGATGCGGCCGATGAGGTATTCAAGGAGAAGAGCGGCAAACTCGTCCCGAACGGCATTACGTCGCAGAACGTCGCTGACCCTCAATATAACGGTAACAAACCCCTCAACCATTATTTCGGCCTCTCAATGTCCACGCGATTCGTGCAGCCGAAGGATGGCAAAACGAACGCTGGCAAGCCCATGACCTTCGAGTTCGCCGGAGACGACGACGTCTGGGTGTTCATTGACGATGTCCTCGTGGGCGACATTGGCGGCATCCACGCCAGCGCTGATCTGACCATTGACTTCCAAACGGGCAACATCAGCGTTAACAATTCCCCAAACGGCACGCTGTTAAGCAAGTTCAATGATGCGGGGCGGGGCACTTCGGGCTTCACTGGCAACACCTTCGCTAAAGACACCAGCCACACGCTCAAGTTCTTCTACTTGGAGCGTGGCGCCACCGACTCCAACATGAGGCTCAAGTTCAACCTCGTGACGGTTCCCGAGTCCGACATTATCAAGTTCGACCAGGATGGCGGTCTGGTGGAGGGCGCTCAGTTCGCGCTGTACAAGACAGACGAGAGCTTCGCTGACACGACCGCCAATCCAAATAACCTACTTGGCTCCGGCACCACGGACGCGAATGGACAACTGACGCTCAGGAATGTCAAAGACAACGGCGTCATCAACTTCGACGATCTAGGTCACCGGTACTACCTCCTGAAGGAAACGGGGGTGCCCGAGGGATACCGCTCGAGTCTCGCGGCGACGGATGGCAGCATGCAGCTCGAGTACGTGCCCACGAGCGACAAGAAAGGCGCGAGCGGCGTCATCGTCAACCACGGCGGTATGGACGCGGACAGCGCCGTGTGGCAGAGCGGTGCGTTCGCCGGCTCGAAGGAGACCATCACCGCGCCGCCGACCGTGTACAAGGCGAATGATGACCTGACGAAGTCCAACGAGACCGTCAACCTGAAGTCTGGCATACTGTTCGCTGTGGTGCTCAAGCGCGATAAAAGCGCAGGCACGGGTATCGAAGATCAGAGCAATTGGTACGCCGTGTCGGGCGACCCATCGACGGGAGCGGGGTACACCCTCGCCGAGAATCCGAGCATGGCCGGCGCCATCGAGGCGGCGAAGAAGGACCTGCACGCCTTCACGCTCAACACGAGCGGCCAGTACCAGGTAGAGATTCAAAATCTGCCCGGCGACATCTCCAAGTACTACTACCTGCTGAGCGGTGATGCCCGCAAGGATGCCGAGTACACGGTGGCCATCTACCACACAACGGCGAGCTCGATCGGCGACGCGACGCCTGAGAACACCGTCCACGTGTACAGTGACGACATCGCAGGCGGCACGAACTTCAAGCGACAGTTCGCCACGCGCCTGCTCGTCACGAACATCCAGAATCGCCTGTTCGTGCAGAAGACCGATACCGAGGGCAAGCCCGTTGACGGGGCGACGTTCGGCTTGTACAAGGCCGATCAGGTGACGACGGACGAGAGTGGCAAGGTCGTGCTCAAGGGTGAGCAGACCCCCTATGACACCCTGAAGACGAGGTCGGTCGATAGCCCGGTTTCGCTCGAAGGTGCGGGCATATTCCCGAATACGAGCGATGATAAGAGTCCGCTCGTGAAGGGAACCTACTTCCTAAAGGAGGTCTCGGCGCCCGAGGGCTTCCTGCTTAACGACACGCTCACCAAGGTGATTGTGGACGATTACGGCGTCCATGCCGATGCTGGTACGGACGATGACGGCGTTTCGACGTTCGCGGGGCCGGGCGCGCTCATGAAGAGTCTGGGCCAGTTTGGCGCAGAGGGCGACATCGACAACACGCTCACGTGGATCAAGGGCCAGCGCCAGACGTCCGACGGCAAGCTCGACGGCAACGACAACCTTTCCTGGAACAATGACGCCAAGGGCGGCGAGGATGAGGTGCACCTCAAGTACGGCGCCAACGGACGTGTCTACCAGTATGGGCCCACCGAGGAGGGCGAACCCTACCGCCTGGAGACCGAGACGGGCTGGATACGTATGGGCATCACGCAGGAGGACGTGCCTGGTGACACTAATGCGAAGGGCGCCCGCGCCGACCTGGGCGACATGAATCTGAACGCGCTGTTCACCGGCGCCACCTGCGTGCGCGTGGCGAACAAGCGCGAGGCGAGCCTCGAGGTGACGAAGAAGGTCGTGGTGCCGCCGGGCCTGACGGGAAAACCGAACGCGGGGTTCACCTTCAAGTTCACCGTGCCCACGACGGCGGGGAAGACGTACAAGGCCGCGGTGTTTGAGAACGCGGGGACCGCAAGCGAGAAGCAGGTCGGCAAAATGTTCGACCTCGAGAACGGCCGCGAGCAGACCATCACGGCCGGCCAGACGATCCGCGTGTACGGTCTCGCCGTGGGTGACAAGTACGAGGTGCAGGAGCTGACCGACGCGGGCAAGATGCCGGGTGGCTTCACGCTGACCGGTCGCGAGAAGGGCGGTAACGCCCTGAGCGGTGAGGGCAACAGCATCTCCGGCACGATCGCGAAGAAGAACGCCGACGGCGCGGTGGCCGATGCCAACAAGCTGGCATTCACGAACACCTACAGCGTAAAGCCGCCGGTGACGCTCACCAATGCGTTCTGGGCGCAGAAGGTGCTCCGGGGCCGTGACTGGAAAGATGGCGATAGCTTCAAGATTTACCTGCGCGCGGACAAGGGCACGCCGATGCCCGACGGTGCCGAGAATGCACCCGTGAGTGGTATGAAGCAGGTTGTGAAGACCGTTGAGAACGGGGACAAGTTCGACTTCGGCGAGATTGAGTACACCAAGCCCGGCACCTACACCTATCTCATCGCCGAGGCCACGCCGTCTCAAAACGACGCTAGCTGGCTGCCCGGGTTCGGGTATTCGAGCGCTTCCTACCGCGTCACGGTGACGGTGAGCGATAACGGCGACGGCACGCTGTCGCAGCCGGCAGTCAAGATGGAGCAGACCTACACCGACGACGGCGTGAGCCATGAGGACAACCCGATCGAGGTCGCTGACAAAATCGCCAAGATCACGAACACCTATAACACCGATGAGAAGACCATCTCCTTCCACATACAGAAGACGTATGCCGACCAGTCCGGTGCAAATCCGCTTGTGAAGGATAAGTTCACGTTCCAGCTCGAGGCACTCGGCGGGATGAAGAATGATGCCGTGCCGAGTGGAGCCATCGATTTCGGCAAGCTCGCCACCTCCTACAGCGTCGGTGCCAGCAAGGTCCCCATGCCTAAGGGGTGCACGTCCACCACGACCACGGCGAAGAACGATGACGAAGGTATCGCTGCGTTCCCGCAGATCACCTATACGATGGGCAGCGAGAACCTCACCTACGTGTACAAGGTGACCGAGGTTAAGGATTCCGATACATCGACGTCCAGTGGCATGGGCTACGATGACGCGGTTTACTACGTGCTGGTGAAGAACCAGCAGGTTGATAACGAGTCGGGGACGGGTAAGTGCCTGTCCTCCACGGTCACGTATTGGAAGGCCGACGGAACGCAGCTGACGGACGCCAACGGATACATCCCGTTCAAGAACACCTACACGGTGACCCAGGCGATGTCGGCGCCGGTTAACGTGCAAAAGACGTTCACCGGGCGCGCGTGGGAGACGAGCGATGCGTTCGACTTCACCCTGACGCCGGCGGATGATGCGACGAGGGATGCGGTTAAAAACAAGGTCGTTACCCAGAGGAAGGCTACCGACTCCGATGAGACCGGCGATCTGACGACTAAGGTTGAGATCGCAGGCGCCGGTGACGCGACGCGTTCTGCAACCTTCGGTGCGGGCGACCTGGTGTTTACCAAGCCTGGCACGTACAAATTCAAGGTGAACGAGAAGGCGTCGGAGAACGTGGACAAGACCGGCATTAGCTATGACGGCCATACGTCCACGGTGACGTACACAGTGACCGATGTCGAGAACGGCAAGCACGCCGGCAAGCTGACCGCGTCGGTTGCGTACGACAACAAGCAGGCGACGACGGATGTCGACCGACAGGTGACGGGCGCTGCCGCGTTTACCAACACCTATACGGCCTCCGGTACCTATGCGGGCATCGATGTGACCAAGACTCTGGTTGGTACCCCGCTGAAGAATGGCATGTTCCCGTTCACCATCGAGGCGATGACGTATAACGGTACGACGGCCCCGGAGCCGGCTGATACCGATAAGTCGTTCAAGAACACCGTGGGCAAGGATGACGGTAACGATACGCAGACCGCCACGATGTCCGGCAAGCTGAAGATGAACTTCACGCAGCTGAGCTACAACAAGGTGTATGTGTACAAGGTGTCTGAGGTGCATGGCGCCAACGCTGGTGGATACACGTATGACACCGAGTACCCCGGTGACGCCTACGTGCTCATTGCGGTGAAGCCGAATCCGGACAACAAAGGCCAGCTCTACACCGAGACGACCATCGTGAAGGGCCCGGACGTGACGGCGCTCGTTGGCGAGAACGACAACGTTGATGCGCTGACGGCCGAGGCGATTAAGGGCCTCGATACCACGACCAACTACGTGCAGACGGTCTCGAGTCGCGATGCGAAGCCCGCTACGCCTATCGTCCCGTTCAAGAACAGTTACAAGTCAGACGCCAGCGACGAGCTGACCCCGCAGGTG
The DNA here is from genome assembly GCA_902473205.1 of uncultured Collinsella sp. Taxonomy (GTDB): domain Bacteria; phylum Actinomycetota; class Coriobacteriia; order Coriobacteriales; family Coriobacteriaceae; genus Collinsella. The sequence continues at coordinate 64,156 of CABRRA010000006.1, forward strand.
ACGAAGAAGATCTCCGGTGTTGAGAGCACGGAGAAGGCGTTCTCGTTCACGCTGACCGCCACGGAAGAGACACAGCAGAAGATCGCCGCCGGCGACTTGGGTGTGTCGGACGACCTGGCGGGCGACGCGCACGCGGAGTCCAAGGCCACGAAGGACAAGATTATCAAGGACAAGGGCCAGACGGTCGACTTCTCGAATATGACGTTCAACAAGGCGGGCGAGTACACGTTCACGCTCACCGAGGTGCACAACGCTGATGATGATCCCGCAGCGGACGGCGTGCAGAACGCCGGCTGGACGATGGACGCCTCGACCTATACCGTCACGGTAAGGGTCGAGGATGAGGACGCCAAGCTGACCGTCACGGGCGTGACGGTGAAGAAGGATGGTGACGCTGAGGCCAAGCCCATCAAGGCTGAGGTCAAGGACGGCAAGGTGAACCTCGCCACCTTTATCAACAGCTATGCTGCGAAGGGTTCCGTGACCTTGGCGGCGAAGAAACGCTTTAGGGGCGGTGCGCTCGCGGGGAACGACTTCTCGTTCGCTCTGTACAAGGGTGACAAGGCGGAAGGCACGCCCATTGAGACCGTCACGAACGACGAGAAGGGCAACATTACCTTCCAGCCCATCAACTACACCGAGGCAGGTGACTACGAGTACACCATCAAGGAAGTTACCGGTAACGACCAGACCATCGTCTACGACGGTCAGAAAGTGAAGGTCAAGGTCAGCGTTACCGATAACAAGAACGGCACGCTGGACGCGACCGTCACCTACGGCGGCGATAAGGCCGTGCCGACCTTCACCAACGTGAAGCCGACGACGGACGTTACCGTCGAGGCCACGAAAGTTCTCGCGGGCAAGGCGCTGACGGACGGCGCGTTCGCCTTCGGCCTGTACCAAGGCGACACGTCCACGGGTAATCCCGTCAAGATCGTCCAGAACGACAAGGAGGGCAAGATCAATCTTGCCCTCACCGGTCTGACCATCGGCGAGTACGACTACAAACTCAAGGAGGAGAACGTCGGTGCCGATCCGACTATCACCTACGACACCAAGGCGGTGAAGGTTCACGTCTCGGTGAAGGCGGAGGGCGACAAGGCGAAGGCGACCGTCACCTATGACGGCAAGAACGATGCCCCGACCTTCACTAACAAGTACCAGCCCGCCGAGACCTCGGTGGCGCTCACGGCGAAGAAGGCCTATGTGAAGCCCGACAACACGCCGGCCACGCTCAAGGGCGGCGAGTTCACCTTCGACCTGTACGAGGGCGACCTGACGGCTGAGCAGCTGAAGGGCAAGCAACCCATCCGGAGCGCCAAGAACAGCGAGGACGGCACCGTCACCTTCCCGGCCATCGACTACACCAAGGCCGGCGAGTACAAATACACCGTCGCGGAACAGGAGGGCGACCTGTCCCACGTGACCTACGACGCTACGGTGCACCATGCCGTGGTGAAGGTCATGGACAATGCCGGCAAGCTGGACGCCGCTGTTACCTACGATGGTGACAAGGCCAATGCCCCCACCTTCACGAACACCTACACCGCAAAGGGATCCGTGGAGCTGACGGCGACCAAGATCGTTGCGGTCGCGCCGGGCTTCACGCACGACACCAAGCTGAAGGGCGGCGAATACACGTTCGAGCTGAAGGACGCCGACGGCAAGGTGCTCGGCACCACGACGAACAAGGCCGATGGCACGGTGAAGTTCACGCGCAAGTTCACGCTCTCCAACCTGGGCGGCGCTGCGAGCAAGGACTTCACCTACACCATCGCGGAGAAGCCGGGCACGGAGCCGGGCATGGTCTACGACACCCATGCGCTCATCTACAAGGTGACGGTCGCGGACGATGGCACCGGCTCGCTGACGGCCACACCGCAGGTAACGAGTGGAGACAAGACCTTCACGAACACGTACCACCCGAAGGAGACCTCGGTAACGCTCAAGGCGACGAAGCGCTTCACGGGTGGCGAGCTCGCAGGGGGCGACTTCACGTTCCAGCTGCTCGACAAGGATGGCAACGTGATCCAGACCGTCCAGAATGACAAGGACGGCAAGGTCGCCTTCCAGGCAATCAGCTACGACACGCCGGGCGATCACGACTACACCATCAAGGAGGTTGCCGGCAACGACCCGACCGTCGTGTACGACACGAAGGACGTGAAGGTCCACATCAAGGTCTCCGATGAGAAGGGCGAGCTAAAGGCGACCGCCACCTACGACGGCGAGGCCGACGTTCCGACCTTCACCAACTCGAAGCCGACGACGGACGTTACCGTCGAGGCGACGAAGATCCTCACGGGCAAGGACCTGACGGCCGACGCGTTCACCTTCGGCCTGTACGACCAGGCCGGCAACGAGGTCGCCAAGGGCACCAACGACCGGGGCGGCAAGGTCGAGCTGGCCGTCAAGAACCTGAACCTGGGCGAGTACGACTACACGCTCAAGGAGGAGAAAGCCGGCCAGACCGTCGACGGCGTGGCCTACGACGCCAAGGAAGTCAAGGTCCACGTCAAGGTAGAGCAGAACCAGGGCGACAACAACAAGACGAAGGTGACCGTCACCTATGACGGTGCCGCTACGGCTCCCACCTTCAACAACACCTACGACGCAAAGGGTTCCGTAATCCTGACGGCGACCAAGACCATCAAGGTTGCGGACGGCTTCGACCACACGACGAAGCCCGCGGACGGCGAGTTCACCTTCGACCTGAAGGACGCTGCCGGCAACGTGCTCGACACCGCGAAGAACGATGCAAACGGCAAGGTCAGCTTCACGCGCGAGTTCCAGCTCTCCGACTTGGACGGCGCCGCGAGCAAGGACTTCACCTACACCATCGTGGAGCAGCCGGGCGCGGAGCCGGGCATGGTCTATGACAGCCATCCCCTCACCTATACGGTGACGGTCACGGACGGCGGGAACGGAGCACTGAATGCGAAGGCGATCGTGACGAGCGCATCCGGCTCGGATACCTTCACCAACACCTACCAGCCGGCCGCGACCGGCCTGGCCCTCGGTGCGCAGAAGAGCTATGTGAAGAAGGACGACAACACGCCGATCGTCCCCAAGTGCGGCGAGTTCACCTTCGATGTGTACGAGGGCAACCTGACGGCTGAGCAGCTTGCCGGGGCCAAGCCCGTCCGGACCGCGACCAACGGCGCGGACGGAAGTGTTAACTTCGACGCCTTCTCCTACGCGAAGCCGGGCACGCACGAGTACACCATCGTGGAGCGGAAGGGTGATCTGGCCTACGTGACCTACGACGCCGCGGTGCACCATGCCGTGGTGACGGTTGCGGACAATGCCGGCACGCTGCAGGCGAGCGTCGCCTACGACGGCACGAATGTCACGAAGCCCAGCTTCACCAACACCTACGAGGCACAGGCGACGGACTCCGGCGCGATCGCCCTCACCAAGAGCGTTGACGTGCACGACGGCAGCTATCAGCTAAAGGCGGGAGACTTCGCCTTCGAGCTGGTGGGGTCTGACGGCTCGGTGATCCAGACCCAGAAGAACGATGCGCACGGCAAGGTTGCCTTCGACAAGCTGACCTTCGACCATGCGGGCACCTTTACCTACACGGTCCGCGAGGTGCAGCCGACGGGGGACGCGCCGGGCGTGCCGGGCGTGACCTACACCGGCAAGACGTACACCCTGACCTACGTGGTGAAGGACAACAACGACGGCAAGCTGGCGGTAGAGAGCTCCACGGCGAAGCCGAGCAAGGGCACCGAGAACGGCGTCACCCCCAACACCATGACGTTTGCGAACAGCTACCAGCCGGGCGCGACCTCCTACCAGATCTCCGGCATCAAGGTGCTTGAGAATACCGATTCGGCCACCATGCGGACGCCCGCCGATGGCGAGTTCACGTTCGCGCTGATTGACGCGGCCACCGGGCAGGAGATTGACCGGACCACGAACGCGGGTATCGCGTTTACCTTCAAGGCCATCTCGTACACTGCGACTGGTTCGCATACGTACCAGGTGAAGGAGGTTGCGGGCCAAGATGGCACCATCACTTACAGCGATGCGGTGTTGGATGTGACGGTGAGCGTGACCGACGACGGCAGCGGCCAGCTGACCGCGACGGCGAACAAGACGGCCGCGGATCTGACCTTCACCAACACCTACACGCCGACGGCAACGACGGCGACGATTACCGGAACGAAGGCCCTGACCGGCCGCGACCTGGCCGAGGGCGAGTTTTCCTTCGACCTGAAGGACGCCGCCGGCAACGTGATCCAGACGGTGCAGAACGGCGTCGACGGCACGTTCGGCTTCGCGCCGCTGCAGCTGGACAAGGTGGGGACGTACGTCTACACCGTGTCCGAGCGGGCAGGGGCGACGGCGAACGGCGTCACCTACGACACGACGGTCTTTACCGCGACGGTGACGGTGACGGAGAATGCGGAGACGCACGCGCTGGAGGCGCAGGTTGCCTACAGCAAGGGCGGCAAGGCTGCGGATGCGGTGGCGTTCAGCAACAGTTACGCGCCGGCCGCGACTGAGGTGAAGCTGGGGGCCTCCAAGGTGCTGAGCGGCGAGGACCTGAAGGAAGGGCAGTTCTCCTTCCAGCTGAAGGATGCCGACGGCAAGGTGCTGCAGACCGCAAAGAACGCGGCGGACGGCACGGTGGGCTTCGAGGCGATCTCGTACGACAAGCCCGGAACGTACGCCTACAGCATCTCCGAGGTGGACGACGGTCAGAAGAACGTGACGTACGACGCGGCCGAGCACCGGGTAACGGTGACGGTGACGGACGACGGTGCGGGCCATCTGGTGGCGACGGTAACCTATGACGGCGCCGTGGCGCCGGTGTTCAAGAACACGTACACGCCGCCGACCACCCCGCCGACGGAGCCGCCCACCAATCCGCCGAGCAAGTCACCGGTGCCGAAGGAGGAGAAGCCGGGTCTGCCGTATACGGGCGATACCAGCTTGTCGCCGATGGCCCTGGGTGGCATCGCGGGCGGCGCGGTGGTGCTGATCGCCGCAGGCGTTATCCTGCGGCGCCGGAACCGGTAGCTACGGCGGCCGAGAAGGGCTTTGATTGAGGGCGGGTGGTCGCAGGGCGCGGCCGCTCGCCCTTTTTGGTGAAAGGCTATGTTAACCCGCCGTTTGCACGTCCGGCTCCAGATGGAACTCGTACTCCGGCTCCATCATCTTCTTCCGGATCTTTTCGTAGCGCCCGTCGTCGAGCTGCTCGCGCATGAGCGACGTCCTGTCCCCGACGCGTGCGGCCTCGCGCAGCCATCTGAACCACATCAGGCAGCTGTGGAGCCTGCGGGTCGATACGCCCTTGAACCTCTCGAGGAAGTGGCCGAGCGAACCCTGCGCTTCAGCATCCTCTGGACCGTGTCCCGCTCGTACCCGGTGAGCCTGCCGTGGGTCCTCGGGACCGCCCTCGCGGCGCCCTTCCCGCCCTTTCCGGACATGGCGTCCTCCGATCTCCCGGGGCCGGCCGATCCGGCCCTCAGGGTATCGGATTCCCAAATTTATCCGTATATGTGCGGATGAATGCGGGAGGCGTTCGGATGAAGTTGTATTCAAGGAAAGAGACTGACCCTTTGTCGCATTCCGTGCGGGTTATATGCAGGTTTGCCTGCGCACGCTATCATGTATGGGTTAGACCGCAACTATGTACCCCATACGCGAAGGGATGCGCATGTATCTGAAGATCGACATGTTCTAGCTGGGCTTACCCCCGCAGTGGCGCCGCGCGCCCCATCAACTCTGCCGATTTTCACCTTCACGCATATAAAGGAGTCCCGCCATGCGCGACAAGCTCGAAAAGATTATCAAGGCCTACGAGGAACTCGAGAAGAAGCTCTCCGACCCGGCCGTCGCCTCCGATATTAAGGAATTCACGCGTCTCAACAAGGAGTACGCGCACCAGTCCGACCTCATCGCCGCCTCGCGCGAGTACATCGGCGCGCTCGATGACATCGAGGCTGCCAAGGAAATGCTCCACGATACCACCGATGCCGATGAGAAAGAGATGCTCCAGATGGACATCTCCGAAAACGAGGCCAAGCTTCCCCAGCTCGAGGAAGACATTAAGTACATGCTCATCCCGAGCGACCCCAACGACGACAAGAACACCATCGTCGAGATTCGCTCCGCCGCCGGTGGTGACGAGGCGGCCATCTTCGCCGGCGACCTGTACAAGATGTATCAGCGCTTTTGCGAGTCGCGTGGCTGGAAGACCACTGTGCTCGATTCCAGCCCCAGCGAGGCCGGCGGCTTTAAGTCCATCGAGTTCAAGGTCGAGGGCGACCGCGTCTACTCCGTCATGAAGTTCGAGTCCGGCGTGCACCGCGTCCAGCGCGTCCCCAAGACCGAGTCCCAGGGCCGCATCCAGACCTCCACGGCTACCGTCGCCGTACTTCCCGAGGCCGAGGAAATCGACGTCCAGATCAACCAGTCCGACCTGCGCATCGATACCTACTGCGCCTCCGGCCCTGGCGGTCAGTGCGTTAACACCACCTACTCCGCCGTGCGCATCACCCACCTGCCCACCAACACCGTGGTGCAGTCGCAGGAACAGCGCTCCCAGATCCAGAACCGCGAGGTCTGCATGCAGATGCTGCGCGCCCGTCTGTACGAGATGGAGCTCGAGAAGCAGCAGGCAGAGCTCGGTGCCGAGCGTCAAAGCCAGATCGGCCACGGCAATCGTTCCGAGAAGATCCGTACCTACAACCAACCCCAGGACCGCGTGACCGATCACCGTATCGGCTTCAACTCCACCTACAACGGCGTCCTCCTGGGCGACCAGCTCGGCACGGTCATTGAGGCACTCGCCGCCGCCGAGCGAGCCGAGAAGCTGGCGCAGGCAGTTTAGGTTCCGCCGTTCTACCGAACGGCGGACCGGTCGACGCTGCGCGGGCCGCATTTGGACAATCTGACGTTCAACTTCAAGGGCGCGACCAGAAGGTCAGCGCCCTTTCGTTTCACGTCACCTTGTCTCAAATGCGACCCGCTCGCTGTCCGTCCTCTACCTGCGGCGTTGCCTTGTTCCGGATGCGGTATGCTCAACCTGCGGCGCCTTAGAGGTGGTCATTGGGGACGTTCTTAAACGGCTTGGTTGGGCTTATTGCTTTGAGATGTTGTTCGATCGGCTTTGATGGCCGTTAAACTGTCTACCTGCTTAAAGCAATTAACGGTGTGCATTTGCTATTGGAAATATTGCTCGAAAAATCGTTCAAGAAGTCGCGGGGTGATTTTTGATGCGTCGCGCGTCAAGCGATGTGGCAAGCGTTTGGTTAGATATTGGTTAGTTTTGGGGCAACCTTGCCAAAAGCTTGACGAATGCAAATCTAGACGTCGGCGAATGAACACTTTGAGCGAGCCCGGTGCAAAATTCTGGGCTGATTCTCGATAATCGCCTTCAATCGTCTCTTGCCAAGCGCTGGCCTCGCGTACAATCTGCTCCGACATTCGCGCGCCGCCCGGCGCTTAAGAGGGGAGGACCCCATGGCAAACGAGATCTGGACCATCAAGCGTTGTCTCGAGTGGACCAAGGAGTACCTGGCCGAGCGCGGCGAGGAACACCCCCGACTTTCTGCCGAGTGGCTGCTCTGCGCTGCCACGGGTCTGGCGCGCATTGACTTATATATGCGTATGGACGAGACGCTCGATGCGGCGCAGCTCGAGACCATGCACGCGGCGGTCGTCCGCCGCGCCAAGGGCGAGCCGCTGCAGTACATCACCCGCAGCACGCAGTTCCGCATGATCGACGTCGCGTGCGCCCCCGGCGTACTCATTCCGCGTCCCGAGACCGAGATGCTCGTCGAGGAAGTCCTCAATTATCTGGATGCCGAGGTGCTGAGCCCCGAGGCTGCCGCCCGTCAGCGCGTTGAGCTGCCCTGGAACGACGAGGTCGAGCAAGCGCGCAAAGTCGAAGCCGCATTGGCCGACGAGCGAGCGACGGCCGAGCGCCGTGCCGCTAACCTCACGGCTGCCGATGAGGCTGCGCTGGGTGGCGACGTACTGGGCAGCCGTGCCTATGCTGAGGAACTGGCCGACCGCGAGGCCGAGGAAGCCGCCACGCAGATAGCAGAAGCCGAAGCCGCGGAAGCCGCCGAGCCCGAGCTCGACGAATACGGCATCGCCATCGAAGGCGCCGACCACGAGGCGTCTCTGACGGAGGATGCCGCCGCGCCCGCTCCGGTCGAGCCCCGTATCGCCCGCGTTCTCGAGGTCGGCTGCGGCACGGGCTGCATCTCGCTTTCCCTTGCCTGGGAGCGCCGCGGCCATGTCACCTGCACCGCTACCGATATCGAACCGCGTGCCATCGATCTGGCCACCAAAAACCGCGACGCGCTCGGGCTTACGTCCGATGAGGTCGCCTTCAGCCTCACAAACCTGGTGAGCTCTATCCCCCGCGAGGAATGGGGCACCTTCGACGTGCTCGTCTCCAACCCGCCTTACATTCCGACTGACGTCATGCGCTCGCTGCCGCACGAGGTCAAGGACTTCGAGCCCGATTTAGCGCTCGAGGGCGGCGCCGACGGCCTCGATATCTTCCGCCGCCTGCTCAATGCGGCGCCCTATATGCTGTGCGCCGGCGGCCTGTTTGCCTGCGAGCTCTACGAGGGTGCCCTCGACGCCGCCGCCGAGCTCTGCCGCCAGGCGGGTCTCTCGGACGTGCGCATCGTCCGCGACCTCACCGATCGTCCCCGCATCGTTCGAGCCATCGTCACCGAGCCCAAACAGCGCCAGTAATATTTATTAACTGATTAGCAAAAATTATAAAGTAGTTTATAATTAGGACGGCTGAAAGAGGTCGGCCCATGCAACCTCCTACCTTTCGGGAGATCATTGCCCTACTCAAGCACGATGGATTCGTGAAGGTCGCGCAAGTCGGTAGTCATGCTAAATATGTTTCTGGCGACCGTGTTGTCACCGTGAACGGCTCTGGTGGTGATCGACCAAAGAAGGGCACGTGGGCAAGTATTCGTCGCCAAGCTGGATGGTAGTTGGAGGCAAAATGAGGCAGCGATTTACCTATGACTGCGTTCTCATAAAAGAAGACGACGGTTACTGCGCTAGCTTCCCGCAGATTCCCGGCGCCTTTGCCGATGGCGATACACGCGAAGAAGCGATTGCCCATGCCACCGAGGCACTGATGGCGTTTTTGGCCGACGACCTCAACAACGGTTTGACTCCGGCAGAGTACGAACGCTCGGCCGAGGTCGTGGCCCTTTCAGTCGAAATCGACCACGAGGACGCTCGGGAAGCGGCGTGCCGAACATTTAAAGACGCAGCGCTGGACCTCAAAGTCTCCGCTCCGCGGATTACCGCGCTGGTCAAAGCCGGAAAGCTCGATGTTGAACTCGTCGACGGCCGTCGGATGATAACGATAGACAGCATCGAGCGCTACGCCGCCCAAGAACGCCACGCCGGCAGGCCAAAGAAGTTCGTCGCAGTCCAATAACCCCCTCACTTTCACCGACTACTAGAGCCGCTCACCAAACCAACATGCGCTCTGGGCAAATAGGTTGAACGTTTCGTGCGAGAATGCCCCACAGTAAACAAACTTTCACCAGAGCGTAAGGGGCTGGCATACACATGCAGACGGTCTATCGGGTATTCGAGGGAGCGCGTGAGCCGCATCGGCTCGCCGTCGAGCGTACGGCCGAGGTACTCCGCTGTGGCGGCTTGGCCCTGATCCCGACCGAGACCGTCTATGGTGTCGCCGTGGCAGTCAACGCCTTCTCGGACGCCCTGCCCCAAGATACAAGCGAATTCCCATCGTGGCCGCGTGATCCGCAGGCTGCCGTCAACGGCGCCGCAGTCCCTGCGCTCGGCACCGGCTATCGCCGTATCTTCACTCTCAAGCAACGTGAACTCACGCAAACCGTCGCTTGGCTGGTCGATGGCGTCGAAGCACTCGACCGCTATGGCGTGGATATCCCGGAAGATGCTCGCGTACTCGCGCGACGATGCTGGCCGGGCGCCCTGACTATCGTGGTCAAGGCGGCCCCCTGCGTGCCGACTTTTATGCGCGCTGCCGACGACACGGTGGCCCTTCGCGCGTCGGCCTCTCCCGTGGTCCAAGCGCTCATCCGCGCGTGCGGCAGTCCGCTTGCCTGCACCAGCGCCAACACGCACGGCGCGCCCGCGCCGGCAAGCTTTGCCGACGTTGAGGACCGCATTCTGGAGGGGGTCGATGTGGCCGTCGACGCGGGCGAGACCCCGTGCCGCGACGCTTCGACCATCGTGGCGTTTAAGCATGGCGAACTCCAGATCCTGCGCCAAGGCGCACTTCCCGCATCAGAGATCGAGCGGGTCCTGTCCGACCCGATGCAATAGAAAGGTGTAAGCGATGTCGTTGAATCTAGGTAGCCTGGGTATGGAAGACGCCTCGTTTAGCTTTGGCGGTTCCTACATCATGGCGCTCGACTGCGGCACCACCTCGGTACTCGCGACCATCGTCGACGAGTACGGCTGCATCGTCGCCCAGGCGCGTCGTAGCGTCAAAACCAGCTTCCCGTGCCCCGGCTGGGTGGAGCAGGATCCCACGGAGGTGCTTGCCAGCCAGATCGGCGTGATGATGGAGGTCCAGTTTAAGAGCGGCATCCATTCCGATCGCATCGCCGCCATCGGTATCTCCAACCAGCGCGAGACCACGGTGGTGTGGGACCGCATAAGCGGCCAGCCCATCTATAACGCCATCGTGTGGCAATGCCGTCGCACCGCACCTCTGATCGACGAGCTGGTCGAGCAGGGCGCAGAAGGGCTGGTGCGTTCCCGCACCGGCCTTACGCTCGACCCGTATTTCTCGGCCTCCAAGGTGCAGTGGATTCTCGACAACGTTGACGGCGCACGCGAGAGCGCGGCGGCGGGCGACCTCATGTTTGGCACCATCGATACCTGGCTCATCTACAACCTCACCGGCGGCCAAACCTTTGCCACCGACTACACCAATGCCAGCCGCACAGCGCTCTTCAATATTCATACGCTGGACTGGGACGATGACCTGCTGGCGCTCTTCGACATCCCGCGTGCCATGATGCCCGAGGTTCGCTGGAGCTCGGGCGACTACGGCCGCGTCGCGAGCGACATCATGACCAACATGCCGCCCATCATGGGTGTGGCGGGTGACCAGCAGGCGTCGCTGTTCGGTCACTGCTGCTTCCATCCCGGCCAGACCAAAAACACCTATGGCACGGGCTGCTTTATGCTCATGAACACCGGCGACGAGATCGTCGAATCCAAGAATGGCCTGGTCTCCACCATCGGTATCGCTGCGAACGGCAAGGTCAGCTATGCGCTCGAGGGCTCTATTTTTGCCGCCGGCTCAACGATGAACTGGCTGCGCGACAACATGGGCGTTATCTCCAACGTATCCGAATCGGCACAGCTCGCCTCCTCGATCGGCGATAACGAGGGATGCTACTTTGTCCCCGCTTTTGCGGGCTTGGGTGCACCTTGGTGGGACGCGCACGCCCGCGGCATCGTATGCGGTCTGACCGGCGCCTCGAGTCGCGCGACCATCGTGCGTGCCGCTTGCGAGTCCATGGCCTATCAGAGCTATGACGTGCTGCGTGCCATGGAGCAGGACGTGGGTCTTTCGATCGAGCGCCTGTCCGTCGATGGCGGCGCCTCGCGCAACGAGTTCATCATGCAGTTCCAGGCAGACTTGCTGGATATCCCCGTACTGCAATGTGAGTCGGTGGAGACAACGGCGATCGGTGCCGCGTATCTGGCGGGCCTCGCGGTTGGGTATTGGGAGGATCTGGAGGAGCTGGAGCAAAACACCCAGATCGTCAAGACATTCCATCCCCATATGTCCGTTGAGCGTCGCGAGCACAACCTGGACGGTTGGCACGATGCGGTCAGGCGTTCGCTCAGCACCGCTCAATAGGGCTGCGACGGGGCACTCGATACAACAAACCGTTAAACTTATGCACGGCGCGAGGCAACAACGTCGCCATGCGCCTTGTCAGCAAGGCCATCTTCCGGCCGAAACGAAAGGGGCATCAACCCATGACCGTCACCTACGATACGTCCCGTGTGACCCTTGTCGATCACCCACTCGTCCAGCACAAACTGTCGATCCTGCGCGACAAAAACACCGGCACCAACCAGTTCCGTCAGCTCGTGCGCGAGCTCGCGCTTTTTGACGGCTACGAGGCCATGCGCGACCTGCCTATGGAAGACGTCGAGGTCGAAACCCCCATCACAACCGCCACGTTCAAGCAGCTTGCCGGCAAGAAGCTCGCCATCGTCCCCATCCTGCGTGCAGGTCTTGGCATGGTCGACGGCATCCTCGACCTGGTGCCCTCTGCCCGCGTGGGCCACATTGGCATGGAGCGCGACGAGGTCACCCACGAGCCGCATGAGTATTACTGCAAGATGCCCAAGGATATCGACCAGCGCATCTGCCTGGTCGTCGACCCCATGCTCGCCACGGGCGGTTCGGCCGAGATGGCCATCAGCTACCTGCGCGAGCGCGGTGTCAAGGACATCCGCATGCTGTGCATCGTCGCGGCCCCCGAGGGCCTCAAGTCGCTCACCGAGAAGGACCCCGATGTGCATATCTATACCTGCGCCATCGACGACCATCTCAACGAGGCCGCCTACATCGTCCCCGGCCTGGGCGACGCCGGCGACCGCATCTACGGCACGCTCTAGTCGTCGGGCCTTGTCGGCTACGGTCACAAATACGAAGAAATGGTGCGCGCGGGCGAGCAAAAGACGTCCACGCGCACTCCTGTTAACGGACGTTTAGCCCAGAGGGGTTCGAGAAAAACGTATTACCGTACCTGCGGCATAAAGAAGGTCTTAAGAAAACGAACAGGTGCGTATTAACCGATGCTTTTTCGGTTGTACTTTAGCGATTGGCTCGTACAATAGTCACCAATGTTTGGCGGGAACTGTTCTGTGAGGCGTTAAAAAGGAAAGTGAGGACGCCAGTGTTTCAGATAGCCGATCTGCTCGCTATCGTTGCAGGCGCCATCGCGGGCGCAATTGCCTTCCTTCCCTTTGTCTTTACGCTCAAGCCGGTTCTTGACGATAAGCAGAATGCGGACATGCTCAAGGGTATGGTGAGTCTGGCGGTCTCGGCAATCGCCCTGCTCGTCTTTACCTTGGTTGTGTTTGTGTTGTTCGGAGAGGCATTTCGCATGTTCCTCCTGGGCGAGGCGATCGGCTTCGTGGTCTTTATGGCCGCCTGCACGGTTCGCGTCGCCAAGGCGCTGCGAGATCCTCATGAGGTCGAAAGGTAAGTCGTGGAAATTTTTGAAAAGCTGCCTGATGAGATTAATCATCTGGTCAGCGAGTTCAGCTCCACCCCTGTCGTGGGCGATCTGAGCTGCGGCATCACGCAGTACTCGTTTTGGCTGATCGTCTCCACGATCGTGCTCCTGATCGTCCTGGCCGTGTTCAAGAAGAAGCAGACCCTGGTTCCCAAGGGCTTCTTCGTCAACGGTTTCGAGTACATCATCGAGTACGTCGAGAACGATATCGGCAAGGGCGTCGTGGGCGAGAACTGGAAGAAGCACTTCCCGTTCCTGTGCTCGCTTTTCCTGTTCATCCTGATCAATAACATGATCGGCTTGATCCCGGGAATGAAGCCCGGCACCGGCGCAATCGGCTCCACCGCTGCGCTCGCCATCTTCGCCTTCGTGTATTTCATCTACTACGGATGCAAGGCTCACGGCGTGATCGGATACATCAAGAGCCTCGCCCCGCAGGGCGTGAGCTTCCCGATGAACGTGCTTGTGTGGGTCGTCGAGCTTTTCTCGACCTTCCTGCGCCTCATCACGCTCGCCGTCCGTCTGTTCTGCAACATGTTCGCAGGACACGTGGTCATGGGCTCGTTCGCCATCATGGCGAGCATGTTCATGCAGCCGCTGCTTCAGCAGGTTTCCGCGGCCCACGCCGTCGGCGCCCTGCCTTCGCTGGCCTGGCTTGCCATCCTCATCCTGATTTATACGATCGAGCTTGTGGTCGGCGCCATCCAGGCTTACGTCTTCACGGTCCTTACCGCCGTGTATGTCTCCGAGGCAGAGGAGGTTGCGGAGGAGGAGTAGTCTTCCGTTCGCGCCTTAAAGGTAAGGCAATTCGTTAAACCGCCGGTGCCCGTACCCATGGAGCCCGGCAGTTATAAAAAGGTTATCCTGCGTGAAATAAGACACGCACGACAAAGGAGGAATCGTGGGAGTTATCGGTTACGGTCTCGGTGTTATCGGCGCTGGTCTTGCTATCGGCCTGTCTGCTCTGGGTGCTACGGGTGCTATGGCCCGTCAGCCTGAGGTCCAGGGCCGCGTGTTCACCGTCTTCATCATGGGCTCCGCCTTCGGCGAGGCTCTGGCTCTGATCGGCTTCGTTGTCGCGCTGATCGTTAAATAGCACGGAGCGTCAAGTATGAATCTTTCATCCCAGAAGAGCGCGATCGCACTCTCCGCGTCCGCGGCCGCGCTGCTCATGCCGGTTTCCGCGTTCGCCGAGGACGGCGCTGCCGGTGCGGACATCCTCATCCCTAAGATGGCGGAGTTCATCCCGGCGCTTATCGCCTTCCTGATTATCTGGATCGTGCTGGCCAAGGTCGCCCTGCCGGGCATCATGAAAACCATGGAGGAGCGCGGCAAGAAGATCGAGGAGAGCCTCGACGAGGCCGAGAAGACCAAGCAGGAGGCTATCGCCAAGCGCGCTGAGTCCGACTCGATCGTCACCGACGCCCGTCGTCAGGCTGCCGACATCGTTCTCGAGGCCCGTAAGGACGCCGAGTCCGAGCGCGCCCGTATCATCGAGGCTGCTCACAAGGAGGCCGAGGAGATTATCGCCAAGGCCCACACGACCGTCGAGGACGAGCGCAAGTCCATCTACGCCGGTGCCGCGAGCTCCATCGCCGACCTGTCCGTTGCCGTCGCCACCAAGATCGTGGGCGAGTCGCTTACGGACGAGGCCGAGCAGAAGAAGCTCATCGAGCGCTACATCCAGGAAGCAGGTAGCCTGAATGCCGACTAGCCGCTATCAGGACAAGGTGCTCGAGACCTACGCGCGCTCCCTTCTGGAAGCCGCTAAGGCCGAGAACCATGTGTTCGAGGACCTCGAGATGATCGAGCGTCTGGCTTCTGCCAGCCCCGAGATCATCGCCGTGCTCGACACCATGTCCAAGCGCGACCAGCTCGACCTTCTTCCCAAGGTGGCAGCTGCCTTTAAGTATGTTGCCGAGGAAGACGAGGATGTAGTGGGCGTGACCGTCACCACGGCGATCCCGCTCGACGACGAGCTGCGTCAAACCATCACTAAGAAATGCGAGCAGGACTTCGGTCGCAAGGTATTCCTTATCGAGCAGGTCGACCCGTCTATCGTGGGCGGCCTGGTGCTCGAGGCCCGCGGCGAGCGTCGTGACATTTCCGTCAAGACGCAGCTGCGCGTCGCGCAGGAGACCCTCGCAAACTCTGCTAATTCGTACGGAGGTGAAGCCTAATGTCCGAAACCCTCAATGCCCAGGATATCGCCAAGAAACTGCAGGAGCAGCTCACGAGCCTCTCCGCGACGGTCGATACGCATGAGGTTTCAACGGTCGACGAGGTAGGCGACGGCATCGCGCGCGTCTCCGGCCTCAAGAGCGCCATGGCAGGCGAGCTTCTGGAGTTCAAGAGCTCCGATACCGGTGAGACCGTCTTCGGCCTTGCCCAGAACCTTGACCGTGACGAGGTCGGCGCCGTTCTGTTTGGTGCCGTCGACTCCATCAAGGAAGGCGACGAGTGCCGCACCACTGGCCGCATTATGGATATCCCCGTGAGCCGTGCCATGCTCGGCCGCGTCGTCAATCCGCTCGGCCAGCCTATCGACGGTTTGGGTGACATTGTCGCCACGCACCGTCGTCCTATCGAGTTTAAGGCCCCCGGCGTCATCGACCGTACCCCGGTGTGCGAGCCGGTTCAGACCGGTCTGTTGGCCATCGACTCCATGGTGCCTATCGGCCGTGGTCAGCGTGAGCTCATCATCGGCGACCGTAAGACCGGTAAGACCGCCATTGCCATCGACGCTATCCTCAATCAGCGCGGCAAGGGCATGGTCTGCATCTATGTCGCCATCGGCCAGAAGGCCTCCACGGTTGCCAACATCCGCGAGACTCTCGCTCAGCACGGTGCGCTCGAATACACCATCATCGTTTCGGCAACCGCTGCCGATTCCGCCCCCATGCAGTACATCGCGCCTATGGCCGGTGCCGCTATCGGCGAGTTCTTCATGTACAACGGCGAGGACGGCAAGCCCGCCAGCGAGACCAATCCCGGCGGCCACGTGCTCGTCATCTACGACGACCTGTCCAAGCAGGCTGTGGCATACCGTCAGATGTCGTTGACGCTGCATCGTCCGCCCGGACGCGAGGCCTATCCTGGCGACATCTTCTACCTGCACTCTCGTCTGCTCGAGCGTGCCGTCAAGATGTCCAAGAAGAACGGTTACGGCTCCATGACGGCCCTGCCGATCATCGAGACCCAGGACGGCGACGTCTCGGCCTACATTCCGACCAACGTCATTTCCATTACCGATGGTCAGATCTACCTGCAGTCCGAGCTCTTCTTCCAGGGCCAGCGCCCGGCAGTCGACGTGGGCATCTCCGTGTCCCGCGTCGGTGGTGACGCACAGACCAAGGCTATGAAGCAGGTCGCCGGCAACCTCCGTCTGGACCTTGCTTCGTACCAGGAGCTCGCCGGCTTTACGCAGTTCGGCTCCGACCTCGACGAGGCCACGCAAAAGCAGCTTACCCACGGCGCTCGCATGACCGAGCTCCTTAAGCAGCCGCGCTACAAGCCGTTCGAGGTTTCCGAGCAGATCGTTACGCTGTTCGCTGGCAACGAGGGCTTCCTGGATGACCTGGAGATCGCCGACGTGCTGCCTTTCCGTGCCGAGCTCATCGAGTACATGGACAATGGCTTTGGCTCGCTGCTCGACAAGGTTCGCGCCAAGAAGATCGATGATGACACCAAGGCTGAGCTCTTGCGCGTCATCGGCGACTTCAAGCAGCAGTTCATGGCCAAGCACCATTCGGATGTTTCTGGATCAGAGGAGAACTAAGCCCCATGGCCAACCTTCGCGACATTAAGAAGCGAATCTCCTCGGTTACCACGACCAAGCAGATCACGCGCACGATGGAGATGGTCTCTACGGCCAAGATCCGTCGTGCTCTCGATCGCTCCAAGCAGGCCGAGCCCTATAAGGAGGCGCTGACCGACGTCATGTTGACGGTCGCCGGCGACGCCTCCTGTTCGGGCACCGATCCCATGCTGCAGAAGCATGAGAGCGTCAAGCATGGCCTGATTGTCGTTATTGCCTCGGACCGCGGCCTTGCCGGCGGTTTCAATACGACGGTGGAGCGCACGGCCGAAAAGCTCGCCGCTTCTTGGGCGAACGACGGCATCGAGTGCGAGATCATCGCGTGCGGGCGTAAGCCGGCCACGTATTTCCGTGACCGCGCAAACGTCGTCATGCACTTTGAGGGCAACTCCTCTGAGCCCGATTTCAATCAGGCCCGCATGATCTCCTCTCATATCTGCGATGCGTATCGTGCCGGTGAGCTTGACCGTGTCGAGCTTGTCTACCACCACGCTAAGAACCGCGTGGATCAGGAGCTTCGCGTCGAGCATCTGTTGCCGCTCGACCCCGAGATGATCGCTATGGCCCACGGTCCGCGTAAGAACGAGACCGACGCCCCTAAGCGCATCTCGTCCACGTTCGAGTTCGTGCCCTCTCCCGAGCATGTTCTCGGCAAGCTTGTACCGTCGTATATCCTGACGGTCATCTACCAGGCCCTGATCGATTCGGCGGCCGCCGAGCAGGGTGCACGCCGCAAGGCCATGCACTCCGCGACGGAAAACGCCACCGCGATCATCTCGACCCTTACCCGCACGTATAGTCGCGTGCGTCAGGCTTCGATCACGACCGAGATTAACGAGATCGTCGGCGGAGCCTCAGCATTGGAGGAACAGTAATGGCTAATAACACCGTAAAGCTTGCGGTCGAGGAAGCCACCAAGAAGACGACTGCCGGTGATGGTCGCATCGTGCGTATCATCGGCCCTGTCGTTGACGTCAAGTTTGACGGTGCGGTGCCCCCGATCTACAACGCGCTCACGGTCGAGGCCGAGACCCCGATCGGTCATCTGAGCACGATCCTAGAGGTCGAGAGCCAGCTTCCGGGCAGCGTCGTCCGCACGGTCGCCATGTCCTCGACCGACGGCCTGCAGCGCGGCCTCATCGCCACCGATACCGGTGAGCCCATGAAGATGCCCGTTGGCCCCAAGACGCTCGGCCGTATTTGGAACGTTATGGGCAAGCCCGTCGATGGCAAGCCCATGCCCGAGGTGGAGGAGTTCTACCCCATCCACCATGCAGCGCCCCGTTTCGACGAGCTCACCACCAAGACCGAGATCTTCGAGACCGGCATCAAGGCCGTCGACCTGCTCGAGCCCTACATCCGTGGCGGCAAGACAGGTCTGTTCGGCGGCGCCGGCGTCGGCAAGACCGTTCTGATTCAGGAGCTCATCAACAACCTCGCCCAGGAGCACGGCGGCACCTCGGTGTTCACCGGTGTCGGCGAGCGCACCCGTGAGGGTACCGACCTTTATCTCGAGATGAGCGAGTCTGGCGTTATCGACAAGACCTGCTTGGTCTATGGTCAGATGAACGAGCCGCCCGGAGCGCGTTTGCGCATCGGTCTGGCCGGCCTTACCACCGCTGAGTACTTCCGCGATCGCGGTCAGGACGTTCTGCTGTTCATCGACAACATTTTCCGCTTCTCCCAGGCAGGTTCCGAGGTTTCCGCACTGCTGGGCCGTATGCCGTCCGCCGTCGGCTACCAGCCTACGCTGGCTACCGAGATGGGTGACCTCCAGGAGCGCATTACCTCGACCAAGACGGGTTCCATTACCTCCGTCCAGGCTGTCTACGTCCCCGCAGACGACCTGACCGACCCGGCGCCTGCCACGACGTTTACGCACCTCGACGCCACCACGGTTCTTTCGCGTAGCATTTCGTCGCTCGGCCTGTTCCCGGCTATCGACCCGCTCGCATCTTCCTCCGACGCTCTCGATCCCTCGATCGTCGGCGAGGAGCACTACCGTGTCGCCGTCAAGGTCCAGGAGCTCCTGCAGGAGTACTCCGACCTTCAAGACATCATCGCCATTCTGGGTATGGACGAGCTGTCCGAGGAGCAGCGTCTTACGGTCAACCGTGCCCGCAAGATTCAGCAGTTCCTCTCGCAGTCCTTCCACGTCGCCGAGAAGTTCACCGGCAACCCCGGCGTCTACGTCCGCGTCGAGGATACCGTCCGCTCTTTCGCCGAGATTGTCGACGGCAAGGCCGATGACCTGCCCGAGCAGGCTTTCCGCTATGCTTCCACGATTGAGGACGTGCGCGAGCGCGCCCGCAAGATGGGGGAGAAGTAGGTTATGCGTATCCGCATCGTGTGCCCCGTGAGCTGCGCCTATGAGGGCGACGCTGCGTTTGTGTCGATTCCGTCCACGGATGGCGAGTTTGGCGTTCTGCCTGCTCACTCCAGCGAGATCTGCACGATCGACCGCGGTTACGTTCGCGTTTCCGATAAGGCCATGGGCACTGTCGACCACACGTTTGCCGTGGCCGGCGGCTATGCCCAGGTTGCGGACGATGTCGTGACCGTTCTCGCCGAGCGCGCTTGCGATTTGGCGACCGTCGATGCCGACAAGGTTAAAGCTGATATTCAAGGTTTTGAAGAGAAGCTGGGTAATTTGTCGGAGGATGATGCACGCCGCGCCTACCTCTATAATGAAATCGCATGGTGTAAGCTCAAGCTTGCCCAATAGTCAAACGATTTAGCGTTCGACCATTTGCGAACACATCATGCCCGGGATGGCCCAGCCACCCCGGGCATGCTTTTTGAAAGGGTAGACCTTGGATATTATCCGCGTTGAGGGTGGCCACGCCATCGGAGGCTCCGTGCCCGTCTCGGGTGCCAAGAACTCCGCGCTCAAACTCATGGCGGCAACGCTTCTGGCGCCGGGCAAGACGACGCTGCAGAACGTGCCCGATATTTCCGATGTCCACGTGATGGGCAAGGTGCTCAAGGGCATGGGCGCCACGATTGAAGTTCTCGATGAGCACACGCTCGAAATCGATACATCCCAGGTTGATTCCTGGGAGGCTCCCTACGAGCTTGTCGCCAAGATGCGCGCCTCTACGGCCGTGATGGGTCCCCTGCTGGGTCGTTTCCATCGCGCCAAGATCGCCATGCCGGGCGGCTGCAACCTAGGCGCTCGTAAGATCGATATGCATATCTTGGGTCTCGAGGCTCTGGGCGTCGAGTTCGACACCGCCCACGGCTACATCAACGCTAATGCGCCCCAAGGTCTGCGCGGTACCACCGTCACGCTCGAGTTTGCCAGTGTCGGTGCGACCGAGAACCTCATTATGGCATCCGTGCGCGCGCAGGGTACCACGGTTATCGACAACGCGGCCCGCGAGCCCGAGATCGTCGACCTCGCCAACATGCTCAACGAGATGGGTGCCAAGATCATCGGCGCGGGCACGCCCGTCGTGACCATCGAGGGCGTGGAGGAGCTGCATCCCGTTACCCATTGCGTGGTGGGAGACCGTATCGAGGCCGGCACCTTTATCGTCGCCGGCGCCCTCATGGCCGATGAACGCGGCGTCGATGTTACGGGCTTCTGCCCCATCCATCTGGGCATGGTGCTCAAAAAGATGGAACTTATGGGCATCGAGTGCGAGCGTATCGAGAACGGTGTCCACGTCAATCGCGCCGAGCGCATCAAGCCGGTCGATATCCAGACGCTTCCGTTCCCGGGTTTCCCGACCGACATGCAGGCGCAGATCATGGTGCTTTCGGCCCTTGCCGACGGAAGCTCCGTAATTACCGAGAACATCTTCGAGAACCGCTTCATGTTCGCCTCTGAGCTGGTACGTATGGGTGCCGATATTCGTATCGAGAGCCATCACGCCATGATTCACGGCGTCAAGGGCTTCTCGGGCGCACAGGTCACCTCACCCGACCTGCGTGGCGGCGCGGCTCTTGTGGTTGCCGGTCTTATCGCCGATGGCGTTACCGAGGTCTCGGCCATCCATCACATCAAACGTGGCTACGAGCGGTTTGTCGAAAAGCTGCAGGCGCTTGGCGCGCATGTCGAACATGCCACCGTTCCCGATCCCGTCATCTACTAATGCAGGTTGCCTATGTTTAACAAGAAGCCCCTAGCGGATAACACCCGAAGACCCTCGACTGGTGCGCAGGCCAAGATCTACAGTCGCGACAATGTCGCACGCTATTCCGAGCGCGCCCGTCAGCGCCGTCGCGGCCGCACGGTTCGCCGTGTCGCGCTCATCGCCGTGCTCGGTGTGTTGCTGAGCGCCACGACCGCTGCAGGTCTGTGGTTTGCCACTATCATGGGCAAGCTTGGTGACTCCAATGTCATTACCAACAACCTGCGCCAGATTCTGGTCGATACCGATGAGGCAAAAGATCCGTTCTACGTGTTGCTTCTTGGTACCGACGGTCGTCCGGGCGAGGATACGTATCGTGCCGACTCGATTATCCTGGCACGCATCGACCCCACGCAAAAGCAGGCGACGCTCATTTCCGTTCCGCGCGACACCAAGGTCGTGTACAAGGGCGAGACCATGAAGATCAACGCCTGCCACACCGTTGGCGGCGCCGAGGCCATGGTCCAGGCGGTCAACGAGCTGTGCGGCGTGCAGATTTCTCACTATGCCGAGGTCAGCTTTGACGGCATGCAGTCGCTTATTGATTCGGTTGGCGGTATCGACATCAACGCGACCGACGACGTCGACGATCCCGAGCACCTGGATATTAAGATTACCGCTGGTCAGCAGCATATGGACGGCGCTACCGCCCTTACCTATGCCCGCTGCCGCTACACCTATGCCGACGGCGATTACACGCGCATGCGCCATCAGCGTCAGGTGCTTGGCGCCCTTGCCAACCAGATTCTCAATAACTTCGATGCCACGAAGATCTTTGGCCTGGTTAATTCGCTGTCCGATATGCTCGTAACCGATATGAGCGTTCAGGATATCGTCTCCACGGTCAATGCCATGCGCGGCATGGATGTCGAGGGCATCTACTCGGCCAACCTGCCTTCGTATGCTGACGACAGCACTATGATCGACGGCGTGAGCTATGTCTTTGTCTACGAAGACGAGCTTAAGGAAATGATGGCCCGCGTCGACGCCGGTGAGGATCCCAAGGGTCCCAACACCATGGGCCTTTCAGACGGCTCCAGCTCCACGATCGGTGACCTCAACAGCAATACGTCCGAGGACTACGCTTATGGCACCGCGACCTCGTCGGGTGGCTCGGACGATTCCGACGATTCGAGCGACGGCTCCGATTACTACGAAGAGCCCACCGGTGACGGCAACGGCTACGAAGCCAACTATTAGAGTTACGCGGGCTTACCAGCCCGCGTAACGGCTCGACGCTGCGCGCCGCCCAGAGCGACAATTTGTCATTCAAAAGGCAGGGCATGACCAGAAGGTCAATGCCCTGCCTTTTTCATGCCAACTTGTTCGCTCTGGGCGGCGCTCGCTGACGTTGGCTCAACCTGCGTTGCCGACTACTTTTCATGCACCAAAAATCGCCCCGTTCTCGGTTTTGAGGACGAGGCGATTTTTCTTACCTAGATTATGCGAGTTCCTTATGCAAAGCGGGCGACGAGCTCCTGCAGGACGTCGGTCATCTTGACGAGCGAGCTGACCGGGACAAACTCGTTGACGCCGTGGTAACAGTAGCCGCCTGTCGAGAGGTTGGGGCAGGGCAGGCCGCGGAACGACAGCTGTGCGCCGTCGGTGCCGCCGCGAATCGGCAGCACTTTGGGCTCAACGCCGCAGGCAAGGTAGGCTTCCTTGGCAACATCAATAAGCTCCGGGTAGTCGCGAACGATCTCGGCCATATTTCGATACTGCTGCTTAATCTCGACCGTCACGTGCTCCTCGCCCAGTCGCTGGTTGAGCAGTGCGGCAGCGGCATCCATCAGCTCGAGTTTCTGCTGGAACTTGGCGGCATCGTGATCACGGACGATATAGCGCGCCGTGGCATGGTCGACCGTTGCCGAGACGCCCTCAAGGTGATAGAAGCCCTCGTAGCCCTCGGTGTATTCCGGACGCTGCTCGTAGGGGAGCAGGGCGTTGAAGTCGCAGAACAGGTTGCCCGCGTTGACCATGCGGCCCTTGGCGTCGCCGGGGTGAATGGACTGGCCCTCAAAGCGAACGGTTGCCTCGGCGGCATTGAAGCACTCCCACTCAAGCTCGCCAACCGGACCGCCGTCGACCGTGTAAGCGTACTTGCAGCCGAAGGCCTGGATATCCAACAGCTCGGCACCGTGACCGATTTCCTCGTCCGGGCAGAAGCAAATACCGAGCGCGGGGTGGGGCAGGGAGGGATCCTGCGCGATGCGAGCGACGAGTGCCATGATTTCGGCGACACCCGCCTTGTCGTCGGCGCCCAGCAGTGTGGTGCCGTCACTGCAGACAAGGTCCTCACCCACCAGGTTGTTCAAGGCGGGAAGCTTGGCGGTGCTCATGGACACGGGCTTGCCGTCGACGATGCCACAAACCAGGTCGCCGCCCTCGTAGTCTACGATGTGCGGCTTCACGCCAGCGCCCGGTGCAACTTCGGTGGTATCGAGGTGCGCGATCAGGCCCAGGGCGGGCTTATTCTCGGAACCGGCGCTAGCGGGAATGTGCGCGCAGACATAGGCGTTTTCGGTTACATGGGCATCGGTTGCACCCAGCTCGCGCAGTTCCTCGGCAAGCACGTTGGCAAGGTCAAACTGTACGGTGCTCGACGGCACCTGGTCGCAGTTGGCATCCTCGGACTGCGTGTTGATCTGGACATAGCGCAAAAAACGCTCGAGGACGTCGGGGTTCGTGGTGGTGTTTTCCATAAAGATCGCTCCAATCTTGGTCGTCGTGTGCAACAAGAACTCTAGCACGGTATGCCGCGGCATACCGCGACGCTTGGATGGGGTAGAATCAGCCATTGAGTGCAGAAGGGACGGATGTTCATGGATACGACAAATAGCTCGCGCGAGCTACACCTAACGGTGGCGAACGAAGACTACTTGGAGTGCATGGTTCGCATCGAAAGCGAAGATGGGGAGACCGGCGGCGTGCGGTCGGTCGATATCGCACAGCGCCTTGGCGTCTCGAAGGCATCGGTCAACAAGGCGGTTTCGGCTCTCAAGGCATCTGAACTTGTCGAACAGTCTCACTACGGCAAAGTTATCCTGACTGACCGTGGGCGCGAGGTCGGCTCGGCTATCTGGTATCGCCATCGTCTGGTCCGCACGTTTTTGGTTCAGGAGCTCGGTGTCGAATTTGAGCGAGCCGATTCCGAGGCCTGCATGATGGAGCATGCTCTATCCGAGGACACGATGAACCGCTGGCTCGCCTATCTCGAAAAGCAGGGAATCAGCGTCGAGGAATAGCGGGATATATATGGATACGAGTTATTACAACCGCTTTGGTGCCGAGGAACTTACGCGCCGCTTGTCGAGCGAGACCTTGTTGGCGCAGGGCCCCATGGGCAGTGTTCTGTTGAGTGAGTACGATGCCGCCGACATTCCACCGGCGTTTTGGAATCTGGCAGAGCCGCAGACCGTTTCTCGTATCCATCGCTTGTATGTCGCCGCCGGCGCGCAGGTGCTCATTACCAACACCTTTCAGGCATCAAGCTATGCCCTCAAGCACGACCAGATTGCGCCGTCCGTGGCGGAGGTCAATCGCGGGGCCGTCGACGATGCTCGCCAGGCGCACCCACAGCTGCTGCTGGGCTCGATGGGCCCGATTTGTATTGAGTGGTTTGCCGAGGACTCTGCCGAGTATCGTGAAATCCGAGGCATTGCGCGCGAACAAGCGCACGCCTTGCTCAATGCTGGTGTTGACGGTCTGCTGATCGAGACGGTGACGTCTATCCGTAATTTGCAGCCCATGCTTGCCGGCGCCCGAGATGCCGCCGACGGTGTGCCTGTCCTGGTGAGTTTTGTCGTTGACGATAAAGGCGACCTGTTGGGCGATGGCCTCAACATCGAGGCAGCCGTTTTGTACGCCGAAAAACACGGCGCAAACTCGGTTGGTGTTAATTGCTGTTCGCTTGCGGCCGCGAACGCGGCGGTGCCCAGGATGGTTGCATCGGCGACTACTCCCGTCACGGTGCGTCCCAACGCGGGAAATCCGGTTCAGACACAGGATGGTCCCGTGTGGCATGAGGACCCCGAAGCCTTCGCTCGCGCATGCGTCGAGTGGAAGCGGGCGGGCGCCGCAATGGTAGGCAGCTGCTGCGGAACCACGGCGGTTACGACAGCAGCTATGGCAGATGCGCTCAATATATAGAACCCGAAAATGGGAGTATCGAATCACCGCCCCGCTGGGGCGGTTTTTTTGTTGGCGGTGCGCACCTCGACGCTTTTGCCTAAACGGTGAACGAGCGTGCCGGCGGCTTGCCGGATGCCCGTTGCGGGTATACCTCATGCGTACCATGATCCAAACACTGCGAGGTGTCTGCGCGTGTGCGCGATAATTCACTTTGGAACTGACGGTTGGCGAGCTCGCGTCGACGGAGACTTTACTATCAACAACGTCGCTCGTGTCACTGATGCTATCGGCAGGCTATGGCAAAAGACGAATCCCGGTAAAACGGTATATGTAGGATTTGATACTCGGCCGCAAGCGCGCGAGTTCGCCGAGCTCGCGGCGGGCGTGATTGCCGCCCACGGGCTCGATGCCGTGCTCGTGTCTCGACCGGTGCCGACTCCCGCTCTTACGTGGGCGGCTGCGTATGACGGCGAGGCATGCGGCGCGCTTATGGTGACGGGCTCACATCATCCGCAGGGCTATCTATGCCTCAAGCTGCGGATGGGTGATGGCTCGACGGCCAACCAGGATGTCATCGAAGAGCTCGAGGAGACGATGGCCGCCGAGCCGCTGGGGCTTGAGGGGCAATACCGCACGGCAGATATCATTCCCGACTATATGCGAGCGGTGGCATCGTTTGTCGACGCGGATGCCATTCGCGCCGCGCATATGCGTGTGGTGGTTGACCCCATGGGCGGAGCTGCGCAGGGATATCTTGCCGACTTGCTTCGAGAGCTTGGCGTCGAAGTCCATGAGATTCACGCCGACGAGACGACCGATAGGGGAGATATCTGCCCCGACCCGGTCGAGCCGTGGGTGGATGCTTGTGAGCGCGCAGTTGTCGAAGACGGGGCGTGCGCCGGTCTGGTGACTGATGGCGACGCCGATCGTATCGGCGCGGTTGATGAGCGCGGCAGATATATACATCCACATCAGATCATGGCGCTCGTTTTGGGCGATTTGGTCCAGTATCGCAATCTGAAGGGACGCGTCGTCGTCAACCTTTCATGCTCCACGCTTGTGCGTCGCATTGCCGAGGCGCTCGGCTGCCGCGTGGTCATCAAGCCCGTCGGTTTTAAATATATAGCCGCCGAGATGAAGAAGGGCAGCGTTCTCGTGGGCGGTGAAGAGGCCGGTGGTATCGGTATCGCCGCGCACATGCCCGAGCGCGACGGCATCCTTGCCTGCCTGATTTTGTGCGAGCTCATGGCCAAGACCGGCGCGCCCTTGGGCGTGCTTATCGATCAGCTCGAGGCGAGCTTTGGCAAGACGAGTTACGGACGTCGAGATTTGCGCCTTGAGGCCGAGGATGCCGAGACGTTGCGCACGCTGCTTCCCGGCGTGAATCCCAAGTCGATATGCGGCAAGGCGCCGCAGAGCGTAAGCCATATGGACGGCTTGCGTCTGGCATTTGAGGATGACACCTGGCTGCTGATCCGTCCCAGCGGGACCGAACCGGTGGTGCGCGTGTACGCCGAGGGCTTTTCGGTGGAGGAGCGCGATGAGCTGCTAGATGCCGGCTGCGCTTTGGCCAGGGGCGCATATCGGCTATAGCCAAGGGGCCACTCTATATAAAGATGTGCTCGGCAAGCGGTAGCTATCAACTGGCAAGCGTCAGTTGAGGGCACAGTTGTGTAGGAAATGTGTGCGCCCAGATTCCCGCCCCCGGGGCCCCTCCGGTCTGGCAATATATCTCCTTGCCGCGC
>CABRRA010000007.1:0-83944 GCA_902473205.1 uncultured Collinsella sp.
CGGCGGCTACTACAAGCGCCGCGAGGGCGTGGGCGACTGCACCGTCACCATTCCGCCTCCCAACGTGACCGGCAAGCTCCACATGGGTCACGCCACCGATGACTCCATCCAGGACGCTATCATCCGTATGGCCCGCATGCGCGGCAAGTCCACGCGCTGGGTGCTCGGCACCGACCACGCCGGTATCGCCACGCAGACCAAGGTCGACAAGAAGCTCAAGAGCGAGGGCATCAGCCGCCTGGAGATTGGCCGCGACAAGTTTGTCGACGCCTGCTGGGATTGGACCCACGAGTACGGCGGCATCATCGTCGAGCAGATCAAGCGCATGGGCTGCTCCGTCGACTTTGATAACGAGCGCTTCACCATGGACGAGGACTACGCCCAGGCCGTGCGCAAGGTGTTCTGCGACTGGTACCACGACGGTCTTATCTATCGTGGCAAGCGCATTGTCAACTGGTGCCCCAACTGCACTACCGCCATCTCGGACGACGAGGCCGAGTACAAGGACGAGAAGGGCCACCTGTGGCACCTGCGCTATCCGTTGACCGAGCCGGTCAACGGCCAGGACTACATCGTCGTCGCCACCACGCGCCCCGAGACCATGCTCGGCGACACGGGCGTCGCCGTCTCCCCGAAGGACCCCGAGAAGGCCGCCTTCGTGGGTAAGACTGTCAAGCTCCCCATCGTCGACCGCGAAATCCCCATCTTTGAGGATTGGCATGTCGACGCCAACTTTGGCTCCGGCTTTGTCAAGGTCACTCCGGCCCACGACCCCAACGATTACGCCATGGGTCAGGCCCACGACCTGCCGCAGATCAATATCTTCGATGAGCACGCGGTGGTCGTCGAGGGCTACGGCGAGTTCACCGGCATGACTCGCGAGGAGTGCCGCGAGGCCGTCATCAAGTGGTTCGAGGAGCATGACCTGCTCGATCACGTCGAGGACCACGACCACTCCGTCATGCACTGCTACCGTTGCGACGCCGCGCTTGAGCCGTGGCTGTCCGAGCAGTGGTTCGTGGCCGTCGACAAGCTCAAGGGGCCGGCGCTCGACGCCGTCAACTCCGGCAAGGTCACCTTCCATCCCGCGCGCTGGACGCAGACCTACACCACCTGGATGGAGAACCTCAAGGACTGGTGCATCAGCCGCCAGCTGTGGTGGGGCCACCGCATCCCCGTGTTCTACTGCGAGGACTGCGGCTGGGAGGACGCCCTTACCGAGGACACCGACGTGTGCCCCAAGTGCGGCGGCCATCACGTGCATCAGGACGAGAACGTGCTGGATACCTGGTTCAGCTCGCAGCTGTGGACCTTTGCCACGCAGGGCTGGCCGCAAAAGCCGGAGCTGCTCGAGGGTCATCACCCCACGACGGCGCTCGTCACCGCGCGCGACATCATCGCGCTGTGGGTCGCCCGCATGGTTATGAGTTCGCTGTACTTCCTGGACGAGGTGCCGTTTAAGGACGTCGTCATCTACCCGACGATCCTTGCCAAGGACGGCAGCCGCATGTCCAAGTCCAAGGGCAACGGCGTTGACCCCATGGACCTCATCGGTATGTACGGCGCCGACGCCATGCGCTTCAACCTGCTCACACTGTGCACCAACAACCAGGACGTCAAGTTTGACGCGAACATCGACAAGAAGACCAAGAAGCTCATCGACAGCCCGCGCACCGAGCAGGCCAAGTCGTTTGTGACCAAGATCTGGAACGCCAGCCGCTTCCTGCTTATGAACATGGAAGGCTACACGCCCGGCGAGCCCGTCGTGGAGACGCCGGCCGACGCCTGGATGTTCAGCCGTCTGGCCAAGGCCGTGAAGATGGTCACCGAGGGTATTGAGAACTACACCTTTGGCGATATGGCCCGCGGCGTGCAGCAGTTCTTCTGGAACGAGGTCTGCGACTGGTACGTCGAGGTCACCAAGGCCCGCCTGAAGGGCGAGGGCCGTCTGCAGGCGCAGCGCAACCTGATCTTTGTGCTCGATACCTCCATTCGCCTGATGCACCCGCTCATGCCGTTTGTCACCGAGGAGATTTGGGACAACATGCCGGCGAGCGTGCTCGACCTGGATGCCGAGGGCAACGTTGATCGCGCCGAGGCGCTCATGATCGCCAAGTGGCCCGAGCCTGCCGACTACGCCAAGTATGTCGACGAGGACGCCGAGCGCGCGTTTGAGCTGTGCCGCGCCGTCGTTTCCGCCGCCCGCGCCACGCGTTCGCGTTATCGCTTGAGCCCCAAGGCCGAGCTCGACGTGCTCGTGCGCGCCGGTGCCGAGGACATCGAGAAGCTCGAGAGCCTGCGCTCGACCATCGAGCCGCTGGCAAACACTGCCTCGCTGGTCATGGGTACCGACGTCGAGAAGCCGGCCGCGAGCATCGCCGTGGTCGATAGCGGCGTCGAGGTCTTTGTGGTGCTCGAGGGCAAGGTTGATCTTTCGGCCGAGAAGGCGCGCCTGGAGAAGGAGATTGCCGCGGCCCAGAAGGAGCTCGCCGGCTGCGAGAAGACGCTCGCCAACGAGGGCTTTGTGGCTAAGGCCGCGCCTGCGGTGGTCCAGAAGAAGAGGGACCGTGCAGCTGAGCTCAAGGAGATCCTGGCGGCGCTGACTGCTCAGGTTGCTGACTTCTCGTAGGCGTTACTGAGGGGCGCGTCCCGATGCTTTGCTCTCCGCTGCGGACAGTCCTGCGCAAGACGGACAGCACATTAAGTGCTGTCCTTTGCGTGCGGAACTTGCGGCGAGCAAAGCATCGGGCCGCTCCTAGTTCGTTTACGTGGTTGTTTGCAACTGGTAGGTTAGGGCCACTTGGTTGTGGCCTTGTTCTCGCTGCAATCGGGTAAAGGCTGATATTGTCAACGCGAGGGGCTCATTCTTATTGGTGGGCCTCTTTTTCTGTTATGGGAGACTTTGGGTTATGGCTAAGCGTTCTGGGTTGTATTCGGTGCCGTTTGAGGTTCCGGAGCTTTCTTTTGATGAGGCTGTTGCACTTGCGGCCGATACGGGCAAGATTGCGCGTTATTCCACGCCGCTGCTCGAGACCGTCGTCGAGATGCTCGATGAGCTTGGTCGTCCTGACGAGTTCTATGATTGCGTTCAGATAGCGGGTACCAATGGAAAGACCTCGACGACGCGATTCTCGGCTGCCATTCTTCGTGGTGAGGGCCTTAAGACGGCGCTTTTTACGTCTCCACATCTGGTGCGTTATCCCGAGCGTATGGAGATTGACGGAAAGGTCGTCTCAGACGAGGTCTTTGCCCATGGTGTCTCTGCGGCGTATGAGGCGGGTCGTCGTCTCAACGCACGTCGTGAGGCGGCGGGCGAGGAGCTCCGTTCTATTACGCCCTTCGATCTTTTGTCCATGGCTGGTTTGACTATGTTTGCCGAGGCTTGCGTGGACGTGGCCGTGCTTGAGGTTGGCATGGGCGGACGCTGGGATGCTACGAGTGCGACCGATCCCGTGGCCGTCGCCATTACGGGCATTGGACTCGACCATACGAAGGTCCTTGGCGATACGCTCGAAGCCATTGCTGGGGAGAAGGCTGCGGTTATTAAGCCTGGGCGCTTGGTTGTGCTTGGCGAGGGCACGCACGAGGCGAGCGTTCAGCGCGTGATGGATGCCCGTTGCCGCGCGTGCGGCGTCGTGCCACTCGTGGTGAGCCACGCCACGACGAAGGTGCCGGCGCATGTGGGAGATACGGTTGAGTTTAGCTGCACCACGCCGCGTGCGATCTATACGTCGAGCATGGTCAAGCCGGCCTATCAGCCGCAGAATGCCGCGTGCGCGATTATGCTGTGCGAGGGCTATCTGGGTCGCGAGCTCGACCATGAGGCGCTCGACGCTTCTCTTATGGGCTGCCCCACGCCGGGTCGCTTTGATGTGCTGGGAACCGATCCGCTCAAGTTGATCGATTCCTGCCATAACCCCCAGAGCTGCGAGAACTTTGTGAGCGCACTTGACGAGATCGATCCGTGCGTAGAAAATCGCCCCACGCTGCTGTGTGCTGCGCTGGCCGACAAGGACGTGGCGGGCATCGTCGATGTGCTGATTCCGGCCTTCCCGCGCGTGGTCGTGACCCAGACCGATTCCGATCGCGCCCTGCCGGCAGATGAGCTCGCTGCCCTGGTGGACGCCGATAAGCTCGCGGGTGTGTATCCCAGCGTATCCGAAGCCCTCGCGGCCCTCGATGCCGCTGGCGAGCCCTTCGTAGCAGCCGGCACTATCACCCTAGCCGGCGAAGTGGCGGGCTTGTTGCGCTAACCCATCCCCTCATCAGTTGCGGTGAAATAGTTCCTGTTTTTGGGTTCGAGCAGCCCATCCAGGAACTATTCCACCGCAACTCAAAAACAGTCAAGTACTTGTAAAGTGTCCTCCCGCTTACGAAATCATTTATGCCGCTTGACCTATCTCATATTGCGTTGCCAAGTTGGGGAGGGGTACGCTCAGCCTAACTTGCAATCCGGACCAGTGCTGCGGTCCGTTGAGCCAGTCGGGAGGAACTATGAATAGAAGGCATGTCAACGCGGCAATCACCGCGGGCCTAGCCCTTACCATGACGGTCGGTTCGGTGCCACCGCAGGCGTTCGCCGAGATGATGCAGGGCGATACTACCCAGGTCGTCGCCGAGCAAAGCGATGCGACGGGAACTGCCGCCACATCCGCGGACACCGGCCAGGCAACCTCGGAAGATCAGGCGGTCGACAAGATCACCTCGCTTGCGGACCTGACCGACCTGCATGTTGCCGAGGGCTCCGACGCCACGCTACCTCAAACCGTGGCGGCGACCTACGAGAGCGGCGCCACAAAGCAGGAAAACGTTACCTGGAAGCTGAACGGCGCCGATGCTCCGGCAACCTTGGCGCAGCTACCTGCCGGCTCGTATGAGTTTGAGGGCACCGTCGATGGCGCCACCCAGACGGTCAAGCAGCGTGTGATCGTCGAGGCCGCGGCGGCTGATCCGGCCGCGGTTAACGCTGCAAGCGCCGCCGTGCCGTCCAGCGAAAGTGGCATCACGGTTGTCTCGATCGAATCCAACCCCATTATCGAGAAGTACGTCGGCTTCGATAACGGCGACTTTGTGCCGACCCCTGCATTGAAGGTTAAACTGTCTGACGGCACCGAGGGCTCTGCCTATGTGCAGTGGGATGAAAAGTCAAAGGCGACCTTTGCCTCTGCAACTGAAGAGTCCGAAATCGCCATCACGGGCCAGATTTTCGGTGCGTCCGCTAACGGTCAATGGTGCTCGCTCGCTGAGCCGTTCGATGTGACCGGTGTTCTTAAAGTCTACGCTCCCCGCACCACGGGCGGCACTCAGTGGTCCACTTGGACCGCAGCGGGTTTTGCGCCCACACTGGCTTCGAACGTGTCCGTTTTCTACTCCAACGGTGAGTCCCGGATGTGCCCGGTTGTGTGGAATAATATTTCCGAGGACCAGTACCAGAAAGCTGGCACGTTTATTGTTGAGGGCCATATAAAGGACTGTCCCTCCATGCTCGTGCACTGCACCGTGAATGTTCGCGCCGTCAAAAGCGTTGAGACCGAGCTTACGTGCACTACGATTGCCGGCGAATGGCCGGGTCTGCCGTATTCTGCTCAGGTTACCTTCGAGAACGGTGTCGTTGAGTCAATTCCTATTACTTGGGACAACGTGGAGAGCTCCCAGTACTCAAAGCCCGGCACGTTTGTGGTCAATGGCAAGCTCAACGGTTTCGACAACCGAGATATTACCTGCACGGTGACGGTAAAAGATGCCAAGGATGTATTGGACCTTAATTCGGTGACGTACGAGCGCATTGCGGGAGACACCACGCCGCTTAGCAACTATGCTAATTTCCTGATGACCCAGACAGGCACAGGCTCGTATTATCGAAGCTACCAGGTTGACTGGGACAACGCCGATGCGTCTCAGTTCCAGAAGGCCGGCACGTATACCGTTACCGGTACGCTTCGGTCTAATAGCGCGTCTTCCGTTAACGGCCTTAAGGTAAGTGCAAAGGTCTTAGTTAAAGAGGTCGCATCCATCGAGAAAATTGCTCCGGTGAATACGCCCGTCAACGTTCGTCCGACTGCGGAGAGCGGCCTTCCTGGCATTGTCATGGTTACGTTTACCGACGGCACCAAGCAGCCTTGCTCCGTTAACTGGGATACCATTCTGGATTCCCAGGTTGCCCGCGAGGGTACCTTTACGGTATCTGGTTCACTGTCATATTGGGCCAATACCTCATCTTCGTCGTCTAGTCAGGTGGAACTGGGTGACAGCAACCGAGCCACGGCGACCATCTCCGTCCGCGCCCTTCAGATGCCTTCTTCGACATCGACAAGCACGCTTATCGGTTGCCAGCCCAATATGCCGGGTTCAATCGAGGCTACGATGTGGAATGGTTCGCGAGGCAGTTTCCCCGTACAATGGTCGACAATTAGTCAGGACGCCCTAAAGAACCTTGGCCAGATTACTGTCAACGGATACTTCACTGGTTCCAACATTCCGGTCACGGCGACGGTCAACGTCTGCGATCTCAAGGACAGCAACATTGGCAAGATCGCTTATGTTCCCGGCGTCGGGCTCTTGGCTCCGCGCTATCTGTCCGATCTGTATTTGTCTGACGGCAGCTCCTTCTACCCCAGGTATTCCTCGGGACAGCCTTATAGCTGGGATGAGTTTCCTCAAGAGCTGCTGGACGGCAAACCGGGCGAGTACGAAATTACCGGTACGGTCTCCGGCTCGCTGGCAAAGATCCATGCGACTGCGGTGTGCGGCGAGGTCAAGGGTGTCAACAACTACAGCGATAACGGCGTGACGCTTGGACGCTCGTACGAGGACTGGCGTGTCATCTACCCCGGTGAGGAAGTCAATCTGGACTATCTCACTGTTTCTGGCGCATTGCAGGACGGAACGACTTTTGACAGTCTCGGCGTCAACTGGGATGCCTACGATAGGTGCCCCCAGAAGGACTGCACGATAACTGGAACGGTCGTCGGAACGAATATCCCCGTGAAGGTCCATGTCATCGTGACTAAAAACTGGGAGGCTCAGCCGCAAACCATTACGGTGCTCAAGGGCAGCGACGGCACCGCCATGCTTCCCAGCCATGTCGAACTTGTAAGCCCCGATGCGACTGATCAACCGGGGTATTCGAACAAATACGCCGAGGCCAAGTGGAACACGAAGGGCTTCGATTGGACCCAGGGCGGCGTGGTCCGCGGCACTGCAACAATTAGCTTTGGCACGGGGAACGGCATGCAGACGGTCGACGTTCCGATTACTGCCACCGTTAAGATTGCGAGCAAGGCGACCTCGGTGCAGAGCGGAACCATATGGACCGTTCCCGGCACCAGGCCGATGCTGCCGGAATACCTTGAGGTTCGATACGACAACGATGTGTCTTCTGAGCCCCAGCGCGAAAAGGTCACATGGGACCGCGTTGCCGAAGACGCTTATGCCAAGGACGGTTCGTTTAAGGTGAAGGGCAAGCTCCAAGGTGGTGCCGAGGCGACAATCACTGTAGACGTCTGCTCTGTCACCTCTATTGCCGTTCCTGAGCGCATTACCACGGCCAATGGCGTCGTTCCCGAGCTGCCGTGGAATGTTTCGGTTGCCACGAGTGATGGCAAAACGCACAATGCCCACGTTGAGTGGGGTGACATTCGCCCCTCGGTTTATACCGGAGAGCCGGGTCAGGTCACGACAGTGTCTGGCGCGCTGTCTACAAGCGACCTCAACGGATACGGCGTCGGCATCAACACCGGTCTCACTGTTCAGACCAAGATCGTTATCCAAGGCGTTGAGAAGGCAATCGATAACGGCGAGACCGCAGTGACCACCAAGGCCGGTACCGCTCCGACCATGCCGTCCAAGATGGCGGTCGAGATGAGCGACGGCTCCGTTTCGACAGCGGCTATTGATTGGGACCCGATTGCGCCCGAGAAGTACGAGCAGCCTGGTACGTTCTATGCGACGGGCCACGTGGTCGGTTTTGATGCCGCTGCTGTTATGGCGCTGCTTGACGATGACGGCCAAAAGGTCGGCGTGGATGAGAACGGCAACGTTACTGCTAAGGTGACGGTTGCCGACAAAAAGGCGAAGAAGGTTGCGTTGCAGCCTGAGGCCGTTGTAGTCAACACCACGGTCGGATCAATGCTGGAGCTGCCCGAGTGCGTGAATATTAATTACTCCGACGGCACCTTTACGGCGCATAGCCAATACGGTGGCACCGAAATCGAAAAGTGGACCGATACCGACGGCCTCGATCTTTCCAAGCCGCTCGCCAAGAAGGGTACGTACAAACTCGTCGGCAAGCTCAAGGATGTCGACAACGTCAACGCTATCGTGTACGTCAACGTCTCCGAGGCGCCGCGGACCATTACCAAGCTCGAGGCTAAGTCGTTTAGCGTGGCCAAGGGTACGCCCAAGCAGGACCTGTACCAGCAGATGCCCAAGCAGGTTGTGGCGACCTATTCCGATGGCTCGACCGACTTGCTTGACATTGACACCTGGGACCTTTCCAACGTCACGGACGAGGTGCTCGGCGGAACCGGTACCGTGAAGATTACCGGCACGGTTAAGCTTAATGGCGCTAAGGTGACCTGCAATGTGACTGTGGTGGACCAGGATGCCGAGACGCCCGACCACGTTGAGCCGGTTGCCGACATTCATATTGCGGACAATGCCAAGGTTGCGGACCTGATGGCCATGCTGCCGTCCACGGTGACGGTGGTCATGAAGGACGGCAAGACTAAGAACGAGACGCCCGTTAGGTGGTCTCAGGTCGATAGCCTGGGCCGCGCCGGCAACGAGTTTGAGGTCACGGGCCTGACGGACAACGGCATGACCGTAAAGGTGAAGGTCAAGGTAACCGCGCATATCGTGAGCCTTGACGCAGCTGATGATATTGAAGTCGAGCGCGACACGAAGGCATCGGATGCTCTGAAAAAGCTGCCTGCGAAGGTCACTGCGTTTTACTCCGATGGCTCCGATGCCGCGGTCGACGTGACGTGGGACATCAAGGGTCTCTCCGACAAGGACTTTGCCAAGGAGGGCAAGGTCACGGTTAAGGGCACGGTCGCCGGCACGGACCAGAAGGCGGAGTGCACCATTAAGGTTGTTAAGCCGCTGCGCGAGATTCCCGACCATCTGGCCGGTTCCGTTGACGCCGTGACGGTCGACGACGGCGCGAAGCCTGACGCGGTTGTGGCGGCGCTGCCCAAGACCGTTAAGGTTGCCATGAAGGACGGCTCCGAGGTCGATTCAAAGATTGACTGGACCGCTCCCAAAGAGGCCCTCACCATTAAGAAGGACGGCACGAGCGTTGTCGTTACGGGTAAGACCGAGATCGGTAACTTTGAGGTTAATGCCACGGTTAACCTGGTGCCGGTTGTTGAGAGCATTGCCGACGTTAAGCTTTCGGTTGCCCGCAACACGGCTGCTGCTGACATCGCACTGCCTGCCCACGTGACCCTCAACATGTCCGACGCCTCGACGAAGACTGCCGCCGTTACGTGGGATAAGGCCCCTCTCACAACGGATGCCCTGGGCAAGCTGGGTGACATCACGCTTGAGGGCACGGTCGAGGGCACTTCGGTCAAGGCCAAGTGCACGTTGACGGTTGTAAAGAGCGATGCTGAGATTCCGGCGTCCGTTGAGCCTGTCGCGGGTGTTAGCGTGCCCGAGGGCTCGTCCGCCGATGTCGTGCGTGATGCGCTCAAGGGCGTGAAGGCCACCGTTCGCATGAAGGACGGCAAGACCACGGCGGTGTCTGAGATTACGTGGACCGAGATCCCTGCCGCGGCCGACACGTACGGCAACAGCGTCGTCGCCAAGGGCGTGACGGTGAACGGCAACCTGCCTGTCGAAGTTGTCGTCACCTCCACGACGACGATCAATAAGGTGGCCGAGGTGCCGCAGATTACGGTTGAGCGCGATGCCAAGGCCGATACCGTGACGGGGCAGCTGCCCAAGAAGGTCACCGTGACCTATTCCGATGGTCACACGGACGAGGCCGCGGTCACGTGGAATACGGATGGCCTGGACAAGCAGCTTGCCGCTGTCGGCGAGCACACGCTCGAGGGCTCCGTCGAGGGCACGACGCTCAAGGCGACCTGCAAGCTGGTCGTCGAGACGCCGGCAAGCGAGATTCCCGTGAGGCCTGCGACGTTCGCTCCCGTTGAGGTGTTTGAGGCAAGCTCTGCCGCCGATGTGCTGAAGGCGCTGCCCAAGAAGGTTTCCGTGATGATGAAGGACGACAGTCAGGAGGACTACGACGTCGATTGGGAGAATGTTCCCGCACTGGATTGGGGTGCCGATGATGTGACCGTGGGCGGTAAGGTTCGCGGTACGGAGCTTACAGTCAGCTGCATGGTACGCGTTAAGCCGCGCCCGGCGGCCAAGGGCCTCGTTATCGTTGACCAAAACGGCAAGGCCACGACTGCCGAAACCGTGCTCAAGGTAGAGCGCGGCAAGGAAATTGACCTTGCTGCCGCGGCGAGCAATGCGGCCGATGGCGCGCTGCTGCGTGGTGCCGTGACGTGGGTCTCGTCCGACCCGACGATCGCTACGGTCGAGAACGGTAAGGTCAAGGCCCTCAAGAACGGAACCGTCGTCATTACCGCGACGATGCCCGTTGACGGTAGCACTGCGGCGATTGCGACGCTTGCCGAGGATGACGCTGCGGAGACGCCGGCGCCTCAGCAGCTCACTGCTTCGGTAATCGTCGAGGTTGTTGAGCCTGTTGTTGTACAGGAACCGACAGGCGGCAAGGATAACGGTGCCAAGCCCGATGCCAAGGATCCTTCGGGCAAGAAGAATGGCAAGAAGGCCGCTAAGGGAAGCCTGGCCGAGACGGGCGACAACACTGCCGTGGCCGTTGCAGCGCTTGGCGGAACCGGCCTGCTGGCGCTGATTGCCGCAGCGATTGAAAAACTGCGCCATCGCGCTGAGTAAGGCTGCGAGCTTAGAGCTTTAGGACTCTAGGACACAAGAAGGCCTCTCGGTTCTCTTCGGGGAATCGGGAGGCCTTTCGTTTGACCGTAGGGCAGCTAATTTGGGACGGGCTTTGTCTTGAGTGGACTGCTCGCCACGAAATGGGCCTATCTACTACGTATTACCGACTACCCTCGACCACACGAAACATCGCGAAATTAAAACCGCAGGTAGAAGGCTTGCCAGTTTTCAAAAAAGACCCGTATGGTCGACCCATGCGGGTTAAACGTAGTAGATGGCCCGTTTTCGTGGCGCGGCGTTAGCGGAATGTGACAAAGGGGCTGTCCCTTTGTCACATTGACTAGTCTAGGCGGACTGGGTCGTGGGGGTAGGCGTTGAGGATCTCGACGCCGGACTCGGTGACCAGGGCAAGGTCCTCGATGCGGACGCCGGTGCGGCCGGGGAGGTAGATGCCCGGCTCGATGGAGAACGTCATGCCCGGCTCTACGACCTGCTCGTTGACGAGTGAGACGTCGCCCGGCTCGTGGTCCTGCAGGCCGATCGAGTGTCCCAGACGGTGTGTAAAGTACTGCCCATAGCCCGCCTCCTCAATTACGTCGCGCGCGGCGCGGTCCAGATCGCACATGCGCACACCCGGTGCGATGAGTGCCTCGGCGGCCTCGTTGGCGCGGCGCACGATATCGTAGATGCGCGCCGTTTCCTCGTCCGACTCGCCCCAAAAGAACGTGCGCGTCATGTCCGAGCAGTAGTTGCAGCGGCGTCCGCCAATGTCGAACAGCACCACGTCGCCGCGCTTGAGCACGGTGTCGTCGGGTTCATGATGCGGGTCGCCGGCGTTGGCGCCAAAGCTCACGATGGGCGGAAAGCTAAAGCCCTCGCAGCCGTGCTTGCGATACAGGCTGAGCATCTGGTCGGCAATTTCGCGCTCCGTTACGCCCTCGTGGACGAGCTTGATGGCGTCGGCCATCACGGCGTCGTTAGCGGCCGAGGACGCGCGCATCAGCTCCTGCTCGGCGGCATCCTTGTAGGTGCGCGCGGCGGTGACGGCAAAGTCGCCCAGGAAAAACTCGCTCGCGGCGTGGCGCTCCATGAGCGGCATCAAAAAGCCGGAGCGCATAACGGTGTCGATGCCGAGTGGTTTGGTCGGATTGACCTCGCGAGCGATGGCGTCGGTCACGACGTCGGTATCGGTGTGATAGGCGACGCGGGCATTGTCATAATCGGGCAGCTTATGCAGGGAGTTGACCAAGATCACGGGCTCGCAATCACGCGCGAGCAGCACGCCACAAAAACGCTCGAACATATCGGCATAAAAGCCGGTTAGGTAATAAATCGACTACGGGTCGTTTACGAGCAGCTGCGCGCCGGGGTGCTGGGCCTCGAGCGCATCGAGCACGCGCGCCACGCGCTGGTCATCGACATGTGCCATATATCG
This sequence comes from uncultured Collinsella sp., assembly GCA_902473205.1. Lineage (GTDB taxonomy): Bacteria > Actinomycetota > Coriobacteriia > Coriobacteriales > Coriobacteriaceae > Collinsella. The sequence goes on from CABRRA010000007.1 coordinate 12,365, forward strand.
TCCTTTCGCTAGGTTGCCACCATGGTATCCCATACGCCCCCACATAAGTTGCGGTGGAATAGTTCCTGGATGCCGGGGTTTTGGCGGAAATCAGGAACTATTTCACCGCAATTGAGGAGGGGCGGGGTGGATGGCGGGGTAGCTAAAAGAGCCCTGTCCCAAATGAGCTACCTAGGCAGGGTCGATGTCCATGCTGGCGATGAGGTCGATGTTGGTGTTGAGGAGGTTCTCCAGCACGACGTCGCTCATGCGGATGGGGGCGTCGACGACTAGGCCGCGGATGAGGTCCATGGCTTGGGCGTGAAGTGGCAGTGGGATGGCTTCGGCCGTGCGCACGGGCAGCAGCGCCTCGTCGCCGCCGGATACGGCCACGGTGGTGGTGAGCACGCGCATGGGGCAGGTGAGCTCCTGATGTGCGAACGTATCACCGCGCGGGCAGCTGTTGCCGGTTATGGAGCGTACCTCTACCACGGTGCCGTCTGCGCTGCGCTCGACCTCCACGGTCAGGAGGCACTCGGATGGGCAGGTGGTGCAGTTGAACTGCAGTGTCTCGATCGTGTTTGTGCTCATGGCCCTACGCCTCCTCAATAGGGTCAACGGACAGGACAATCTCGCTGGCACCCAGGTCGAGTGCGCGCTGAATCACCTTTGCGGGCAGCGGGAAGCTTTCCATGACGCTCGGTTTAAACGGGCGGACCTTGCCTGTAAACATTTCCTCGTCGCCTGCCAGAATGCGCACGCGGGCGGCGTCGACCGGTCGGCGTACGCGGAAGTTGAGTTTGGTGAGCGCCACAGCCGTAATGCGGCCCGGCAGTGCGTAGCCTGCGATGCCGGTGGGGGGAGACCGTGAGCTCGCAGCTCGTGTCTGCCACTCTCGCCGCGGTGCCGACAGCCCCCAACGCCCACGCCGCTGCAGCCGCGCCGGCACGCTCGGACTCCGTCGTCACATTGTCTGCCAGGTCGTGCACGTGCAGAACGTTGCCGCAGGCAAAAATGCCCGGCACGCCCGTCTGCAGACTCTGGTCCACTACGGCGCCGCGCGTGCGTGGGTCAAGTTCAACGCCTGCGGCAACCGAAAGCTCGTTCTCGGGAATCAGGCCCACCGAAAGCAGCAGCGTGTCGCACGGAACAACTCGCTCGGTCCCCGGAATGGGTGCCAGGCACTCATCGACCCGACTCACCTCGACGGCCTCCACGCGGTCGTGCCCGATCACGCGCGTGACGGTGGTGGACAGGTGCAGCGGAATGCCAAAGTCGTCCAGGCAGTTTTTCACATTGCGGCGCAGGCCGTTGGCGTACGGCATGAGCTCGTACACGCCCTCGACCGAAATCCCCTCGAGCGTGCAGCGGCGCGCCATGATGAGCCCGATGTCGCCCGAGCCTAAAATGACGGCGCGCGAGCCGGGTTTGAGGTTCTCGATATTGATGTATCGCTGCGCCAGGCCGGCCGTAAACACGCCGGCGGGTCGGCTGCCGGGAATCTTGATCTCACTGCGGGTGCGCTCGCGGCAACCCATGGCAAGGACGACCGCGCGTCCGGTGAGCTGCAGCATACCGGAGGGGCTCATGAGCGTGACGGTGTGGAGTGTGGCGTCTTCCGTGGACGCGCCCGAATCAATCTCAAGCACCATGCTGTCCAAGAACAGCGCAATGTTGGTCGCGCGCACCTGGTCGATAAAGCGCTGCGCATACTCGGGGCCGGTGAGCTCCTGCTTAAAGTGCGACAACCCAAAGCCGGGGTGAATGCACTGGCGCAGGATGCCGCCCAAGTGTTGCTCACGCTCCACGATAGCCACGCGCGCGTCGGCCTTATACGCGGCAAGCGCGGCCGCCATGCCGGCAGGTCCGCCTCCTATGACGACCACGTCGAAGGCCTGCTTAGGTACTGCCTCAACGGCATCGCTATCAATTGCGATCGATTTGAATTCCGCCATCCTAGCGCACCCCCTTCAGCGGTCCCTCAACCAACCAAGATCCGGTATCCTCCAACAGCACCTCGCTGGGGTCGCAGCCCAGCTCGCGCGCGAGGATCGCCACCACGCGGCTCTGGCAAAAGCCGCTCTGGCACCGACCCATGCCGGCGCGGCAGCGGCGTTTGACGCCCTCGACCGAAACCGCACCCGGGCGGCGTCGAATCGCGGCAACAATCTCGGCCTCGGGCACCGTCTCGCAGCGGCAGACGATCTGCCCCCACGCGGGGTCGGACTCAATGAGCTCTTCCTTGCGCGCAAGCGGGGCGCGGTCAAAGTCGTCCGGCGCATGGCGAATCGGGTTCCAGTCGCCGCGCTCGTGCAGGACCACGCCGGCATTGTGCAGTACCTGCTCCATGCGCTCGGCAATGGCCGGCGCGCTTGCCACGCCCGGCGACTGAATGCCCGCGGCTTGGAACAGTCCCGACACCACGGCTGACTGCCCAATAAAGAAGTCGTTCGTCCCCTTAATGACCGGACGCCCGCCGGCAAACGCGCGCACTACGCGGCGCGTGTCCAGATCGGGAACCAGCTTGCGCGCGCCGGTCAGGAGCGCGTTGACATCGGTCGCGTATGTTTGTGTGTCGCCCGGCTCGCGCACGGTAGCGGTCGCGGTGATCACGGTGTTGCCGTGCACGGTGCCCGTGACGATAACGCCCTTGGACACCGGCGTGGGAACGGGGTAGAGCGGCATGAGCGCGCGCGGCTCCTTGTCCAGCACCACAATGTTTCCCTGGCGCCAAACCATCTGGAACTCCTCGGCGCCGGTCATATGCGAGATGTCCGCGGCGCCGTTGCCCGCGGCGTTGATCAAGTAGCGGCAGCGCACATCGCCGGCGGGCGTCACCAGCGTAAAGCGCGTGCGGCCCTTGCCGTCGGCAGCAGCGTCCTCGCTTTGCGAGCTAGCAACCTCAATCGCTTCCACCGGTGCGGAGCGCATAAACGTCACGCCGTTGGCAACGGCGTTCTCCAGCGCGGCGATAGCGACCTCAAAAGGGTCGACGTAACCGGTCGAAGGGCACCACAACGCGCACGTCGCCTTAGCACTCGCGCGCGGTTCCAGCTCGCGGATGTGGTCGGGGCCGATAATCGACAACTCGGGTACGCCGTTGGCCAGGCCATTCTGGCGCAGCTTCTCCAAGTGTGCGCGGTCTTCGTCGTTAAACCCCAGTACCATCGACCCGGTACGGCGGAACAAAAAGCCTAGCTCCTGGGCCCACGTGCCATATAGCTCGCAACCACGGGCGTTGACCTGCGCCTTGACCGTGCCCGGAGCTGGATCGTAGCCTGCGTGCACCAGGCCGCCGTTGGCCTTCGAGGCGCCCAGCGCGATGTCGTTGGCCGCCTCGACCACGCAAATAGACAGGTCATAGCGCGCGAGCTGCCGCGCGATGGCGCATCCCGTGATGCCCGCGCCCACAATCGCGATATCAAACGTTTCTGTCACAGTGCCTCCCAGACAAGTTGACAGGCTGTCAATAGGACTATCCTACGGTCTGCACGCCCCCAGCGCAGCGGCAATGCGGTGAACAGCCCCGCAACACCCGCCAACGGCAGGCGAGGGGAGACTCGGCAACGTCGACAACCTCGTCTGCCGACGACTACGGCAACCGTTCGTCTCGACTTGTAACAGTTAGACGAGGATTTGGGTTCCTGATGTTACAGATTGAGACATTCGGTTTGGAAGGTTTTCTTTGTCTCGATCTGTAACTGTTAGAGGAGAAAATCGGTTCCATGTGTTACAGATTGAGATTTAAAGTCGGGGAAAGATCTTCTGTCTCGATCTGTAACATCTCGGGACCGTTTTGGGGTCTAGATGTTACAGATTTAGATGAACCTATCAGTCGGTTTCGAATGTCTAAATCTGTAACGGTAAGACCTGTATTTACCGAGCTGTTGTTACAGATTGAGATATTGAGATTGGACGTTTTCCTTTGTTTTGATCTGTAACAGATGGAAGGGTTTCTGACCCCTAGTTGTTACAGTTCGAGACATTTGACTTGCGGTCTGTCCGTTCGTCTTGATCTGTAACAGTAAGAGGGGAAATTTGACCCAAGATGTTACAGATCGAGACGTTTGCCAGGCGGCACACCCGTTTGTCTAATTCTGTAACATCTAGACCCGGATTCCGCTTCCACCTGTTACAGATTGAGATGTTTGTGTCCGCGCCCGCCCCGTACCCAACCGTAGTCCCATATAAACAAACCCCGTGGTAAACTTTACCAGACTGTAAATATTCCGAAAGGTACACCTCAATGTCCAAGTACATCTCTGAGCTCATGTCGCCGCAGCTTATGGGCGTCATCTATGCCTTTGTTGGCTTTATCATCGCCCTGTACGTGCTGTCGGTCGTCTATGTGTTCATCGACGCTCGTCGCCGCGGCGCCAGCGCCTACGTGGCATGGGGCATCATTGCCCTCATCCCGTTTGTGGGTCTCATCGCCTATCTGGTCCTGCGTCCGCACTCCTACGCGGCCGACCGCGAGGAGCAGGAGCTGGACATGGCCCTGCGCGAGCGCCAGCTTGCCCAGTACGGCACCTGCCCGCAGTGCGGCGCCCCCATCGAGAAGGACTTTGTGGTCTGCCCCGTGTGCGACACCCAGGTTCGTAACGTGTGCCCCAGCTGCCATCGCCCGCTCGACGCGCACTGGAAGGTCTGCCCCTACTGCCGAACTCGCATCCAGTAACGCATCCATCGCCGGGCCGGTCGCAAGCCACGGGTCCCGCGCGTCACGCGCAAGCCGCACGCTCGCCCCGTAGCCCTGCCCCACGCGATGAAGCATGCGTAGAAAATCGCCCGCCGTGCCATTAAGGTGCGGCGGGCGCTTGTATACCAAGGCAACCTGCCTATAATGATGCAAGTCAAAAACGCCGAGCGCATCGCACGCACTTGCATCAGGCATCCGAGAGGAGAAAACATACCCATGAAGGCACTCTACAATGACGGTTCGGTGGCCGAGCTCCCGCAGGACGAGGTCACGCACGTCATCCGCCACTCTGCCGCGCACATCATGGCGCAGGCCATCAAGCGTCTCTATCCCGAGGCCGACTTTGCCTACGGTCCCGCGACCGACAACGGTTTTTACTACGACGTCGACCTGCCCGAGGGCGTCAAGATCAGCGAGGACGACTTCCCCGCGATCGAGGCCGAGATGAAGAAGATCGTCAAGGAGAACCTCAAGTTCACCGTGTACGAGAAGCCCCGCGCCGAGGCCATCGCCCTTATGGAGGAGCGCGGCGAGAAGTACAAGGTCGAGCACATCGGCGACCTGGACGACGACGCCCGCATCACCTTCTACCAGCAGGGCGACTACATTGACATGTGCGTCGGCCCCCACATTTGCTATACCAAGGCCCTCAAGGCCTTTAAGCTCACCGGCGTCTCGGGCGCTTACTGGAAGGGCGACAAGGACAACAAGATGCTCACCCGCATCAACGGCGTCGCCTTTGCCACCAAGGAGGAGCTCGACGAGCACATGCACATGCTGGAGGAGGCCAAGAAGCGCGACCACCGCAAGATCGGCCGCGAGATGGACCTCTTTATGATGCGCGACGAGGCTCCCGGCTTCCCGTTCTTCCTGCCCAACGGCATGATCCTTAAGAACACGCTGCTGGACTACTGGCGCGAGATCCACCACAAGGCCGGCTACGTGGAGATCTCCACGCCGCTCATCATGAACAAGCAGCTGTGGAAGACCTCGGGCCACTGGGACCACTACAAGGACAACATGTACTCCACCGTCATCGACGACGAAGAGTACTGCATTAAGCCCATGAACTGCCCGGGCGGCGTGCTGGTGTACGCCTCTAAGCCGCACTCCTATCGCGAGTTGCCCATTCGCGCCGGCGAGATTGGCCTGGTACACCGTCACGAGCTGCGCGGCGCCCTGCACGGCCTGTTCCGCGTACGCTGCTTTAACCAGGACGACGCCCATCTGTTTGTGCGTCCCGACCAGCTGACCGACGAGATCGTGGGCGTGGTCAACCTTATCGACTCTGTGTACCAAAAGTTTGGCTTTAAGTATCACGTTGAGCTTTCCACCCGCCCCGAGGACTCCATGGGTTCGGACGAGGATTGGGCTCGCGCCGAGGAGGGCCTGCGCACCGCTCTGGAGAAGCTGGGCATGGACTACGAGGTCAACGAGGGCGACGGTGCCTTCTACGGCCCCAAGATCGACTTCCACCTGGAGGACTCGCTCGGCCGTACCTGGCAGTGCGGTACCGTCCAGCTCGACTTCCAGATGCCGCTCAACTTTGATCTGGAGTACGTGGACGCCGACGGCACCAAGAAGCGCCCCATCATGCTGCATCGCGTGTGCTTTGGCTCCATCGAGCGCTTCATCGGTATTCTGATTGAGCACTTTGCGGGCAAGTTCCCCACCTGGCTGGCCCCCGTGCAGGTCAAGGCGCTTCCTGTCTCCGAGAAGAGCCGCGACTACGCCCACGAGGTGTGCGCCAAGCTGGAGGAGGCCGGCATTCGCGTGGTCTGCGACGACCGCGACGAGAAGATCGGCTACAAGATCCGCGAGGGCCGCTCCATCGACCGCGTGCCCTACATGCTCATCCTGGGCGAGAAGGAGGTCGAGGCCGGCAACATCTCCGTCCGCGATCGCTCCAACGAGACCGTTCAGATGAGCATCGACGAGTTTGTGACCAAGGTGACCGAGGAGATCAAGACTCGCGCCTAGCACAAACAATACAAGAATTAACAAAGGCGATCGTCCTATAGGGCGGTCGCCTTTTTTGTTATCTAAAGAAGAAAAGCCGCTGGTTAGAGCGGCTTTTTTGTTGTGCAAAAAGGTACAGGTTTTTGTATCTTTCGACGTTGCTCATTATACGAGCAAACTGCTCGCGTTTGCCCAGATTGCACAAAATGCGCCGCGAATGGGTGCATCTCCATACGCCTCTACAAAAACCTGTACTTTTGCGACTGCGCCTAGCTGCGAGCGAGAAGCCTGTTCTTAACGCCCCTGCATCCGCGTGCGTCGCGGAGGCAAGAAAAGGGGGCGAGAGATGGAACAGACAATGCGGCGCCAAGAGCAGCTGCCTGGTGCCTTTAATGGCGCTACTACCAACAGCCAGCATGGCCGCGTCCGCTGGTATCTGGTCCACACCCCCAACGGTAAAGAGCGCGAGACCTGCGAAAAGGTCCGCCGCATTATCCCGCACGAGCTGATGCAGGACGCTTTTGTGATGCAAAAGGAGTTCTGGTTTAAGCGGGACGGTGCCTGGTCGCTCCAAACCAAACCTATGTACAAGGAATACTTCTTCGTCGCCACGCGCGATGCCGCCCTGCTCGATAAGGCTTTGGCTCAGTTGAGCTTTGGCTGCCGCATTGCTGGCAGTAAGGAGCGGGCCTATGCGCCCATGCCGGACGATGCGCAGGACTGGTACCGCAGCGTACTCGATGACGACGGCGTGGTGCGCAACAGCGTAGCCCGCATAGAAGACGGCGTGCTGCACATAGAGCAAGGACCCTTGGTGGGGCAAGAGACCCGTGTAAAGAAGATCGACCGTCATAAGCGCTGGTGCCTGGTAGACGTGGGCGAAGGCGACTCCGCTTTTAGGGAGCTGCTTCCGCTGGACGTGCCCAGTAAGACGTAAGGGGCGTTGCACCGGCAGTTCGTTCGCATTTTGAATTCATCGATTCGGGGATGCTCGGGGAACGTGGACGTAAGTTTGACTTTGGCTGCTAAAGAAGTAACAGAGAGCTGTGTGTCTGTGGGGGATGCACTGGCTATTAAAGAGATTAAACCGAGCGGTACGCTTGGCTACCGCTTTATTAAGAGGCTGTTTGACCTTGTATTCAGTCTTTTGATGAGCGTGCTGCTGCTTATCCCCATCGCCATCGTGTGCGCGCTCATTAGCCTTGAATCACCCGGCTGTCCTATGTATACGCAAGAACGCGTCGGCAAGGGCGGAAAGACCATCAAGATCTTCAAGCTTCGTAGTATGGTCGCCGATGCGGGTGATGTGCAGAAGTATTTGAGTCCCGAGCAGCTGCATCAGTGGGAGGTCGAACGCAAAGTCGACGATGATCCTCGCATTACCAAGATTGGTCAGTTCATTCGTAAATGCTCTATCGACGAGATGCCTCAGTTTCTCAATGTGCTAAACGGCGACCTTTCTGTTATTGGGCCTCGCCCCATTACAAGGGATGAGCTTGAGCAGCATTTTTCTGATGAAGAAAAGGCTGAGTTGCTTTCCGTCCAGCCTGGTATTACAGGCCTGTGGCAGGCGACTGACCGAAACGCCGCGACCTTTGAGAGCGGTCTGCGCCAGAAGATTGAACTCTGTTACGTGCAGAACCGCTGCTTCCGCATGGACTGGAAATGCTTTACCGGCACCTTTGGTGCCATGTTCGGCAAGAAGAGGACGGGGCGTTAGATGGCTAATCCAATTCGTGTCGCACAGATAGTCGGAAAAATGAATGGCGGCGGCGTTGAGGCCGTCGTCATGAATTACTACTGTCATATTGATCGTAGCAAAGTGCAGTTTGATTTCCTTATCGATTCCGATTCGACGCTTGTTCCCCGCGAGGAGATTGAATCGCTCGGTGGCAGGGTCTTCGAGATTCCGCCCTATCAGCATGTTGTTGAATACCAGCGAGAGCTTCAGCGTCTCTTTAAGCAAGAGGGCTGGAAGATTGTCCACAGTCACATCAACGCGCTTTCGGTCTTTCCACTTCGTGCCGCGAAGAAGGCGGGCGTCCCCGTGCGTATCGCCCATAGCCATTCTACGAGTGGTAAGGGGGAGTATGCCAAGAATGCCCTGAAGGCCGTGCTGAAAACGCAATCGAATCGGTATCCAACACATCGATTTGCATGTAGTCAATTCGCTGGTGAATGGCTTTTTGGTATAGCTTCGCACTTTGAGGTCGTATACAACGCAATTGATTTGGATCGCTTCCGCTTCAATGCGGAGGCTCGCGCGCAAGCGCGAGCCGACCTGGGCCTCGTCGGCAACCAGTTTGCCATTGGGCATGTGGGGCGTTTTACTGCTCAGAAGAACCATGCGTTTTTGATCGATGTTTTTACTGAGGTCGCAAAGCGCCGCGACGATGCCGTCCTGTTGCTTGTCGGTACCGGCGAAGCCGGGGCCTCCGTAAAGGCCTTGGTGGACGAACGCGGTCTTACCGATCGCGTTAAGTTTCTGGGACAAAGAAGCGATGTCAATCGTTTGTACCAGGCGTTTGATGCGTTCGTTCTGCCAAGCCTTTACGAAGGCCTGTGCCTCGTCGGCGTCGAGGCACAGGTGTCTGGCTTACCGTGTTTGCTGAGCGATGCAATTACGCGTGAAGTGGACGTAACGGGGGAATGCAAGTTCTTGCCGATTGATAGTCCTGCCGTGTGGGCCGATGAAATCGATTCACTCTTGCCGTACTCGTATGAGGGTCGATTGTCTATCTCAAGTGGGCAATTCGCTGATTACAACATTGAGTTGCAAGGCAAGCAGCTGACTTATAAATACCTAGATCTCTACTCAAGGAATTAGATGGCAAACAGTAACTTGGTATCGGTGATTGTGCCGGTATATAACGTTAAGCCTTATCTGCGGGAGTGCTTTGATAGCATTTGCCGTCAAAGCTATCGTAACATCGAGATCATTCTTGTCGACGACGGCTCGACTGATGGTTCTGGCGAGCTTTGTGATGTTCTTGCTGCAATCGACGACCGTACCACCGTTTTGCATAAGGAAAATGGCGGTCTTTCCGACGCTCGTAATGCAGGGCTGCGTATTGCTCAGGGCGACTGGATTTCCTTCGTTGATAGCGACGACTACATTTCTCCTGTTTTTATCGAGGTTCTTTTTAACGCCTGCCGCGATACGGGATGTCAGATATCTGCTGTTCCATTTGGCAAGCCGTTCAATGATGGTGATGCTTGCCCTTTGGTGGAGTCTCTTGACCCCGTGGCGCCTGCGAAGGCACTGCCTTCGCCCGATGTCCAGCGTCTGATGTTATATCAGACGCTGGACACCGGTGCCCAGTGGCGCCTTTACGCAAAGGCGCCACTGGGCATTGACCCGTTCCCTAAGGGGCTGTATTACGAGGATCTCGCTAGCGTCTATAAGATTATTCACAAGGTCGATTCCGTTGCCGTTGTCGATTGCCGTGAGTTGTATGCATATCGCATGAGAAGTAACAGCATTATCAGGCAAGAATATCGACACATTAAAGGCGAGTCCGCATTGATAATTGCCGATCAGCTCTACCACGATATTTGTAATTGGTATCCGGACCTAAGTAAAGCCGCCGCTTCGCGCTGCTTCTCAGTTTGCAGGATGGTGTTTGCGCAGATTCCAACTAAAAATAATCATTCGAGGCAAATTCAAGATGAGGATTTGTTGTGGTCGGTGCTGTCACTACATCGAAAGGCCGTTCTTAGAGATAGGGAAGCTAGGCCGCGTGAGCGCTTTGCGGCCTTTGTTTCTTATTTCGGAAAAAGCGCATTCAGCTTGTTCTGTTGCGTGGCCCGAGGTCTTGGATTGCTTCGCTAACGCTTAACCTCAGAGCTAATTGAAACTACTCAAGGGGCTGTTTCATAAAAATGATGACTGATTTCAAGGAAAGCCTGAAGCTAAATGCTGCTGATTCATGTTATTACGCAGCCTTTACTATGTACTGTTTTTTTCATTTAATGGAGCGTACGAATTATGTGTACATGTTTGGAGTCCCGATGGACACCATTGGCAAAATCGCCAATGCACTCATGCTCATCCTGCTCCTAGTACGGTTTTTCAGTATTCGATTTTCAACTGAAGCCCTAGTTTGTTCAGGCGTCGTTTTTCTTACAACGCTAATTACTTTAGGTGTTACTAAGTCGTGGATACCCCTTTCTGTCTGCTTATTTATTATTGCTGGGAACGATATTGATGTTCGCCGGTTGACGCAGATCGTCTTGGCTGTAACTGTTCTAGTTTTTTTAATCGTTGCGTTTGGTTTGATTTCTGGATCAATCGGTTCGATTGATTCAATCCGTCCCGGCGAAACGAGGGTGCGCCATTCGCTCGGCTTTAATCAGGTAAATGCTCTCGGTGCTGTTTTGGCTCGTATTTGTACGTGTGTTGTTTATCTACGTTGGAATAAAGAACCCTTTCTTTCGGCACTTTTAACTGTTGCTTCGGTTTCTTTCCTTGAGATGGTCGCCAACTCAAGGACTGCGGAGCTGTACCTTCTGGTGCTGATTTGTTTCCAATTTTATTGTTATATTAGACGGCATTCTTTTGCTAGGGCCAGTATGTCAAGGATGTGCCTTGGCCTTATTATCGGTTCCTTTCTATTAACGATAATTTTGCTTTTTGTCTTTTCTCCTTCTAATGGCATTCTGATGGCTTTTAGTGAGTCTCTTAGCAACCGTATTTATTCAATGTGGTATCTATTTGAGCAGTATTTGATACATCCTTTTGGTAATGGGTCAATGCTTCTTGGGGCTACGGTCTGGACAGGATCCTCTTATGCCATGCTCACGATTGATAATGCTTGGGCACTTTGGCTTATCAATTACGGGTTTGTTCCTACTTCATTTTTATTAATCGGTTTAATACTACTTTATGCAAGGGCGCCCGAGGAGTATTTCGATGATGGGTCCCTCATAGTCCTTGCTCTCTATGTTGCATTATTTGGATTCTGCGAGTCGACTGCTTTGGCTGTCGACTATAACCCGCTCCTAGTTTTAATCAGCTATTCCATATTTCGGAATAGAGACACACTTTCCGTTTCTTGAGAGGGATGCAATGAAAAAAGTTTCAATTATTACTCGTCATAACGTTCTCAACTACGGGTCTGTCCTCCAGGCTTATGCTACGCAAGAAGTTGTTAAAAACTTGGGGTACGATCCTGTTGTTGTTGACTATCGGAGATGCGCTGAGACCCTTGATTCTCTTGTGAAGCGTTATTCAGAAGGTAGGTCTCTGCCTCATCGCATCTATAGGAACACGGTTTGGCGTTTGCTGTACGGTGCAGGTGAGAAGCGTTTTAAGAGCATGAGAGAGCAGTATCTGACTCTTTCTCCGCATTGTGATGAAACAAGTATCGACGCCTTGCTGCCTAACACAGATATCTATTTGACTGGCAGCGATCAGGTCTGGAACGAACTTGGCGATGGCTCTTTAGATCCGATATTCTTTTGGGACGGGCTTTCTAAGGTCGAGGGAAAGAAGGTCGTATCCTACGCCGCTAGTTTTGGACGTGGTGGCGTTGTAAAGGGGTATGAGTCGCAAATTGGTAACTGGCTCAAGCGCTACGATGCCATTTCCGTCCGCGAGGATTCAGGTAAGGATATCGTTGAGAGCTACGGTCTCAAAGCTGAGCAGGTTTTGGATCCGACCCTGCTTCTCAATCGCTCCGAGTGGAACAAGATTGCCAGTGAAAAGGCTCCCGTTGAAAAGCCCTACGCCCTCGTCTATAACCTCCATCCTGATTCAGATATGCTGCAGTACGTTAAAGATAAGACCGCTGGCTCCAATCTTGAGATTGTAAGTGTTTGCCCTACGTTTAGGAGAAGGGTAGGAAAACAGGTCGTTCTTCCGCCCTTGGAGGATTTCCTTGCGCTGTTTAGGGATGCATCCTGCGTATACACGGATTCATTCCACGGCACTGCTTTTTGTATCAATCTCGGCACCCCATTTGTTGAGATCTTTCCAAAGGCTAATGCCGCGCGAAATAAATCTGTTCTTAGACTCTTTGGCCTAGAGCATAGGGCCTGGGACACGTTCCAAGGCAATGCTTGGGACGACGATATCGATTGGCAGCATGTTGGCGAGGTTCTTGATGGGGAGCGCAACCGCAGCCTCTCCTGGCTTGATCGCGCGTTGAAGGAATAGATGAATGCAAAGTATCTGCGAAGACAAAATGTGTGCGGGCTGCATGGCATGTGTCGATGCCTGCCCTAAAGATGCGATCGCTGTTCTTGAAAGGCGCGAGTACTATATCCCCAGTATCGATCAGAACAAATGCATTGATTGCGGTAGGTGCACGGCTGTATGCCAACAGTGCAATCCGCCTCAAGGCTCTAAACCGAGTAAATGGTTGCAAGGATGGGATTCTAACTCGGAGAGCAGAGGGACCTCTTCATCAGGTGGCTTGGCGGCCGCGATTATCCGAGGGTTTATTTCTGCCGGCGGAGTAGTTTGCTCTTGCTGTTTCCGTGACGGTCAGTTTGGGTTTGAGCTTTCTAGCTCGATTGCGGATGCCGTTAAATATAAAGGATCTAAGTACGTTAAAAGCAATCCAATTGGCTCTTACGCTCGTATAAAAAAATTGCTGGTTGAGGGTAAAGAAGTCTTATTTGTAGGATTGCCTTGCCAAGTGGCCTCTCTTAAAAACTTTGTCGGCAACAAGCTTCTTTCGAATTTATATACGGTTGATTTGATTTGCCACGGTACTCCTTCGCCTGCGATTCTCCGCCAATTCCTGAGTGAGAATGGGATTGACATGAATCAGCTTGAGTCGATTGAGTTTCGTTCTAAAGGCAGCTTTCAGCTAAGGGAGAACGAGCGAACGATTGATTTGCCCGGTGTTTTGGATGGGTATACAGTAGCTTTTTTGGCGGGGCTGGACTATACGGAAAACTGTTATCACTGCAGGTATGCAAGCATTGAAAGAGTTTCTGATGTTACATTAGGCGATTCCTGGGGGACGAATCTTACCGAAGAAATGCGTCGGGGTGTCTCCCTGGTTTTAATCCAGAATCAAAAAGGACAGCGACTGATAGACCTTGCTGGTGCTGAGTTAATGACGGTTGATATCGAGACCGCCATTAAGAATAACGGTCAGTTGAGGAGTCCCTCCGAGAAGCCATCTGCGCGAGCGCGATTCTTCGAGGACCTTTCATGCGGTAGATCAATTACCGATGCGGTAAGAAGGTCTTTGCCCAAAAGGTATTTCAAACAATCGCTTAAACGTTTGCTAATTCGCATTGGTTTGCTCAAGCGCGGGGGGGGGTACGGAATTAAGGTCTCATTAGCACCTGATTCCAACCCCTTGCATTACATTAAAGGAAACATTCAATGAAGATTCTTCTAATTGGTGAAGTTACAGGTAATACTGGACCTACTAATGTTCATAAATCTTTAGTGGAGTATTGGCCTTCTTGCGATTCGATACGGCCGCTATATTCTAAAAGTAAAATCCTTAAGCTATTTGAGGCTATTTTCAAGGGCCTTGAGAGCGATGTGATTATCTCTTGCGGAGCTGGTTGGACTGACATCATTGCACATCGGCTGCTCTCTGCCTTCGGCAAACCTGTCATTTGCTTTAATCATGGGTACGTCCCTTTTGAGAATGAGATCAACGGGCTCGGTTATAGCGATAGAACCGTCAAGGCAATCATTAAGCATTTGCGTACTGCAGATTTGATCGTTGCGAATTCTTTCCTTCAGGAGAACTTTGTTAAGAAACAGCTACCTGAATGCTCCGATAAGGTTAAGCACGTTTGCCTTGGGGTCAAAAGGTTTAAACAATGCGGCTTCGAAGGCCAACGTGAAAATATCGTTGCTGTTAGCGGGGGCACCCGTCCAATTAAGGCCAACGAAATAGTCGCGAAGGCCGTCTCAATTCTCAGAGATCGTGGTGTCGATTGCTCTTTAAGGTTGTACGGGCGACGGTACTCTGATAACTCTTCCTTAGATAATCTCATGACCTCGGCTGAAGGTGAATATAGGGGTCAAGTTGCCTCCGATCAGTTTGTGAACGAGCTTCGAGAATGCTCGGTATTCGTTATGAATTCTAGGCATGAGGCCTTTGGTCTCTCTGCCCTTGATGCGATTGAGGCCGGATGCTCGCTCCTTCTTTCGACTAACTGCGGAATTGCCGAAGTGATGTCGATTCAGGGATCCGATGTCGTGAAAAACTGCGAGGACCCGATCGAGGTTGCCGATAAGATCGAGGGATTGCTTCGAGCTCCTAACTCCAAGCGGCTGTTTGATTCCATCGATTTTGATGAATGTAGCTGGACCAAAACGGCCGAGACGCTACGAAATTACTGTGCGGAGGTATTAGGGTAAATGGCCGAAAGCAAGAAAGTGACCGTCTCCAAAAGAGATGTGATTTGGAATTATGTCGGCACGATCGCGTCTATGGGCAGTAACTTTTTGCTCTTGCCGCTACTCCTATCTTTTTTATCGAGTGCTCAAATCGGTCTCTGGTACGTGTTCGTAGCCATTTCGGGTTTTGCGCAGCTGCTTGAATTCGGTTTTACTTCTACCTTGTCCCGCAACATTCTTTATTGCCTGAGCGGGGCAAAGAAACTGACCAAACAAGGCTGCGACTATTCTTCTGTTGATGGAGAAGTTGACTGGCACTTGATGCGCGTCGTTCTTGATACGTCTAAAACGATATACGCTGTCTTGGGTCTCATCGCGTTATTTGTTGCGGCAACGTTGGGAACTTTCTACGTTTCTTATGTCACTGATTCTTTTTTAATTGAGGGTTCGTTGCCTGCATGGATTGTGTTTGTCGTTTCCATTTTCACTAACTTGTATTTTCTTTACTGTCTCACGTTTCTCCGTGGGCTTGGAGACGTTGCCGGTGAGAACAGGGCTAAAACGCTTGCCAGGATTGGGCAGCTTGCTATTACGGCGGTCCTTCTGTTTTGTGGCTTGAGCCTTCTCGCTGCCGCACTCGGCTTCTTGGCTTACAGCACTTTGCTGAGGTTATTTGCGATTAGGACATTTCGGAGCCATCATGACGTCGAAGAGGGGATTAAATCCGATGCCGCAGCTGTTGCTAAGGACGAAATGCTTGACGTTCTAAAGACGGTTTCGTTTGTGGCGTGGCGTGATGGTGTCGTATCTCTAGCCTGGTATGGCGCCACGCAGGCAACATCGCTGCTTTGCTCGGCTTTCCTAGGGCTTGAACAAACTGGTACGTATTCCGTCATGTTGCAGTTCGCGACGGCGATCCACCAGATTTCAAGCGCCTATTTACGTTCATGCTTTCCCACCTTCCAGTCTGCCTATGTCAGGGATGACAAGCAGACTCAGAAGGCGGTGGTCGAACGCGGTATTTCCTGCTATGTATGCATGTATATTGTCGCTACAGTTCTTGTAACGGTATGCCTGCCGATACTCACGCTTTTCAAGCATGATTTCATTTGCGATCCAGTTTTGTTCCTGGGTATTGCCCTCTATTACTTCCTGCTTAATCAGCACTCTCTGTTTTGCAACATTATTGTTAGCATGAACGAGATTCCGTACTTCAAAGCGTATTTGGTATCAACTGCTGCTGGAATCTGCGTAAGTTGCGTTTTGTGTGGCGCCTTTAGCTGGGGAGCCTGGGGTCTTGTAGTTGGCCAGGCAATTCCGCAGCTCTGCTACAACAATTGGCATTGGCCACAATATGTTCTAAAACGTACCGGGCTTGGATATGTACAGGCTATCTACAGCGGTCTTGATTGGTGGAAAAATAGAATGGTTGGGCAAAGAGCCTAATTGAAGCATGTGCCTTTGCATGGTGACACGTAATTTCTTTCGCAAACTGACATCCGCATGGCGAACACGGCCTGCGCCCCGTCATATGATTTCTAGCGGCTAAACAACAAATCATTGACGAAGGGACACGGGTCGTGTCTGCGAACATCGTATAAGTCGACGAGGAGTCGCTGCGCAAGGACATATAGAATCTGGTGAGAAAGACCATCGAGGAGACGCTCAGCGCGCTGGTAGACGAGAGTGCGTCTGATTTTGTCGGGGCCGGCCGGTTAGGTGCTGGGGCTTTGAAAGCCCCAGCACCTTTTGCTTTATGGAACGGCCATGACTATGTGACGTTGCCGCATGTACTCTTTGCCGTGGGCAAACAAAGGTTATCGACAATATGATTTAGACATGCTGCTAAAGTTTCCTAACGCCACCTGAAGACCACCGTTGCGCTGGCATCCAATCAAGTGATTCTGATGTAAGAAATACCCTGTCAAAACCAGCATCTGAATTGGAAACTGGCATAAAAGCGAGTGATTTTCTTCTTGCATGTATCTTTACTGTCACATGGCTCCAGAAGATTCGAGTAGGGGTGGTCCTATGTCATGTTTCTTGGGGCGTTGCGGAAGCACCTTGCGATAAGCTGTTTCGCCATGGGCCGTCGGAGTGCTTCGACTATTTCGTTAGCGTCTTTTCCGAGGGCTCCCTGCGGCTTTTCTCTGATTACCTTGGTGCAGACATCTCGATAATGACCGTTCACTCCGCTAAGGGGCTCGAGTGGGATATTGTTTTCATTCCGGGCGATACGCGTTCCGATTGGCCTGGAGCGATTTGCTCTCGGTGCGAAAGTGCTGGTATGTCCTCGCGTTCTCCGCGTGGATGCCGGATTGTGGATGCGAAGAAAATGCCAAACGGGCTTATTGAGGAAATGGACCTGCTGTACGTCGGTGTCGCTCGCGCCCGCAAAGCGGTATATGTCTCCGCTTCTATGCAGCGCAGGACAAATAACGGGAACTATCAGGTTGCCTGCCCCTCTTGTCTAACGTCTCTTCCGGGCATTGGGCCCGTGAGCTGGACGGCCATGGACGGGGAGGGGTGATTGTCGGCGGGATGGAGCGCGCCTGCTATTGGCGTTCCTATTCCAATTCACATGTTGTTAGGGATACGCAGGTCCTTGTCCTGCAATTGAGTGCTTGCTAAAACTGGCCTTTTTGCTGTATAGCGTTGACTGAAAAGGGAATAAAGTTTCCTGCCCATCGCGAACTGGCGATGGGGTACGCTACTGCCGTCAATATAGCAAACGACGAAATTCCGACGTTCGCCACATTGACACCAGCGTTGCCTGCGGCTAGCTGGATAAGAGCCTCGATGGTCATAAGTACCAATTCCTCGCTTTCGTCTAGTATGACATAGGCAATCATTGTTCTAGGCGGCCGCGAAAGCGTTGGTTGCACTTGCTGCACCTTTGATTAGCCTGTCCGGGGAGGGTTAGCCGCCGCTCGTTGATCCGGACAGGTTGATTTATTTGGGGGTATTTTGACCGAGTTCGACATCGCTCGTATTCCTCGATATAGTTCCAAAAGCTCTTATGCCCATTTCGATCATAGGGTGTCTTTTGCCGATGTCCAAGACAAGATCTTAGATCCAGGGTACGTTTCCCATCACGCGTTCTATCCTCTAATTTCCAACGAGATCATCGCCGTTCGGTATCGTGGAGGTAAGAGAAGCTGCAAAGTTCGCAATATCGCTTATGCCTCGCATTTCGATCACCGCGTCTTCCAGTACTACTCTTATCTGTGGTCGGACTTATATAACAAGAGGGCCATTGCCGAAGAGTTTAATGAGGTTGCCGTAGCGTACCGCTCCTCGCTTTCATCAGACAGCGCCGTAACCGCTGCCAGCAATATTTCCTCAGCTAAAAAGGCCTTCGATTATATACGCGAGCAAGATTCGGCGTTTGTGCTTACAGGTGATTTCGAGAGCTTCTTCGACAACTTAAATCATGTTCATCTAATGACGTCGTTGCGTTCGTTGTTTCCCAGCGGACGCTTGCCGGACGATCACTATCAAGTCATTAAAAATATCCTCCGCTATTCGTGCTGGCCTATTGCTGATTTGGCTGCTCGACATGAATTGCCATGGCCATCAATCGATCCTACTCGGGAGAAAATGATCAGCGAAGTAGCTATCGAGCTTCGGTTCAAGTCTATTCGCGAACTTAATAAGCTGGATGTTATCTTGCCAAAGTCTGAGTTTCTTGCAAATAAAAGTAAGGTCATTACAAGACCGTGGAAGCGAACGGGTATTGGGCTGGGAATTCCTCAGGGTCTTGCCGCAAGCGGAGTGCTCGCTAACATTTATATGGCCGATATCGACATGAAAGTCCGGCTTGCTGTTGAACGGGTTGGTGGCTTGTATCTTCGTTATTGCGATGACTTTATTGTTGCCGTTCCAAAGTCTGGCTTTGATGCACTTGTAGAGGCCATCAATCTAATGGCCGATGTTGATTCCGTTAAACTGCAGCCTGAGAAAACCAAGGCGTTCCGGGTTGATAGCGACGGAGTTGCTCAGCTTGATTTTGAAAGCGTTCGTGCGGGTAAGGTCTATCCGTACTCCGGTGTACATCCGGCGCAGAAAGTCAGTTTCCTGGGGTTTGACTTTGACGGGCGCGTTGTAAGACTTCGACAGTCTACGGTTGGAAGGTACCACAAGCGTCTCCGTGAGGCGGCCACTGCGATTGGGCGTTCTAATCAGGGGGAGGGAAGGCACGCATCAAAAAAGCGCGTCTCCGCTCTGTATCAACATTATTCACCGCTTGGTATTAGGGGAAGAAGGTTATGCCCATCGGCTGACGCTGACTCTTCTGCATTTTTCCGCTACGGGAACTTTCTTTCCTACGCAGCGAGAGCCCAAAAGGCGTTTCCAAATGATCCGATTACCCCTGATGAGGCTAAGATTTACAGGAAGATTAAACGCTTGAGTGCTCGGTAAACGATGGCTTTAGCGCTGGATTATTCATAGCCATAAATACTTAATCGATATCGGCCAATTCCGGTCACCGGGTAATAATTGATGTGCCTTCACACCCTCGCGGAACTATGCTTCTGAAACTCGTGCCGAACATTAGAATGATATGACAAGAACGGTAGTATCGCGAAAGTTGGTGTAATGGACTCTTTGGCCCCCGTGCCCAGGATCCGAAATCTATCGATATCCTAGGCCGACTCCATTCTGTCGGCAAGCTCAAGGCCGGATTTGACCATCTTCCTGGTGGTCTTTTCCGGCTCGGCCCAGTTGTGACAGCCCGACGTACCCCTCCGGAGCGCCGCGTCGTGCATCTCGGCCATCTTCCTCTCCGAGAAGTAGCGCGAGGATGCCGTGGAGACGGCCAGGATAGCCCCGAAAGCGGCCTGGTCGCGACATGGTGGGCGTATTCTAGGCGAAGGCACGGACCCTTCCGAGCCAGGACGGGCCGCTCGCTCGGGCCAACTTTGGCGTACCCTGCTGGAACGGCTTCCGTCAACATCCGCAAAACTACCGCAAGGAGGAGGCCACAGTGATAGATAAGAGGCTTATTGAAGCCGTTCCCGGAGCCGAGAGACTTAAATCCGCAATGATTACCCCAGAATTGTTTGTTAAGGACCTCATACAAGACTATTCTGGGCGTCCGTTATATACATACGAGGAATGGACGCGCGAGCTCATCAACCACTCTAACGCTTTCAAGGAACTGACCAGAGGTGCGGAGTTTCATGCGCCCGTATCCGAGGCAAATGGGGAGTGTGATGCGGTATCAGACGCGTATCAGTTAGATTTCAAGCTCATCTTCGGAAAATCCATGATGCGCGCCGTAAGCCTCACTTCGTCAAGGCGAGTTTCAGAACGCGGAATTACTTTTAGACAACCTGGCATAAGTTATGCAAAAGAACAGAGAGGCTTACGCCTGCATGCGATTCTCAGGGATTACAGCCTCGCCAAGCTTGACGAGCTTCTAAAAACTGAGAGTGATAAACAATTGAGCGAAGAAGACCGTGAGGCCCGAGGACTTCTTCGCTCCATCAATCGTTCGAAAAATTTGCTTCTAGTATATCCTTGCCGCTTTGAAGGCATCGACAGTCTGCCTGGACTTGAGGAAACCATAAACGCCGCACTTTACCATGACTTCCGGAACGCGCTCGACGTCCGACGGATGCATCATCCCGACAAGGACACCTTCCTTTCATATTTTTGCAATGACCGCATGGTTGTCACAAGAGCGAGCGGGCACGTCCTAGCCAAGTTCGACGATATCATGGTCGCAAAAAGCAGAACATACATGGATATTATGCGTATGCGTGATCCCGGAGAGTATCAAAGGCTGCTGAAGCTTGTTTAACCGACCGCAAGGGCTAGTTTTTTGGACATCAACCCAAGATGTGACCTGCCAAGAGGACCGGACGCCGGTGCGTTCGGACTCGCTTTTCTGCATTCAAAAGCAACGCTGAGCTTGACCTCACGGCTTGCGCCTGCTGCTCGGCGGTCACCTGAGGCTGAACCGCCTCTGCAATGGCTGCCATAGGCAACGTCGCGCCGACCATGGACGTGCACGCGATCGCGCAGATCAGGTAGTAAAGGAGTCGTTTCATAGCGGAGCCTCTCGGTGAGCAACCAACGGGGTCCGAAGACAGCTCCAGGCCAGCACTCCGCACATATTTTTTTGGGGTTTATTTTATGGGAACACCGCTCAACATCAGCGAACTTTCTGGGGAATGTTGGGGAGGGGGAGGAGTAACTGACTGTTGGGGCGTTGGCCATTGGCGGCGTCCCGCCTACGCTTCGTTGGCTATACGCTATGCGGCAGCTTCAACATGGGGCCGCCTTGCGCCTCTTCGAGGCTCGGCACCGAGGCCTTCCAGGTAAAGTCCGAGAGGCTGCTGCTTAGGTCAAGCTCTGCATGGGCGTACTTTTCGATTATGCAGCCAGGGTGATTCTCGTCTGGTAAAAGGCGACATTCGACCGGTCGCGACCCGATGATTCGATACTCCTTCTGATATGCGTACTTGGGCGTTTTGATAACGAGGTTGTGCGGGATGCCCTCAAAGATCTCGCGGATCAGTTTTGGCCTGGGGACGCCATAGGAGATGGGACCGTGCGCGTAGATGCTTCCGTCGTCGGCGATGTGTCTGTCGGCGAGGCGCGCGAAGCTGTCGTACTGCACAATGCCGATCCACCCGTCCGCGCACCCGAACTCTTGGATCATGCGTATCGGGATTTTCACGGTGTTGTCGACATTATTGTTCTCGCGGACCGTGTACATGCAGTAGATGGGCAGGCAAGCATATCTGTAGAGGCATACCCCAGGGGCCATGGACGCCTCGAGCGGATCGCCCCGCTCGCCAGGCAGGCCTTGGTAGTAGCCGGCCGCGTTCATGTAGAGACGACCGTTCAGTAGGTCTTCGATGAACGCCTCTTTGGGCGCGAACTTAAGTAGGTAGACGATGTCGTTGTTGGGCATGGTGTTTCCTTTCTTTGGTAGTGGTGTCCCAGGTCGCTTTGTGCGTCCGGGTTGCTTGCTACCAAGGTAAGGGCGTCTGGTGGGATCCTCGTGCGGGAGTGGTGTGTGGCGTTTGCCTGGACTGTGCTTTTTCGAGATGACTGGGCGGTCAAGAAGTTTAGACCTGCGTCGACTCCATTTGTCATGTCCACAAAACCGTTGGCATTTGGTGCTAGCATCCCTAGTGTTCGCCTTGCTAGGAACGTTGTTAATTGCCATATGTATGGCTATTGCTCTATTAGGGGGATTCCCTTGGCAGATTTAGTCCATGTTTTGCCGTTCAAATCGGTGAGTGTCGAAGTTCAGAAAGCGCTCTCAAAGATTGAGTATCTCGAGGGCGATTCTGTAACCAAAGTGAAAGAGTATGACGACGTTGTGCGGTCACTTTGGGAGGCTAAGCAACTGTATGAACAGTTTCGATGGAACTATGGTGAACTGAGGCGCTTGGTTCCGTGTGATCAGTTTGACTTCTTACCCGACGGCTTTGCCAATGGGGGTTTTGGCGAGAGGACTGTTGTTAACGCTGCTTTTGGAAATTATGTTTCCGCAGCCCGTGGTCTTGTCGATAGAATGCAGGCAGTTATGCGGAAGTATGACCGAGGTTCAAATAAAGAACTGTATAAAGACTATTGGAAACTGCCTTCTTCTTGGTATGACGAAGGTGGCCTCTATGTTTTTATGTATGAGATTCGAAATCCAGTTCAGCATGGTCAAACCGTTGTTTCGCTTGTCAGGGAAAATGATGCGACTAGGGTTAGATTTGATCTTGATCAAATTGTTGATATGCGCGAATACAATACCTCGCCAAAACTTCGCGCCTTTCTAAACAAGACAATTTCGAAAATCAAAGACCATGATTCATCCGATTGTCCGTATCTTTGTTTTCGATATACAAACATGAGGTACAACGAACTTGTTATTGAGTTATTCTGTCATTTCCTGAAATGTGCCGAGCCCAGAATACGCGCCGCTCGTAAGGATATGCAGAGTTTGCTATTACAGCACAGCAAAGCAGTCGGCAAGCTGGGCGGCTCTTCCTTTGTTGCATATGTTGATGGCGATATGACCCATGTTTATGATGAAGTTGATGTTGACCCAGTTAAGCAATTAAAAGATATGCACCGAAAGGCACAGAAGCATCTAAAGGATGCTCGAAATGCAATTGCGGCTGAGCGCAGATCAATTCGCTAGAGAATAGCTCCAGCATTGCGGTTCTGCTCATGTTTGCGGTCGGACGGGTGCCTCTGCGGTTGCCGATAGTCTGCGCCCAGAGTTCCATTAGCCCAGGTTTTTTATCCCAGCAAAATCCAGGATCTGCTTAGCTATCTATGGCTACGCTTCATTAAAAAAGTCGTTCTTCTTTAGCCGACCGAGATATCGGTCGAGTTCGTATAAAGCGTCAATGTAGACCTGAGCTGAGTTGCGAATATCGCGCATATCTAGACAGCATCTTTCAAAATGTAGCTTGCCAGTTTCTGTTTGAGTGCTACGACAAGTCATGAGTGCGATTTCGTTCTCAGCAACGTTATCAGTCTCTTCTAATCCTTTTGGTGTGATGCGATAGATCACTGCACCCGGATATGAGTCGAGAAGGCTTTTCCCTCTCACATCAATACAAATTCGCTCCGCTGGACCAAAGCCGTATTCTTCATGCCTCGTCGAATTTAGAGGGTGTGCAATTACGATTGAGCGAACCGCTTCAAGATAATTACGCGCCTCTGTGAGTTCATTTTGTCTCGAGAGCTCGAATTTGGTTCTAATTACTTCTTTCAAACAGGTGTAATTAATCTGCCAGTATGCATCTTTAATCCAGGTGGCGAGTGCTACTAGAAATACGGTGTCCTTAATGTTGGGAGAAAATCCGTCTTTGATGGCAGCATTGAAGTCTTGAATGCTGTAGTTGGCCTTAAGAATAAGATCAGACATTAATTCATAGTGATCTAGGTCTTTCCAAGGCCACTTTTTCCAAATGCCGCCTTTGCCTTCACCCAGACCGTCCGTGGACTTTAGATGTTCGATTGATTGCACGTTGTTCCCGTCTACTTGAGTTCCGATCGGGCTCCTCATCGTTGTACGTTGTTAATTATCATAATGGCTCGACGGCAAAGCGAGGGGTTGGGTCACATTTTCGGGTACCGTCAAGATACTTTCGTAAATTGATTTAGCCGTCCTCGGCCTCGTCCTCTTCTAGCCCTCCGCTTTTCCCTTCAGCTCGTCCATCTCCTCCAGTTTGGACATGTCCAGGTACCTCCTCTTGCCCCATTCGTGCTCCGCTATGTACTTCAGTCTCGCTGACACCAGTATGACGACCGAGTTGCCGTCCGGGTAGGTCCCGACGGCCCTCGTCCTCCTCCTGATCTCGCAGTCGATGCGTTCGATCCCGTTGTTCGTCCTGATCCGGCGCCAGTGCTCCGGCGGGAATTCCGTGTAGGCCAGTGTCTCGGCGAACCCGTCGCTCACCGTCCTCGCGGTGGACACCGGCGCCCCCTCAGAGGAGCTCGGAGACGTCCTCGATCCTTCTGGTTGAGACGCCCGCCAGGTACATCTCGACGATGGCCTCCTCGACAGAGGTCTCGCGCCTGCGGTAGCGCTCGATGACAGCCGTCCGGAAGGTCGCGCCGCGGAGTTTCGGCACGCCGAGCTCGACTTCCCCGGCCCCGGTGACGAACTTCCTCGCGTAGTGGCCGCTGCGGTAGACCTCCCGGCCCGCCGCCCTCTCGTAGCGTTCGGCCCCGACGGGCTCGGACGACTCGTCGTCGACTGATACGATGTTCGCATATACTGCCCGTGCCCCTTTCCTCGATGGTTTATTGTCTAGTCGCCAGAAATCATATGAATACGCGTGGACCGTGTCCCTCTATGTGTTTGTCAATTTGTGAAAGAAATTATGCGTCACCTCCTTATGCGCAACTACTTTCCCTATGGGTTATTAAGACTGCCCAAGACGGATTGTTGGTCGCCGGAGATTGGTTTGCCCAACTGCGCTTGAGACCCTTGGTGCGGATTTCCCAGTCGCCCTACAACGCTCTTGCAATGAGTGTTGTAGTGGTCATTGCCCAAACGTTCCTCGCGATTTATGCACTGTTTAGGAACATGAACTACTACGACATGAACGCACCGTTTCTCGAGAACTTCATCAACACCGTTAAGGGTGCGGCACTGAAGCTGTCCTCGGCGATCTTGGGCGAACACGCGATAGATGTGCTGCGCAAGAAGAAGGGGGAGTGAGGGCGAGATACTCAGAATGTCAGGCCGTTAGGTACTGCAATCCCTCCCCGTTGTTGGCTGTATCAATGTGGGCCTTATATATCATGGACTTGATGTCGGTATGAATAGGGTGAGACAAAGTGGACGAGCTTTCCAAAGAAATTGCATCTCTGCCATCTGATGTATTGAGTAAAGCATATGATGATGCTCTGCATCCTGTGCTCTCATCGGTCGGAGACACTCTGAGTTTAGTTCCCAGAACCGTTGGCGTATTGCTTGGCCCCTGGAAGAAATGGGTGGTTAACGGCGAGAGCAATATTGAGGAGGCGATTCGGCAAATCGAAGAAAAGATGGAAGACGTCCCGGAGGACTGCTTCTGTGAGCCTGCACAGAATGTTGTGGTGCCGGCTATTCAGCAACTGTCATATTCGTACGACAGTCAGGACCTAAGGGGGCTGTACGTTAATTTACTCGCGTCCTCTATGGATAAAAGGGTTTCTCCTCTCGTCCATCCGAGTTTTGTTAGCATAATCGGACAACTGACTCCCGATGAAGCCAAAATGATGTCGTGGCTTTCTGAAGGGCTTGGTAAAGATCATATTCCGGTTATTGACTTACGCGTTGTCGAAGACGATGACATGCCAATTAAAGCTCGGTGGCGAGTGCTTTGCGAAAATTATACGAACGTATTCGATGCTATCGTTCAATGTCCTGAGAATGTGTCTTTGTATTTGAATAACTTGGAGCGACTGAAACTTTTAAGCGAAGAAACGTACTGTTACGAGGGAGAAGACGATTATCTTGGGATTGAGGATTCTGACAGGATCCGAAATATAAAGAAGGATAATACGCCTTCTGATGGATGGCGGTTTGATTGCGTACATCATGTTTTTAGGCTAACACCGTTCGGGAAGCTTTTTATTAAGTGCTGTGTTTAGTCTTCTCGGCAGTGCTGGTACGATTCGATTCTTGGCGGTTTGCTAATGGGTGAATGCGTTGGTCAGATTTGATGGGAATACCTTCTATTTCTTGTCAATTAGTCTTTTAAAGCTTCCGATCGTCGTCCTGGCGGTTTTTCTTTGTCCCCGCAATGATGGACAATTTCCTTAAACGATTTTGGTCCGTGATAGTTTCTCACGGTTCATTTTCGCTTCATTTTACGGTGATGGTGCCAAATGGTAAGAGGTGCATATGAACGAAGCGGTTTTAAGGGTTTTAGCCAGGCTGGGGCTCGACGCTAAACCATTCAAGCAGGAGAAAGTGATCGAGCTGGTCAAGAACCCCCTTTCCGGAGCATGGGTTACCGTCTATTCGCACCATGACACTGCTGATGGAAGGCCTTCCGTTTTTGCCTGTTTTGCCGACCTTGCACGGAAGCAGGAGATTCTTGCAGGTGATGATTGGTTGAAGCATGCTTCCAGTTTCTCGCCAGGCTTCTGCGTATGTGCAGACGACGTCACTTATCATGACGGGCGCGATGAGGGCTATGACTTTATTGTTGCCGAGCAGTATTTCTATCCGCTCGACCAAGCGCAGATTCTGGTCAACCAGGAATTTGTCATGCTGTTTGAACTCTACCGCGGCGAAGACGGTTGCTACTATAGCGTCGACAAGTGCGGCGAGAGAGAAAAAGTCGTTGACTTTGCTGGAGACGAGGTGCGTGTCAGGACCAAATATATACTGCGCTTCATTGCAGCTAAGCAATGCTTCTTCGTCTACTTTGTTGACGCTCGGCTGGCATCTTCGTCCAACTATCCTTTGGGGAGCACTGAGTGCATTTCAGAGAGTGATGAAGTCGGAGGGAACTACCATATCGGACAGTGGTACACGAGCGATATTGATGAAGGCTATCTGCTGTCCATGCTCTACGCTCGAAGCTTTATCGAGCCCGACGACGTCGAGACTTGTGGCGTATGGCCGTTCGATGAGAAAAATGAACGGTACCCCGAGTTCGTCATCGGCGAACGGCCTGACGGCTCGCTCGTTCGATACACATGTGACCCGAATAAGCTTGGCACCTACTTTGATAAGGAGCCTCGCGCCCCACATTACTTAACCCCCGTTTTCTTTAAGCCCGCTGTACTTGATAAGTACAGGAGTAGCCCTCACTTCGATGTCAGCGAGCGTCACATTTCATGTGGGAGCCAGTGGAGGTGCGAGATTGACAATGTTGACCCGGACAGAGTTATGGTTTATCTCGGCGATTTGGGACGCGATCTTCCCGAGAGTGAGCGCACTCATTTCCTTTCCTTCGAGATGTCTCCCGTTGACCAGCGCATTTCTGATGAGGTATTCAAGACAGATTTGCTTAATATGTGGGTTAAAGATCCGTCGGGCCCTGTTTCCATGCTTATGCGAGCGCGAATGGAACTTGATAAAGCATGGAGGAAACGGTTTGGCTTGGCGCTGTATAGGCCTTTCCACCGTGCAGACGAGGGCATTCTTGAACAAATCTACATTCCATCTGGCAACGGCGAGTCTGAATTTGAGTCCGTGACTATGGCCCTCACGAGAGCCCTCGTCGACTACATTGATGAAAGTGCTCTAAAGGACGCTGATGCGAAGGGTAGTATTAACAAGCTGGAGGCCTTTCTTAGCGGGAATGACATCGTGATCGACCTAAAGCCTCTCCGTGATCTTCAGAACCTTCGGTCGGCGGGGGCAGCGCACGGTAAGGGCTCAAAATACGATAGGCTTTACGGCGATGTGGTCACCGAAGACCATAGAGAAGATGCGAAAAGACTCATTGCTCGACTTACGACCATGCTGAACGAGTTGACTGAGGCCTTAAAACCTGCCGACGATCGGAAAGAGTAATTGCAGGGTGATGGGCTGTCATGCGCTAGGGAAACAAGGCTGTTGCAGTTGGCGGATTTAGATATTCTTGCATCAAGACCTTCCGATTTCCTATAGATAGAGACAGGTCCAATTAACTTTCAATGTGTATCCTCCTTATTTTCTGAGTTTATGTAGCACTAGCTGCGTTTATAGGAATGGGCTATGCGCGATACGGCGGTTTCAGCATGAGGCCGGCTTGTACTTCTTCGAGATTCCATATACTGGCACCTTTCAGGTCTGGCTTATGTCCGCGCCAGTATTTATGCTTTAAGCAAAGCGGCACGAGTGAACTTGCTGCGAGCCTCATGCTGTGAGCACATTAATCAATCGGTCGTGAAGGCGAGGTGAGTATGAAAGGTAGATACCAGCACGTTACGAAGCGGGCGGATGGCAATTGGCAGGTTAAGGGCGAGGGGGCGCGTCGCGCTTCCTTTGTTACGACGACCCAGGGCGAAGCTATAAAGCGCGGTCGTCAAATTAGTTCTAATCAGCACTCTGAGCTAATCACCCATCGTCCTGATGGCAGGATCCGCGCAAAGGATTCCCATGGGCACGATCCCTTCCCGCCGAGAGGATAGGGACTTGACGCCATTGCGGCTGCGGGCATGGATTAGCGTGTCCGCAGCCGCAAACGCCTGCCGGATGTATGTGGCAAATTCTGGAATCCCCGAGCACAACGGCTTTTCCACATATAGGATCCGCAGGTAGAAGCATTGCGGTATTCCGGAGCGCTCGGCACGCCAGGGATTTGCTGCATACTTCCGAGTTTTTGGCCTTGTGCCCTTTGTTCTAGATGCTGCAAACACTTGATTGATGCTATTTAAGGTCTATAATCAAATAAAAACTCTGAAATATCTTTTCAAAACAATGAAAGGAATTTTGAGGACGATGCTTTGCCAGTTTACCTTCAGGAACTATAGATCCTATCGCGACGAAACTGAGCTTTCCATGCAGGCAACATCGATGAGGGAGTTCGAGCGCTCCCTTATAGAGTGCCCTGACGGGCAGAGCTTCCTTCCGGTGGCTGCGGTTTACGGGCCTAACGCTGGCGGCAAGTCTAACCTGCTCGAGGCTCTTGACTATATTCGTTCGGCGGTAGCAAGGCCGATCAGGTTGTTGTCTGCCAGCACTGATGCGCCAGAAGGTAACCGATCTTCAATACCCCGTTGCTCTGCGTTCGAGTTCGATGACGTGTCGGCTGCTAAGCCCACCGAGTTCGAGCTCTACTATCGCGCGGGTGAGCATGAGTACCGCTATGCCCTGTCCGTGCATGCGGACGAGATCGTGTCCGAAGGACTGTGGCGGCGCAAATTGGGGGCGTCACGCACGGCGATGCTGTTCGAGCGCGAGGGCACGGGGGTTGAGCTTGGTCCCACGCTGCGTAAGCTCGTGACGGCCGCGAGATTCAACCCGAGCCTGCCATACCTGTCGTTTCTCTGCATCAACTTTGACGCGCCGGTGATCAAGGAGGCTGCCAGTTGGTTTCTTGATGGGGTGTTCCTGAACTACAACAGCTCCTATCTGGAGCAGATGCTCGAACAGTTGCTCGACGAGGATGACTCACCCGAGATCACGCGTTTTCTGCGTGCCGTTGACGTGCGTATCGATGGCTTTAGGGTTGAGAAAGCTCCGGAATGGCGGGGCCAGCGTGTCTTCGTAAAGCATGATGTGGACGGTAAGGGCTATGAGCTGCGCCTGTCCGAGGAGTCGGCCGGTACTCAGAAGCTCATGGGGCTGGCGGCGTTTCTGCTGGCGGCGCTCGAACGCGGCGGTACCGTCGTTGTCGACGAGCTCGACGCCAAGTTGCATCCGAAGCTCCTGCGCTACGTGATCCTGCTGTTCAAAGATCCCGAAGTCAACAAGAGCGGCGCGCAGCTCATCTTCTCGTCTCAGGACGTGTCCACTATGCGAAACGATGTTTTTCGCCGCGACGAGATATGGTTTGCCGCACGCGGCGAGGGGGAGGCGAGCCAGCTATGGTCGCTCGCCGACATCCACGAGGCAAATGGCAACCTGGTCAGCAAGAACGCGGCATTCGACAAGCAGTACCTGTCTGGTCGCTATGGTGCCGACCCGTATCTCACGCGCATTGAGGAGTGGGATTAGTATGGCCGCGAAAAAGTCGAGGGACTGGCGCAGCGGCAAGCGCGAGGGACGCTCTCGCATGGTACAGATGACGCGCCATCTCGTGGTGACCGAGGGCAAGGAGACTGAGCCTCGCTACTTCGAGGGCGTACGCGCCGCGTTGGGCGCAGCAAACGAGCGGAAGGTTGCCGTAGTCGTTAAGGGGACTGGCAAACATACTCTCGACCTACTTGACTTCGCTGTCGAACACTGTCGCTATGCTCCTGAGACGTTTGACCATGTGTGGCTTGTATTTGATAAGGATGATTTCCCTGCATCCGATTTCGATGCGATGGAGAGCAAATGCGCCGAGCTCACCGATGGATTGAGGACGTTTCATGCACTGTGGTCGAACCCCTGCTTTGAGCTGTGGCCCCTTCTGCACCTTCGATATACGACTGCTCCCATGTCGGCCGCAGAGTGCCAGCGTGGCCTCGCTCAAGCCATGTCTAAAGACCTGGGCATTGAGTACCGCAAGAATTTGGCAGGGCTGTTCGAGGTGGTGGACGGCAAACGAGGCGAGGCGTTGCAGCGTGCTGGACGCCTCGTCACATACCATAGGGGGCTGGGTAACGTTAAACCATCCGCGCAAAACCCTGCAACCAAGGTGGGCGAGGTATTCGATGTGATTGGGCCGTATCTGGTTTGACGGTCAAGTTCGATCGGGCTTGATAGGACTGGAGATTCATGAAAGATGTTGTTTCGGGCTGCCTGCCGTCTTTAACTGGATTGACCTTTTGGGACCCGATAGGATACTAGGCCGAATCTAGCGGTATTGACGCAGTCAACCTACGGGCTCGCACGTTGCTGCTGCTAGCAGCGGATCGGGTGAGGACTGCTGCTTCTTTGGCCTGTACGCCTCCGATGGCCAGTTTGCCGTGGACGCCTCCTGGGTGGACGCGACCGGCGCCATAGCCGATGCTGCCTGCGAGAGTGGCTCACTTACGTCGGCGCAGTTTGTGACGCCGATGGGCGGGGCCTTTGGTACCGCCTGTGTTATGGATGCCAGCGGGGCCGTTGCTTAGCATGTGGTAATTGAACCCACAGGCGCCCAGCCGCCGGCGGGGAAGACCCAGCCCGGTATCGATGAGCCCACCGGTGGCAATCCCACGGGGGATACAAAGCCCGGTAGCGAAGAAAAGCCCGGTGATGAGACCAAGCCCAGCGAAAACCCGCCCCTCACGCCTGATTCGTCGCCCAAGTCGGACGCCAAGCCCGCGCCCGCGTCCATCAAGACGCCTGCGACCAAGACCACCAAAAAGACCAAGCCCGCAACAACGCAAGCCGCCGCGCTCCCTAAGACCGGCCACGGTGACTGGGCGGTTGCGTGCCTTACTTTCGTCTTCCTAGGTATGTTGTTGGTCCCCATAATAGTTCGGGCACTTCGCGGGGGCCTTATTTGCCAATGTAGTTTCTGCCGCTTCTTTCCCACATTTCTCTGAGTTAATAATGCAGATTACTTGAACTCGGCTTGGGGCTTGCCCTGTATTTGAATTTGATTAAACTTAACTTATAAGTTAATCATATATGGTTTCATCTGAAGCGGAGGGGGTGGCCTTTGGCTAGTGACTATGAGCTTGTCGAATATGCTGATCCCGAGGGACGACCTTTTTGGGAACTAACCACCTCCCCTGAGAACTCTCAGTTTCAGAAGATGATGTCTGATCCTAAAACGAAGTTTACCGCCCGTAAAATGATCAATCAGATTTCAAAAATCTATGATTACGGGCTAAAGGATGTCACTGGAACGTCAAAGCTTCGATGTATCGAGCCTAAGATTGGGCTATACGAACTCAAGGGTTTTGATGGGGTTAATCGAGAAATGGTCTACGCGATTTGCCAAGGCGTGGACAAGATTGTTTTGCTTTTTTGGTTTAAGGGCCATCAAGGCTCGGGAAATATTTCCAAAGAAATTAAACGCGCAAAACAGTTGGCCCCGATAGCAAAGCAGCTTTTGGAGTCATAGCGTCGGCTTTTTTGCCCGCTTACGAAATGGAGACTTGTAATGGTTAAGGTCGATTTATCAGACTTTTACGCGGAAACGGAAACGAGCGAAACCCGTGCCTATGAGCACGCACTAGATATTGAGTTTATTGTTCATCGCGAGATGCAGCGCTCGGGCTTGAGTAAAAGCGAGCTGGCAAAGCGTATGGGCGTGAGTCTTCAGTCGCTTTCGAAATTGTTGAATTCTCAGCCCAACATGACGCTGAAAACAATCGCAAAGTTTGAGCTTGCGTTGGGTATCAAAATCATTCCTCAGGTCATTTCCAGCTATTCGAATGAGGCGCCGTTTTCTTCGTCTAATAATTCTGTCCGAGAACAATGGTCTTCATTTAACAGCGACTGCTCAGCTAAACGATTGAACTTTGAGATGATTCCGGGAGGTTTGGCTGCATGAGCAAGGATTTCATTGCGCCTATTCAGGTTGTTCATTTGTTTGTTGTCGACTCAACTTTTCATATTGAGAATGAGCCCTCCCAGAATATGGATTTAAAAGTTGACGTTAGCTATCAGGACGTCCATCTATTGAGGAACAAGGCGGGCGAGCGTGCAGACTTAAAGCTGTATGTGTGTGGCAGTCTGATTGATAGAGACGATGCAAAGGAAAAAATGCGCGCTGATGTGACGGTTGCTATTTCGGTGTCTACAAAATTGCCGTTCGACATTTCAGACGATGAAGCGCGCCGATATCTTCTCTCTAATGCGATTTCCATGGCGTATGGTCACGCTAAGAGCTATCTGATGGTCGTTACTGGACTTTCGCCCATGGGGGCTTTGACGCTGCCGGCAATTCTTCCTTCGGAATTGGCAGCGGACAGCGATGCGTCTTTCCAAAGTGAGTAAGTTGTTCTCGAGTTGGATTTTGCCTGCCACTGTGTGCAAATGTAACGGGGTGCCGAATCGTTAGTTTGACTGATTCGGCACTTATATTTCGAAGTTTCTAGTTGAAGCCCTGCGATGCCCGTGCTACGACAGCTAAATTGACCGTGACGTCCTGTCTTGCGACACGCATGTACCTCCGCACGGGTATCATGGTGAAAGCGATTTCAATGACAGGGGTACTCGTGGTAAAGATGAAAGATGTGGCCGAGCTGGCCGGCGTTTCGAGCGCCGCCGTCTCGCGCTACCTCAACGGTGGCTACATATCAACGGACAAGGCCGAGCGCATTAAGCAGGCGATTGAGCTGACCGGATACGTGCGGTCCAGCCAGGCTCGCGCGCTGCGCACCGGCTCCACTAAGCTCATCGGCGTCATCGTGCCCAAGATTAACTCGGAATCCGTGAGCCGCATTACCGCTGGCATTGGCCAGGTGCTCGGTCGCCGTGGCTACCAGATGCTGCTTGCCAATACCGATAACGCCCCCGATCGCGAGCTCGAATACCTCGATTTATTCCAAAACCACCCGGTCGATGGCATTGTGCTGGTGGCAACCATGATCACCGACGAGCATCGTCGGGCGATTGAGTCGTGCCGCGTGCCGATCGTGCTGATCGGCCAGAATGTTGAGGGCGCGGCGTGCGTCTATCACGACGATTACGAGGCCGCCTTTGAGCTGGGCCATGCACTTGCGGGTCGCGTGGAAGGCAAGATTGCCTACATTGGAGTTACCGAGGAGGACCGCGCGGCTGGTTATGACCGCCGTCGCGGTTTTGAGGCCGGCCTGCGCGCCGCGGGCGTGGCGCTTGATCCGAGCCTGATTCGCCAGGGGTCCTTTACGCTCGACTCGGGCTATGGTGCGGCGCGTGAACTGCTTTCCGTCGCTCCCGATGTTTCGTTTATCGCCTGCGCGACCGACACCATGGCGGCGGGTGCGCTGCGTGCCATCGATGAGGTTCGCGGCATGGGCGAGGGCATACACCGCGTGAGCGGTTTTGGCGACAACGCGTTTTTGCGCGCGCTGACGGGCGGCATTCCCACCGTGCATTATGGTTACCTGACCAGTGGCGTCGAGGCGACCAATATGTTGCTCAACACGCTCGATGGCGTGGAGGGGGGGAGCGGTCTCAAGACACTCAAGCTCGGTCATCAGCTTATGAATGTCTAGGTCTTGGGCATGTCTGTCTGCCTCTGAGCCCTTATGTTTGTCTCAAAACTACCATTCACCGGCTTTTTCCTACCGTTCACCCTACTATGAAAACGATTGCAGACATATGAAACTGAAATCGATTACAGTGCAAGTGTCAAAGATGGCCGGGTGTAAATGCGCCCGTTGGAGGAAAGGGAAGTCATGGACTACCGCAAATCAGCCCAAGAGGTGCTCAACAACATCGGTGGCGCCGACAACGTTGTTTCGGCCGCGCACTGCGCCACTCGCCTGCGCCTGGTGATTGCCGATAACACTAAGGTTAACAAGGAGGCCATCGAGAATGTCGATGGCGCTAAGGGCGTCTTTGAGGCCCAGGGCCAGCTGCAGATTATTTTTGGCACCGGCACCGTCAACAAGGTCTACGAGGAGTTCATCGCGCTCAGTGGCGTCGAGGCTGCCACCAAGGCCGAGGTCAAGGAGGCCGCGGCGCAGCAGCAGAACATCTTTATGCGTGCCATTAAGGTGCTCGGCGACGTCTTTGTCCCCATCATCCCCGCCATCGTGGCTTCGGGCCTGCTGCTGGGCATTATGAGCGCCCTCAACTTTATGGCTTCCAACGGCTTTATCGCGCTCGACACCAATAACTTTATCTACAAGATCGCTGACCTGGTCTCGGGAACGTCCTTTGGCATTCTGCAGATCCTGATCGGTTACTCCGCCGCTAAGGCCTTTGGCGCCAACCCGTATCTGGGCGCCGTCGTCGGCGGCGCGTTTATCAACTCCTCGCTGCAGAGCGCCTACACGGTTGCCTCCGAGGGCGTGCAGACCATGGTTACCGTCATTCCCGGCGTGTACAGCTTTGAGTGGGTCGGCTATCAGGGCCACGTGATCCCCATCGTTATCGCCTGCGCCATTCTGGCCTTCCTCGAGAAGCGCCTGCACAAGATCGTTCCCGAGATGTTCGACCTCTTTGTGACTCCGCTCGTCTCGGTGTTCGTGACCGTGCTCGTGACCCTCATTGCCGTCGGACCCATCTTCGTGTGGGCCGAGAACGCCATCCTCGGCCTGATCCAGGCCCTGCTCACCCTGCCCTTCGGCATCGGTTCCTTTATCGTCGGCCTGTTCTATGCCCCCACGGTCGTTACCGGTATCCACCAGATGTACACCGCCATCGACCTGGGCCAGCTCGCCCAGTACGGTGTGACCTACTGGCTGCCCATCGCCAGCGCTGCCAACATCGCCCAGGGTGGCGCTGCGCTCGCCGTTGCCTTTAAGACCCGCGATGCCAAGATTAAGGGCCTGGCGCTTCCTTCGGCTCTGTCCGCCTTTATGGGCATTACCGAGCCTGCCATCTTTGGTGTGAATCTACGCTTCTTTAAGCCCTTCATCGCCGGCTGCATCGGCGGCGGTTGCGGTGCCCTGGTCTGCGCGCTCACCTCGCTTGCTGCTTCCGGCACGGGCGTTACCGGTATCTTCGGTATCCTGCTGTGCCTGGCCCAACCCGTGCAGTACGCGATCATGTTTGCGGTCGCCGCGCTGGTTTCCTTTGCCGTCTCGTTTGTCCTGTACAAGGACGAGCCCAAGGCTTCCGCGCAGGCCTAAGAGCTTTTGATTGAGGGGATGCCCGCGGGTCGTATGCTCGCGGGCGTTTCCCGTATCTGGTGCCGATCTCTGGCGCCTTGTTTCTTTCGATTCGTTAGGACTTTGATATGTCTAATGCACTTGGTCGCGACCTTGCAAAGTTGGTTGCCGCTGTTGACGCTGCCGCCTCTGAGTGCGGTCATGGTGCGTATGGCCAGCGCTTCCATATTATGCCGCCGGCGGGCTGGCTCAACGACCCCAACGGTCTTTGTCAGGCAGATGGCGTATTTCACGCGTACTTTCAGTATGCCCCGTTTGATGTGAACGGCGGCGTCAAGATGTGGGGCCATGCGACGAGTCGCGATCTTATGACGTGGGACTACGTTGGAGCCCCGCTGCTGCCCGACGAGCCGTTCGATTGTCACGGCGTGTATTCGGGCTCCGCGCTTGCCGAGGACGGTCGCATTCGCGTGCTGTACACAGGCAACGTTAAGCTTTCCGATGCGGACGGTACGTACGGCTACGTCAATACCGGCCGTCGTGCCGATACCGTCTATGTGGAGAGTACCGACGGTCAGGCGTTTGGCGCCAAGCGCGTGGTGCTGGCGTCCGAGGATTATCCCGAGGATTTGACCTGCCACGTGCGCGACCCCAAGGTGTGGCGTGACGCGGACGGGCGTTATCACATGGTGCTGGGCGCCCGTCGTCGCGTGGATGGTCCGCATGTCGATAGTCGATTTTGCGCCATGCACGGCGAGGGCGCCGGTCGCGATGTGGGCGAGATCCTGGTGTTTGGCTCGGCCGATATGCTGAGCTGGGAGCTCGAGAGCCGTGTGTCTACGCCCGAGCGTTTTGGCTTTATGTGGGAATGCCCTGGCTATATTGAGCTCGATGCGAATGGCGATACCGCTGCATTTTTGTCGTTCTCGCCCCAGGGCCTTGAGGGCGGTCGTTGGGATCGCGGCAATGTGTATGCCGCTGGCTACATGCCTGTATCGGGCGACATTACGGGTGGCAAGGACGCTTATGAGCTGGGCGAGTTCCGCCTGTGGGACGCCGGTTTTGACTTCTATGCGCCGCAGGAGTTCACGGCCGAGGACGGTCGCCATATTCTGATTGGCTGGATGGGCATGCCCGATGAGCCGACCTATGGCAACGCACCGACCGTGGTGTGCGGCTGGCAGCACTGCATGACGGTGCCGCGCGAGCTTACGGCCGGTGGCGGCGGCGTGGTACTGCAGCAGCCGGCGCGCGAGATTGAGCACCATTATGCCTCGGTGCGTGTAGGGGAGGGCTCGTTGGAGGTTGCCGGCGATACCTGCTTTGACGTTGTTGTCGACGGTGTTGACGGTGCGTTCACCGCGACCGTTGATGGCGAGCTGAAGCTGGCGTTTGTGCCCGCCGAGGGCGAACTGTCCGCGCGCTTTGAGATGCGATTTACCGATGGGGGTCGCACTTCTGCCGGTTGTGGTCGTACCGTGCGCTGGGAGCCCGTCGACGAGGTTCGTAACGTGCGCATTGTCGGCGATGTCTCGTCGGTCGAGGTGTTTGTGAACGATGGCGCGCTCGTGTTTTCGACACGCATCTATCCCGAGGCCTATGGCGTGTCCGTTGACGCCCCGGGTGCGAACGTAAACTACCATACGCTCAGCATTTAGGCGAGTCGTCGCATATCGGCGCTATACTGCAGCCGTTGCCCACGATGCGGGGAACACCCGCATCGTGGGTTTTTGCTTATGAAGGGACGGTGCCGCGTGGATGTACAGCAGCTAGAAGAGACTTGGGCTTTGAGGGCCGGCGCGCGTGAGGCGCGGTTGCTTGCGGCCCCGCATGTGCCGGTTGCTCTGTCGCAGCTGGGAATTGTGCGTCCCGGTGACCGTCTGGTGGCCTTTGCGGATGACTTTGCCGATGCGTTTGCGCACGGCTTTGAAGGCTGTGATGTTGTGCTTGTGGACCCGCCGTCGGTTGCGGCGTTTACTGCCGCGTCCGAGGATTTTGATGCTTCGTTTGATGCCGAGGGGCCGCACCTGTGGTGGTTTGTGAACTCAATCGGCGGCTTTGGCCTGTGTGTGCCCGATCTGCGTGCGCTGGGTCGGGCGGCGCGTGAGGCCCATGCGTTGCTGGTTGTGGACAACACCGTGGCGTCGGCTTTTGGCTGCGATCCGCTGCGTCTGGGTGCTGCGCTGTCCCTCGAGGCGCTCGACCGCGTGTGCGCCGGTGATGCTTCACGCAAGTTGGTTGCCGTATCGGTTGCGCGCTCGCAGCTTAAGCGCCATCGTGTGGATGCTGCTGCCGCGTGCACATATGCCCTGTTTGAGGACTGCGGCTTGGCAAAGCTTAATTTGCCTGCTGACGAGGCCGGTGTGCTGGAGCGCGGGCTGGACTCGCTCAATACCCGCATGCAGGCACACTTCGACCGCGCCCGCGCGCTGGCCGAGTATCTGGCCGCCAACGAGATGGTGCGCAACGTGCGCTATCCCGGGCTGAGCTCGCATCCTGACCATGCTGTTGCAACGGGAATCCTCGAGCATGGTTTTGGCCCGGCAGTTGAGTTTGACCTTATCGAGCTTAGCGCAGGAGAGCTGTTCGACGCTTTGCCGGGGGAGTTTCGCACATCGCCTGCCGGCGGCGCAACGACGCGTCTTTCGGCCCCACGCGGCAAGCAGGGGAGCACCATCCGCCTCTTCGCCGGCACCGACGATCCCTTGATCGTGGCCGCCACCCTAGATAATGCCCTCCGCAACTAGCTAAATCATCTTCAACTCCATAAGTTGCGGTGAAATAGGGACTGTTTATGCGATTAAAGCCGTAAAACAATCCCTATTTCACCGCAACTTATGAGAATGGGTTGTGTGGCTATAAAGCCCTGTCCATAATTGGCTACTTTTTGATGCTGGCGATGAGGTCGTTTGCTTTGGTGGCAATGACGTTGTTGATCTCTGCCTGCAGCTCCTCGTAGACCGCTACGGCTCGCTCGCCGGCGGGGGTGAGCGTGGATCCGCGGGCTCCGTCGCGCTCGATGAGCTTGCAGCCTAGTTGCCCTTCTGCTTCGTTCACAATGCGCCAGGCCTTGGAATACGCCATGCCCATGCTCTTGGCGGCACGGTTGAGCGAGTGCTCGCGGGCGATACCTTGCAGCAGCAAGACGCAGCCGTGGCCGAACACGCCCGGCAGATCCTTGTCGCACGCTTGAATGACCAGCTTTGCCGTCGTCTTGTACTCCATGTGCTCCACGTCTCCCCGCTAAAGTGTTTGCTGGGCAAACGCAAAGCCTGCGTCAAACCCTCGTGTGCTCTTCTTAAATCATGCATTGTAGCAGTCAAAGTGCGTTAAGATACTTCCCCAGTATTGGGCGCCCAAGGTTGGGCTGGGTCCTACGAGGCCTGCAGCCGACCGGTCGCATGGAAAAAGGAGAAACATGGCTACGTTCTTTCCCGGTGAGTCCCACACGTTTTCGGAGTATCTGCTGGTCCCTGGCTACTCGTCCTCGCAGTGCATCCCCAACAACGTCTCTCTTAAGACGCCGCTGACCCGCTTTAAGCGCGGTGAGAAGCCGGCAATCACCCTGAACATCCCCATGGTTTCCGCCATCATGCAGTCCGTCTCGGGCGTCGATATGGGTGTCGCGCTCGCTACCGAGGGTGGCCTGTCCTTCATTTACGGTTCCCAGAGCGCCGAGTCCGAGGCCGCTATGGTCAAGGCCGTCAAGGATCACAAGGCTGGCTTCGTTCAGTCCGATTCCACGCTGACCCCCGACATGACCATGGAGCAGGTCATCGAGCTCAAGGAGAAGACCGGTCACTCCACCATGCCGGTTACCGACGACGGCACTCCCAAGGGTAAGCTCCTGGGCATCGTCACCAGCCGTGACTATCGCCCCAGTCGCGATGACCACCAGACGAAGGTCTCTGAGTTCATGACCCCGCGTGAGCAGCTCATCGTGGGCGACAAGAACATCAGCCTCAAGGTTGCCAACGACGTCATCTGGGACAACAAGCTCAACGCCCTGCCCATCGTCGACGACAACGATCACCTGATGGGAATCGTCTTCCGCAAGGACTATGACAGCCACAAGACCAACCCCAACGAGCTGCTCGACGGCGACAAGCGCTACATGGTCGGCGCCGGTATCAACACCCGCGACTATGCCGAGCGCGTGCCGCTGCTCATCGAGGCCGGCGCCGATGTCCTGTGCATCGACTCCTCCGAGGGCTTCAGCGAGTGGCAGAAGCGCACCATCGAGTGGATTCGCGCCAACTACGGCGAGGACGTCAAGGTCGGTGCCGGTAACGTCGTCGACGCCGAGGGCTTCCGCTTCCTGGC
This sequence comes from uncultured Collinsella sp., assembly GCA_902473205.1. Lineage (GTDB taxonomy): Bacteria > Actinomycetota > Coriobacteriia > Coriobacteriales > Coriobacteriaceae > Collinsella. The sequence goes on from CABRRA010000007.1 coordinate 52,384, forward strand.
AGACTGCGGCGCCGACTTCATCAAGGTCGGTATCGGCGGCGGTTCCATCTGCATCACCCGTGAGACCAAGGGTATCGGTCGTGGCCAGGCCACCGCGCTGATCGACGTCTGCCGCGCTCGCGACGAGTACTACGAGGAGACCGGCGTCTACGTGCCCGTGTGCTCCGACGGCGGCATCGTCTACGACTATCACATGACGCTCGCCCTTGCCATGGGTGCTGACTTTATGATGCTGGGCCGCTACTTCGCTCGCTTTGACGAGAGCCCGACTGAGCGCGTCAACGTGAACGGTCAGTACATGAAGGAGTACTGGGGCGAGGGTTCCGCGCGTGCCCGCAACTGGCAGCGCTACGACCTGGGCGGCGCCGCGAAGCTCAGCTTCGTCGAGGGCGTCGACTCTTACGTTCCCTACGCCGGTTCCCTCAAGGACGGCGTGGGCGGCACGCTCTACAAGGTCAAGTCCACGATGTGCAATTGCGGTGCCCTCTCGATCCCCGAGCTCCAGGAAAAGGCACGCCTGACGCTGGTCAGCTCCACCTCCATCGTCGAAGGCGGCGCCCACGACGTAGTCGTCAAGGACTCTCAGCAGTCCGTATCTTATCGATAGGATAAGAGCTGCACATAAAGGTTGAGTTTCAACCACGTTATTAAGATAAAGCGAGATGCCTGCAAGTCGCAGGCATCTCGCTTGTTGTATTTGCTATCATCAGTCAAGTTAACCTTAGGGTCGGGCGGCTTGGCTTTGTTCGCTACAAGTTCCGCACGCAAAGAAGAGCACTTAATGTGCTCTTCGTCTTGCGCAGGACTGTCCGCAGTAGCGAATAAAGCCAAGCCGCCCGACCCCAGCTAAGATTAAAGGAGCTGATATGTGCGATTGCACAGATCATAAGGACGAGATCCCTGCCTACGACGCGCAGGCCATTGAGTCCAAGTGGATGAAGGCCTGGGAGGACTCCAACCTCTTTGCCGTCGACACCGACGACAGCAAGCCCAAAAAGTACGTGCTCGAGATGTTCCCGTATCCGTCGGGCGACCTGCACATGGGCCACGCGCGCAACTACACCATCGGCGATGCCATGGCCCGTCAGGCTCGCATGCGCGGCTTTGACGTGCTGCATCCCATCGGCTTTGACGCCTTTGGCCTGCCTGCCGAGAACGCCGCCATCAAGCACAACACGCAGGCTGCCGCTTGGACGTATAAGAACATGGACCAGGCGCTCGCCACGATGAAGCGCATGGGCTTCTCCTACGATCTGGATCGCATGGTCAAGACCTGCAGCCCCGACTACTACCGCTGGGGTCAGTGGATCTTTGAGAAGCTGTGGGAAAAGGGCCTGGTCTACCGCAAGAAGAACCCGGTCAACTGGTGCCCTAACTGCAAGACCGTTCTGGCCAACGAGCAGGTCACCGAGGGCAAGTGCTGGCGCTGCGGCACCGAGCCCGAGAAGCGCGACCTTGAGCAGTGGTACTTCAAGATCACCGAGTACTCCCAGGAGCTGCTCGACGACCTGGAGAAGCTCCCCGGCTGGCCCGAGCGCGTCAAGCAGATGCAGGCCAACTGGATCGGTCGCTCCGAGGGCGCCGAGGTCGACTTTACCCTTTGCGACCAGGATGGCGAGCCCATCGAGGGCGACGAGGGCAAGATCACCGTCTTCACCACGCGTGCTGACACCCTGTTTGGCGTGTCCTTCTTTGTTCTGGCCCCCGAGTACGCTCGTCTGCACGAGCTCGTCGAGGGCACGGAGTACGAGGAGGCCGTGACCAAGATCGTCGAGGACTCCAAGCATATCTCCGCCGTCGAGCGTGCCCAGGGCACCCTCGAGAAGCACGGTGCCTTTACCGGCCGCTACGTGGTGAACCCCGTCAACGGTGAGAAGGTCCCCGTGTGGGTTGCCGACTACGTCGTTGCCGACTACGGTACCGGCGCCGTCATGGCCGTTCCCTGCGGTGACCAGCGCGACTTTGAGTTCGCCCGCAAGTACGACCTGCCGATCGTGCCTATCATCCTGGACGACGACGACCGCGCTGCCGTCGAGGCCAGCGGTGAGACCATCGATACCTTCCATGCCGAGACCGTCGACTGGGATTGCGCCCACGCTGCCGAGGGTACGCTGGTCCAGTCCGGCAAGTACACCGGCATGCGCGGCGGTAAGCACTCCGAGGGCGAGGCTGCCATCGTGGCTGACCTCGAGGCCATGGGCTGCGGCCGTCGTAAGGTCGAGTTCCGCCTGCGTGACTGGCTCATCAGCCGTCAGCGCTATTGGGGCAACCCCATCCCTGCTATCCACTGCGAGCACTGCGGCATCGTGCCCGTGCCCGAGGATCAGCTGCCGGTGACGCTGCCCGAGAACCTGGACCTGGGCGCCGGCGAGACCCTCGCCGAGTGCAAGGACTTCTACGAGACCACCTGCCCGGTCTGCGGTCGCCCGGCCAAGCGCGAGACCGATACCATGGACACCTTCACCTGCTCCAGCTGGTATTACCTGCGCTATACCGACCCGCACAACACCGAGCTGCCCTTCTCCCGCGAGGCGGCAGACCGTTGGATGCCCGTCGATAACTACATCGGCGGCATCGAGCACGCCATTCTGCACCTGCTCTACAGTCGCTTCTTTACCAAGGCGCTACGCGACCTGGGCCTGCTGAGCGTGGACGAGCCCTTCACCAACCTGCTGTGCCAGGGCATGGTCAAGGACGAGAACGGCGACACCATGTCCAAGTCCAAGGGCAATGTGGTGCCCCCGAGCTCGGTTATCGAGCCCTACGGCGCCGACACCATGCGTCTGGCGATCCTGTTTATCGCTCCGCCCGAGAAGGACTTCGACTGGGATCCCAAGGCCGTCGAGGGCGCCAACCGGTTTATCAAGCGCGCCTGGCGTATCGTGTGGCAGCTCGTTCAGTCGGGTGACGCCAACGTTGCCTTCGACAAGTCCGTGCTCGACGAGACCGCGATGAAGCTCTACCGCGAGCGACACCGCACCATCGCCAAGTGCACCGAGGACTTCGATCGCGGTCAGTTCAACACCGCGATCTCGGCCGTCATGGAGCTCGTCAACGCGGCGAGCGCTTATCTCAACGCCACCGAGGGTGCTGACCGCGACAAGGCCCTGTGCTACGGCGTGGCCAAGGACATTGTGAGCGTCCTGGCGCCCATCTGCCCGTTCTGGGCCGACGAGCTGTGGCACGAGGCACTCGGCTGCGAGGGCAACGCCTACACCGCCGCCTGGCCCGAGTTCGACCTGGCCGAGTCCATCGAGGACACGGTGCAGATCGTCGTTCAGGTGCTCGGCAAGGTCCGCGGCCGCATCGACGTGGCCCGCGATGCCTCCAATGAGGAAATGCAGGCTGCCGCCGAGGCTGCTGTCGCTAAGTGGACCGAGGGCAAGACGGTCGTCAAGGCCATCTGCGTGCCCGGCAAGCTGGTCAACCTGGTGGTCAAGTAAACGCCACGCGCATAGTTGACGTGTTAAAGACGGGGGGCGATCCGATGGGGTCGACCCTCGTTTTGCGTTGTATGCCCCGCTTGGCTTGTGCCGAGCGTCACCCGCTACGGAATGTGCACCAGGTCCCTAAAGTAGACGTTGCCCGTCTGCTCTTCGAACATCCAGATGTTGAGGTAGATGTCGTTGAGGTCGTTGTTCACGTCAAAGTCCGGATCGTCGAAGGTGCCTACAAAGGTGAGCATCGCGGTCGTTTCTTCGCCTGCGGCGACATGCTGGCGCATGCGCACGTCGCGGACGACACCGTTGACGTAGGCATAAGCATCGACATCGCCAAACATCATGTCGACATCGGTGCTGTTTGTCACCGCAAAGACCAACACGGCGTCGCCGTAGCCATCTGTGTCCTTGCCCACGTAGGTAACATGGACGTTTTCGTCTGCCTCAAGGTCGATGGGGAACTGTTCTTGAGGGTCGGGACCTAAGCCCTGGGGGTCGACTCTATCTTCGTCTATTTTGTCGAAGCGCTCCGAAGGTGTCGTTTTCTCGATTGCTTTGGAGCTGCCGAGATCCGGCTCGCATGGTCCGGTGTTGCCGTCGACGTTGCTGCAGCCCATCAGAGCGAACGAGCAGGCCGCAATGGCGAGCGCGGTCGCGCAGAGGGTGCCTAGGCGTTTCATGGATCCTCCTTGCCGTAGAGATTCTGGAAGGTTGTGCGGTCAATGCGTGCGGCAGGCTTTCTCGCTACAGAATGCCTTTCAGCTCTAGTCTGACTGACGTGCGCCCAGGGATGGAATGCCCATAGGGCCCGATTCGGTCGGCGCGCTGGGACGCATGGCCCGTTTTGGGGCTTTTGGGGAGCACCGCACAGGAGTCCTCGTCTAATTGTCCTATTCTTGTGGAGAAGCTGTGGGCGCGCTGACCTGCGAATTTCTTTGACGCTTGCACGTTTTCGCAGGTATTGGTATAGTTTGCTTGCAAATGAAGTTGAAATTGAAAGAAGTGGGGTTTCGGCCCCGCTTCTTTTTTGTATGGATGGAGGTGCCGCAATGGTCAAGACCAAGACCGAGCAGGCGATCATCGACGCGCTCGAGGCCGTCGCTCCCCAGCACGATGTCGATATTGTCGACGTTGAGCTCGTGGGCGCCACCAAGGCCCCCTGCGTGCGTGTGCGTATCGAGGGTGCCGAGGGTCAGAGCCTGTCGCTCAACGACGTCACGGCCAATACCAAGTGGGTCGGCGACGTGATCGAGGAGCTCGACCCCATTTCTTCGAGCTATACGCTCGAGGTATCGAGCCCGGGTATGGCGCGCCCGCTGCGCCGCCCGCGCGACTTTGCCCGCTTTGTGGGCGAGGACTGTGAGCTCACCTCCACCGCCACCGAGGGCCGTCGCAAGTACTCCGGCAAGATTGCCGCCGCGACCGAGACGAACGTGACTCTCGAGCTCGAGGACGGCGAGTCCGTCACCCTCGATTTCTCTGATGTTAAAAAGTGCAAGTTGAAGCCCACCTATGACTTCAAGCCCGCGAAGGAAGGAAAGTAAGATGGCAGCATCCGACATGATGTCCGCCCTGATGGAGCTTTGCCAGGACAAGCACATCGACCAGCTCTACCTGATCGACCGCCTGGAGCAGTCGCTCGCCAAGAGCTACGCCGAGATCTTGCATCTTGATTGGGGCGCCAAGGTGACCATCGATCGCACCACCGGCAAGATCTACGTCTACCGTCTGGAGCCGATTGACGATTCCATGGACGAGGAGGGCAACTTCACCGAGTTCGAGGAGATCGACGTCACCCCCAAGAACACGAGCCGCATCGCCGCCCAGCACGCCAAGGCCGAGATCAACGCCATCGTGCGCAACTCCGCCCGCGAGCAGATCTACGAGGAGTTCTCCGGCCGTATCGGTGACCTCATCAGCGGTACCGTGCTGCAGTCCACGCCCGACTTCACGATCGTCAAGATCCGCGATGGCGTCGAGGCCGAGCTGCCGCATTTTGACCAGCGCCGTTACGAGAACGAGCGCAACGAGCGTCCGATGGGCGAGCGCTACCTGCACAACCAACACATCAAGGCCGTGATCATCGACGTCCGCGATCCCAACTCCAACCTGCAGCCGGTTCGCGGCGAGCACAGCCGTCCGCCGATCGTCATCTCCCGCACCCACCCCGAGCTCATGCGTCGTCTGTTTGAGCAGGAGGTGCCCGAGATCTATGAGGGCACCGTCCAGATTAAGTCGATTGCCCGCGAGCCCGGCCAGCGTTCCAAGGTCGCCGTCCACTCGCTCGACGATCGCCTGGATCCCGTGGGCGCCTGCGTCGGCCCCAAGGGCAGCCGCGTTCGCGCCGTCGTGGGCGAGCTCCGCGGCGAGCGCGTCGACGTCATCCTGTGGGATGCCGATCCGGCCGTCTACGTCGCCAACGCCCTGTCGCCTGCCAAGGTCACCCGCGTCCTCATCGACGAGGAGAAGGCCTACGCCGGCGTCATCGTGCCCGATGACCAGCTTTCGCTCGCCATCGGCAAGGAGGGTCAGAACGCCCGCCTCGCCGCTCGCCTGACCGGCTGGCACATCGACATCAAGTCTGAGACCCTTGCCGCCGACATCCTCAAGAACGTCCCCGTTCACGAGGAGCCCGCCGCCGACCTGATCGGTGACGAGGAGGACGACGACGTCCGTCGCTGCGAGTACGTGTCCGAGGACGGCGTCCAGTGCCGCAACCAGGCCCGTCCGGGCTCCCGTTTCTGCGGTGTCCACGACACCGACGCCTTTGATGATGCGGAGGACCTGATCTAGCGCGCGGTCGCGCCGGGCAGGTCCCGGCGCATCTCCCACGCTCGTTCAGTCTCTAGGCACCCAAGGTGCCAGAAAGGGTAGGTGAAGTCATATGGCAAAAGTCCGTGTGTCCACCCTGGCCAAAGAGTTCGGCATGACCTCCAAGGAACTGATGGGTCATCTCGCCGAAATGAAGATTCCCGCTAAGTCCGCTTCCTCCGCCCTGGAGGACGCTTACGTCGCTATGGTCCGCAAGCAGCTCGCCTCGGTGATCGAGGCCCGCGCCAAGGAAGTCGAGGCCGCCAAGCAGGCCGAGGAGGAGGCAGCCGCCGCCGAGGAGGCAGCGCGCGCTGCCGAGGCCGAGCGCGAGCGCATCGCCGCCGAGAAGGCACGCGAGGAGGAGCGCCGCCAGTTCGCCGCGGCCCAGGCTGCCGAGGAGGCTTCCCGCGCCGAGGCCGAGGCCAAGAAGAAGGCCGAGCAGGAGCGCCTTGCCCGCGAGAAGGAGGAGGCTGCCCGTGAGGCCCAGCGCCGCGCCGTCCCCGCTTCCGACTCCGGTTCGCGCTTCCGTTCGCTGCTCGACCAGATCGCCGCACAGGAGACCGTTCTCAAGGAGAAGAAGGACGCCGAGGCGAAGGCCAAGGCCGAGCGCGCCGCCGAGCGCGGCAACCGTCGTGGCGGCAACAACGACCGTCGCGGTGGTCGTCGTAACGATCGCAACGCCTCCGACAACAACTCCGAGCGCAACGCCTCCGAGAGTCGTCCGCACAGCCATCGCACCAACGCCAGCAACAACGTCGCTGCCGGTATGGACTTCCCCAACCCCGATAAGCAGGGCAAGGGTAAGAAGCGCAAGGGCGGTCACGGCAACGATGAGGACCACTACAGCCGCATGGCTCGTGAGGCCGAGGAGTACAGTCGCGAGAAGGTGCTCGAGGAGGCTCGCGCCGCCGTCGAGGAGGCCTCTCGCGAGTCGACCGGTCGCCGCAAGAAGCGCAAGGAGAAGCGCGAGCGCGAGGCTGCTAAGGCTCAGGAGGAGCGCAAGATTGAGGAGGCCCTGGCCCAGGGCGTGAACCCCGAGGAGCTCGACGCCATCAAGGTCTCCCAGGGCGTTACCGTCCAGGAGCTCGCCGAGGCGCTCGACGTTCCGGCCAACGACATCATCAAGCGCCTGTTCCTGCTGGGCACGCCGCTCACGATGACGCAGTCCATGTCCGACGACCTCGTCGAGCTCGTTGCCGACGACCTGGGCCGTCAGATCAAGATCATCACCCCCGAGGAGGAGAACACCTTCTCGTTCTACGACGATCCCGCCGACCTTAAGCCCCGCGCCCCGGTCGTCACCGTCATGGGTCACGTCGACCACGGCAAGACGAGCCTTCTCGACGCCATCCGTCACACCGGTGTCGCTGCCGGCGAGGCGGGCGGCATTACCCAGGCCATCGGTGCTTCGCAGGTCATGATCAACGACCGCAAGATCACCTTCATCGATACCCCTGGTCACGCCACCTTTACGGCCATGCGTGCCCGCGGAGCCAAGGTGACCGACATCGTCATTCTGATCGTGGCCGCCGACGACGGCGTCATGCCTCAGACCATCGAGTCGATCAACCACGCCAAGGCCGCCGGCGTACCCATCGTCGTCGCCGTCAACAAGATCGATAAGCCGGGCGCCAACCCCGACCGCGTGCGCCAGGAACTCACCGAGTACGGCATCATCCCCGAGGAGTGGGGCGGACAGAACATGTTCGTCAACATCTCGGCCAAGCAGAAGATTGGTATCGACGACCTGCTCGAGACCGTGCTGCTCCAAGCCGACGTGCTCGAGCTCAAGGCCAACCCCGACACCTTTGCCTCCGGCAACGTTCTCGAGGCCAAGCTCGACAAGGGCCGCGGCTCGGTTGCCACGGTTCTCGTGACCCGCGGTACCCTGCACGTGGGCGATACGCTGGTCGCCGGCCTTACCTACGGCCGCGTCCGCGCCATGCTCGATCCCAAGGGCAACGCCGTCACCGAGGCCGGCCCCTCCGACGCCGTCGAGATCTTGGGCCTGCAGTCTGTGCCCAACGCCGGCGACGAGTTCCGCGTGTTCGAGGACGAGCGCGAGGCTCGCGCCCTGGCCGATGAGCGTTCGCTCAAGGCCCGTATCGAGGAGCAGAGCCGCGTGAAGCACGTCACGCTTGAGAACCTCTTCGAGACCATCGCCGACGCCGAGGTCAAGGAGCTCAACCTGATCATCAAGGCCGACGTCCAGGGCTCCATCGAGGCCCTTCAGGACTCGCTCGACAAGATGGATCAGTCCGAGGTCCGCATCAACACGATCCACTCCGCCGTTGGTGCCATCAACGAGACCGACGTCGTCCTGGCCGACGCCTCCAACGCCATCATCATCGGCTTTGGCGTGCGTCCCGACGGCAAGGCGCGCTCCGCTGCCGAGCGCGAGGGCGTCGAGATTCGTTGCTACGACGTCATCTACAAGTGCCTCGAGGAACTCGACGCTGCCCGCATCGGCATGCTCAAGCCCACCGAGGTCGAGGTCTCCACGGGTACCGCGACCGTCCTGGACACCTTCAAGGTGCCCAAAGTCGGCATCGCCGCCGGTGTCCGCGTCGAGGAGGGCGAGATCGCCGCGACCGATTCCGTGCGCCTGGTGCGCGACGGCATCGTGGTCTTCAACGGCAAGATCGCCTCGATGCGCCACTACAAGGACGAGGCCAAGAGCCTCAAGAGCGGTTCCGAGGGCGGCATTGGCCTGGAGAACTTCCAGGACATCAAGCCCGGCGACCAGATCGAGGGTTACCGCATCGACCAGGTTGCCCGTACCGAGTAGGGGGTAGCGCTATGAAGCAAACGCAGGCAACCCGCCGTTTGGGCGAGCAGCTTCGCGAGAAGCTCGGTTATATCCTGCTCTTTGAGGTTTCCGATCCGCGTCTCGACCTGGTCACCCTGACCGCGGTCGAGGTCGCGGTGGACCGTTCATTCGCACGCGTGTACGTGTCGTGCGATGCGAGCCGCTACGATGAGGTCATGGAGGCACTCGCCAGCGCCAAGGGCCGTATTCGCAGCCTGTTGGCTCGCTCGCTCGATTGGCGCGTCACGCCCGAGCTCGATTTTCGCATCGATCGCTCGACCGATGAGGCCGAGCGCATCACACGTGCGCTGGAAAACGTTCCGGCCACGCTTGCGATCGAAAAGGACGAGGACGGCTACCCCATAGCGGATGCCGCCCAGGAGGCAGCTTTAGATGACTAATTCCGCCGACCTCGCCTCGTGCGAGTCTGCAGATATTAAACGGCGCATCCTCGAGCTCATCGAGGGTGCGTCCTCCATTGCGATCTCGGGTCACACCTCTCCCGACGGCGATGCCCTGGGCTCCGTGTTGGGCCTGGGCCTCTCGCTTATGAAGGTGTTTCCCGACAAGGACATCGCCCTGCTGCTGGCAGACGACGATCCCGTGCCGCGCATCTACCGTTTTATGGAGGGCGCCGATCTGTTGGTGCCGGCATCTGCCTACACCGGCAACCCGGACCTGTTCATTTCGGTGGACGTGCCGGTCGTCGAGCGCCTTAATAATTCCGCCGAGGTGTTGCGCCGTTCGGCCCACGTGGCGTGCTTTGACCATCACCCGGCGCGCGAGGAGTTTGCCGAGGTCAGCCTTAGGTGCGTCAATGCCGCTGCTTGCGCCATGATCATCGACCGCTTTTTGGCCGATTGCGGCATTACCGCAAGCGATAGCATCGCCACCTGCCTGCTGTGCGGCCTGGTCACCGACACCGGTCGTTTTCAGTATCAGAACGCCGATGCCGCCGCGTTTCATGCTGCCTCGCGTCTGGTGGCGCACGGTGCCGATCCGGCGCGCGTCGCGCTCGAGGTCTATCAGAGCATGCGTGTCGAGTTCTTGCACCTCAAGTCCATCGTCATGGGTCGCATCAAGACGGTCGCACACGGGCGCGTGGCATATAGCTACGCGTACGAGAGTGACCTCAAGGAATGCGGCGTCACTTCTGATGAGTGCGACGGCCTGGTCGATGTGGTGCGCGCGGTGATGGGCGTCGAGGTCTGCCTGTTCCTTAAGGGCATCGAGGGCGATACCAAGGTGCGCGGCAACTTGCGCTCCAAGGGCGATCTTGATGTTTCCGAGATTGCGGCCAAATTTGGCGGAGGTGGGCACCACGCTGCCGCCGGCTTTACCAACGCCGGAACGATTTCCGAGACGCTCACCGCGGCACTTCCCATGCTGGCCGAGCTGGTAGGGGAGGACCCCGCTTCGGTGACCGTCGAGCTCTAACTTTTTGGATGGTACATGGCTCGTCGTACACCTTCTCAACTTAATATGTTGCTCGCCGTCGATAAGCCGGTGGGCTGCACGTCCCACGACGTGGTTTCGCAATGCCGGCGCGCCCTCCATGAGCGGCGTGTCGGTCATGCCGGAACGCTCGACCCCATGGCATCGGGTGTCATGGTGGTGGGCGTGGGCCAGGCAACGCGTCTGCTGGGCATGCTCACGCTCGATACCAAAAGCTACGTCGCCGATATCTCGTTTGGCGTCGAGACCAATACCGATGATGCGGAGGGCGAGGCCGTCCGCACGGTGCCCATTACAGCCGACTTGCGCGATCCGGCCTATGCTCGCGAGCGCCTGTGCGCCATGCTGGGCCCTCAGATGCAGGTACCGCCGGCGTTTTCGGCCATTTCGGTCAACGGCGTGCGCGCCTATAAGGCCGCGCGCGAAGGCAATGCCGTTGACCTGCCCCCGCGTCCCGTCGAGGTATATGCCGCCGACCTGATCGCCATAAGCGGCGAGGGCGATGCCTGTGTTTGGACCGTGGCATTTTCGGTGAGCAAGGGCACCTATATCCGCGCCCTCGCTCGCGATTTGGGTCGTGCGTGCGATAGCGCCGCGCACATTTCTGCGCTGCGTCGTACGGCATCCGGTGTGGTTTCCATTGGCGTCTGTCATGCGGTGGAGGAACTTTCTCCCGAGTCTGCGGCCGGCTTTGCTTTGGACCCCATCACGGCCCTGGGCGCCATGCGTGTCGACTTGCCGGGCGATCTTGCCGACGATCTGCTGTGCGGACGTCGTATTCCTATTGAGCGCGCGCTTGCGAGCTTCGATGCGTCGAAGGCGCCGTTTGCGCTGGTGCTCGATGGCGGGCTCAAGGCGCTTGCCCGTATCGAGGGCGGCCGCTTTGTTATGGAGCATGTCTTTCCGCAGGCGATCGGTGGTGTTCGATGATGTTGGCCTCCCATGAGCTCGCGCGTATCTTTTTCGCGGGCGAGTCGGATGAGGCCCGCATCGTCGCCGCCGATGCATTTGATGATTGCGCGTGCCTGGGTGCCGCGTCGATCGCCATCGGCGTGTTCGATGGCGTACATCGGGGGCATCGCGAACTGATCGACGCGGTCGTTCGCGATGCGCGTGACCATGGCTGCAAGGCGGTCGTGGTCACCTTCGATCCTGACCCGGACGTGGTGGTGAGCCCTTCGCCTGCTCAAAAACTGATGACGACGGCCGACCGTCTGCATGTCCTGGCTCTCACCGGGGTCGATGCGGTCGTAGCCGTTCCCTTCACGCCTGCGGTGGCGGCACTCGACCACGTGGGCTTTCTTAAGCTGCTGTCGCGCGTCGTCGATATCCGCTCGATTCGAGTGGGTAGCGACTTTAGGTTGGGCCGCGGCGGTGCCTCGGGCGTTGCCGAGATGCAGGCATGGGGTACCGAGCGCGGTGTAGACGTCTTTGGTCACGAGCTGCTGTGCGCCGATGGGCAGACGATCTGCGCTACCCGAATTCGCCAGGAGCTCCGCCAGGGTCATGTTGAGCTTGCCGCCGAGCTGCTCGGCCGCCCGTACATGCTGCGAGGTGTTGTTGCCGGCGGTCGTCACCAGGGCTCCGACATGGGTTTTCCCACGGCAAACATCCAGGTGCCCAAGGGCATTCAGGTGCCTGCCGATGGTGTCTACGAGGGTCTTGTTCTGGTCGACGATACCGTCTGGCCCGCTGCCGTCAATGTGGGCCTGCCGCCGACGTATGCCGACGATGCCGCCTCGGCTCATCTCGAGGCCAACTTGATCGGGTATGCAGGCGACCTGTACGGCGCCTCGGTTTCGCTGGCATTTACGCGCTGGCTGCGCCCGTCGCGCGTGTTCGATTCGCTGGACGAGCTTATTGCGACCGTCGAGGGTAATATTGATGATATCCGTCATCATTTGGGTGAGCAGGGGGTGAGCATCCGTGATTAGCGATGAGGAGAAAGACCAGGTACGCGCTGCGTCCGATCTGGTTGCCATCGTGCAGGAAACGGTTGAGCTCAAGCCCCGCGGCCATGAGTTTTGGGGTTGCTGCCCCTTCCATGGCGAAAAGACCCCGTCGTTCCACATTATCCCAGCCACGCAGGTGTGGCACTGCTTTGGCTGTGGCGAGGGCGGCGATGTCTTCACCTACATCATGAAGCGCGAGAACCTGAGCTTTCCCGAGTCGATTCGCTACCTGGCCGACCGTGCCGGCATTGAGCTGCACGATACCGGCGCTTATCGCGAGCGCGGCACCAAGCGCGCCCGCATCTATGACCTGTGTGCCGAAACCGCCCAGTTCTACCACACCATGCTCATGCGCGGTAAGGACAGCCGTCCGCGCGAGTATTTCGCCAGCCGCGGTATGGGCGGCGACGTCTGCCGCCGCTACTGTCTGGGCTTTGCGCCGGGTCGCAACGCGCTGGTGTCCCATCTGTCGCAGGCGGGCTTTACCCCGCAGGAGATGATCGACGCCAACGTGGCCGTGAGCCGTGGGCGCGGGCAGCTTGCCGACCGTTTTTACGACCGCGTGATGTTTCCCATCTTTGACGAGCAGGGTCATAACATCGCTTTTGGCGGGCGCATTATGGGCGACGGCCAGCCTAAGTACCTCAACACCGCCGAGACGAGCGTGTTCCATAAAAAGCGAAACCTCTACGGCTTTAACTGGGCTAAGGAGTTTATCGTCGCGCAGGATACCGCCATTGTGGTGGAGGGATATACCGACTGCATCGCCTGCTGGGAGGCGGGGATTAAAAATGTCGTCGCCACGCTGGGCACGGCGCTGACGGAACATCATGTTAAGACGCTCACCCGCTTTGCCAAGCGCATTGTATATATGTTCGATGGCGACGCCGCCGGTCAAAAGGCCGCTCGCCGCGCGATTCAGTTTATCGAGCAGGATTCGATGGACCTGCGCTGCGTGGTGCTTCCCGACGGCAACGACCCCATGGAGTTCATCACCGCGCATGGCGGCGAGGCACTGCAGGCGCGCATCGATGCCGCCGAGCCCCTTATGGACTTTGTGTACCGCTCACTGCAGGAGTCGAGCGACATCACCACGCCGGGCGGTCGTGCCAAGGCGCTTGAGGATGCGCTGACGCTCATCTATCCGCTGCGCGATAGCTACATGATCGATACGTACTTTATCCAGATTGCGGACCTGCTGGGGTTGGACTTGGAGACGGTGCGTTCGAGCTCGGGCCGTGTGTTTCGCGATGTTGCCAAGCGCGAGGATGCCGAGCGTCGTCGCGAGCAGAACTACGAGCGCCAGCGGGCGCAGACCGAGCGTGCAGGCAGCGCGGGCGGTCGGGCGTCCGGTTCGCAAGGGACGTCTCGCGGCGCCTGGGCGTCGGGGGCGACACCGGCAGTGTCCACACCGGTCGAGGAAGAGCCGTACGACTATGTGCCGCTCGAGGCCTACGGGGCCGCGCCGGTCGAGGTCGTCGACGATGTGCCGCCGATCGATGTGCCGGTTGGTGTGGATGGCGCGGCGCCGGTTGCCGATGCAACGGACGCGTCTACGGCACCGACGATGCCGATCGTGCTGACCGACCTGGAGCGAAAGTCTCTGGCGGGGGAGCGCGAGCTGCTGACGATGCTCACGAGCTATCCCGACCTGTTCCGCACGTATGCCGACCGCATCTGCTCGATCGAGTGGGTGGACCCGCGCCACGAGTCCATCGCGTGGGCCGTGCTCGCGACGCCGCCGGGCACCGACCCCACGGCGTGCATGGATGCGGCTCGCGCGGTGTGTCCCCAGGCGGCCTCCCTTGTCAGCGCCGGGCGCATTTCGTCGACGAGCAAGCACCCCACCGAGACGAACATCGTGTTTATGCTCGACACCCTCGAGCTCTACACCATCAAGCGCCGCATGCGCGCCGCACAGGCCAAGCTTCGTCAGGACCGGTCGCTCGACGATGAGGCGCGCCGTGTGCTGACGATGCAAGCGATGCAAGATTCTCAGCGCCAGCGCGAGCTCCAAAAGTCGATCGGTGGCGTGGCCGATCCGTTCCGTTTGATCGGTTTGGAGACGGCGGGCGCCGACCAGGTCTAGATGTTGTGGTCAACCAGCGTATTCGCGCCTATATCCAGTCTGAATTTTGGGTATAGACGTCAATGTGTGTGCTAAAGTAATGAGTCCTGTGGACTATGAAGGGAGAATCTGTGCCAAAAAAGAGTGAGAGCACGGGTACTGGGCTGGAATCCTACGTTGCAAAGCTCATGGGCAACGGCTCAAACAGGACTTCGGTAACCGAGGACGAGATTCAGGTCGCCCTGAAGGATATCGATGTGTCTGACGAGCAGCTCAACGCGGTGTATTCCGCGCTGCGCAACAGCGGCATCCAGATTATCTCCGCGAGCGGTAACGACGACGCCCCCATGGACGTCGACGATGACGATAACGATAGCGATACCGACGATTTCGATGACGACGAGCACGATTCCGGCTCGCTCGACGATCACGAGCTTAAGATGGCCCGCCAGGCCGACGCCGAGATGGGTTCTTCCAAGAGCAAGAAGAAGCGCACCGTGCGCACGTCCCGTTCGCGTTCGCGCGTGCGTGGCATCGATGCCTCCACGGTGATGCTGACCGGCGACCCGGTTCGTATGTACCTTAAGGAGATCGGTAAGGTCGACCTGCTGACCGCCTCCGAAGAGGTCGATCTGGCCATGAAGATCGAGGCTGGTCTCGATGCCACCGAGAAGCTCGAG
Source organism: uncultured Collinsella sp. (assembly GCA_902473205.1). Lineage (GTDB taxonomy): Bacteria > Actinomycetota > Coriobacteriia > Coriobacteriales > Coriobacteriaceae > Collinsella. The sequence continues at coordinate 67,599 of CABRRA010000007.1, forward strand.
GCCGCCGAGGCGGGCGAGATCGAGCTTACCCGCGCCGAGATGCGTCGCCTGACCCGCATCGAGAACGTGGGTCTCGAGGCCAAGCAGGCGCTCATCAGCGCCAACCTGCGTCTGGTCGTCTCCATCGCCAAGCGCTATGTCGGTCGCGGCATGCTGTTCCTGGACCTGATCCAGGAGGGCAACCTCGGTCTGATCCGCGCCGTCGAGAAGTTCGACTACCAGAAGGGCTTTAAGTTCTCCACGTACGCCACGTGGTGGATCCGCCAGGCCATCACGCGTGCTATCGCCGACCAGGCCCGTACTATCCGTATTCCCGTGCACATGGTCGAGACCATCAACAAACTCGTCCGCGTGCAGCGCCAGCTTCTCCAGGACCTGGGTCGCGACCCGACCCCCGAGGAGATCGGTGCCGAGATGGACATGAGTGCCGACCGCGTCCGCGAGATCCAGAAGATTTCGCAGGAGCCCGTGTCGCTTGAGACCCCTATCGGCGAGGAAGAGGATTCCCAGCTGGGCGACTTCATCGAGGACTCCCAGGCTATCGTCCCGCCCGATGCCGCCAGCTTCTCCATGCTGCAGGAGCAGCTCACCCAGGTGCTCGACTCGCTTGCCGATCGTGAGCGCAAGGTTATCGAGCTGCGCTTTGGCCTTGTCGACGGACATCCCCGCACGCTCGAGGAAGTCGGTCGCGAGTTTGGCGTCACGCGCGAGCGTATCCGCCAGATCGAGTCCAAGACCCTGGCCAAGCTCCGCCACCCGAGCCGTTCCAGCAAGCTCAAGGACTACATCGAAAGCTAGTCAAGCAAGAAGCGCCCTCAAGCACATCCGTTTGGGGGCGCTTTCATGCAGTCATTGGGGACGTCCGCAATGACTAGTCGGAAAAATTCTCAAAAAAGTTCTTGCCCTAAGCTGATTCGTCCGTATAATAAACTTCGTTGCTTGAGAGCACACACCTATTCCTCGGTAGCTCAATGGTAGAGCACGCGGCTGTTAACCGCGCTGTTGTAGGTTCGAGTCCTACCCGGGGAGCCAGAATTTCTCAGCCCATTCCGCTGGGCTTTTTAATTCCTCGGTAGCTCAATGGTAGAGCACGCGGCTGTTAACCGCGCTGTTGTAGGTTCGAGTCCTACCCGGGGAGCCAGGTTGTAAAACCCGTCGCTTATGCGGCGGGTTTTTTCATGCCGCGATCGCCTGTGGCGAACGTTACCGTATCAACATTTCGTGTCGAGGATGTAATCGCGAACCCCGCCACCTCAACATGGCGCACTCGTTGTAAACTATTGGAATGATTGCTCCCACGAGATGGTGCCGTGAGCACCAGATAAGGAGATTCTTGTGTCTGAGACCATTAACGGCAGCCTGAGCGTCTCGAACGACGTTATTGCCGATATTGCCGGTTATGCCGCGATGACGTGCTATGGCGTCGTCGGTATGGCCGAACAGCTCCAGGGCGCCGAGAGCGTGCGCCTGCTTGCCGGTCAGCGCCTCCGCAAGGGCGTGCTTGTCTCCGCCGACGAGAACGGCCTTACGGTCGATCTTCACGTCGTGCTCGAGAACGGCGTCAACATGAAGTCCGTCTGCCACAATCTTTCGAGCTCTGTTGCCTTCACCCTGCAGGAGATTGCCCAGATCGATCCCGCCAGCCTTAAGATCGGCATCCACATCGACGCGCTCAAGAGCCGTCTGAACTAGCATCCGAAAACGGAGATTCAAATACCCATGATTGCAAAGACCATTCGCACCTGTTTTCCGATCGCTGCGGCTGCCGTTTCCGACAAGGCCGAGGAGATCAACAAGCTCAACGTCTTCCCCGTACCCGACGGCGACACCGGCACCAACATGTCGCTCACGCTCGCCTCGGTGACCAAGGAGCTCTCCGCCCTTCCCGCCGATGCCGATATGGAGGCCATCGCCGGCGCCATCACCCACGGCTCCCTGATGGGTGCCCGCGGCAACTCCGGCGTCATCACCTCGCAGATCCTGCGCGGCGTGGCCGAGGGTCTCGTCTCTGTCGACGAGCCCATTACGTCCGCCAACATCGCCTTCGCTTTCCGTCGCGCCGTCAAGGTCGCCTTTCAGGCCGTTCGCAAGCCCATCGAGGGCACGATCCTCACGGTGCTTCGCGATGTCTCGACCAAGGCCGATGAGTGCGAAAAGAAGAAGTTCTCGGCCGAGGACGCGCTCGATGTCATCGTCGTCGAGGCCTACCAGTCCGTTGCCCGCACGCCCGACCTGCTGCCCGTTCTGAAGGAGAACGGCGTGGTCGACTCCGGCGCCTTTGGCTTTGCCATCTTCCTGGAGAACTTTGTTGCCGCCGCGCTTGGCCGCAGCACCGTTGTCGAGGATTTCTCCGCCACGTTTGATTCCGCCGGTTCTGCCCGCGACGCGGCTCTCGGTCGCGTTGAGATCGAGGCTAACGACGATTGGGAGGGCTCGGAGTTCCGCTACTGCAACGAGTTCCTCTTTAAGGCCGACGCCCCGTTTGACGAGGACGAGTGCCTTAAGTTCCTGGGCTCCATGGGCGACTGCGAGCTGCTCGTGGGTGCCTACCCCGATTACAAGATCCATGTGCACTCCAACACGCCCAACCTGGTGCTCGAGCACATGCTGCAGCTCGGTCAGATCTACGAGGTCTTTATCCACAACATGGAGATGGAGGCCCACGACCGTACCGCCAAGATTCATGAGGACCAGGAGAAGGCCGCCGAGCCCGCCAAGGCGCTGGGCTTTGTCGCCGTTGCCGCCGGTTCCGGTGAGGCCGACATCCTCAAGTCCCTCGGCGTTGACGTGATCGTCTCGGGTGGCCAGACCATGAACCCCTCGACCGCCGACCTGCTGGGCGCGGTGGACCAGGTCAACGCGACCTCGGTCATCATCCTGCCCAATAACGGCAACATTCGCATGGCTGCCGAGGCCGCAGCCTCTGCCTGCACCGACAAGAAGGTCGCCGTCGTTCCCACCAAGACCGTCCCGCAGGCGTTCTCCGCGCTGTTCGCGGTCCTGCCCGATTCCGAGCTCGAGGATGCTGTTGCCGCCATGGTCGACGCCATCAGCGAGGTTCGCGATGGCGAGGTCACTCGTGCCGTGCGCGATTCCAGCGCCTCTGACGGCTCTCCGATTCACTCCGGTGATGTCATGGGTATCATTGCCGGCTCCATCGACGTGGTCGGCTCCGACGTGAAGCAGGTCACGCTCGACTGCATCAACCGCATGCAGGAGGAAGAGGAGGGCGACGCGCTGACGATTCTGGCCGGTGAGGAGCTGTCCGATGAGGCCTTCCAGGAGATCGTCGACGCCATCGAGGAGGCTCAGCCCGACTTGGAGATCGACGCCCATCGCGGCGAGCAGCCGCTCTATCCCGTGATCTTCTCGATCGAGTAGGCATCTGCCCATGTCCGAGCTGTGCTCCGTGCCGCGCGTCTCGGAGCGCTTTGCCCAGAGCAATGCGCTCGACGAGGATATCGCGCGACTCAAATATGTTTCGGGTAAACGTGAGGAGGCCCTTCGCCGTCTGGGAATTCAGACGGTGGGGGACCTCCTTCTCCATATCCCTCACCGATATCTCGACTTCACGCGCTCCTGGTCCATCGAGATGGCGCCCATCGGGACCGTGTGCACGATTGTCGCCACGGTCGATCGTGTCGTCCAAAAGCAGCCCCGCCCGCGTATGCAGGTGACCGAGGTCTCGCTGGTGGACGAGACGGGCGTGCTGCAAGTCGCCTTTTTCCGCCAGCCCTGGATTGCCCAGCAGTTTAAGCAGGGCGACCGCCTGGCCGTGATGGGTAAAGTCGAGTTTGCCTACGGCTTTAAGCAGATGGCCTCTCCGCATTTCGAAAAGCTCGAGGGCGGGCGTGCCGCGGGCACCATTCTGCCGGTCCATTACGTGAGCGATGGCGTGAGCCAGGCGTGGATGCGCCGCATCGTTAGCGGCGCGCTCGAGGTTGTCGGCAATCCCTTCGATCCGATTCCTGCACGCCTGCGCGTTAAGCGCCGATTGATGAGCAATGCCCGCGCGCTGCGCTCAATCCACTTTCCCTCGAGCAAGGCCGAGCGCGACATCGCGCGGCGGCGTCTTGCCTACGAGGAGTGTCTCTGCTTGCAGCTCGCGCTTCGCCTGCGCAACGATGGCAGTATGGTCGACGTAGCGCCTTATACACATGCCGCGGGCGAGCACCTGGCAGCGCTCAGGGAAGCCCTGCCGTTTTCGCTGAGCGACGAGCAGGAGGCCGCATTCCAAGACATCCTGCACGACATGTGCGATGGCAGGCGCGTGATGAACCGCCTGCTGCTGGGCGACGTCGGTACCGGCAAGACGGCCGTCGCCGCCTGCGCGCTGGCTGTCTCGGCCGATTCGGGTACTCAGTCCTGCGTTATGGCGCCTACGGGCGTGCTGGCGCGCCAATATGCCGATAAGACCGGCCCCTTGCTCTCGCAGGCCGGCATGTCCTGGGCGCTCCTGACGGGTGCCACGCCGGCGGCCGAGCGCGAGCGGATCCATGCGCAGTTGGAATCGGGCGAGCTCGACGTCCTCTTTGGCACTCACGCGGTCCTTTCGGATGACGTGGCGTTTAAGCATCTTTCGCTTGTCGTCATCGACGAGCAGCACCGCTTTGGTGTGGGCCAGCGCAATGCCCTGCGTGCCAAGGGCCCGGGTGCCGACCTGCTCGTTATGACGGCCACGCCGATCCCGCGCACGTTGGCGCTCTCGGTCTACGGCGACCTGGACACGAGCATCATCCGCCATCGGCCTGTTCCGGGGGCGGGCGTTACGACGCGCGTGCTCACCGAGTCGAGCCGCGACCTTGCCTACGGCGCCATTCGCGAGGCGCACGAAAAGGGCCAGCAGGCCTACGTGATTTGCCCGCTCGTGGAGCCGAGTGACTCGGCCGATGAGCTGGAAGACGTGCCCGGTATCGCCCGCGACGACGAGGGCCGCGTGACCGTCCCCGTGCCGCTGCACGATACGGCAACCGAGCTCGACCGCCTTCGCCTAGCGTTGCCGGGACTTACCATCGAGCGCCTTCACGGCCGCATGCCGGCGGGGGAGAAGGACCGCGTGATCGATGCCTTCAAGCGTGGCGAGATCGATGTGCTCGTATCGACCACGGTGGTCGAGGTGGGCGTCGACGTGCCCAACGCCACCGTCATGGTCATCGAGAACGGTGAACGCTTTGGCTTGGCGGCCCTGCACCAGCTGCGCGGTCGCGTGGGCCGCGGCAGCGTGTCGGGCACCTGCCTGGTCATGACGCACTCCAAGGGCAATGGCGGCGCCTCGGCGGCGCAAGACCGTCTCCAGTCGCTCGAAAAGACCTCGGACGGCTTTGCGCTCGCCCAGATGGACCTGCGCCTGCGCCACGAGGGCGAGATTCTGGGCTACCGCCAGCACGGCGGCGTGACCCTGCGCTTTGTGGACCTGGACGCCGACGAGGATCTTATCGAATGGGCCCATTTGGACGCGGTCGAGCTCTTGCGGTATGCTTGCAACCTTGACTCTGTGGCGACGCGCCCCTTGCGCGACGCGGTCGCCATGCGTTATCGACATATCTTTAAGGAGGTCAGCGGAGGATGAGAATCATCGGCGGTGAATGGCGCGGCCGCAAGATCGAAGAGCCGCGTGGGCGCGATGTCACCCGTCCCACGACCGATCGCGTGCGCGAGGCATGCGCGTCCATGGTCATGTCGGCGTTCGACTTCGATCTGGACGAGGTCCGCGTGCTGGACGCCTTTGGCGGCTCCGGCGCCCTGGGAATCGAGATGCTCTCGCGTGGCGCCCGCTCGCTCACCACGTTCGAGATCGATCGCAATGCCGCCCGTCTGATCACCAAGAATATCGAGTCGCTGTGCCGCGACCGCTCGCGTTGGCGTGTCGTTACCGGTGATGTGTTGGCGAGCGCCTCGCGCGGTCGTGTGCCGGGTGGTCCCTTTGGCCTGATCTTGCTCGACCCGCCCTATGCCTTTGGCGCCGAGCCGGTCGAGGAGCTGCTGCAAAATCTTTCCCAGCAGGGACTGCTGGCGCCCGGGGCCTTTGCCCTTTTTGAGCATGCTGCAGCCGATGCAGGTGCTCATCCGGCTTGTTTTAAGACCGTGCGAGAGAAGCGCTACGGCATTACCTCGGTTGACTTGCTGCGCTGGGTGGCCGAGGACGAGAACGGCCATGCTGACGAGAACGAAAATGACGAGGATGTGCCTTCGGAGGACACCCATGAATGACACCATCAACCGCGTAATCGTCCCGGGCACCTTCGATCCCATCACCTTTGGCCATATCGACGTGATCCGCCGAGCTCGCCGTATCTTTCCCAGCGTGATCGTCGCCGTGGCCGAATCGCAGGGTAAAAACGGCGTGGGTACCACCTTTATGCTCGACGAGCGCGTGGCGCTGGCCCGCGAGGCCCTCGGTGATTTGGACGGCGTCGAGGTACTGCCCTTCACCGGCCTGCTGGTCGACTTTGCACGTGAACAGAGGGCGGGTGCCGTCGTTAAGGGTCTGCGCGCCATGACCGACTTTGAGTACGAGTTGCAGCAGGCCGACCTCAACTATCGCCTGGATAGCGAGCTGGAGTCCATCTTTGTCATGAGTGCTCCGCAGTACGGCTATATCTCGAGTTCGGTGGTGCGTCAGATCGCGTCGCTTGGCAGCGACGTGTCGACGTTTGTGCCGCCCAACGTGGTCGAAGCACTCAAACATCGCTTTTCGTGACGTTTTTTATTGCCTGGTGGCATGTGGTAAACTAACACGATGATATGTTACCTATGAAAGGAGACCGGATGCCGGGCGAGAATTTTCCTGGCGACAGGATCGTGAGTCTTGTCGACGAGCTCGAGGGGCTCATCGAAGAGGCTAAGACGCCGTTCGGCAAGAACGCCCAGATGAAGGTTATCGACGCCGACGTCTTCTTTAACATCCTCGATGAGATCCGCATGAGCTATCCCGAGGAGTGGCAGAAGTCCCGCCGTATCCTCAAAGAGCGCGAGGAGCTTATGGCCTCCGCCGCCGCTCAGGCCGATTCCATCATTGCCGATGCTCAGCAGCAGGCGCTCACCATTGCCGGTGAGCAGGAAATTGTCCGCTTGGCACAGCAGCAGGCCGACGACATCCGCGACCGTGCCCAGCAGTACGAGCGCGAGACGCGCTATGCCGCCGAGGATTACGCCGAGCAGGTCTTTACGCACCTCGAGGAGAACCTTAAGAGCCTGACCGGCACCGTCACCCGTTGCCGTCAGCAGCTCAACGAGGGCGCCGCTCAGCAGAACGGTCAGTGGTAATGGCCGAGTTCCCGAGCGTAACCGTCGATCTTTCCGAGCAGCTCGAGTTTCCCGGAGACTCATACCCGCTGACCGGCAAGGTCGATGTCGCCACCTACACGGTGGGCGAGAAGGAGTACCAGCTGCAGGACGGCATTGCTTACGACGTGGTCTTTACCAACGCCGGTACCGGTGTTCTGCTTTCGGGCATGGTCCGCGCTCACGCCACCGGCGAGTGCGATCGCTGCCTGGAGCCCGCCTCGTTTGATATCGCAGGCGAGATCGAGGAGTTCTACCTCTTTGAGGAGCCCGAGGACCCCGAGGCCTACGAAGACGGCTACGAGTTGCTGGGCGAGGATCGCATCGTCGATCTGGGTGAGCCCATCAACGACGCGGTCGTCATGGACACGCCGTTCGTTGTCCTGTGCAAGCCCGATTGCCGCGGCCTTTGCCCCACCTGCGGCAACAATCTCAACGTCGAGCAATGTGAGTGCGCCGCCAAGGCGGAGGCCGAATGGGCCGCTGCCACGGAAAATCCATTTGCAGCATTGAAGAATCTCAAGCTTGACGAGTAAAACTGTGGTAAAATCGCTACTTGCGCGTAATCGCCACACTGGATAGTTCATAAGGAAGGTCACTATGCCCGTACCTAAACAAAAGCAGGGTCGTATCCGCACCCATACCCGTCGTTCCGCCAACATGAAGATCTCGGCTGCGGCTCAGTCCACGTGCCCCCGTTGCGGCGCTGTTAAGCTCCCGCACCACGTGTGCCCCAGCTGCGGTTTCTACAAGGACCGCGAGGTTATCGTTACCGAGTAACTGTATACTCTGGATACGATGCCGTTCCAACTGGAACCACAATGGCCGGCTCAATGAGTCGGCCATTTTTGTATAAGGAGCATATGAAATGAGTAACGTTCGCGTTTGTGTAGACGTTGTGGGCGGAGACGAGAGGCCCCAGGTTGTCCTCGACGGTATCGAGGCTGCGCTCGAGGCAGATTCCGAGATCGAGATTTTGGCCGTCGGTCCCGCCGAAATCGTCAACCCCTTTGCCGCAGCGCATGCCCGCGTGGAGGCCTTGGAGGCCCCCGACGTCATCAGCATGGAGGACGATCCTATCCGCGCCGTGATGACCAAGCGCAAGTCCTCGATCGTGCTTGCGTGCCGTGCCATTAAGAAGAGCAATGCGGACGCGTTTTTCTCGGCCGGCTCGACCGGTGCCATGACCGCTGCCGCCACGGCGTACGTCACGCCGTTTAGGTATTTGGCGGAGGGCAAGAAGCAGCCGGTCCGTCCGTGCTTGACCAACGCACTGCCCAATCGCGCCGGCGGCCTGACGGTGCTGTGCGATATGGGCGCCAATCCCGATGTCACGGTGGACGACATGGTGCGTTTCGCCCAGATGGGCTCTGCCTATGCTCGGGTGGTTTTGGGCATTGAGCATCCCCGCGTGGGCCTGCTTGCCAACGGCACCGAGGACGAGAAGGGCTCCAACTTTACCAAGTCGTGCTTCCCGGCCATGAAGACCGCGGTTCCCGGCTTTGTGGGCAACTGTGAGGGCACCGACCTTACGTCGGGCAATTTTGACGTCGTGGTCGCCGACGGCATGTCGGGCAACATCGCGCTCAAGGCCACCGAGGGTGCTGCCAAGTTTTTGCTGCAGGAGCTCAAGGGTGCCTTTATGTCCTCGCTCGGCACCAAGATCGCCGCGCTGCTCATCAAAAAGCAGATGCGTGAGATTAAGGCCAAGCTTTCGGGCGACGCCAAGGGCGGCGCGATTCTGCTGGGCCTGCGCGGTGTCGTGTTGATCGGCCACGGCGCCACGTCGGTCGAGGCCGTCAAGAACGGTACGCTTGCCGCGGCCCAGGCCGTACGTGCCGGGCTTGTCCAGGACGTTGCCAATTCCATGGACGGTATCGTTTTGTAAGAGCCCCGTTACGTGGCTCAACCTGTACCGTGTGGGGTAGAATCGGAGCCGTATTGCAACGCGGCTCCGATTGCCGTGTTGTGTTGTGTTCCATGACATACGAGAGGAAGCGCTATGGACCGCTCCGAAATCTTCGATAAGATCGCCGAAATCGCCGCTGACGTGCTGGGCGTCGATGTCGCCGACATTAGCGACGAGACCACTTTTGACGATCTCGATGCCGATTCGCTCGAGCGTCTGCAGCTGGTGACGGCCATCGAGGACGAGTTCGACCTCGAAATCGATGACGAGACCCTGCTGTCGCTCAACTCTGTCGCCGACGCCGTCGACGCGATCGAAAACGCCAAGGAGGCCTAAGTCTTGGCTTTGTCTGAACGACTCACGCGCGCCCAGGAGATTCTGGGCCATGAGTTCAATAACAAGGTGCTGCTGCGCGCGGCGCTCACGCATCCCTCGGCCGTCGAGGGCCTGCCGGTCTCTGCCAGCTATGAGCGCCTTGAATTTTTGGGCGATTCCATTTTGGGCGCCGTGGTGGCCCGTTCGCTCTTTGAGTCCTATCCCGAGTTTGACGAGGGCAAGCTCACACGCCTGAAGGTGTCCCTTGTCTCGGGCGCCACGCTGTCCGAGGTGTCGCACGAGCTGGGTATCGACGACATCATCATCTTTGGCGCCTCCGAGACCGGTACCGGCGCGCGCGGCCTGCACTCGGCGCTTGAGAACGTTTACGAGTCGCTCGTGGGCGCGTTGTATCTGGATGCCGGTTGGGATGCGGCGGCGGAGTTCATCCACCGTACGCTTAAGCCGCACCTGGCCACCGAGCGTGCCGAGCACCCCGCGAACCCCAAGTCGTTCTTGCAGGAGTGCGTGCAGGCAGACGGCCACGAGCCTCCCGCGTATAAGCTGGTCGGCTCCGAGGGCCCCGCACATGCGCCCACCTTTACCGCTGTGGTGCTCATCGACGGTATTCGTCAAGGCCGCGGCACTGGTTCCTCCAAGAAGGAGGCCGAGGGAGCCGCTGCGCTCGAGGCGCTCGACCGCATGGGCTATACCACCAACGGCGTGATTCTCAACAAGAAGCCTGTTTAAGCGAGGAACCGTGTATCTCAAGTCCCTCACGCTCAAAGGGTTCAAGTCGTTTGCCGACCGCGCCCATATGTCATTTGAGCCGGGCCTGACCGTCATCGTCGGTCCCAACGGCTCGGGAAAATCGAACATCTCCGACTCCATCCTGTGGGTCCTGGGCGAGCAGAGCGCCAAACAGCTGCGCGGCCAGGCCATGGAGGACGTCATCTTCTCGGGCTCGTCGGCGCGCAAGCCGGTGGGTGTGGCCGAGGTCACACTGGTGCTCGATAACTCGGACCATATGCTGCCCGTCGACTTTGATGAAGTCGCCATCACCCGTCGTATGTATCGCTCGGGCGAGAGCGAGTACCTCATCAACTCGAGTCCGTGCCGCCTGATGGACATTCAGGACATCCTGCACGATTCGGGCCTGGGCAAGGATACGCATTCCATCATCAGCCAGGGCAAGCTCGACGCCATTTTGCAGAGCCGCCCCGAGGAGCGCCGCGCCCTCATCGAGGAAGCCGCCGGTATTTCCAAGCACAAGCGTCGCAAAGAGCGTGCGCTCAAAAAGATCAAGTCGATGGATGAGCACCTGACCCGTGCCCGCGACATCAATAAGGAAATCGCCCGTCAGCTGCGCCCACTGGAGCGCCAGGTCGATCGCGCACGCAAGTACAAAGAGCTGTCCTCGCGCGCGAACGAGCTTACGCAGGTGCTGGCCGTCGACGAGCTTCGTTCGCTGCAATCGCAGTGGAACGATCTGGAGAGCCGCTCCAAGGAGGGTGCGGCCGAGCTTGAGCTTGCGCAGTACCGCTTGGGCGAGAAAGAGCGCGAGCTCGAGAAGCTTCAGGTCATGCTCGAGGAAAAAGGCCTGTTTGTGGGCGACCTGGGCGAGCAGCGCCGCCATATGCAAGATGTGGTCGGCCGCATTAACTCCGATATGCGCCTGCTCGAGGAAAAGGGTCACAACATGGTGTCGCGCCTGTCCGACATGCGTGGGCAGATCTCGGGTTCTGAGCATCAGCGCCGTCGCGTGGTCGAGGAGCTCGAGGATGCGCGCGCCCAGCTCGAGGAAGTGACCGGCGCGCACATGCAGGCCCAGGAGGACGTTGACGCCGCCGGTCCTGCCGCCGCTGCGCTCCACGAGCGTCGCGTGGCGCTCGACAATCAGATTTCGCAGCTCACGCGCGAGCAGCGCGACGTGCAGCGTGTGGCCGATAACGCCGCGCTCGAGCTCGCCAAGGTGAAGGACTCGCTGAGCAATGCCGAGGTTGAGGACAACATGTACGCATCGCGCCTGGAGCAGATCGACGAGCAGCTCGAGGAGGTCACGGCCTCGCTCGAGAGCCGTCGCGGCCGCGCTGAGGAGCTTGACGGCGCACTCGATCAGGCTCGCCAAGCTCAGGTCGATGCGCGCGAGGCAACCGAGGTCGCGCGTGCGGCGCTTAAGGACTTACGTGCCCGCGAGAGCGAGGCGCGCAACAAGCTGTCCGAGGTGCGCTCGGAGCTTGCCAGCCAAAAGAAACTCGATGCCCGCATGGCTGACAGCTCGCCGCTCGTGAGCCGACTGGTGGGGGCGTTGGGCGATGACGTAACGGGTCGCCTGGGTGATGTGCTCGAAGCTCCGCGCGAACTCGAAGGCCTGGTCGAGCAGCTGCTTGCCGGCGATATCGATGCCTTGCTGTTTGATGACGCCGCCACGCTTGAGCGTGCCGGTCGTGCGGCTCTGGACCAAAAGAAGGCCTCGGGCGAGGCGCTGCTGATGGCGCGCGGCGTGAGCGGCTCTGCTGCCGCCGAGGGCGCTGCCGGTTCTCGTTTGGTCGACCGTCTGTCCGTGCGTTCCGGGTATGGCTCGGTTGTCGAGGCCCTGCTCGGCGGCTATTACGTGGTCGATGACTTGGCTGCCGCGCTGGCGGCACCAGTCGTTGACGGCGTGACCTATGTGACGCCCGATGGCGCCCGCGTGAGCTGTGGCGGCCTGGTGCGCGTGGGGCTCGATGCCGGCGAGGCTTCGGGTGCCCTGGAGCGCAAGCGTCGAATTCGTGAGCTGGAGGGCCTGGAGCCCGATCTTGCTGCCGTGTTTGAGCATGTGTCGGATCGGGTCGTCGAGGCCAATGCGGCCGTCGAGGAGGCGCGTGCCGCCGAGGGCGATGCCGCCGGTGAGATCGCCCGTCTTGAGGGCGAGCGCCGCTCGCTGCTCTCCGAGATCGGCCGCCTGGAGCAAAGCGCCAACAATGCCGAGGTTGAGCGCGTGCGCATCTCCAAGCGCCGCGAACAGGCCGCCGAGGCCGTTCGCGCTGCGCGCCCGCGCGTTGACGAGCTCACCCGTTCGCGCGACGAGGCCCGTGCGCAGGCAAGCGACCTGGGTCTCCAGATTGCCGAAGCCAACGACGAGCTCGATCGCGTGCGTCGTGACGATTCCGAGGCAGCCGGCAAGCTCGCCGATGCCAAGGTGCGCCTGGCCCAGACGAGCGAGCGTCTGCGTTCGCTGAAGGGCCGCGTGCCCGACCTGGAGCATCGTCTGGAGGGCATCGACCGCCGTATCCGCGGAACACGCCAGGCCTCGCGCTCGCTCGAGCTGCTGCGCCTGCGCGTCGATCCCATGCACGAGCGCTATTCGGCCCTGCTGGAGCGCGCGTCGGATTGGGCCGCGCGTCTGCGTGACCAGGCTTCGCTCGAGGAGGCGGACTCGGCCTCGCTTAAGAAGACCATCGAAGACGCCAAGGCCGAGGTTGCTCGTGCCAAGGAGCGGGTCGATGCCGCCACGGCGACGCAAAATGAGTTCAAGGTCTCCCGCGGCAAGCTCGAGGTGCAGGTAGAGGCGGCCATCAAGGCCATTACCGCCGATGGCACCACGGTGCTCGAGGAAGCGCTCATGCTTCCTGCGCCCACCGACCGCGATGCCGCCGAGCGCGAGCTCAACCAGCTCGTGCGCCAGATCAACAACCTGGGCCCTGTGAACCAGGTTGCCATGGAGGAGTACGAGCAGCTCAAGCGCCGCGCCGATTACATCGAGGAGCAGCTGGCCGATCTTGAGAGCGCACGCAAGGCGCTCACCAAGATCACGGCGGCCATCGACCGTAAGATGCGTAAGGCCTTCCTGGTGACCTTTGAGAAGGTCGATGCGAACTTCCGCGAGATCTTCGCCATGCTGTTCCCGGGTGGCCAGGCGCATCTGGAGATGACCGACCCCGAGCATCCTGCCGAGACGGGCATCGAGGTCGTGGCGCAGCCGCGCGGCAAGCGCATCACCAAGATGATGCTCATGTCGGGCGGCGAGAAGAGCCTGACGGCGCTCGCCTTGCTCTTTGCCGTGTATCGCACGCGTACGGTGCCGTTCTATGTGCTGGACGAGGTCGAGGCGGCGCTCGATGACGCCAACCTGTCCAAGCTCATCGGCGCGCTCGATGTTTTGCGTTCCGATACGCAGCTCTTGGTTATCTCGCATCAGCGCCGTACTATGGAGGACGCTGACGTCCTCTACGGCGTCTCGATGCAAGCCGACGGCGTCAGCCGCGTCGTCTCGCAAAAACTCGATCGCGAAACCGGAAAGGTCGTGAATGCATAATGGGATTCTTCGATGCTCTCTCGCGCGGACTTGAGCGCAGCCGCGAGGCCCTCAACGAGGTCTTTTATTTTGGCGGCGAGGTCGACGAGGATTTTTGGGAGGACCTAGAGGACACTCTCGTCATGGGTGACATGGGTGCCGAGGTCGCGATTAAGGTGTCCGATGACCTGCGCGATGCCGCGGCCAAGAAGAACCTCAAGACCGCCCCGCAACTCCGTCGCGCCCTGGCCGAGCAGCTCGAGCAACATTTTGTGCCCGCCGAGCGAGATCCGTTCGCCGACACGCCGAGCTGCGTGCTGTTTGTGGGCATTAACGGTGCCGGCAAGACCACCACGGTCGGCAAGATCGCGAGCGCCATGGCTGCCCGCGGCAAGAACGTCGTGATCGGTTCGGCCGATACCTTCCGCGCCGCTGCCATCGAGCAACTCGATGTGTGGGGCCAGCGCGCAGGCGTCCCCGTCATCAAGCGCGACCGCGGCTCCGACCCGGCAAGCGTTTGCTACGACGTGCTCGACGAGGCCGACAAGCGCGGCAGCGACCTGGTGCTTATCGACACCGCCGGCCGTCTGCACACGAGCCCCGAACTCATGCGTGAGCTTGCCAAGGTGGTCAACGTGACGCGTAAGCGCGCCGCCAATATGGCCGCCGGCCCCATGCCTGTCTCGGTCGTCCTCGTGATCGATGCCGCGACAGGCCAAAACGGTCTGAACCAGGCGCTCGAGTTTAACGAGGCGCTGGGTCTGGACGGTATTATCATGACAAAGCTCGACGGAACGGCTAAGGGCGGTATCGCCATGGCCGTTGCCGAGAAGCTCAAGCTCCCGATCCTGCGCGTGGGCGTGGGCGAGCAGGTCGATGACCTGCAGGAGTTCAATGCCAAAGATTTCTGCCGCGCCCTGGTGGGCGAGTCCAATTAAGGAGTGACTAGTGTTTGATTCTCTGAGCGATCGCCTCAACGACACATTTGACCGCCTGCGCGGCAAGGGTAAGCTGACCGAGGCCGACATTACCTCGGCAATGCGCGACATTCGCATGGCGCTGCTCGAGGCCGACGTCAACTTCAAGGTCGTCAAGGAGTTCGTCGCCAAGACCAAGGAGCGCTGCATGACCGCCGAGGTCATGGAGTCGCTGTCGCCGGCGCAAAACGTCGTCAAGATCGTGCTCGACGAGCTCACCGAGATGCTCGGCTCCACCGAGAGCAAGCTCGTCTTTAGCAACCGCATCCCCAATGTCATCATGCTCGTGGGCCTGCAGGGCTCCGGTAAGACCACGGCGGCCGTAAAGCTGGCCTACCTGCTCAAGAAGCAGGGCCGCTCGCCGCTGCTCGCCGCGTGCGACGTCTACCGCCCCGCCGCTGCCGACCAGCTGGCCACGCTCGGTGGAGAGATCGGCGTTCCGGTCTTCCGCGGTGACGGCGAGCATCCGGTCGATATCGCCAAGGGCGCCATCCAGGAGGCCGTCGACCACCTGCGCGACGTGGTCATCGTCGATACCGCCGGTCGTCTGCAGATCGACGAGCAGATGATGCAGGAGGCCGTGGACATCAAGAAGGCCGTCAAGCCCGATCAGGTGCTGATGGTCGTCGATGCCATGACCGGCCAGGATATCGTCAACGTCGTCTCGACCTTCGCCGAGCGCACCGACTTTGACGGCGTGATCATCTCCAAGCTCGACGGCGATGCCCGTGGCGGCGGCGCGCTTTCCGTGCGCCAGGTGACCGGTAAACCCATCAAGTTCGTGAGCATGGGCGAGAAGCCCGATTCGCTGGAGCCGTTCTATCCCGACCGAATGGCCAAGCGAATCTTGGGCATGGGCGATGTTGTCGGCATCATCGAGAAGGCCCAGGAGGCGGCCGACGCCGAGCAGCTCGAGGCTGCCGAGCGTATGCTGCGCGAGGGCTTTACCATGAACGACATGCTCGACCAGATGAAGGCTGTCAAGAAGATGGGCGGCATGAAGGGCATCCTGGGCATGCTCCCCGGTGGTCAGCGTGCGCTCAACCAGATGGGCGGCAATTTGGACGAGGGTATCTTCGACAAGAACGAGGCCATCATCATGTCGATGACCAAGGAGGAGCGTCTGCGTCCCTCCATCATCAACGGCCAGCGCCGCGCCCGCATCGCCAAGGGCGCCGGTGTGACCCCCACCGAGGTCAACAGCCTTATGAAGCAGTGGGGCGAGATGAACAAGATGATGGGACGCATGCGCACGATGGCCAATCAGGCACAGGCCGGCGGCAAGAAGGGCAAGAAGGGTAAGAAGGGCAAAAAGATGCGCATGCCCAATATTCCCGGCCTGGATGCCATGGGTCTGGGCGGCATGGGCGGCCTGGGCGGCCTGGGAACGGGCGGTCCTAAGTCCGATATGGACCTGCTGCGCCAGATGGAAGCTCAGATGCGCAATAAGAAATAGCGACTGGTTGAGTCGTGTATGGCGAAGGCCGCCTGGATGGTACTCCAGGCGGCCTTCGCCGTTTGTTCGCTGGTTGTCACACACGTGGAAGCGTGCTTGCGCCAGGGCACGTGCCGCTAGTGGCAGGGG